>CAZIDN010000001.1:0-242251 GCA_964537875.1 uncultured Eubacteriales bacterium
ACCTCAAGATCCTCTGGCGGACGCTGCTCCGGAAGGGATTCGTCGACAAAAACCTAAAATAAAAGGCCTAAAGCTTGAGGCTTTCGCGCGGGGGGATGGCAAAGACCGGCACGTCGGACAGGGAGATGACTTTTTCGGTCGTGCTGCCCAAAAAGAAGCGTCCCAGCTTCCGCGCGATCGAGGACATCACGATGAGATCGAAGTGATTCGTCTCGGCATATTCGACAATGCCGGACCAGGCTTCCATGGCCCGGGTGACTTCTTCCTTGATTTTGATGTCCTCTTTTTCTTTCTTTTCTCTCTGTTGAAGCTTGGCCAGGAGCGCTTTGAACATCTCCTCCAGCTCCCATCGGGCCAGCCGGTCCTGGAGCTCGAAAACATGGAGAAAGGTCAGCGAAGCATCGAAGCTTTTGGCCAGTCTCCAGGCGAATTCCCGTTCGAGGTTTTCCCGTGGAGAAAAATCCGTGGGGACAAGAATTTTTTTGACCCGGGGCTTTCCCTCCCTTTTCCTGGTCAGGAGAAGCGGGATCAAGGAATGTCTGAGGACTTGATTGGCGACGCTGCCGATGAGAAGCTTATCGATGGCCGAGATTCCTTTCTTGCCCATGACGATGAGATCTGCCTTCTCTTTTTCCGAGACCTCAATGATCGTCTTTGAAACGGAGCCGTCGTCGACGACGATTTTTTGGAAAGGAACTTTCTTTTTCTTCCCGATGGCTTCGATTTTCGCGTGAGCTTCTTTTTTCAGGACCTCAAGCCTCTTGACGACATCGACGGTGATCGCCAGCGATGGATCATAAAGCGCCGGGGAAAAGTCCGACACGACGTGGAGCGCCGTCAGGCCGGCCTGGTAAGCCTTGGCGAAGAAATGAGCGTAGAGAAGGGCTTCTTGAGATTCCTCTGAAAAATCTGTTGCCCAAAGAATATTTTTCAAGAATTCTGGCATGGTCCACTCCTTTCCATCTTCTTTACAATTCTATATATTTCGGCCTTAATGTAAAGAGGGGGGGAATTCTGCGGCAGGCCGGAATTCTCCCGAATTCTCACGGTCGGCATCTCCGAATTCTCCTTTAGGCTTTTCGGCGCTCGCGGAGCGTCTGCAGGCCGAAGATGAAATAGTGGACACCGGAGGCGAGCGTGGCCAGCAGCGTCAGATAGTAGACCGCGTCCATGTACCAGGGCGAAACCTGGCAGAAGTTCAAGAGGAGCACGAGAAAGACCGTCCCCACCTGGCAGATCGTGCTGATCTTCCCCAGCAAGGACGGGGTGAATGTCGTCTGCCTCCAACTCAGATAAGCGATGAACGCGCCGGTGACGATCAGCAGGTCCCGGGCAAACACGACCAAGGTCAGCCAGATGGGGATGAAATTGGGCGAGGCGACCGAGGCCAGGGAGAGGACGACATACGAGGCCACCATCAGCAGTTTGTCTCCGGCGGGGTCGAGGATCGTGCCGAGCTTCGACCGCTGATGCCAGATGCGGGCCGTAAAGCCGTCGAGCACATCGGTCAGCCCGGCCAGGAAAAAAATGAGAAGGGCCTCGAAAGCCTTTTTGTTCAACAGGGACCAGAGGAAGACGGGGACGAGAAGGATCCGGAAGAGGCTCAACAGGTTCGGGAGAGTCAGGATATCCGACTTTAGGGCTTCCGGCTTGTCCGTATCCATTCCACGCTTCCTCTCGTTCCTATTTTATCAAGCCCAGCAGAATATCTAAAGTCTTGATTGCCTCCCGGCCCGATAGGCCGAGCTCGGGTCTGAAGGTCCTGTCCGGGGCAAGAGTCATGAGCTCGAAGGAGAGGACCTGGGCGATCGCCTGGAAAGAGAAATGCTCTGGCGAGACGTCCAGAATCTGGATCCGGTCGATGGGAATCTGTTCGACGATTTTGTACCCGTTTTTTCTCAAGAGACTGACCAGGCGGACGAGGGTTTCCGCGATTTCGGCGCGGGTCATGATTTTTTTGGGCTGAAAGGTATGATTGGAGTAGACATCCATGATCTCCAGGGCCGTCGTTTTGAGGATGAAACGGGCGGCCCAGGAGGTCGTGATGTCGACGATGACCGGAGGCTTGGGGGATGTCTCGCCCAGGACGTCCCGTAATTTGACCCCGATGAGGGCCGCCAAGTCCTCCTTGGTCACAGCCTCAGAGGCGCCGATATTGTTGTACTGGCTGGGGAGCTCGACAATGCCGAGCTTGTTTTTCAAGAGATCGATGCGGTCCTTGACCTGCTTGTTCTGCGGGTCGAGCTCCAGCAGGCGCTCATAGATATCCAGGCTCCTGGGAAATTGCTCGGCCAGGGTGAGCGTGTCGGCATAATCCCGAAGAATGGTCTTGTTCTTGGGATCGTTGGCATTGGCCGTCCTCAGGTGGAACAAAGCGTTCTGATAGCTTGTTTCTTCCCGGTAGAGCCTGGCCAGGGCGAGGTGGGCCTCCTGGGACTTCGGAGAATAGTGCAGGGCTTTGAGGTAAGATTCCTTGCCTTTCTCCTTGTCGCCTGCGTCCGCGTAGGCTTTGCCTTCCTTGAGCAACTCCGCGGTCATTTTGGTCCTGATCGCTTCGGACTCTTTCGAAGCCCAGGCATTCTCCGTGTCCCTTTTGAGGACTTCGAGATATTCGTTGTAGGCCTGCTCTTCCTTTCCGGCTTTCTGATAGACCTGGCCCAGCCCGAGATGGGCCAAGGCCATGTCCTGGCGCTCCCGGACCGCCTGCTCGAAATTTTGTTCGGCCAGCGGAAGATTTTCGAGGAGAAGGGCGGCATAGCCAAGACCGGCATAATAGAACGGGTTGGCGCTGCCGAGCTTGGTCAGGATCTTTTCGGCTTTGGCGGCTTTGCCTTGTTTCAGGTTGTTCCAGGCATCCTCCACAGCGATCCGGTCATCCAAGGAGAGCATGGCGGACATCGCCGGCGCAGGGCTCTCGATATAGAGAGAGGGGGGCGGCGGAGGCTCCATCGTCACACAGGCCCACGACAGGGCTATCACGAATATCAGAAGACTGGTTTTTTTCCGCAATTCTTTTCTCCTCCTTCAAGATAGGGCAGGTAATCGAGCATGCGCTGAGGATTGGCCATGACCTGCATTTCATAATAATCCCCATTCTCCTGTTTTTTCAAGACCAGGGACCAGCGGGGCAGAGAATCGAGGATGTCCTGCCGGTCTTTCGGGATGCGCATCTCGAACATTTCGAGATCTTTATAGAGCAGCGAGCGGAGCTTTGTCTTCAAAGCGGGCAGGCCTTCCCCGGACTTGGCGGAGACATAGATGCTTTCTGCCGCTGCCTGCTGGTTTCTCATAAGGAGGTCGTCCTTGTCGGGAAGAAGGTCGATTTTGTTATAGACACTGAGCCTGGGAATACCGCTCGCCCCGATCTCCGAAAGGATCCTCGAGACGGCCTCGGCCTGCCCCTCGGAGCCAGGGGCGCTCAGGTCGATGACGTGGATGATGCAGTCGGATTCGTTGACCTCCTCCAGGGTGGCTTTGAAGGATGTGATGAGCTCCACGGGAAGCTTCCGGATGAAGCCGACGGTGTCGCTCAGGAAAAAGTGCAGTCCGTCTGAAAAATAGGCGCGGCGGACCAGAGGGTCGAGAGTGGCGAAAAGCTGCGACGAAGTGAATGTCGTCTCCTGGGCCAGGGCGTTGAAGAGGCTGGATTTTCCGACGCTGGTGTAGCCCACCAAGGAGACAAGCGGGATGAGGCTTTCCTTGCGGCTCTGCCTCTGGCTCGCCCTGCGTTTCTGGACATTGCGGATCTCACGCTTGATCTTGGCGATCCGGTCCTGGATCCTCCGCCGGTCCTCTTCGAGCTTTTTTTCGCCGGGTCCGCGCAGCGGCCCGATGCCGCTGCCGCCGAGGCGGGAAAGGGCGATCCCCTTCCCGACGAGGCGGGGGAGGAGGTAGCTCAGCTGAGCCAACTCCACCTGCAGCTTGCCCTCGTTGCTATGGGCACGCTGGGCAAAGATATCCAGAATGAGCTGCGTCCGGTCGATGACTTTGACCTGGAGGGCGTTTTCGAGGCCTCGCTGCTGGCTGGGCCGGAGGTTGTGGTCGAAGATGATGAGCTCGGCCCCGAGCTCATCCTTGAGCCGGTTGATTTCCTCGACCTTGCCTTCGCCGATGAAAAGCTTGGGGCTCACGGCTGAGCGGACCTGGCAGACTTTGCCGACGACCTGTGCGCCCGCAGCCAGGGCGAGACCGGCCAGCTCGTTCATGGATTCTTCGGCCTCGAGCTTCTCCTTTTGATTTGTCGAGAGATTGACCAGGATGGCTTTTTCCATTTGTTTCGGGCTAATCGTTTACGACTTTTAAATCCATGGACTCACGTTTTTTTCATCCAACGACTGATGACTCCAGGGCACGTTCGACTATTTCGATCATCTTAGAGTGATGAAATTAATATCAACGTAATAATTAAAATGACATCCCCGTTCGGGCGGCGCTTAGGCCGCCCGCAGCCCCCGGGGAACCAGTCCCGTCGGTTCCCCCCGTCGGAAAAGCCGACGGGGCCCCCCTCCGCTACGGGGGCTTGAGGGCGGCCTAAGCGCCGCCCATACATTGTCACTTTATTTATTGCGTTTATATTAGATCCCGCCTCTCCCCCCCTTGTTAAAGGGGGATGCGGAGGGATTGTCTATGATTTTATCTTGAGATTCAAGTTTTTTTTCCAGAAAAGAGGCGATGGCGGGCAGGTCGTGCGGCGAATACCATTCCACGTCCTTCATTTTGGCAAACCACGTCATCTGCCTCTTAGCGTAGTGCCTGGTATCGATCTTGGTCAAGGCCACAGCCTCCTCGAGGGTGATCTCGTTCCGGACGAGCTTAAGCACGTATTTATAGCCGAGCGCCCGGAACGGCGGCGCTTTTTCTTCCACGCCCGCGGCCAGGAGTTCTTGGACTTCCTGGAGCAGGCCGCGCTCGAACATTCTGTCGATCCGGGCCTCGATCCTGCGATAAAGCTCCTCTCTCGGTAATTTTAACCCAATTTTGAGAATATGAAAATCCTCAAGCCCGCTTTTCGTCCGGAGGAAATGCTCGGATATCGGCGTTAGGGTCAAAGCATAGATTTCCAGCGCCCGGATGATCCGGATCTTATCTTTTTTGCCGATTTTTTTGGCGTAGACCGGATCCACGGCCTCCAGCCGTTTCCAGAGCGGCTCAAGCCCCATTTTCTCGGCTTCCTGCTCGAGAGTCCGGCGTGTCTCTTCATCTCTGCCGGGCCCGGGAAAGAGTCCGTCGAGCAGCGCCTTGAAATAAAGGCCTGTCCCGCCGACGACAAACGGAAGATTTTTTCTTAGGAGGATAGCCTCGATCGCGTCCAGGGCCTGGGCGGCGAAGTCGGCCGCCGTAAATTGGGTGAAGCCGTCCACGATATCCAGGAGATGATGAGGGACTTTTAGCCGATCCTCGGGAGAGGGTTTGTCCGTGCCGATGTCGAAGCCCTGATAGACCTGCATCGAGTCGCAGTTGATGATTTCGCCGCCGATGGCTCCGGCCAGAGCCATGGCCGCGGCGCTTTTCCCGACTCCGGTCGGGCCTACGATGAGGATGAGGCGTTTGATGTCAGGCCCCAATTCTGATGAAAAAAACCAAGGCCAGGAGCGTGATCAAAACGAGGAGGGCCAAAAGCTGCCGTTTTTTTAGAGGCATCCGACCTTCTCCAGGTTCTTGACCAGGCCGGTTTCGTGGGCGTTGCCCAGCGATTTTTTCACGGCCAGGACTTCGGCGACCAGGATTTCTTCATAGCCTTTGACCAAGTTCTTGAAGAGGTCTTCGGCCAGATGGTTCACGCTTGTCTGGACGGCCGCGTCCACTTCGATCCGCCCGTCCGGCAGCAGCTGCATCTTTTGAAAAAGCGGTCCCAGCGAGGGCCGGATTTCCTCGATGCACTTGCTGAGAACGTTCTGGGCGACAAGGCCCAGCTCCTTAGAGACGTATTTGTAGATATAGGCGCATTTTTCGTCGAAGGAGTCCTGGATCTTTCCGGGATCCAAGGCGAAATATTCGGTCGCGGCTTTGGTTTTCTGGTTCTTGTCGACGACGCTCATGATGCCCAGGCTGAAGAAAGCAAACAGGATTTTCTGGCTTTCTCTCCGGCCCAATTCGCACCGGTCATAAAAAGACTTCAGGTTGGCCGACCCGCTCAGGATCTGGAGGGCGTATTTTTCGTGGGCTTCGAGGCTGAGGAGATGGAGAAAATAGGGCGCAGAGACCTGGATCGCCTCGTCTTCGGCGGGAAGGAATTGCTCCATGATCCAGAAATTCTGCATCCGGCGGACGCCCTGAAGAATGAAGGCATGGGTTTGGAGCAGGCCGAATCGATGGTGGTCCTGGACCTGGTCGCCCGGCTCAAAGGAGAAATCTCCCCGGGACAGCTCGAACAGAGAAAAAAGCTGCCTGGCGAAAAACGACTCGATCAATTTCCACAAGAGCTGGGGAGAGATCAGGCCGAGCTCGCTCAAGGCCTTGATGAGCGAGGCGTTGTTCTCTTCGGCGAAGCGTTCGCATTCGCCCGCCTCCTCGGACTCTATGACTTTCTTTTTGACGAGGGCCGCCAAGAAATCTTTATCGGAGAACGTCTCGTTCTCGACGACGACATGGCCTTTGTCGAAATAGAGGCTTTTTTCTCCGGTCCCTTTTTGAAGGCGGAGGCGGCCGGAGCGCTCGTTCTGCCAGATTTTGAAAAGGAGCTGGGGGAAGGGAACTTCGACGAGAGAGCCGGAGAACAAAATCTCTTTCATGCCTTTAATTTATCCGAGCCCCTTACCCCAAAAACGAGCGGCTGAGGAAGAGCATAGCGATATAGAGAAGACTCTTGAGGAACCAGAAGCTGTAGGCAATGACCATGGCCTTCTTTGCCGAGATTTTGAAAACGAAAGACAGCCCGGTGCCGATCACGGCGAACATCCAGAGCTGGAAGAAATCGATCTGGCTCAAAAGAATGAAAGGGGTGGACGTGAAGTCGGCGTTCGGGACAAGAAGCGCCAGGCTGGTCGTCGTTTGGATCACGGACTTTCGGGTCAGGATTAAAACCAGCCTCACGGTGTTGCCAAGAACCTTATCGATAAAATTGGCGTGGAGGAGCACGGCGAAGACCGCGATAAAAGCGCCCTCTGTAGAAACGAGCCGGCCGATGATCAGAAGAAAGAGGCTGGAAATTAAAAGCCCGATGGCCAATCCCAGAGCGCTCCAAAGGACCGTCCGCAGGATCACCGACATCTGCGAGGGATTTTCCAGGGACTTGATGGTCGCCTCGTAACGATCTTTTCCCAGCCTCTCCTGGAGCTTGACGTTGTCTTTCATAGCCTTGAGGGTGTCTTGGCTGGAATACGGGGCAATGATATAGGCAAAAACGGCGGAAACGATAAGGAGGATGATCAAAGCGTCCACCCACACCGGCTTTTCGGAGATTCCCTTGAGGGTCGGCTGAGGGCTGAAGAAGATTCCCTGGAAGCGGTTGAACAAGCTCATGCTCTCACTCCTTTGCGCTCTTCTCGTTCGATCCGGCCGTCTTTGAGGAATAGAATACGCTGCGTCTGCTGGGCTACGTTCATGTCGTGGGTGACGATGATGATCGTGTTTCCTCGGGCGTTCAGCTTATGAAAAAGATTCAGAAGATCCTGGCCGGTTTTCGAGTCCAGGTTGCCGGTGGGCTCATCGGCGAGAAGGATGGACGGCTCGTTGACCAAGGCCCGGGCGATGGCGATCCTCTGGCGTTCGCCGCCGGATAGCTCGGGCGGGTGGTGGTTCATCCTGTCCGTCATGTCGACAAGCTTCAGGGCGTTGAGGACTTTTACCTGCCGCTCTTGCTTTCGTTCACCCTTGTAGATGAGAGGAAGCTCGACATTCCGGAACGCGGTCGCCCGCGGCAGCAGGTTGAACACCTGGAAGACGAACCCGATCTCCCGGTTCCGGATGTGGGCCAGCTCGTTTTCCGTCATCGTGCTCACCAGCTTGCCGTTGAGATAGTATTTTCCTTCGGTCGGCGTATCCAGGCAGCCGAGGAGGTTCATCAAAGTGGATTTGCCCGATCCCGACGGCCCCATAATGGCCATGAACTCTTTTTTTTTGACCGTGAATGTGGCGTGGCAGAGGGCTTTGACCTCTTGCTTGCCAAGGACATACGTCTTACAGAGGTCCTCTGC
The DNA here is from genome assembly GCA_964537875.1 of uncultured Eubacteriales bacterium. Taxonomy (GTDB): domain Bacteria; phylum Acidobacteriota; class Aminicenantia; order Aminicenantales; family UBA4085; genus JAPKZH01. The sequence continues at coordinate 8,136 of CAZIDN010000001.1, forward strand.
CGAGATGATGATGTTGTTGTCGGAGGTCATTTCTTCTGCTCTTGCGGCTTGACCTCGGTCTTGACCAGGGTTCCGTCTTTGAGCTGGCGGAGGGCATCGTAAGGCCCGGCGACAATCTCCTGGCCTTCGTTGAGGCCCGAGACGATCTCGATCATCAGCTCGCCCATGATGCCTTTTTTGACCGTGACGAATTTAGCCCGGCTCTTCTCGATGATGTAAAGGCCCTCTTCTTCATTGGCCTTCCTGTCTTTCTCCGCGGGGGCAGCGCCTTCGGCTTTCTTTTCCCTTACGACAAGGGCGGAAATGGGCACGGCCAGGACATTCTTTTTCTCCGCCGTGATGATGTCGGCCGAGGCCGAAAGCCCCGGCTTAATCAGCTTGGACGGATTGTCCAGGGTGATGACCACCTTGAAATCTTTGGATTCCTGGGTGGATGCGCCGGCCGTCAATTTCTGCAGGGCGGAGCTTCCGATCTCCGTGACTTTTCCCTTGAAGACCTGGTTGGGGAAGGCATCGACACGGATATTGGCTTCCTGGTCCATCTGGACCCCCACGACATCCGTTTCATCCACTTCGACTTCGACTTCCATGACGGAAAGATCGGCGATGGTCATGAGCACAGTGCCGGGATTGTTCATGGTGCCGATCATGGCCACCTCGCCTTCTTCCACTCTGAGGCTGGTGATGATGCCGTCGATGGGCGAGGCATAAGCGGTTTTCCCCAGGTTGTCGAGCGTGCTCTTGAGTGAAGCCTGACCCTGATCGATCTGGTAGGTGAAGGACCTGTACGTGGCCTGGGCGATATCGAGCTGAGCTTTGGCCTGTTCGAGCTGGTCCTTGGAGACAAGCTGATTGTCATAGAGCTTTTTTTGCCTGTCGTAATCGCTCTGGCTCTTTTTCAGGCTGGCTTCAGCCTTGATGAGCTCGGACCTATAGGACTGGATCATGGCCCGGTCCCGGTCGGCGTTGGCCTCATACTGCGTCGAATCCAGCTTGAGCAGAAAATCCCCGGCCTTGACCTCCTGGCCTTCCTTGACTCCGATCTTGACGATCCGGCCCGGGACATGAGCGCTGATGTTGACGTTTTTTTTGGGTTTGATTTCCCCCGAGGCCGAAATGACGGCCGTCAGGTCGTGGCGCTTCACTTTTTCCGCCGTCACTTTGATCGATTTTTCTCTCTGTGAGCTGAGGTTGAGGACGATGATGAGGCCTATGATCAGGATGACGACCCAGAATATGAGCAATCTCTTGGTGTTCTTCTTCATGGTTTTTTGCCTCTCAAAATGAGATATCATAGTATATTACGGGGAAAAAGGCAAAAAGTTCGAGGGCGCTCGGTTCCGCTTGCCCTAAAAAATAAGAGTTGGTATGATAAAACAGCCATGGGAGAGTATGCGGCGTATCTCGATGCGGCCAAGAGTGCCGCCCGCGAGGCGGGGGAGCTGCTGCGGAAGAACCTCAGCCAGATCGGAGAGATCTATTTTAAGGGCCTGGTCAACCTGGTGACAAAATCCGATACCGAGTCCCAGGATTTGATCTTCGACCGGCTCTCGGCCCGATTCCCCGGACACGACTTCCTGGCCGAGGAGGGCCTGAAATTGCTCAAGGGCGCCGAATTCCGCTGGGTCTTTGACCCCCTTGACGGGACGACCAATTTTGCCCACGGATTCCCTGTGTTTTGCGTTTCGCTGGGCCTGGAGCACCGGGGCGGGCTGGCCTGCGGAGTCGTCTATGACCCGATGCGAGAGGAGGTATTCTGGGCGGAAAAGGGAGAGGGCGCTTATCTCAACGGAGAGCGGATCCGGGTCTCGAAAATCAATGACCTCGACAGGAGCCTTCTGGCGACGGGATTTGCCTATGATATCCGGGAGACAAAGACGAACATCAGACAAGCCAACGATTTCCTACTCCGCGCCCAGGGTTTGAGGCGGTGCGGTTCGGCGGCGCTGGATCTCTGTTATGTGGCCTGCGGCCGCCTTGAGGGATTCTGGGAAATGAAGCTCAGCCCTTGGGACACAGCTGCCGGCGCCGTGATCGTTGAGGAGGCCGGCGGCCGTGTCTCGGATTTCCGGGGCAATCCGGTGAATATTTATCACCCCGAAGTCGTTGCCAGCAACGGCCTGGTCCATCAGGCCATGATGGAAGTTTTGAATCTGCCATGAAAGCAAAAAGCCGAACTCTAAGAGCGATTCTATTTGTGGCCGTCTCATTGGCCGGCTTATGTTTTTGGACTCTTGGGGGCTCCGGGCAGAGCCAGCTCCAGGACTATGAGTTCCTCAAGAAAATCACAGTTCTCGGCAATCAGGCTTGGACGGATACCGGCCTCGTTGTCCAAAAAGGCCAGGAATTTTATTTTGTAACTTCGGGGACGATCTCCCTCCAGAAGGACAATCCGATCGCCGGCTGCGGACCTGACGGTTTCAACCGGAAAACGCAGCAGCAGCCGATCCCCGAACAGAATTTGGGAGCCCTTGTCGGGAAGATCCTGGAGAAAGTCGAAACCGCCACCGATAAACAGACGGGGGAGAAGACCCAGAGAGAGGTCGGCCAGGTATTTTTCATCGGAAAGGAAAATAAGATCTCGCTTCCCGCAGACGGCCGCCTGCTGCTGGGGATCAATGAGCTGGTGGTCGGCGACAATGACGGCTTTTTTGAGGTCGCGATTTACCGCAAGAAATAAACCGGAGTAGACCGGGGTCAAACCTCAACATTCAACAAAAAATTCGAATGGGCTTGGTTCCGAATAGCTGTTTTTGATTTCAGCTGACCGGGGTCAAAACTACACATCTGATAGACTCTAAACTAAATTAAGGGACAGACCTTTAAAATATCGGGCTTAATTTGTCAGACGTGTAGCTTTGACCCCGGTTATTGCTTGGGCCGGCCGTTTTTCTGGAGGAGCCCCTCCAAAAACTGGATGTGGTAATCGCCGCGGATGAAATCCGAATTGGACAGGATGTCCAGGTGGAGCGGAATGTTCGTCTTGATGCCGACGATGGTCGTCATTTCCAGGGCGGTCTGAATCTTTTTAATGGCCAGCTGCCGGTTCGGGGCATAGGCGATGATTTTCGCCACCAGAGAATCATAATCCGGAGGAATCTGCCAGCCGGCGTAGGCCGCTGAATCCACGCGGATGCCCTCCCCGCCTGGGAGGACGAGAAAATCAATCGTACCGGGGGAGGGAGTGAACGTTTCGGGATCTTCGGCGTTGACCCGGCATTCGATGGCGTGACCCCGCATCTCGAGCTCGAAGGGAAAGGTCACCTTTTCACCCTGTGCCGCCCGGAGTTGGGCTTTCACCAGGTTTATGCCGTAGACGATCTCGGTGATGGGATGCTCGACCTGGATCCGGGTGTTGGCCTCCATGAAATAGAACTTCTTTTTCTCATCGACCAGGAATTCAAAGGTTCCCAGGCTCTCGTACCCGACAAATTTGGCCGCATCCTCGACGGCGTTCATCATTTTCTTCCGCAGGCGCTCGTCCACGAACGGCGACGGCGTCTCTTCGATTACCTTCTGGTATTTTCTCTGGATCGAGCAATCCCGCTCTCCGAAGACGATGATATTGCCCTTCTTGTCGCCGACGACCTGGATCTCGATGTGGTGGGCATTAGCCAGGTATTTCTCGAGATAGAGCGACGGATCGCCGAAGGCCGACTTGGCCTCGTTCTGGGCGATGGCCAGCTGCTCTTCCAGTTGGTTGGAGTTGCGGGCGATGCGCATGCCCTTGCCGCCGCCCCCGGCCGCCGCTTTCAAAATGACGGGGAAGCCGATCTTCTGGGCGATCTTTTTGGCCTCGTTGATATCTTCAATGACCTTATCGCTCCCCGGAATGACCGGCAGTTTCGCCTTGATCATCTCCTGGCGGGCGCGATTTTTGTCCCCCATGAGCCTGATCAAAGACGGCGGAGGCCCGATGAAGGTAATCCCCGAAGTCTCGCAGATCTCGGCAAATCGGGCGTTTTCCGCCAGAAAGCCGTAGCCGGGATGGATGGCGTCGGCTTTGGTGATCTCGGCGACGCTGAGCAGGTTGGGAATGTTCAGGTAGCTGTCCTGGGCTTTGGCCGGTCCGATGCAGAATTTTTCGTCGGCCAACATCGCGTGGAGGGCGTTCCGGTCGCTTTCGGAATAGACGGCGACCGTCTTGACTCCGAGTTCCTTGGCCGCCCGAATGATCCGGAGGGCAATCTCGCCCCGGTTGGCAACGAGGATTTTCGTGAACATCAGCGACTCAGGCGGTGGGGAGGATAGCGAATAGCTTTTTCCCGAACTCGACAGGTTTTCCGTTCTCGATAAAGATTTCTTTCACGATGCCGTCCACGTCGGATTCGATCTCATTCATGAGCTTCATGGCCTCGACGATACAAAGGGTTTGCTTCTTCTTGACCGGCTCTCCAACTTCGATAAAAAGGGGCGCGTTCGGGGCAGGCGCCCTGTAGAACGTCCCGACCATCGGCGAGGTGATGAAGTGGATGGGGGATTGGCCGCTCTGGGGTTGCGACTCTACAGCGCCAGGATTTGGGGCGGCTTGGGGCTGGAGGGCAGGCACTCCAGGGGTATGATTGGGCTGTTGGATGGGAGCAAAAACCATGTGGGAATTCCGGCTGATCTTGATCTTAAACCCTTCGACCTCCAGCTCGAACTCGGCCAGGTTCTTCTCTTCCAGGAGCTTTATGATCTTGTTGATTTCCTCATAATCGATCTTTGGATCCATCGTCGTCTCCTCGACAGAATCGGAAAAACTCTTTATTTTCTTCACTTTACTGTTATTTGTTGAAAAAGTAGTAATACCTTAACAACAAAACCCGGGCTCTGTCAAGCGGGGCTCGGGGTATGCCGGTGAAAAAATGAGAGGGGTCCTGCCGCCGACCAGCCCCGTCATCCTCACTGAAAAATTTGGGGTCTAAAGTACGGGATAGATGATCTTCATTATCTCGGGTTCGGTACGCGTCGATCGAATTCTTGCGGGAGCCCAAATTTTCGTCAGTTGCGGGGACGGGGCGCCCCGGTCTGCGTCACCCCAATTTTTTTACGCGGCATACCCCTCGCCCAGCCAAAGAAAGAATATAGGATATATCGCGATGAGGGAAAAGAGCTATTTCCGGTGGAAACTCTAAGGTTTTTTCTGTAAACCAGTCCCTGTCAAGAGACTGGGGCTTAGATTTTTCGTTGAAGGGCGGAGATTTCCCGCTTGAGCGTGCGGATGGCGGCCTTGGCCTTTTCCCGGCTCTTGGCCTCGGCGATGACCCTGATGATTGGCTCCGTGTTCGAGGGGCGGACGTGAATCCAATGGTCATTCATCCGGACCTTGAGCCCGTCCAAAAGCTCTATCCTCCCCTTGCCCTCGTATTTTTTCTTCAGGAGGTTGATCAGACGGTAGGCCTGCTCGGCCGATCCGCTGACTTTTTCCTTTATCATGAAGTACTGGGGCAGGCTTTTTTGAAGAGCGGAGACGCGCTTGCCGGAGGCGGCCATATATTCCAGGATAACGCACATGGCCGCGAAGCTGTCGCGGCAGGGATGGATATCGGGAACGATGACACCTCCGTTGCCCTCGCCGCCGATGGCCGGCCTCGGCTCCATGGCCAGGATTCTTTCGACGACGTTGATCTCGCCAATTTTGGTCCTGACAACGGGGGCGCCGAACCGTCCGGCGATATCGTCGATCGCCTGGGTCGTCGAAAGATTGCAGACGACCGGGCCGGGGGTTTTGCCGAGCACGTATTGCGCCGCCAAGGCCAGAGTCGATTCTTCGCCGAGGGGTTCTCCTTTTTCGCTGACGACGGCCAGGCGATCGGCGTCCGCATCCTGGACGAATCCAACATCGGCCTTGCCTTCCCTGACCGTCCGGCAGATCTCGACGATGTTCTCGGGCAGGGGCTCGGGGTCGTGGGCAAACGCACCGTCGGGCAGGCAATGGATGAAGATGGGCTCGCACCCAAGAGCTTCCAAGAGCCGCGGCGCGAGCACGGCGCCGGCGCCGTTCGAGCAGTCGACGGCGACCTTGAATTTCTTGCCCCGAATGCGGTCCACGTCAAAATATGAAAGGAGCTTTTTGAAATGGGGCTCGGCCGGGTTCGACTCTGTCTTGAGGCCCTTGTAGCGTTCGGGCTCGACGAAATAAAATTCTCCTTGGTGGTAGATGTCCAGGAATTCCTCCGTCTGGTGCGGGGTCAGGTAAAGGCCGTCTCTGCTGATGAACTTCATCCCGTTCCATTCCTTGGGATTATGGCTGGCCGTCACGGCGATGCCGCCCGAGGACTTGGATTCCTTGGTCAAAAAAAGGAACGAAGGAATAGGACAGATGCCGACATCCACCGGCTGACAGCCGACGGCGAGCAGCCCGGAGATAACAGCCTGCTTGAGCATCGTCCCCGATGGACGTGCGTCTTGCCCGACGATGACGGGGCCCCCTCCAATATATGTTCCGAAGGCCTGGGCAAAGGCCGCGGCCAGCTGGGGCGTAAGGCTTTCGCCGATGATCCCGCGCACGCCGGAAATGCTGATTTTCAGGGACGATATTTTTTTCATTTGATGATCAGGTTGATGAAATGGATGACCTCATCGGCCCGCTGCCGGGCCCTGTCTTTCGCCGAGTCCTCAACGATGACCCGGATCATGGGTTCGGTGCCGGAGGTCCGGACAAGGACCCAGCCCTGCTTATCCTCGACCCGGATTCCGTCCGAGGTGTCCATTTCTTGTCCGCGGAAGAATTTCTTCACCTCGTTAACCACCGAGTGGATTTTTGTCGGAGGGCAGTAGATCTTTTCCTTGACGATATGATAACGGGGAAGCTCCTTGACGAGCTGTGAGATCTTTTTTCCCCGGCGGGCCATCGCCTCCAGGATCACGGCCATGGTCAGGAAGCCGTCAAACGCCGGCTGGAATTTGGCCAGGGCCACGCCTCCGCTGCCCTCTCCGGCCATAACCCCGTTTTCCTGGAGGAGGGTTTGGATGGCGTAGGATTGGCCGACTTTCGTCCGGATGAGCGGGCAGTTCCGGCTGCGGGTCACATCCTCGATCATGCGCGAGGTCGAGAGGTTGGTGACGACCGGACCGCAGTCGTCTTCGAGAAGATCATGGGCCACCAGGGGAAAGGTGAATTCTTCGGACAGGCTTTCGCCCGTCTCCGTGACGATGGAGACGCGGCTGACATCGCTGTTGAGAAGGAATCCGACATCGGCGCCGACGGCTTTGATGATGGACACGACCTGTTGGGCGTTCCGGGGCCGGGGCTCGGGATCATGAGGGAAAAATCCGTTCGGCTCATGGTTGATGGGAATGAGCTCAAAGCCGAGGAGTTCCGCCAGCCGGCCGATGAATTTTGCGCCGGCTCCGTTGCAGGCGTCGATGACGACTTTGAACCGCGCTTCGGCAACGGCCTCGGCGTTGATGAAGGCGCCCAGTTTTTCAAAATAGGCATCCGCCGCCTTCTCCGCGGCCTTGACCCGGCCGAGCCTGTCCGTGGCCACTTTTTTGAACTTGCCGAGGTGGTAGATATCCAGCACCTCCGCGCCTTGAAAGGAGTTGAGATAGGTGCCGTCCCGGCTGATAAACGTCAGGGCATTCCACTTGATGTCGTTGTGTCCGGCGGTGATCGAAATGCCGCCCATGGCCTTGAGAGGCTTGACGAGCAGCTGGAGAATGGGCGTGGGGCAGACGCCGAGGTCCAGGACGGCGCATCCGGTGGAAAGAAGGGCCGACGTGCAGGCGGCCTGGAGCATGGGCCCGGAGATTCTTGTGTCGCGGGCGAGCAGCACGGGCTTGGAGTTGATATATGTGCCGAAGGCCGCGGCGAAGTCCATGACCAGCCTGGGCGTGATGGATTCCCCGACGATGCCCCGCACGCCGGAAATCCCGATCTTCAATAATTTCATGCCCTTAGAAACCGAAGGAGGCGCCGAACCCGAGCAAATATCGCATGCCGCCGAGGTCCACTTCATAATCATAGGGCTTGACCGTGAGCGGGACGTATTTGACCTCGAAGGCCAGGAACAGGAACTTCCATGGATAGATCTTCAGACCGCCTTTGAAGACGATCGTCGATTGGGAGTGGTCGACCGGGTAGTCTTTCACATACTCGTCTTGGACGGTCTGTTTGTAGAAATAAAGGCCGTATCCTGTCTTGGCAAAAAAGGCAAAGCGGCTGATCTGGTATTCGTATCCGACAAGAAATTCCAATCCCGAGACCGAGAGCTCGGCCCTGGAATTGTAAGGACCGAGCAGCGCGGTTCCTCCATATCCCCCTTCGTAGCCGAAGCTGAGGGTTAAGCCTTTCCAGGCCTGGACTTCAAGATAGGGGAAATAGACTTCTCCGTCTTTATAGGCGGCTTTGATTTTGGCGTCGTTGACCTTTCGGAGCCCGTAGAACGCTCCTGCCTGGATGGTGAAGGCGGAGGAGAATGTGGAAGCCAGCATCAAGAAAACGGCCGCGGTCCCGAGTTTCTTGGGCAGGGAATGTCTCAATTGCTCACCTCTCCGGGGATGCTCTCGACGCCGTTCTTGTCTACGGCAATAATCCTGTAGGTAAAAAGCTCATTTTTCTTGAGCCCGCGGTGTTCGAAGCTCTTTGTGCCGAGCTCGGCGAGCAAGACATATGTGCTGTCGGGGGCTCCTTTGGCCTTTTTATAGAGCTTGTAGCCGATGAGGGCCGTCCGGTTCTTCAGGTTCAGCTCCCAGGACAGCTTGTTGAGATATTCACGGAAGAAAATGTAATCGCCTTCTTGTCTCTCGATCACGAAATTTTGAGGGGCGAGCAGCGTGTAGTGAATATCGGCCGCGAATGTCATGGACACTCCGTTCGGTGATATCCCGGAAACAGAAACGCCCGACTCCGAGGCGTCGTAACGGCTGCTGTTTGGGATGGATTGAGGGGTGAAGGCTTTCCCCTGGACATAGTAATCTGCGGCGTGAGCGCCATATCCTTTTTCGATGTGTTCCAGCCCGTCCGCCTCCATCAGGCGGAGCAGCTTGTGTTCGGCATAAGAATTATTGTACTTAAACGAGCTTCCACTCAGCCGTGCATCCACATGCCAGACGAGGAGGCCGTCTCCGGGCAGGGAATAATCGTTTTCCAGGCGGAGCCGGTTTTGGACCATGGTGAATTCGTCAAACGGCGACTCTGAGGAGAATTCCGGCATGACGATCAGAGCCTCCTGGGAGATGGCCGAAGCACCCAGAGTGCAAGAGCGGGTTCCATAATTGAATACCTGGGGCGATATCCAGTCCAGGAGCATTTTGCTGAAACAGTTGTGGTCGCCCAGGTTGGCGTCCATCATGTCCAGGCCGCCGAGCCCGCCTCTGGGTCCGATCGTGGCGTCGTAGTCGTAATAATCGGGCAAGCCGAGGGCATGGCCTGTTTCGTGAATGACGACATACGGCCTGAACGTTCCCGGATAGGGGTTGGATTCCCATTGCCAGGAATAGCGAGTCCGGTAAAGGGACTTTCCGTCCAGCTTGAAATTCTGGTCTGCAAATGAGGTTTGATATCCCCACCAGAAATTGCCCCAGCCGTTGTTCGGTCCCGTCCAGATGACGATAAAATAGTCTAGGACATTGTTTCCGTCGTTGTCGTACTGGGCAAAGTCGTGGCCCTGGCTGTCAAAATAGGTCAGGGCTTCCTTGATCAAATTCTCCCGAGCGGTGCTTGTCTGGGCGATGCTGGCCCTGGTGTAAGCAGGCTGGTACCAGCCGAGTGTCGCGCCCTGGATTTCCAGCATGTTGTAAGAGGCGCGCCGGTAGTAATTGCGCAGGCTTTCTCGCGGCCATTCACCGGCGCCGTCCCCGAAGATCTTCCCATAGATCGAATCCAAACTCTGGCTGGCCGGGTAGTCGGGGAAGGACAGGAGAAGGGCAAAGATCTTGGAGGTTCCCTTACTTTTCAGGACATTCGTCGTTCCCGGCGGGAGGCCGAGGAGCCTGTTGATTTCGGCCGGGGATTTCCCAGCCATCGAGAGCCGCAGGTAAGCGATCCTGTAGGCAAAACTTTTGACAAGATCGGGCGCGACAAGGTGGTTGCCCAAGGCCAGGGCATTCAGCATCCTGAGGGTGAGAGTGCCGTCCCTTTGATATTGTTCGAGCTGTTCTTTGGTCGGAGGTTCGAGGGCCCAGGCCGAGGAAAAACAAACAAGCACAACAATGATGAATATTTTTTTGCGCAACATCGGAGATAGTTTAGCAATTTCCCGGCCAAAGTTCAAATGGCGCGCGTTTGACGTAAGTATCCGTTTGTGTGATTTCTATCGGTGCCGGAGTCGCCCCCGAGCCCTTTGGGAACCAGTCCCGTCGGACACTCTTGGAGGGAAACCCTTATCCCGGGTTTCCCTCCAACGCTCACTTCGCTCTCTGCCTCCTTTCCATGGAGCATTTAGCGATGAATTCATGGGAGGATGCTCCTTGGAGGGGTGGCAGGGCGGGCGGGTATTCCCGCCGCCCGTTGGAGGGGGAACCTGCAAAAGGGTCCTCCTCCAAGAGTGTCCGGGGCCCCCCTCCGCTAGGGGGCCTCGGGGGCGACTCCGACACCTCTTTGAAATCACATATTTAGATGCTTCGCGGGTTTGACTGGGATCAGGCTTTCCCCTATGATAATTTTTATGATTCTCAATAATCATTTTGAGATACGAGATCAATAATAATGTTTGACCAGCTTTCGGACCGGCTCCAGAAGGTGATGAAGTTCCTCCGCGGCGAGGGAAAAGTCACCGAGAAAAACATGACCGAGGCCCTCAAGATGATCCGCTTGGCCCTGCTCGAGGCCGACGTCAACTACAAGGTTGTCAAGGATTTCGAGCAGAAAATCAAAGTCAAAGCCCTCAACCAGGACGTCCTCGACAGCCTCACGCCGGCGCAGCAGGTCATCAAAATCGTCCGGGACGAGCTGACCGAGATCCTGGGCGGGTCGGAGAAGCCTTTGACCTTTTCGAGCTCACCTCCTTCGATTTTCATGCTGGTCGGGCTGCAGGGAAGCGGGAAGACGACGACATGCGGAAAGCTGGGCAAGTGGGCGCTCGGGCGAGGGAAAAACCCGCTTCTCGTCTCCTTCGACATGAAAAGGGCGGCGGCACAAGAACAGCTGAAAATGATCGCCGGAAACCTCAAGCTTCCTTTTTACGAGATGACCCCGTCGCAGATGGCCGCCCCCGAAGGCGCCCTGAGCGAGCTCATGAAATTCACCAGGAACCGCGGCTACGACCTTCTCCTGGTCGACACGGCGGGACGCCTGCATGTGGACGAGGAGCTGATGGACGAACTGCGGTTGGTCAAGAACATCCTCAGCCCCGTCGAAGTGATCTATGTTGGTGATTCGATGACCGGCCAGGACGCCGTCAAGAGCGCCCAAGCCTTCGCCGAAAAGATCGGCCTGACCTCGGTCATCCTGACTAAGATGGACGGGGATGCCCGGGGCGGCGCCGCCCTGTCCATTGTTTCCGTTACGGGGATGCCCATCAAATTCGTCGGCGCAGGGGAGAAGTTCGACAAGCTGGACGTTTTCTACCCGGATCGCATGGCCTCCCGCATCCTGGGCCTGGGCGATATCCTGACGCTGATCGAAAAGGCCGAGCAGGAGACCGACCACGAAGAGGCCGAGGAGCTGGCCCGCAAGATCCGCAGGCAGGAGTTCACGCTGGAGGATTTCAAGAAGCAGCTGGGTCAGCTCAAGAAGATGGGATCCCTATCCGGCGTGCTCAGCCACCTGCCGGGGACGGGGCCGTTCAAAAACCTGGACAAGGTTAAGGTCGATGACCGGAAAATCCTCCATTTCGAGGCGATCATCAACGCCATGACGCCGGGGGAACGGCTCGACCCCAGGATCATCAACGGCAGCCGCCGCCAGCGGATTGCCCGGGGAAGCGGCCGTCCCGTCCACGAGGTCAACCAGCTCCTCAAGCAGTTCCAGGACATGCAGAAGATGATCAAAAAGTCGGCTTTCCAGAAGATCTTTTCCTCATTCCGCTGAGTGTCAGGGGGGAAGGCCGGTCCTGCTCAGTCCCTTTTCCTTAGAATCCCATGCCGTTCAATTTCTCAAACTGGAATCCGGGAGAAAAGTCGCGGGTCAAACGCTCTCTGCAATCAGGAAGGATTTTCTTTTTTTCCCGGCTCAGCGCTCTGACTGCATAGCTTATAGATCTTTTCCAGGAGGATCGTCGAGTTGATCGGCTTTTCAATATAATCGTCCGCGGCGCAGTCCCTGGTGAGGGGTCTGAACGCCGAGCCCTTGTAGACGGCCGTCATCATAATGACGCGTGTCCGACTCAACTCCGGGTCTTCTTTGACTTTTTTGCACAGCGCTACGCCGTCGAGCTTGGGAAGAACAAGGTCGCTGATGAGAATATCGGGCTTTTCTTTCTTGACCAATTCTAGGGCTGCCTGTCCGTCTTGAGCCGAATAGACATAGAACGAATTGTCGGCCAGAACATGGTAGAGCATCTGGAGCGTAACCCTATCATCATCGGCGACGACAATTTTCCCGTTCATTTTTTCCGTCACGTTAATATAACCTTTCTCTATTCCCTTGGCAACTGCGAATTCCCAAACCGGACATTTGTCTTTGAGGCGAATCTGGTATATAAAAAGATTGGTTCAGGATCGGAATCCAGGAGGCCCCATGAGAAAATCCGGGCTTTACTTCAAGCTGGGGCTTTTATTCATTTTTTTGAGCCTTCTGACAAGCTTCTGGCTGACAACCGCCTGCCGGCAGGCGGGGGGAAAGCCGGGCCAGGCGCTATCCGTTGAAGTGTCCGTGGATAAGCTGCGGCCGGAACCCGGCGATACGGTCCAGGTCAGCGTTTGGGTGAAAAAAGCCGGGACGCTTAAAAAGCTGAAGCTCCAGTCCACTCTCCTGGTGCCGACGCTCGGGGCGGGCATCCTGGAATTGAGTCTTGCCAGCCAGGAACTCGGGCTCTACAAGGGCCAGATCTCGCTTCCCGCCAAAGCGCCGGCCGGCTTCTACGCGGTCACCGTCACAGCGGTCCTTGAGTCCTCGAGGGCCGTCGGCAAAGCCAGCTTCATCGTCGGCAAGATCATCGGCGATTTCATGATCGTGAGCGCTTTGCCCGAGGGCGGCGTGGAAGAGGACGCCGCCGTCTACATGAAGAATTTTATGGGCGTCGGCGGGAACATGCTCATCGTCCACGATATCATCAACAAGAAGGCCTGGTATCCCTCCAAAATCTGCGCCCAGGCCGCCGAGGATGATACCCCCGATGACAGGGTCGGGACCACGCTTAAGCTGGCCGACAAATTTGGGCTCCCCTTGATGATCACCGTGGTCTGGGACATGACGAAAAAAATGCCCTATGCCGAGTATATGCAGAGCACTAAGGCCGTCATGAAAGAGCTGTGGGACCTCTACGGCCACCATCCGTCCCTGATCGGGTTCTATAGCTACCAGGAGGGAAGCGGGACCTACCTGGCCGCCCATGTCCGTGAGTTTTCCGATGCCGTCAAGTCCCTCAACAAGGGGCTCCTCTCCGGCTGCGCTCCTTATATCGATGACCCGCTGCTGGCCGGATACCTGGCCGCGATCGAGAACCTGGATGTCGTGATTTATCAGGGGGCGGTCATGGCTTCCTACCGCCCGGATAACCGGAAATGTTTCGCCATCCGGCGGACCAAGGATTTCGCTTCCCTTTCGGCGGGCGCAACGCTCCAAAAGAATAAGATCGCCCTCTCCCATGTCGAGCTCTTCGGCTATCTGGAGAGAAGTTGCGCCGGCGCCTATTTGGCCGGCCCCGAGGATATCTCCGGCCAGATCATGAGCGCGGCGTCCTGCTATGGGCCCGACGGGATCACTCTGTTCACCTATCATTACAATATCTATACGATGGGCAAAAAAATCCCTGATGTCCAGAAATGCGCGGCTGCGGTCGAGCAGGCTTTGAAAGCCTATCCCTGGATCGCCCGGGAGGCCGCCAACGATCCCAGCGGCATCGGCATCTATATCCCCTACAGCGATTGGTGGGCGGATCGCTGGACGGAGAGCATCATCCCGGCCCTTGATGGATTCCGGAAGCTGGGCGCGGCGGTCGAAATCGTTCCTTTCATTCCGCCGAAGGGTGAGGAGATCCTGCCGTACTATCCTTTTCACCTGAACGAAGAGCAGCTGGAATACCTGCTCTCGCATAAATCGGCGCTGGTCCTGCCGGACATCGCCGGCATGCAGGATACGGACAGCCTCCTTCTCAAGGCTTTTGTCGAGCGGGGAGGGGCGGCCGTTTTGTTCGGCCCGCGCATTCCCTTTGGTGATCAGTTCAACCGAGAAGACCTGGTCGGCGGAGAAGAGCGGAAATCCGCGAAACATTGGCGGGTCGAAGTCAAGGAGCCGATGTTTGCGCGCGCCCGACAAGGGAAGACCTTTGATTTTCCGGCTGTCTCCTGTCCGTCATGGACGCCGACGACGGCCAAAAGCGCGGCGGTTTTCGAGGACGGTTCGACGGCGGCGCTGATCAACGAGTTCGGCAAGGGCCTTGTCATAACCATTCCCGTGGGCCTTCCTGATTCGGTCGAGATCATGCCCGACCTCATCCGCGATGTCCTGGACCTGGCCCTGTCCCGGGTGGGCCGGACGAGGCCTTTCGATATCGAGGGAGGAAAGGAAGATATGGATTTCGCCCTGTCTTCCGCCGGCGGCGAATACCGGCTGGCTGCGGTTAACTATGGACAGAAGCCCACGGACCTGGTGATCTATCCGCTGAACCTGGCTCCCGCCCAATCTTATGTCCTGACCGACCTGCGGTCGGGTAAGACGACCGTCAGGCTCGGCAAGGACTTTTATCAGATCCGGATGACGGTCAGGAGCGGCGATTTCATCGCCCTCAAAATCAAAGCCGAGGAATGAACGGGCAAAGAGCGCCGTGGGTCATTGCCTGAAACGGGACGTTTTCAAGATAGGATTTGAACCTGAAGCCGGGAAGCCTGTCGAAGTCTCTTTTGTTGGGTAAGAGATGAGTTCAGGGAAGCCTGAGATGCGGCACGACATGGCGACCTTGACATCGATCACTGTCCGGCGATACCATTTTGGCTTGATGAACAGCCTGGATTCCGAGCCCAAAAAGGGGATAAGTTGTCTGGCGGGAAAAAGGAAATTCCTTCTATCAACATCCTGCCCGCTTTCGGCGTCTGGACTGTCAATGGGGCCGGCCTTTATGCTATCGTTAACTGCAAAAAAAAGAGTAAGCAAAAAACCTGAGGTTGTGGCTTGAATCCTGCAAAGAGCCGAAGACGGTTTTGGTGCTTGGCTATAATTTCTAGCCTGCTCTGCTCAATGGCCTGCCAGGACCGAATCTTCGATAATCCTTTTGACCCCGAGGCCAGCGAAGTGATCTTTGAAGTGGTCAACACCATCTTTACCCCTTCGACCATCCCTCTCGGTCTCACCTGGGACGGCAGCACACTTTGGAATGTCGACGGGAATAGCAATACCCTCTATTGTTTGAACAGAGCCAATGGCGCTCAGATCAGAGCTCTGACATCGCCCCTTCCATCGACAACGGGAATCGCCTATGATGGCCATGACCTCTGGGTTTGCAGCGAGACGATCGTCGATCTCTATAAGATCAACCTGCTCAACGGAGAAATCCAGAAGAGGCTCCATCTTCAACGGGGATCATTCACGGCGATCGGATATGGACAGCAGGCACTCTGGCTTGCTGACCTTCAATCAAACACAATTCAAAAAGTCAACCCGGAAACGGGTGAGATCCAATTTTCATTTTCCAATCCTGGAGTCCGGGTCGACGGCATGACCTTTAATGGGGGATCCCTCTGGATTTCAGACCCAACGTCTCTGACGATTTACGAGCTGATGCCGGAGGGCATCGTCAAAAGGAGATTTCTTTCGCCCGGTCAGTCGCCGAGGGGCTTGGCTTTTGATGGATATTATCTCTGGAACGTTGATGGAAATCAAAAAATCTATCAGCTCAGAGTGATAAAGTGATATCCCGGAGAGGGCTCTATGGCGCTTTCCTGATCCTTGTCTTTCATCCCTGCCTCTCCATATCCGCAGAAAAAATTCTTCTCCAGCTTAAGGGGCGATACATCGCCTACAGCTATGATCACAATCAGCTTGTCGGCGAGGGCGTCGAATTTGTCTGCGCCTCCATTTCCGGCAAGAGCCTGCACATCAAGGCCGACCTCAAATCCCTTACCTGTTGTGCCCGGGGGGATTTATCCTTAAAAAAAGACGGCTCTCTGCACTCTGGGGATGAATTCTATTTCGATCTTAAGACAGGTCGGGGAATCCTTGTTCGCTACGATAAAAAAATTGAAATGATCGGGATCGGAGACGAAAAAAAGGAGGATGGTCTCCCGGGCCGTGGAGTCTTGGAGGATATTGAGCTGGAAAAGATCAGGAAATCCCTGATTTATTTCGCAGGTCGGCAGGTTGAAATCACGGCCAACTCGGAGGTTTTCGGCTACGGGATGATCCTCTATCTGGAAGGTGTCGAATCCTTGAAGTTTAAGAAGATCAAAATGTCTGAAGGGATCAAACAACGCTCCGGCGGATTCTCTTTGGACAAGATCTGGTACACGAACTCCCAGGGGCTCATGGTCAAAGGAAGCTATTTCTTTGAGAAAAAGGATAAGATGCACAGCCTCAACCAGCTGAGCTATGAGGAACGTTCGTTGTTGAAGAACTATCGGGGCTTGGAGCGGCAATTCGATTTCATGACCTCGACCACCCTTGACGCAAGCAAGAAACTCCGCATGGGACTGACGGGCAATTACAATTCAAGCGGGCTCTGGAATTCGCAGTTCTTGTTGAGCCAGAGCTGGAAACAGGACTTCAAGACGCAATTGGACTTTTCTTACAACAAGCAGATCAACCTTAAAGGGGAGGCTTGGTTCGGCTTACAATCTTTTTTTAACGCCGGCAAATATGGAAACCTCTCTTTTCAGGGCCGCTATGAAATTCAGAACCAGATCTTGACGAGGATCTCCTATGGAGCCCGGTTCCTCAAAAATCTCGAGTTCCTCACCACGGCCTCTTACTCCAGGATTAAGAGTAGCTGGGAAAATATTTACACAGGGATCCTGACGGGGGATATGTCCGTCTCCTATCGAACGGATCTCTTCAACCTGGCCACGGATTACTATCTGAATTATGACCTTTTCGGAAGCCAACTCCTGTCCCAGCCTCAGCTCAAGGTCGGAATGAATCCCATAAGTTTTTACGGCGGCCATCTTTTCGCAAATTTTTATAATATCTTTATTTATAATAATTTCAAAAGAGACAAGCTTTCCCAAAAGAGCTACAGCAACAATACCGTCTTTTATCTCAACACGCAACCCATGGCTGTTTGGGATTCTTTCCATCTGAATTTCAACTTGGCGCTAGAGCAGTTTCTCGAGAAAGAGGGCCGAAATTTTACCTCGGGCGGAGCGATCGTTCGGGCCTCACAAGATCTGTGGAGGGGACTTTCCCTTCAGGCCGTCTACAGCATTCAGTCCAGGCGGAAGACCAAGAACTGGCTGATCGAAGGAACGAGCAGCCAGGACCTCAGCCTGATGCTCAGATTATCTTTGGCCGAGAACCTCAATGGATGGATTTCATTTTCTTTTGATCCGAAGAATAGCGTGTGGCGCTATTCTTTGGCTGACATATCCCTTGGCGTGTTCAAAAACTGGAGGTTTCATTCCTTGGCGAATTATGATTTTCTGCTCAAGAAGCTGGAAAATATTGATCTCTATCTGATCCGGGAGGCGGGGCGCTTCCAGCTCCGGTTTATCTGGAGAAGCCTGTCCAGGCAATTCTTGGTGGAGCTCGTGCCCCGATGAGACAAAAATGCTGCTTCTGGCTCGTTCTCTTCGCTTGTTCTGTCTTCGTCTCAGCCTGCCTCTCTTTCAAGATTCCGCCGCTTTCTTTGCCTGAAAACTATCTAGAATCGATAGAGCTCTCGAAAAAGATCGAAATCAGAGGCGATCTGCTCAGTCCAGTCGAACCGTCGACTGTCTTCAGCCCGATGGATCGTGTCGTCTGTTTGATCCGGCTGAGAAATGTTCTTGGGAAGATTCAGCTGAGATGGAAATGGTACGCGCCTGACCGAGTCTTGGCCAGGGATGCAGGAAACATCGTTATTAACGCTGACGAAAAATATTTAGATGTTGTGACGGCTTCCGATCCTCTAAGGCCGAGTTCGCTCGAGAAGGAAGAAGGGGATTGGACCGTGTGTGTCTTTATCAACGATGCTCTTGCGTGTGTCCAAAAATTTGTTGTAAAGAAATAATACATAAGGTCATTCCTACTCGGGAGCCTCCGGCCGGACAAAAAGGCTTTGACGATCCCCAGAGGCGAGCTCGTCTCCAAGAAGAGGCGAAAGCAGGATTCATCCGGGAACCCGAACGCCGATAGGTCAAGGAGAAGAGGAACGGCAGCCAAATCGCTCTCTATCGCAGGGGACTTGACAAAGAGGTTTGAGTTGAAATAGAATTTTTCCAAATAAGAACGACTTTTAAGGAGGGAAGGACGCTATGTTTATTTCCAATCATCCGTCGAAGAAGGCGGCCTATTTGGCCATTTTGGCGTTTTTCCTTTTTCTCGCCAACACCTCATTTTCCGAAACGCTCACTGGAGCCCAGCAGAAGCCCGATGAGCTGATCAAGGAAGGCATTGATCTCTATAATAGCGGACAATACGAAAAAGCCATCACGACACTGAATCAGGTGGAAGGGCTGAAGCCGAACAAGCGCTTATTATCCGAAGCCTATTTCTACCTTTCTCTGTGTTATTTCCAGTTGGGTGATAAAGAGAACACAAAACAGTTTATCGGTAAAACAATCCAGGTCGAGCCAGAAAAAAAGATCGATGAAACCAAGTATGCTCCGGAGTATGTTGAATTGTTCAAACAAGCCCAGAGCGAGGTTCCCGCTGTGGCAACCCGTGAAGCAAGGCCAGGGGGCGGCATCAAAATCGGCCGCATTGCTTTGGTTGGAGCGGTCGTCGTTGCCGTTGGCGCCGCCGCTTATTTTCTATTTATTAGGGAGGATACCGGAGATATCCAGGTCAGCTCGACTCCGACCGCAGCTCAAGTCTTCCTCGATGGTGCAGACACCGGCTGGAAGACCAATTGCACCTTGGCCGAAATCTCTCCGGGCGATCATATGATCAAGCTCGTCAAAGATGGATACACGGATTATGAACAAAAGGTTTCCGTAAAACGGGGAAATACGGCGACGCTCAACATCACTCTGCCCGCCATTCCGATTCGGGTGACGAAGCCTGCTGCCGGCTCCACTTGGGTCAAAGGTCAAATCATCGAAATCAAATGGGAGACAGGAACAAGCTCCAGCCTGAGATTCCTCCAAAGGACAAGCCAATTCAGTGACTTCGCCAACGAATCGTCTTACCTCAGAAGGATGAGTGCCTTTCAAACGCGCTCCGCTTTTCAGAGAGAAAGCGGAAAAAGCAGGATGGATTCTGAAGGCTCAGGATCCGGCTCCGCCCTCGCTTTAAAAAAAGGGTTCATCAGCTCTGAACGAAATGGTGAAAATCCCGTGTCATCCTCAGCCGGCAAGGACAGCGGCCGTCCAGACCTTTCTTTAAGGTCTCAAGATATCAGAGCTCAGAGCCTCTATGAGAGAAAAGGTTCCCCGTCATCTCCGGCTTCAGAAGCGACCCAGCCAGGCCAACGCTCCGGCAGAACGGGTGTCGCTCAGAAGGCCAATCTTCTTGATATCTCGAAAGTCAGGATCGA
This sequence comes from uncultured Eubacteriales bacterium, assembly GCA_964537875.1. Taxonomy (GTDB): domain Bacteria; phylum Acidobacteriota; class Aminicenantia; order Aminicenantales; family UBA4085; genus JAPKZH01. The sequence goes on from CAZIDN010000001.1 coordinate 27,827, forward strand.
GCTCTACAAGGGATCCGATGTCGTCGAAACGATCGAATCCTCCACAGACAATGATGGAAGTCAGAATTGGACAGTCCCGACGACGGTGGCCGACAGGACCGATTATAAGATCAGGATTTCCTGCGCTTCGGATCTGAAAATTTATGGCGAAAGCGGCAGCTTCGCGATCACGGCCGCCAATCTCGTTGTTAACCAGCCGACGTCAACCACCTTTTGGGGGAAAGGTGAAACGAAGGATATCAAATGGACAAGCACGGTCTCCGGAAGTGTCAGGATTGATCTCCTAAAAGGGACAACTCCCTATTTTCCGATCGTGGACAATACCGCGAATAGCGGATCGTTCACCTGGACGATTTCCCCGGATCTTGAGGATAGAACGGATTACCGGATCAGGATCACTCATCTTTCCGACGCGAACGTGAAAGGAGAGAGTCCGGCGTTCATCATCACCAAATTGACCTACGATGTCGATGCCGTTATAACCGGGCTTATGGCGCCGATCGGGATAACGATTGATCATGCCGGCAATGCTCATGTCGTGGAAGGAGACCTTAGCAGGGTGCAAAAATTCATCCCGGCCTCAGGACCATTTTCTCCGATAATAGCACCCTACGGGGGTGGCCTTAATCAGCCCAGGGGCATCGTGGCTGACACGATGGGCGGTTTTGTTTATGTTGTGGATAGTGGAAACCACCGGATTAGGAAATTCGATACAAACGGGAATCTGATCGCGACAATAGGAGGACTCGGAAGCAACGATGGACAGTTCGATTCGCCGCATGGGGTCGCCATTGATATTTATGGCAATATCTATGTCACGGATAGAAACAATAAGCGCGTTCAAAAATTCTCGCCGGCTTTAGCCTGGATCCAGAGCTGGTCTGTTTCAGCGGATCCCGGTGGAATCGCCTGCGATAGCGGCCGAAATAGACTCTACGTTGCTGATTACGCCGATAATCAAATTCTCGTCTACAGCTTAGACGGGGCATTTTATCGAAGCTTGAGTGTGGCAGGGCGTCCGTTAGGCGTCGCCGTTGACAAATCGGGCTTTGTCTATGTCACGGATGTCGAAAATAACAGGTTCCTGAAATACACGCCCGACGGCGTGTTGTTGTGCCAAAAGGGAAGCTATGGGGACGGCTATGATCAATTTAAGGTCCCCGCGGACATCTGTTTTGACAGCTTTGGACGCCTGCTCATCACCAACTTCGAAGGCAACAGGGTTCAAAGGTTTAAATAAGCGGAAGACTCGGCATTCGTCCGATTGGGAGGCTCTCGGGGAGGCGGTGTTTTATCGCTTCTCCTGATATTCGGCGAGGCCGGCCCCTCGACCGAGATATTTTCTCGCGGACCAGGGGCTTGCGAGAACGTCGGCCGTTTTTCTCCACAAGATTTGAGCCAAGACAAATAACGATTGACTTTTTGCTTTCTTTTCAATAGATTTTTAGATTGATAAAGGTGGAGGAGTTTAAATTACTTTGGGCCAGGGATAGCTAGCCAGAAAGAAGGTGTCGATCTCTGCGTCCTGATAAAGCGAAGGGCGGTAGCCTACTTTTTTTGTCATGCGAGTCCGGTTAAAAGTCCTGAAAGATACCCCGCCCTGCTGGGAGCACGTCTTTGAGATGGATAAAGATATCATCCTGATCGGTCGAGATCCTAAGAATGAGCTGCAGTTGGAGGGCACGAGCAGCGGCGTTAGCCGACAGCATTCCAAGCTTGTTCGTCACGGCGATTCCTACGTCATCATGGATCTCGAGAGCCGCAATGGAACTCTCCTCAACGACAAAAAGCTCAACCCCATGGTCGAGCACGCTCTCCACAACGGGGATCTGATCCACATTTGCGAGTTCGTCATCGAATTTTCCGCGGAACAATTGGAGGTCAAACCTGAGGCGGACTTCATTCCGGAACCAGAACATTCCCCTCCCTTCGCCGAGGAATCTCAGAAATTGATGGCGGCTCTCGATCAGATCTGCCAGAAATTCGAGCGAGAAGAATCTTCCCTTAAAGAGGAGGCTCTCCAGGAAGCGCTGAGCCATTCTCTCGAGAGAGCCACCTTGAACCAAGCGGCCGAGATCCTGAGCCAAGTCCTCCAATCGAGAACGGGCCCCCCGGCCTCTTTCCCCGCTCCTCCACAAAAAGACCGGGAGTTGGATATCTCGTCCAACTATGACCGCGTCGAGCGGGCGATCGCTGTCCTCCTGGATTTTTTTGTCAAGATGATCCAAGCCCTTGATGAGTTCGAGATATTTTTCCTGGACAAAACGATGACGAGCATTATCGTCCCCCCCAAGTCCAAGTCGTCAAAACCAGCCAAATCGTTCTCATTCGGTAAGTGCACGGCCAATGAGCTTAAGGAGTATCTTTTTGATCCGGAGATTTCTTTGCCAGAAGCTCAGAAAAGAATTAATTGCGTCCAGGCCAATGCCGAGAAGCTGATGATGCATCAGATCTCTCTCTTGGCCGGTTATAAGGCAGGCGTGACCGAAGGCACACAGCGACTCCTTCAAAAAATGAATCCGCAAAAATTCCGGCAAAAATTCGAGGAGAAGACGCTGAAGTTGGGTCCCTTCCGCCTCCGGTACAGCCTGATCCCGCTCTTGGCCACTCTCCAGGTTGTCAAAGAATTTTCGCGTATTCACCAGGAGCTCATCCAGGAGGATCCGGCGAAAATTGAACGGGACTATTTTCATAAACCCTATAAATCGGGCTACGAAAAAAGTATCAATAAAATCCCGGGGAGAAATCCGTCTTCTGATTAAAAGGCGGCCCCGGCTGAAGTTTCTGGAGTTTTCAAATCTGAGGTTTATGATGAATATGGCGAAGTGGGCGAACCGGTCAATGGCTTTGAGCGTCTTTCTCGGCCTCTCTGTCATCATGCTTTCCTTGATGTCCAGCTGTCTGGCCTCCGGACCAGTTCATGTCTCTCTCCTCGGGACGGAGAAAATGAATGATGGACGTCCGGCCCTCGTTTGTCTTTACAAACTGAAAAATGACACGAATTTCGTGCGAGTTCCGCTGGAGAGCTTTTGGAAGGACGGAGAAAAAGTGTTCGCGAGCGATCTCGTCGAGCCGAGGACCGAAATCATGCTGAGTCCGGGCGAAACGAGATGGGTTTCACTCCAGGTTGCCAAGGATACAAATTATATTGGAGTCGCTGTTGATTTTCGTAGAGCGGATACTCAGGGGTGGCGGTTGGTCTGTCCGCTGATCGTCAAAAAACCCAAAGAAATCTTGCTGACGGTGGTCGGCAATAGAGTCGAGATCGAGAGAAAGAAGTAAAAACGGATGAGACCAAAAGGGGAGGAGTGAAAATCCCATGTCGAGCCATCAAAAAGTTGTCTGGCACGAAGGATTGAGGTTGGATCCCCATCACTTCCAACAGTGGGATCGCTACTATTCCTATCTGCTCGATTTCCGGCTGCAGTCCGTGGCTCCCCACGCTTGGGGGGTCCTGGACTTGGCCATCGACAGAGAGGCGCTTCTGAACGGGCAATTCCGGCTGCTCCAGTGCAGGGGCGTGACACAGGACGGCTTAGCCTTCAACATCCCCGAAGACGACCCGGCGCCACTCGCCCAAAACTTCAAAGATCAGTTTGCTCCCACCGACCGAGAGCTGAGCGTCTATCTGACGATTCCGGCCGAGAGGAATCGAGGGATTAACTGCAGGCTGGAGAGAGACACGGAGCCCAAGGATGTTCGTTTTGTCGGCGTTCAAATTTCGGTGACGGATGACAACACCGGAATCGATGAGAGGAAAATCACGGCCGCCCAAAAGAATTTCCAGATCCGCTTCGGGAATGCCCCTCTCCAGGAACTCAGCGTCCTGAAAATCGCAGAAGTTGTCCGCTCCGTCGATGGAAGCTTCGTTCTGAGTGATACGTTTATTCCCACGTGCGCGGCTCTCGGAGCCTCGGACCGCCTCGTGACGATCACCCGTCGACTCCTCGAGCTGCTGATCGCCAAGGGCTCCTCCATTGCTTCCGCGGGGCCGGCGGCCGGTCACAGAGAAATTTCGCCCGGCGATTTAAACCTGCTTTTGGCGCTTCAGGCTATCAACTCTTCGATCCCCTTGGTCAGCCACTTCTATCATCTGCCCAAACGCCATCCTGAAGAGCTCTACGTGTGCTTGCTGGTTTTGGCTGGACAGTTGGCAACTTTCGCCCCGGCCGCCGGGACTCAGCCTCGAAATCTTCCCGTCTACGAGCATGAGAATCTTTCTCGGTGTTTTAATACCCTTGACACCGAGATCCGAATCCTCCTGGACAACCTTGTCCTCGTGGCCAAGTATGTCTCCCTGCCTTTGGAAAAAATCGGGGAATCCATGTATTCGGGCCGCATCCCCGATCCGGGTCTCTTCCAGAAAGCGTTGTTTTATCTGGTTGTCAGTGGCGAGATGCCCGAGCGAGATATGATCGATCAGATTCCGACAAACATTCGCGTCGCCTCCCCGGATATGATCAACGCCGTGCTCATCAGCTTTCGCAAAGCGCTTCCCCTCAAGTATGCCCCCGTGCCGCCGGCCGGATTGCCCAAGAAGGAAGGAGTCCTGTATTTTCAGCTTGAGCCCGAAGGGGCATTCTGGGAGGCCATTATCCGGAGCCAAGCCCTGAGCATCTTTGTCCCCGCCGAGCTTAGAAGCCTAAGGTTCGAAGCCATTGCCGTCTAGAGGACATACTCAATAAAAAAAACTGGAAGACCATGAAAAAACAAGACGCCGAAAGTCTAGCCCCGGACAGGCCGATATCGATCGATCTGTCCGAAGTTTTTGGACCGGTCTTGACGCTGATCATGCAGTTGCGACAAGCCCGCGACTTTGGGAATCCCGGTATTCTTAGGCAGCGCGTCCGTGAGCTCCTCGAGCGAACGGAACGGGAGGCTCAAAAGACCGGTTTTGCTCAGGCGGACATTCGCTCGGCCGAGTTTGCCTTGGTTGCCTTTCTGGATGAAACCATCATTGCCTCGGAGTGGAACCAGAAGGACGAATGGCTGACCCGGCCTCTTCAGCTTGAGTTGTTTGACCGCTTTGATGCCGGAGAAGAATTTTTCACCAAACTCGACCGTTTGCGTCAGCGCCCCCTGGACAACCTGAGCTTGCTCAGGGTTTATTATCTATGCCTCGCTCTTGGATTCCGGGGAAAATATCAAGTTCTCGAGCGAGATAAAATCCGGCAGCTGATCGAAGACATTTATGCCGAAATCGCGCATCTCCAAAGGAAGCCCGTCCATGATCTCTCTCCCCACGGGCAAAGAAGGGATGAGATCGTCGATGTCGTCGTCCGGGAACTGCCTCCCTGGATCATTGGAGTTTTTGCTCTGGCGGGGGGATTTTTCTTTTATCTCGTCATGTCCTTCCTGATTTCCAGGTCGGCCGATGAGGTCGTCCAGATCCTCAAAAACACGCTCTGACCAGAAAGCCATCTGTCTGATATCATTCTTGAATTAAGGAAAGATCGTCCATGAAAGGAATCATAAAAATTCAGAAGCGGAAACCCATCCTGATCGGGATTGCTTTTCTTCTGCTCATCATTCTGGTCTGGATGGGAGGCCGGTCGTTCGGATGGCCGCTGAATACCCGTCTGCTCGCTGTCCTGATCATCCTTTTTGGGGGTATCCTTGTGCTTCTCTTTAAGTCGATGCGGGCCAACCGGGATGCAGCCTCCCTGGAACGATCCATCAAGATGCAGGCCGAGGATCAAAAGCGATCGATAAGACCGGAGAAGAAGGCGGAGGTCGAGGAGCTCGAAAGGGACCTTCTCGTCGCGATTGAATCGCTCAAAAAGTCAAAGCTCGGCCGGGGAAGAAGCGGGCGGGCGGCTCTCTACTCTCTCCCCTGGTATATGTTCATCGGGCCGCCGGCCGCCGGCAAGACCACGGCGATCATCAATTCAGGCTTGGAATTTTCCTTCGGCTCCGACATCCGGGGCGTGGGCGGAACCCGCAACTGCGATTGGTTTTTCTCGAACTCGGCGATCCTTCTGGATACGGCCGGACGGTATATCACGGAGGACGAGGATAAGGAAGAATGGTTGGCCTTCTTGGACATCCTCAAAAAGCACCGCCGGCGGAGCCCGATTAACGGAGTCATTATCGGCATGAGTATCGCCGATCTCCTCAAAGCCTCCTTCGATGAACTCGAGTGGCATGCCAAGAACATCCGCCGTCGCATCGACGAGCTCATCCAACGACTGGGCGTTCGCTTTCCGGTTTATCTCGTCATCACCAAACTCGACCTTCTCCAGGGGTTTGTCGAGAGCTTCGAACATCTCAGTCGAACGGAAAGGGAACAAATATGGGGATGCACGTTATCCCCCGAGGAAGTGAGTTCCTCCAGCCCCCGCGAGGTTTTTGAACAAGAATTTGATCTTCTGGTAAAAGCCCTGGATGATTTTCGTCTGAAGCGGCTCAGCCTCGCCTCGAAACGGGAGAGCCGGGGGAGAGTGTATGTTTTTCCCTTGGAATTTGCCGGGATCAAAGAAAGTGTCGGTCAATTCATCGGGAAGCTCTTCCAGGCCAGCCCCTATCAAGAGGGTCCTGTTTTTCGCGGCTTTTACCTCACCAGCGGCACCCAGGAAGGGGTTCCGATCGACCGGGTCATCCAGGCCGTGGCCAAGCAGTTCGATCTGCCTTCGGAGATGATCAGCGAACCCGAAATCCAGAAAAAAAGCTACTTCATCAGAAGGCTTTTTACCGATATCGTCATCCCTGACCGGAACCTGGTGGCTCGGACTTCACGGGCGTCCACCCAAAAAAACTTAATCCGGGCCGGCGTCATTTTCGGTTCGCTCATCTGTTTGGGGGCGTTCATTTTTGGCGTCTCTCAAGGGTATGTGCGCAGTCAGAGCAGCCTGAAAAGCGCGAAGGGGATGGCCGCTTTGATAAAAGATGTAAACTGGGAGAAGCGGGATTCTTATGTTGAAAATCTCAAGCAGCTGGATGGCTTCCGGGAGAAGATGGTCGGCTTAGAGCAAAAAGAGATGAGGCATCCCCTCATCCGCTCGGGAATGTCCAGGACCGGCATGGTCCTCGTGGCCGCTCGTGAACTTTATTGTCGAAAAGGCAGCCCCTTCATTCAATATTATTACCATGAGCTAGAAAACCGTTTGAAAAAATTTCGGGGGGGAGAGGATTATCCCGCTTATGCCGTCCGGGACTTCTTCAAAGCGTACCTGCTTATGGGCGATGAAAGCCCCAGGCTTGATGGTTCGTATTCAGATTTCCTTAAGAAAGAGCTCATGGGAATTCCCAACCAGAAAATTTCGGACGAAAGCTCCGAAGAGATCAGCCTGCTGGTCGAACGTCAGATAGAGTATTTTGTCCAAAGCTTTGGAAAGGAATGGATGTCGCCGTTTGAGAACGATAAGAATCTTGTCCAATCCATTCGGACCTTGATCAACAAGCCGATCGAACTGGAGGATGACTACCAGAACTTCATAAGAGACGCCCAATCCAAGCTTCCCCAGACATTCACCTTATCCCAGATTTTAAAAGGACAGCCCCAGGATTTTGTTTCCTGTGAGTTTAAGGTTCCGGGATCTTTCACCAAGGCGGGTTGGGAAGATTTTATCAAGCAGGCCATCGAAGACTGGAGTCAAATTCCGGAAAAGGAAAGCTGGATCCTCGGTCAAGCCCAGCCCGTGGGCCCTGATCTGCGCGACCCGAAAAAGCGGTCGGCAGGATTGAGAGAACTCTATTTCCAGGAGTATTCCCGCAACTGGTGGCAGTTTCTTCAGAGCATTCGCTATGCTCGCTTTGAAGATTTGAGTTCGGCTTCAGAAGCTTTGAAGATTTTAAGCGATCCCAAGGAGTCTCCCTTAAAGCTTATCCTGGATGCTGTGGCTCGGCAGACTCGCTTCGAGATAGAGCCAACCTCGGAAGGAGGAATTTTAAAGTCTTTAAAGCCGCTGACAGATATCGCGAAAAAGAAAGCACAAAAGAAGGTCCCAAAGATTGCAAAGAATGCCTTGGGCAAAGAGCCCCCAAGTCCTCCTAAGGAGGAACTCATTCAGGGGATCAACGAGGAATTTGCCAAGCTTCACAGTCTGAGCCCGGCGATCGGGGGAAAAGCGGAAAGCCCGAAAGAGCTCGCTGATTTGCTTGGGCAGTATGCCATCTTGAAAGAAAAGCTCCAATATATCGAGAGTGACCCTGGCCTCAAAGCGAAAGAAGTCGCTAGGGGCGTACTCGAGAAGCAAGGAGGAGAGCTCCCAGACGCCGTCAAGGTCATTCATACGGCGCTGCCGGAGAGCGATTTCGACGCCGAGGCTAGAACGGCGCTCTTTGAACAGCCCCTCAGAAACGTATGGGGAGTCATTCTCAAAGAGGTGCAAAACGGTTTGAATGACGTTTGGCGGAGAGATGTTTATCAGCCCTATACGCAGATCTTGGCTTCTTTTTATCCCTTTGATCCACAGGGCAAAGATGATGCTCCTATGACTGAAGTTGCCCGGTTTTTCGATCCCAAGGAGGGGATTATCGAAAAATTCATCAATGAAGAGCTCAAACCGTTTGTCAAGCTGGATACGTGGAAGTCCATTACCTGGATGGATCAGGGACTCTCTCTTTCGCCCTCGACGGTGGACGCTCTCGAGAAAGCGAGGGCTATCAAGCAGGCTCTTTTTGAGGCCGGCAGTCTGAAGGTCAACTTCAGTCTTATGGCAGATTTACCCGAGCCTGTGGGGGTGAAAGATGAGAAGAAGAAAAAGGAGATAAAGAGCTCAATCGATCAAATCTCCCTTGATATCGCCGGAAAGCTTTATTCTTATAAAATGGGCCTTCCAATCTGGATCGATTTCTCCTGGCCCGGGACCGAAGGCCCCTTGGGCGCCCGCCTAACGATAAATTCCAAAAAATATAACTATGAGCCCAAAAAGTCTGAGGGAGCATGGGGCTTGTTCCGGCTGCTTGATAAAGCGGAAATCGCGGAGGTTGCGCCGACGGAATGTAATATCCGCTGGTTTTTTGGGCAGCCGGACCTAAACCAGGTCAGAATCCAGTACAGGTTGAAGACGAAAAGTCCTTTTCATCCGTTCAGGGAGACAAAAGATTTCTTCCGTCTGCGAGTGCCGGAGAGCTTGATCCCTGACGTTGTCACGAACTAGACTGAACACCATGTCGAGCCCAGCATTTTTTTACGGGAAGCTTCCGAACTTTAGCGATTTCGTCCGCCACAACGCCAGCGGTTCAGAGGTCCGGGCTCTGGACCGGTGGCTCCAAGAAGGTCTCTATGCGGCCGCTCATCATTTCGGCCGGGACTGGAATGAGGCCTATGAAAGGGCTTCTGCCTACCATTTTATTTTTTCACCCGAGGATACGGGAGGGGGCGTTCTTGTCGGCATCTTACAACCCAGCCGTGACAGGAGCGAAAGGAAGTATCCGTTCTGTGTGGCGCTCAAAGAGGAAAAAAGGACGTTCGATGAGAAGGCGATGCCCCTGATTCCTTTGGTTTTCGAGCTTTTTTTCGAGGAGTCCCGAGAAATCATCCAATTGGGGATGGAAGGGTTCTCCCTCTCGAATTTGGCGGAACGAATCGACGATTTGGGAACTTCGGTTGAGAAAAACGTAGAGGCCAGTCACCGGAGTTTTCGAGAGTATCTCGCCGAAACCACCCAAGAAAGATTTTGGTCAGGCCTTTTCGGCAGCTTTAGCGATCCAAAGAAATTTCTCGTCGTCCATAATATCATTGAGATTTTTCAGCCCGACTCGCCCTACATGCCCCGGTCCTCAAAGGTCTGCATTCGATTCCCCTTGAGCGGGCAAGAGCATTCCTCCATCCAGGAAGTCTGTTTTTGGGTTCAATTGTGCTCGCGGCTTCTCGGCGACAACCTCTTTCATCCCCATCTATTCTGGAAAGCCCACGGAAAAAATGGAAAAGACTTCCTATTTCTTTTCCCGGGAAAGGTCCAGGCCAGGAGTTTTATTCAGCTGGTCGACCCTGATGCGGAGAATGACTCCGTCTGCAAGCTGGATGAGGAAGGGAAGGAGAAGCTGGCTCAGCGAGATCTCAGAATTCCAGCCGGATACAGCGAGCTTTTTGCCAGCCGGGAGTCGACTTTGGCGGATGTCTTGAGGGAGATCAACCATTCCCAGGGCAAGGGAGAAGATTTTGATTGAAATCGAGGAAGAATTCAGATAGAGTAAAAGGTCAGCAGGTCACAATTCCAAAACGCGAAGTGTTCAGGGTTGCCCGGATCGTGATTCCGGGAGCGCTTCTGAACCAGATAGAGATCCGAGAGTGGAGATCGAAAGGGTCCGGATGAACCATGGCAGGGGAACTGACAAGAATGGCTGAATCCTCGATTCCCGATAACGTGACGGAACTGCTCGACCCAGTTTCTTCAGATTCTCCGACCGGCCGGGACGCCGCCGCGGAAGAGAGCTATTTCAAGCTAGATCTGGAAATCGGGAAAGCCAACCCCAGCTATGGAATCTGCGCCGATCTGGCGACACAAATTCTCAAAGAAAAATGCAAAGATCTCCGGGTCGCCTCATGGCTTTGTTTTGCCTGGTTCCGGATGGATAAAATGGCCGGCCTCCAGAACGGGATCCTCCTGCTCACGGGCTTATTGAAAAAGTACGGACCGGGGCTGTTCCCTGTGAACCCTCTTCACCGGAAAAGGGCTCTCCAGTACCTGAATTCGAGCCGCATGATCAAGCTGATCGAGGCGGAAAAAATCAGCCGGGAAAATGCCCCTCTCGTTCAGGAGATCGTTCAGAATTTTGAGGCTTTCGTTTCAGAAGCGAAAAATCAGTATCCTGGGAATGTCCCTGAATTCAAGGATTTTTTCAAGGTGCTGGGGACGTTGAAGGAAACTGCCCAACAAGTCCTGGCCAAGGGCTCTCCCCAGGAAAAGCCGGTGCCCGCCCGAGGACCGGAAAGACAGCCGCCTCCCTTAGCAAAAACGGCTGCGGGAGAAGAAGCGGCCAAAAAGCCTTTTGCTCCGACAGGCACAAGCGCAAGGGATCTGGTTCTCGCTTCAGAAAAGGAAGCCCTGATTGCCATCAAGAAAGCGCTGAGATACCTTTCCCAGGAAGAAAAAGATGAGGTAAAACGATGTGAGCCCTATCTCTTTGCCCTGTCCCGGGCCCTTGTTTGGGGAAGAATGGCCCTCCCTCCTGAGGAAAATTCTGTGACTCAGGTTGGTTCGCCTGATTCCGCCATCCAGAACAAGTTTCAGGAATGGCTGGCCAATAGGGAATGGGACAAGCTGATCCCGGTCATCGAGTCCAACTTTCTTGATGAAGAGACAGGGTTCAAATTCTGGCTGAGGGGCCAAAAGCATCTGTGTTTCGCCTTGGATCAAAAGGGAGGACGAGCCGCGGCGGCCGCGGAAGAAATCAGGTCTCAGCTGTCCAACCTCCTCGAACGTTTTCCCGATTTGTGCCGGTTGAAATTTAGCAATCAGACGCCCTTTGTCGACGAGGAGGCGGCCCGATGGATCGAGGCCGAGATCACGCCCCGTTCAAAGAAAACGCAAGAGGCGATCCTGCTTCCTCCGATTCTCGGAGAGGATTATGAGCCCCTCAATAAGGACTACGAAAGGGCCTGCTCAGAGCTCCCCAAGAACTTTGAGAAAAATCTTCGGGCGTTTCAACAGAGTATAGCGGGCGAAACACGTCGGAAGGGGCGGTTTCTCTGTCTGTTGAATCTTGCCAATTTTTGCCTTGCGGCCAAGCAACACGCTCTCGCCAAGATCCATCTCGACCGCCTGTCGGAACAGATCGAAGCTTACCAGCTCGCCGAATGGGAGCCGGCCCTCTGTTTGGCAGCCTGGCAGTCCACCTTTCTGGTCAACCAAAAACTCCTCCAGGCCAAACCGGACTCCGAGCAACAGGCTTCGCTGGAAAAACAGCAGAAGATTCTCTTTATAAAAATCGGAAATTATGACGGATCGCTGGCTCTCAAGCTGGCGAGCCTGACACCAAAAAAAGGAGAATGAATCATGTCAAGACCAATCGCGCCTAAAATCGGCACCCGGGTTAAAGTCTCCATCCTCCCCAGTTCGGATGCCAAGGAAAGCGTTGAGCTCGATTATCGTCTTCTCATCCCCGGCAACCTGAGCCGGAGTGAGGCGGGGAGCCAAGGAGCGGTCAAAGATCGGCGGCTCAGGACGATCGCCCGGAAGGGAGATTTTGAAAAGGTCCTAAAGGATATCAATCCCAAGATCAAGATGTCGGTTCCCAACAAGCTTTCCGAGGACCCGACGGCGGAGATGGAAGTCAACCTGGACTTCAAGGAGATGAAAGATTTTCACCCGGATCAGATCGTCCACAAAGTGGAGCCCTTAAAAAATCTTCTGGAGGCCCGGGAGAAACTCAAACAGCTCAAGCTCCAGGTCCTTAAGGACGTGAAATTCCGGAAAGCCATCGAAGCCGTCCTCAAAGAGGGAGGCGGCAGTGTGGATGAACTCATCTCAAAGCTGGCCCCCGGTGAGGCTGAGGCCAAGAAGCAAAAGGCCAAGAAGTGAAGGTCCGGAGACAATGAAGGGATCTGAGGAGGTCTAAAATGGAAAAAGAAAAAGAGAAAGAAAAAGGAACCGTCCAGGAAGTCGAGGTCGGCGCCGTCGAAGGCCTGATCACGATGCTGGATACGGAAGAGAAAAAAAGCGCCGTCGCGGAGCTCATCACTCGGATCGGGAAGGAAGCCGAAGTCTTCCGGGTGGGCGGTGCCCTGATCGATTCCTATATCGGCGAGATCGATAAGGTCATGAGCGCCCAGATGGATGAGATTCTCCATCATAAAGAATTTCAGGAGCTGGAATCGACCTGGCGCGGCCTGCATTTTCTCGTTCAGAACACGGAATTCAGCAAGCCTATTAAGTTCGAGCTTCTCGACTGCTCGAAAGAGGAACTGTACGAGGACCTCAACGAGGCCGCCATGGGCGAAGGATACGAGAAAGATTCAGGCCTCTGGCACCATATCTACTGGGGGGCTTATGACAAAGTCGGCGGGCATGCTTACACCTCCATCGTTGCTGATTTCCAGTTTGACAACACGGCCCAAGACATCAAATTAATGCAGCATCTAGCGATCCTCGGAGAAAGCGCTCAGTTGCCGTTTATCGCGAATTCCAGCTCCCAGTTTTTTGGAGAGAAAAATTTTGTGGATGTCATGAACAACCGTTTCCTTAAGGAACAGATTAATGACAGCGCCGAATACACCGCCTGGCGGGCCTTCCGCGACGATGATCGTTCCAAATATGTCGGCCTGGCCCTTCCTCGATTCCTGGGCAGGCTCCCTTACAGCCCTAAAGACGAACCGACCAAGAATTTCAATTACAGCGAAGGAATCTACAAAGAAGGCCGGGATAACAGCCTCTGGTGCAGTGCCTCATTTGCCCTGGCCTCCAACATGGTCAGGAGCTTTGAAAATTGGGGCTGGAGCGTCAAACTGGTCGGGGTCGATTCCGGGGGCATTGTCAAAAATCTGCCGACTCCGACCTACGAAGAACACGGCCAGACAAAGCTCAAAGTCCCCGTCGAATCATCTGTCGGACAGGCTAAAGACTATGAGCTGGCCGAGCTCGGCTTCATTCCGCTAGCCCACTGGGAGAGGACGGATTACGCCTGTTTCTTCGAGGTCCCCTCCGTCCAGAGGCCGAAGCTCATCAAGAATGATCCTCAGGCGACAGCCAATTATGCTGTTGGAGCCAGACTCCAATACACGTTCCTTGTTACCCGGATTGCTCACTATCTGAAGTACCGCCAGCTTCGGTTTGTCGGGGCCAATAAGAATGCGGGGGAGATCCAGGAGGATTTGTCGAATTGGCTGAAAACCATTACCTCCGACCAGCCCAGCGCTCCAGAAAGCGTCATTGCCGAACGGCCTCTGCGGTCTTTTCAGCTGACAGTCAAGCCTCTGGAGGAAAAACCCGGATTCTTCCAGATCGATGCCGAGTTCAGGCCTCATATCGCTATCACCGGGATGGACATCTCGCTAAAACTGGTGGCCTATCACTCGGCTGAAGAAGCGGCCTAAATCAAAATGCCTTGAAACGAGCTTTTTTGAAACTAAATCCAATCTAAAGGAGGTTTTTTCATGGCTTTTAAAGGAGAACTGTTCATCGAAGGACCAGACGGCCCCCTCGAGGGACCGCGGGAAAACGGAACGAGTCTCATCTACGAGTTCAATCACGAGGTTTACCTACCCTACGAAACGGAAACCAACAGGGTCCAAGGATCTCGCCGGCTGACCGCGTTTTCTCTGACCAAGGATATTGACAAGATCACGCCCATCCTCTACCAGTACTGCTGCGAAGGGACCAAAATGAAATCAGTGACGATCATTCTTTACAAAATCAAAGAAGCGAGTGAGACTCCCTACTTCAATTATATCCTGGAGAACGCGACGATCGTTTCCGTCAAGAACGTGATGCCCACCACCAAGATCAAGGAGAATGAGAATGTCGGCCATCTTGAAGAAGTGAAATTCATGGCCGAAAAGTTCACTTGGAATTACGAACCCACGGATAAAGACGGACGAAAAGGGGGAAGCCCGACTTATCAAGAGGTGGCCTTCTAGTAAAAATCTTAGAAATCCTCCTCGTCTCAAACTCTATCTGGAATTTTTAATTTTTTGAAGAGCGTCTGATCGAGTAGATTAGTTTTTTTGGTCTGGCCAACGCTGAAATGGATAATATCAGTCTGTATGACATTTTAGTCGGGTACTTTACTCATGAGGGCCTTGAACCCGTCGATACCGATCTCGCCTCTTTCAAGCGGCTCTCCGAGGAAGAGAAACTCCGGAAAAGCATTATCGAAAACCTGACCATGGTCCTCCGGACAAGGCAAGGCTCGCTGGCTCACCTCCCTGATTTCGGGCTGCCGGACATCATGCAGGTCTATATCGATTCGGGATACACGTTTGACCCTCTCAAGAAGCAGATCCGCGACACCATCTTAAAGTATGAACCGAGAATCGCCACGGTTAAGCTCGAGAATCCCCAGTTCGACAAGCAAAATATGCGTCTTTTCCTAAAAATCATGACCACGATCAAGGATTTCGCTCACACGGAGATCCTCCTGACGGAGTTTTCGACGACGGGCTGGACCAAAGTCGTCGCCGTCAAGGACTAGGAATGGACATCAAAAAATATTTCGAACGGGAATACAATTTTCTGCAGCAGGAAGGAGAACGGTTCGCCGAGAAACATCAAGGAATTGCCGGCGAACTGAGGCTGACCCAACGGCAGAGAAAAGACCCCTTTGTCGAGCGCTTGTTGGAAGGTTTTGCCTTTCTGGCCGGCCGGATCCACGAGCGTTTGGACGACGATTTCCCCGAGATTACCGGAGGCCTGCTCGAGTTGATGTTTCCCCATCTGATCCGCCCCTTCCCCTCCTGGGCCATGCTGGAAGTCCGTCCCGTCCCGAACGTGCTGGCCAAGCCTGTGCTGGTCCCGAAAGGCAGCGAAGTCCAGACGTCAACCGGCAGATATCAGGTCAAATACAAAGTGGCGGCCGGACCCCAAGAGGCGGAAAGGACGATTGAGAAAAGCGAGCCGGCCGAGTTCATCTTCCGCACGACTCAGGATCTGGTGGTTCGTCCCATGCATTTGAAGGAGATCCGGGTGGAAGAGCTTCCTGACGGCGGGTCCGCCCTGGTCCTTCAGGTCCATCCTCAGCGCAACGTCAGCTACAACCTGCTCGAATTGAAAAGATTCATGCTCTATCTTCACGGATCGGATTATCTGCGGCATACGTTACTCCTCTTTCTGACAAAGCATGTTTCCCGGATTTCTGTCCGGGAGCTCTCTCCTCAACCTTCGGCTTTTCAAGAGATCGCCCATTTCAAGATCGGGATTCCGGGCCTCTCCGAAGTCTTCGATGACGAGCCGGAATCGTACGCGATCCTCCCCTACCCTCAGCAAATTTTCACCGGCTACCGACTCCTTCAAGAATATTTTTCTTGCCAAGAGCGGTTCTTCTCCATCGCCATCGAGGGACTCGACGCTTTTCCCGCGTCTCCGGATGGCTATCCTTTTGAGATTATGATCCATTTGAACCGGCGGCTGTCGGCGGAGTGCCGGCCGACGCTCAAGAACGTCCTTCTCCACTGCACACCGATTGTCAATCTTTTCGACCGGCCGACGGAGGAAGTCATCGTGGACCAGAGATTGCCTGAATACTATATTCTTCCCGACGGTGACAGACGAAAAAGCCGGGAAATCTACTCCGTCAATAAAGTCATCGGTGTCAGCGAGAACAAGCTCCAGCAATACAAGTATGTGCCCGTAACCTCCTATGAGATTCTTGATACGAGCGATCCGGAATACGAATACAAGCGTTTTTATTCGGTCATGACCCGTCCGGTCAAAGGCGATGTGGCTGAAACCTATATCCGGATCTTCAGTTCCAGCCTCGAGCAGGATACATTTCCCAAGGAAACTCTGAGCATTCAGGAAGCGACGCTGTCGAATGGGTTCTTGCCGGCCAAGTATCTTGAGGTCGGCGCCATCAGCCAGACCGTCAACTTTCCGGCCGGGGTCGAAGTCGCCAGCCTGACGACCCCTTCAGACGTCCTGTCCTGCCCGGAACGAAAAAATTTCCTCTGGGCCCTTCTTTCCCATCTGACGCTGAGCTACACGACGCTGGCCAATGCCGAAACGCTGAAGACTTTGCTGAGCTTATACAATTGGCACCAAGAAATCAACAATCCCTACAAGAAGAAGATCCAGGCCATCACGAAAATCCATCCTCCGGCGACAAAATATATCCTCCGCGACCAGGGCCTCATGCGAGGAATTGAGTTCAAGATGGAGATCGACGAGAACCTCTTTGAGAACGGGGAGGGAGATATCGAGCTTTTTGGGTCGGTGCTCAGCCGTTTTCTTTCCCAATACGTAACCATCAATTCTTCCGTCATCCTGACTTTAGTAGAGACGGGGACGAAAAAGCTTCATACATGGCCGCCGAAACTCGGACAGATCTTGCCCGTCTGATCGAAGACTTTCGCCAGAGGGCACCGGAGTACAATGTCTTTTTTGCCATTTTCCTGGCGGAGAAGATCAGCAAAAGCATCCATCCCGACCGCGATGACGCCAAATTTGATCAGAAAGGCCTCCGGTTTCGGCCCTATGAACAGTATGTCTATCCGGCCAGGGACATTCGGTCCTTCGAGTTTGAAGATAACACCATGACCTTTGTCCTCAACTTTTTTGGCCTGTACGGGATCGATTCGCCGCTGCCCCGCTGCTACCACGAACAAGTCGCCCTGCAGCAAAACATCCATGGCCCCGGAAAGGTCCCTCTCCAAAACTTCCTGGATATTTTCAACACCCGGCTTTATTGGCTCTATTATCAGGCCTGGAAGAAATACCGCTACTATCTCCAGCTCAGCGGAGATATGAATAACAAGATCTTCCAGCGCATCTTTGCCTTCACGGGACAGCTTGGTCCGGCCGATGAAAAGACCGACTGGCCTTCCCAGTTCAAGCTGTTCCGACTTTCCAGCGTTCTCAGCAATCGGGTCCGGAACAAGATGGGCCTCCTGATTATTCTGAAGGAGCATTTTCCCCGATTTGGGTTCCGGATTCAAGAGTTCGTTCCCCGCCGGGTTCAACTGGAGCAATTGCCGGAACTGGGATCGCGCCACGGCGATCGGTCCTACCAGCTCTCCCGATTTAGTATCCTGGGGCGATCCGTGCTCGATTGGTGCGGACGGATCTGCGTTGAGATCGGCCCGTTGGATTTCGAAGAATATCTGGACTTCACGCCGGGTTCCGTGAACGCCGTGCTCCTCAAGGACTTGCTTCAGCTTTATCTTCATGACGGGCTGGAGTTTGACATCAAATTTATTCTCAGATCCGACAGTATCGGAAGAGTCCCCTGGAATGATCGCCGGCTCGGACTCGGAGTCAGCCTGTGGCTCGGCCGGCCTCGCCAGGAGTTTGTCGAGGTCGACTATCCTTACGAACGTTTTTCCAGGACGCAAGCCTGAGACTCATTGGGAAGGCCATTCATCTCATCGATTAGGGGGTTAATATGAAAAGCAAAGACCTAAGGGCACTCCTCCTCAAACTCAACAACCACCTCATCCGGAACCTTGACACGGCAACGGGAATAGGAATCAAGAGAGGAAACTACGAAATCACGATGGAACACCTCTTGAACTCCCTCATCGAGGACGGACAGGGAGATGTCCCGCTCATCTTGAAACACTATGCCATCGATTCCGGCCGCGTCCAGGAGATCTGTACGCGAAACCTGGACGAGATGGCCACGGGCAATCCGGGAAAGCCCAAGCTCTCTCCCCTGTTGACCGAACTCCTGGAACAGGCCTGGATCAAAAGCTCCGTCCACCACAAAGAGACCAAGATCCGTTCGGGCGCTCTCTTTGAGGTCTTTATCGCTTCAGAACAGATCATCAGCACCGGGTTGATGGATGTCCTTTCCAGGATCAACCAGGAGGAACTGACCACAGAGTTTCACAAGATCGTGACCGGATCGGTGGAGGATGAGACGGCTGCCATGGAGACTCTGCCGGCCGAACAGGCCAGGGAAATTCCCCCGGGCGGAAGCGTGCTCGATATCTATACCACCAACCTTACGGCTCAGGCCAAGGAAGGAAAGATTGACCCGATCCTGGGCCGCGATGACGAGATCATCCAGATCACCGAAGTTTTGAGCCGAAGGAAAAAATCAAACCCCATTCTCCTGGGCGAGCCGGGAGTGGGGAAGACGGCCGTGGTCGAAGGCCTGGCGCTCAAAATTGCCGCCGATGAGGTTCCCGATGTCCTCAAGAATGTCCAGATCCACACCCTTGAC
Organism: uncultured Eubacteriales bacterium; assembly: GCA_964537875.1. GTDB lineage: Bacteria > Acidobacteriota > Aminicenantia > Aminicenantales > UBA4085 > JAPKZH01. Next base: position 46,589 of record CAZIDN010000001.1, read on the forward strand.
CTGGGCGCTCTGCAGGCTGGGACAAAGATGCGCGGCGAATTTGAGCAGCGGTTCAAGGCCGTCATCAACGAGGTCACCAAGTCTATCCATAAAACCATCCTGTTTATCGATGAGGCTCATACCCTCGTCGGCGCGGGTGCGTCGGCGGGGGGCGGCGATGCGGCTAACCTCCTCAAGCCCGCCCTGGCCCGCGGCGACTTTCGGGCCGTCGCGGCGACGACCTATCTCGAATACAACAAGTACTTCGCCAAGGATGCCGCCCTGGAACGCCGTTTCCAGCCGATCCATATCGGCGAGCCGGACGATGAGAAAGCCATGCTCATGCTCCGGGGGATCAAGACCAAATACGAAGCCTATCACGGAATCCATATCTCCGACACCGCCGTCGAGACCGCCGTCAAGCTTTCTCGCAAGTACATCGCCGGCCGCCAGCTTCCCGACAAGGCGATTGACCTTCTCGATACAGCCGCCACCCGGGTGAAGATGTCGCTGACCAGCCGGCCTCCGAGCCTGGCGCTCCTCCTGAGCGACCTGAATTCCTATAAGCTGAAAATTGCCGCGCTCGAAAAAGATCATGACCTGAAGATCATGGATAACTCGCAGGAGCTGTCGCGCTTGAACGAAGAAAAATCCCGGCTGGAAAAGGAGATCCAGGAAAAGGAGGAGCGCTGGAAGAAAGAGGTTGAACTCATCAACAAGCTGAGAGAGCTCCGCATAAAAAAATTTGCGGCGGATCCAAAATCCCCTGACCGTGTCCAGATCGAGAAAGACACCACAGCCCTCAGCGAAGAGATCAAAACGTTCCAGGGAGACCATCCTCAAGTCTTTGCCGATGTCACCCCGATGACTGTGGCCGAAGTCATCGAGTCCTGGACGGGCATCCCCGTCGGCAAGATGACTCGGGACGAGATGGCCACCATCCTCCAAATGGAGGAAGAGCTTAAGAAGCGAGTCATCGGTCAGGACCATGCTATCAAGCAGATCGCGGACGTAATCCGGGGGACAAAAGTCGGGCTGAAAAGGGAAGAAGCTCCGATCGGAGTTTTCTTCCTCATCGGGCCGAGCGGAGTTGGGAAGACCGAGCTTGCCCGGGCGGTCGCCGAGGCTCTGTTCGGAGACGAACGGTTCATCGTGACCCTGAACATGACGGAGTACCAGAACGAATACAACACCTCGCGCCTCATCGGTGCCGATCCTGGACTTATCGGCTACGGAGAAGGAGGAGCGCTCAGCGAGCCGGTCCGCCGCCGTCCCTATTGCGTGGTCCTCCTGGATGAGATCGAGAAAGCCAACCACTCCGTCATCGACCTCTTCATGCAGGTTTTCGACCGGGGGATGCTCCAGGATTCGGAGCGGCGGCAGATCAGCTTCAACAACACGATCATCTTCATGACCTCCAACCTGGCTTCGGAGGTCATCTTTAAAAAATTCGAGCAGGGAGTGACTTCTCCCGATGGGCTTCTGGAAGAGATGCGTCCCTATCTCATCCAGCATTTCCGGCCCGAGTTTCTCGGCCGGGTCAAGCCCATTCTTCTCCTCCCTCTCAACCAGGACGTCCTGAAGCAAATTGTGGAGCTGAAACTTTCCCGGATCAGCCGCAAGCTCAAAGAGAACCAGAAGCTTGAAGTGGAATTTGCCAAAGCCGTTATCAAAGACATTGTCGAATCCTGCACCAGCGCAGAGACGGGAGCCAGAAACATCGACGCGATCATTGACCGCAAAATCACTCCGGATATATCGACTTATCTTCTCGGCTTCATGGCCGAGGGAAAAACGCCGACGCATCTCAAAGTCGGCAAGGACAAAGAGGGCAATTTTAAATATACCTTCAATGAGAGAGGCAGCCATGGCGAAACCAAAACACAATAAACCTCACTTTGAACTCCACTTCAGTGGACTCCCGGAGGATACTGTCCATGTCCTCGCCTTCGAGGGAGAGGAATCGATCTCCCGGCTTTTCATCTACCGCATCGAACTCCTTTCTTATGAGCCGGAGCTTGATCCCGCCGCCATCCTTAATAAAAAGGCCACCTTTATCCTGAACAGAGGAGATGAGGATCCGGTCAAAATCCAGGGCATCATCTCGCGTTTCGAGCAGCGCGGCAGAACCCCTCGCTATATCTCGTATTATGCCGAGCTCGTGCCAAAGATGTGGCGCCTGGAGCTGACATTTGCCAACGAAGTCTTCCAGAAAATGAACGTCGAGAAGATCGTCACTCAAGTCCTCAAGAATTCCGGCTTCTCAGGGCAGGATTACAAGTTTGACCTCCGAGAATCCTATCCCGATCTCGAGTACGCCGTCCAATTCCGAGAGACGAATTTTGATCTCATCAACCGCCGCCTGGAGCACTACGGCATTTTCTATTACTTTGATCATCGCAGCGAGAACGATGTGATCGTTTTTACGGACTCCAACGATACCTTGCCGTCGATCGAGCAGACCGAGGATATCTACTACAATCCCAACAGTGATCCCTTGAGCCAGAAGGAGACGATTGACGAGATTTCCTACCAGGCCCAGGTCGTCACCGGACTGGTCCGGCTCAAGAATTACAACTATCGCTTTCCTTCGAAAGATTTAACGGTGGAGAGCCAGATCGACCCGGATGCGCCCGGCCTGTATTATGAATACGGCGATCATTACAAAGAGACCCGCGAGGGGGAGTTCCTGGCCAAAGTGAGGAACGAGGAAATCCTGTCGCGGAGCAAAATCTTTAAAGGGCGAGGCGATTGCCGGCTTTTCCGGGCGGGTTTCAAGTTCAAAATGGGAAAACACTACCGCGACGACTGGAATGACAAAGAATTGATCCTCACCAAAGTCGTTTCCCGCGGGACACAGCGAGGTCTGTTCGCCATCCTGCCTGAAGCCAAGCAAGTCCTCCCCACCTTCGAGAACGTTTTTGAGGCGATTCCGATGGAGATCAAGTATCGTCCTCCTCGGATTACGCCCGTCCCCACCATCCCGGGCGTCATGACGGCCAGGGTAGAATCCGGAGCCGGAGATGAATATGCTTTTGTCGATGACCACGGCCGCTACAAAGCTAAACTTTTGTTCGATTTGAGTGACAAGACAAACGGCGAGGCTTCCCGTCCGATTCGCCTGACACAGCCTTATTCTGGTCCGGGATACGGCGTCCATTTTCCCAACCATGCGGATACAGAAATGATTTTTTCCTGCATCAACGGCGATTTGGACCGGCCGATCGGCCTGGGGACCATCCCCAATCCTTCCCAAGTCTCTCCTGTGACCAGAGATAATAAATCTCAAAGCATCATCCGTACGGCCGCGGGAAACGAGATCGTCCTGGACGACAAAACAAATGAGTCTCAGATCGGAATCACCACGACGGATGCCCATAAATTCCTACTGGACGACAAAGACGATAAAATTGAGATCGTGACCACAAAAAAACACAAAATCACGCTCGATGACAAAAACAAGAATATCACCGTTCAGACGACCGACGGCCACCTGATGATCATGGATGATAAAAACACCAAGATCACTGTCCAGAGCAAGAACGGCCACCGCCTGTGCATCGACGATTCGAGCGGAGGGGAAAGCATCACCGTGGCCGATAAAGCCGACGCGAATATCTTCATCATCGATATCACCAACAACAAGCTCGTCATCAAGACAAAGGATGGGAGCATCGACATGCACGCGCCGAACGGGACGATCGAAATCAAGGCCACGACGCTGAACATCGAAACGTCCGCGGACACGTCGCTCAAGGCCGCCAACATCAAATGCGAAGCTAACGGAAATTACGAGATGAAGGCGAGCGCCGATATCAAGGAAAAATGCGCTAATTTCGATTTAAAGGCCGATATGGGAATTTCCGCGAAGGCCAACATGGACCTGAAGCTGAAAGGCCTGAATACTGAAGTGAAAGCGGATATAAATGCGAAGATCGAGGGAGGCACGATGCTCGAGGCCAAAGGCGGGCTGATGGCCAAGCTTGAAAGCCCGATGACGAATGTGAGTGGAAGCGGGATGACGACGATTAAGGGCGGGGTTGTTATGATCAATTAGGGGCTCGTTCAGAGCAAGGGAGAAAACAGTGGGAAAACCGGCGGCGCGAATCGGCGATATGACGGCCCATGGCGGGACGATCGTCATGGGGTGGCCGACCGTCTTGATCGGCGGGATGCCGGCGGCGCGGTTATCAGATATGCATGTCTGCCCGATGGTCACTCCCGCGCCGGTCCCCATTCCTCATGTCGGGGGACCTATCATTCTGGGGAGTTTTGGAGTTTTGATTGGCGGGATGCCGGCCGCCCGGGTGGGAGACATGGCTATGTGCGTTGGGCCTCCGGATGTCATAGCCCTAGGCTGTTTTACGGTTCTGATCGGAGAGACGATGGCCGGAGCGGCCGCAGGGCCGGGACCGATCAAAGTCGGCCTCAGTTCAGCGGCCGCAGCGCATCTGGCCGCCGCAACAGCGCTTTCTGATAACACGGAAGCTTCGACGAAAATAGAGCATTGGGTCGAGTTTGAGTTCGTCGATAAGGCCGGAAAACCTGTCAGTGGTGTTCATTACAAATTTACCGACTCTGGCGGCAAAGAATCAAAAGGAGTTTTGAGGCCGGACGGCCGGATCTGCCGCGACGCGTTGAGCGCGGGACAGTGCCAGGTCCAACTTTTCGGCGTAAGCAACGCCAAATGGTCGAAAGACAAGGCCGAGGTGGGTGAGAAGGTCAAGCTCACAGCGGATGTCGAGGGCTTTGACAATGGAAAGTCTGCTTTGATCGAAATCTATAAGCGAGACATCAAAGGCCCCGACGTGCTTTTTAAAACAATTGAGACCAAGGTCCAAAATAACAAGGTGGAAGCCGAATGGGAATATGTTTTGCCACAGCCATCCAAGGAAGATCTGCGCGATAAAGCCAAAGAGAAGCCCTATTCTGCGCCGTCTTATTATTTCGAGGTCCTCATTGATAACTGCAAGGCCCATTCGAGGTTACTCGAATACAAGGATTGGATTGAAATAAAGCTTAAGGATGATAAGGGAAACGCGGTTGGCAACAAAAGCTACAGGCTCTACCTCTCGAATGGGGAAATCCGGAAGGGAAAGCTCGACGGCAGCGGACATGCCAAAGAAAATAAAATACCTCCCGGACCCGTGCGGATCTTTATCGATCCTAGAAAGTAGCTTCCTATCAACCCTTAGGAATGAGGACTTAAGTGGGCGACGAGGTTGAAAAACAGGTCACTTTCCGCGATATGCTGGGGAAGGTTTCCACCTCCTCACACTTTTTTTGGGAGATCGTGCTCAATAAAATCAATGTCCATATCCTGGAAATGGAGGACGTGCTTTTCCATCATGATAGTGGCGTGATGATGCCTGAAAACCCGGCCGGGAAATCTTCCGAAAATGGGGCCAGCGCGACCGATCCGCGGGTCAAATCCATGCAAACCAAGGTCACTGGTATCAAGGCGCTGGCGTTGGTTTTCAAAGAACTCGAATTCGATCCCAATAAGCGAATGATCATCGCCGGTCATGCGGATACTTCCGGGGATTTTAAGTACAATTTTGAACTCACCGGACTGCGGGCCCAAAACGTCATGGATCTTTTAATCGGTGACCGGGAGGCCTGGGCGGACATCTGCCACAAGAAGCACAAGATTGAGGATTACCAGCAGATCATGGGCCACTATGCTTCCAAGTTCGGCTGGACCTGCGATCCAGGAAAAATCGATAACGCCTGGGGCCCCAAAACCGAAGCCGCGGTGAAGAATTTTATCGACAGCTACAACGCCGCCGCCGGCCCGGTCCCGGCCGAACCGCCGCTGTCACCGGACCTGCTGGGCAAGGTCAAAAACGACGGGGCCAAGCGCTGGCCGCCCGAGCTCTGGAGAGCCGTCTTTGATCTCTACAGCGAGGAGTTAGCCGAAGCCTTGACGACAAGCACGGCCTCCCTGCAAGAGTTGCGCGAATCGTTGGTGGAGCCGGAGACAGACAAGTTCTTGTACCCCGAGAAACGGTTCATCGCCTGCGGCGAGTCGTTCCCGATCGATCAGGCCCAGAGGGACAAATACCGATCCCAGGCCAACCGCCGCGTTGAAATCATCTTCTTTGACAAGGATGAGGCCCTGGCCCTCGAGGATTTCAACTGCCCCCCGGAGCTGACGCGCGCGCACAAAGCAGAGGAATGCCCGATGTGGAACAACTGGCATTTCCTCCCTCTTTATATCGATCCCGATGACCTTTATGCCGTCGTCTATCATCTGAGTTTTCGGTACTATGATCGTGTCGCCCGTAAGATACGGGATATCCCTGCCGGCTTGATGATCAAGGCTTTCGAGCACCGCAAGGACGGCTCGATCAAGGACCTGCCTGTAACGATCTCTTATAAGGACGGAGTCTATAACGTCAAGGTGTATTACAAGCCGCTGTTGAAGGATCCTGACCGGGAATGGATCCATTTTGAATTCAAGACGGAAAACCAGTGGGTTCATACGACCAGCGACAGCTCTGATTCCACCATCGTCCCGTTGACGCCGGAACAGGTCGCCGAGCTCAAGAAGCCGGCGAATTATCTGGAATGGGTCAAATACTATGACCTTCCGAGTTTCTGGTCATCCCGGAATTACTGGACCCGTTACGACGGCAGCACGACGACCGGGGACCGGTTTGAAGAAGTCTTCATAAACAATAATTTCAAACCCTTCGGGGAGGCGGTCACGGAGCAGACCAAGCCGCTCGTTTTTTGCCTTGACGACATCGTTCTGTTGGACAGCCCGACGGGCAGCCAGGACATCAAAGACTGTGATCACATGACCGATGGGACGCATACGACCGCCCCCAACCCCATAGCACTCTCGGGCATTTCCCGTGTGAAAATATTCATCGCAGACGAAACGACCGGATTCCTCAAGTTGTATCAGCGGGACGACGCCGACCCGAAATCCTCCCGCGTCCCTTTCGCCAGAAATCTCATTAGCGAGGACTTCGAAAAAGCCAAAACCGCCCGTCTTGTCTTCTTCCGGGATGGTTTCTATACGATCGGCAAAAGGCGCACCCCGCCGGAAGCCAATTGGGAAAACAAGCACTTTGTAGTCGGGGCGCGAGCGGCCATCCGCAACGATGCCGAATACCACCGCTTCTGGGACATGACCGTGTCATCCCGAGACAAGCAATTTCATTACTGCGGCGATTTTGATCTTCATTATTTTCACCGCCTCCACCTGGAAAACAAACATCCCGTTTCCTATGTCATCTACTATCTCTCTGTGTCATTTATGCGCGACACTAGAGATCCGACGAAAGTACCGCCGATTCCCAGTCAAGCTGATGTTAAAAAGTTCAATGATGAAGGCGTATATAACGCCATGGAACGGTACAATAAAAAGCCGCGGTTCTTCGATGTGAAAACGGCTAGCGAGACCACGGACTGGATCAAACCGTTCTACTTTTTTGACGAGCGGGAGACATTTGTTGTCCCGAATGCCGAGCATCCAGGTCCCGTCGATTTTGAAGATGAAACCAAGCTCGACGGACTGTTCGCCACCGCGGGAATCACCAAGGCGCGCCGGAACGCACTGGGGGGGAAGTCAAAATTCCTGGCCTTCATAGCCGGGGATGACCCCAACGTGACACCGGGAACTGCCTGGCATTGGGCGGTGCGTCCCAACCACCATCTCTATTCGGTTTTTAATCTATACAAGTCCTCCGTCTCTGACCAGGGAGGTCAGTATACAGGCCAACCGCCCAAGACGGAGTTTGGAGAAACATTCGGCGTCTTCACCTTTGCCCATGAACTGGGCCACGGGACCGGATTGCCCGACGAATACATCTACGCGAAATTCAAATCATGGCCGGAGAAAACGAGGACATTTTGTGATTACGTGCAGGGATTTGATCAATACACAATGTCATCGAATTATGCCTCGATAATGTACCACAATAAGGCGCCGCGACTCCACAACCTGTGGTACGCTCTTCATATGATCAATTCGCAGGCCGACGTGGCGACGGCTCCTGGCGGATTGAACGACCTCCTCAACGGCAAAAAGTTTGTGGTGAAGTTCGTCCATCCCCTGGCCACTCTGACTTATGGCCGCGACTTTGCGGCCACCCCCGCTCGAAATCGGGATGTCCGAGTCCCCATGTGTCTTGACGAGCAATACGCTCTGACAGAAGATAAGCATCTGTCCCTGGCCTTGTACGACGTCGGCCAGGATGAATCATCGTCCAGGGATGGTTTCCATGCCGGCCAGAACAATTTTGAATATCAGGCTGTTTTGTTGGTTCGGCTTCTCTTGAGGGTGAATTTCGACAATGACTCCTCCTGGCACGTGAACAACAGGATTAACCAGCTGGCCAAAGTCGAGGATGGGTGGAAAGACCTGAGCGAAAAATACCGTTTGGTCGGAGGTGCCAAATCCGTCAAAAACATTTTCATCCACTTCCTGCCGGGATTCACAGCCGCCTCCAATCCGCTAAACAACTATACGGTCGATTTTTTGCAGACGAACGCCACCGGGGGCGATCCCAAAATCTATTTTGGATGGTGGGGACACCTGCAAGTGGTCTTCAATGTCATGGAAGCAGAGCTGATCCGTTTCTTTCTGAACATGAATCTAGGCGACAACAATTTTTTGGCGGGGTTGGATTTTCTGAGAACTTGGGCCAACGGCAAATTGAGCGATACCTTTCAGCTTCAGCCCATCTAAGCTGAGCGCAGGAGATATGAGGCTTGTCGTCGATTCCCGCCGGCCACAGCAAGGAGCGATTGGCAATGACGCTTGGGCGGACGAAAAGGAGAGGATTGTCAGGGCAAGCTCAAGGCCTGATGGGATCTCTTGGCTTGCTGCTCGCCCTTTGCCTGTTCGTTGCCGCAAGTTTAACAAGAGAGGCAGGGCCGAAGAAATCTCAGCCCAAGGAGAAGACAGTGCGTAGTATTCAAATGATAAATCCAAAACCTTACGCGGATCTGCAGGCCACCTCGTTTCTTCCCTTTACGGGAAAGATAAGCGGGACGGTCGTCTGGTCTCGGGATAAATCTCCCGAACTGGGCGAGAGAATTCCCATCCACCTGGCCATCCGTAACGAAATGCTGATTGTCAGCTATGGCGATCATATCGAAGCCCGAAACCGCAATGACGGGTCCCGCCTCTGGGGCCGCGATACCTCTGGCGGCGTTTCATTCGATATGACCTCAGACGGCATCAGCACCGTAAACCACGCCAACTTTTATAGATTGTTGGGCTTTGACGGCGTCTTTGGGGAAGGACTCCGGTTGCCCTATCTGGTGAATAATCCGAGTCTCGATTTCATCAAGATGGATTCCGGAGAGCTGCGCCTGGTTTACCATTCCCCCGGATCGCCCGCCACGGATCGCGGCATGGAAACGATCCCGGCTCAGATGTTGTACTCCAGATATCATGAAAAGGAACAAAGATTCATCTGGACCTTTCAGAAAGAAGGCTTCTGCCAGGACGTTCGGATAAGCTCGGATCTGAAGCAAATATTCATGGCTTCAAGACAGAATATTTTTTCATTTCCCTTCGATGCCAATTCCGAGTCCCAGGTTCGGACCTTAGAGATGCCGGGACTGATGACCTTCTCGTTGGATCACGAAGGACCTCTCCTGGTGGTACAGAAATCCGTCGAGGGACTCCGGTTGACGAGCCTGGATCTCAGCGGCCGCGAAAATTGGGCCTATTCCCAGGATGTCCCCGGCACGATTCCCCACCCTCCGGCATCGGCGCCGGGCGGGCGCGTCTATCTCATGATCGATAGCGTCTTGCATTGTTTCGCGAGCGGCGAGCTGGCCTGGGAATTCTCTTTTCCTCGGCCGGAGACCGGGGTTTGGTTTAGTGTCCTGGCGGACCATACGATTCTTGCTGGGGTGAGCCGTCTTTTGATGCAAATTTCGGAAGACGGGAAGCCCCTCCTCAACAAGCCCGTGGACACTCCGATTACCTGCCGCCCCATAATCGATGAAAAAGGCCGCGTCTATATCGCCGGGCAAGGGGGGATTTTTTGTTTGAAATGAGGAACTCAGTTGTATTTTTTTCAAACTTTATTACCCAGTTTTCCGCGTTTCCCCGCGCTTAAATTGTGTCCCAAATGAATCTTAAGACAATGTGAGCCATCGTATCGTGACAGCCCACCAGACGCCAACCGATCAAATTAAGAAAGTCCAGCTGCCATCTGCCATCGAAGAGGTTCTGTGGACGAAACCCATGGCCAGCTCGGGCGGACGAGTTGGATTAGAAATCTTCACTCATTATGTCGGGAATGGATCGGCGCTGGAGATCGAAATTTCCGACCAAGCCGGCAAAAACCTTGGCAAATACAAGGAAAAAATCTCCGGTAACCGTTTTTGGACTCAAATTAAGGTACCTGCAGAAGCCAAACAGGCGCTCTATGCAAATGTGAAGTTGCCCAAACACGGTCTACAAATGAAGTCTAATCCATTGATCCTTTTGCCACCTATTGAAATCACCAATGCCAAATGGGACAAAAAAGAAGCTCGGCGAAGCGACATTCTCAAGCTCACGGCGGATGTGAAGGGTGTCGAAGACGGCACAGAAGGTGAAATCGAAATTTGGGAGCATGATTCTGACGGGGCCCATGATTTCATCACAAAATTTCCAGTATTTGTAAAGAATAAAAAAGTCGAGGCGGAATGGGAATATGAATACCATGAGGACACGGACGAAATTCCCACTGAAGAGGAACTGCAAAAGTATGGTAAAAAATATAACCCACCGGAGTACTTCTTCCGTGTGAAAGTCAGTGAGGTGGCGGCCGATTCGGGGCTTCTGGAATTCAAGGATTGGATTGAAGTCCAAGTCGTTGACCGGACAGGCTATCCCCTCTCAGGAAAAGATTACACGATTACTTTATCTGATGGCCGGCAAAAAAAAGGGAAACTCGACGATGATGGCCGTGTCAGAATTGATGATGTTCCCCCAGGCCCCTACAAAATTGAAACGTGACAGAATTCTCAAAAAAAGCTAAGCCGTTCGTCGCCAAGAAATCACAGAAAGAGAGGAAAACGCATGGCTGACGAGCCTTTCAGCGGCAAATCAGGGAGCAAAAAAAGGTTCGTCATATCCGACGGCTATCCGTATGTCCTGTTTGGAGGATCGGGTTCTGGAATCGAGCCCGATGATGTATTTACACTTGAATCCAGTGATGGTTCCTATTCCAGGTCCGTACCCTTTAAGGAGGCAGACCAATATGACGGGTATTCCGTGCTCTGGTTCCCTCTTCCGCCTGAATCACTCCGGTATAGTCTCAAGGTGGCGACAGTTCGGATCCTGCCTGACGGGAGCACGATCAAACTGGAATACTCCATTTTTCAGGACGCCATACTTACTCTTCGTAACAAACAGCAGCCTTCTCCGGACACGAAAGCCTCCTTGAGGTAACTGAATGGCAGATCCAACTATTGTTTTCGCTTTGCCTATTCAAATTCGAGCGAAGACGACACAGAATTATTACCAGAAGGAATATCACCTTGTCCGTTATGCGTATTGCCTTTTGGATCTCGCGGCCGAAGATTCGAAATCGCCATCAAAGGTGTTTGCCCAGAATCCGGCGTTTATCTCCGAAGAAATTTCCCCGACGATCAAGTGGCAGCTGCCCTGCCGGACCAACGGCCGGGGCTACCTTGTCGCTGTTGATGAGAAGAATCATACCCTGATGAACGTCCTCTACCGCAGTGATTCGGACGCCTTAGAGTATATCGATAGGATGCCAACGATATTGGCCAATGCGGGGATGCGCTTCAACCTTTTTTGGACATATGACCGAAAACTCTTCCAGGATGCCCGAGATGAGAAAAAGAGACTATTTCAGAAGGAGCTTCAGCTGCATCGCTGCTCAACGATGTTAAATAGCCAGCAGCGCGGGTTGTTTCTTCCGTTTGTCTGGCAGAAGCTAAACTTGCAGTACAAGAATATGTCGCCTAAGAACGCACAAGAGCTCATGAAAGAGGTGGAACAACTGCTTTTGCGCAGACAAGCTGACTATAAGCGTTTTGTCATTCATGCCGGAGCGGAGCTTATTGATATTAAACTGGAGCCTTTTTATGGTCGAAAGGGGGGATCTACAACAACCTATCGATTGACTCCGCATCTTCCGCTGGATGATGAAGACTTGTGGTGGGCCCTGAAGACTGCGGACAATATCCGGGAAGCGGCCGATGCTCCCCAGAAAAAAGATGCCCTCGGCAGCATCGCCATTCTTGAGCACGTCCTCAGCATCATCAAGAAACGCGGAACAGAAAGAAGCTTTAATAAAGTCATTAACTATCACTGGCGATGCGAACAATTTGACTCTTGCTATTCAAACACCAAGTGGAACATTGAACGGTCATTCACAAAGATAGCCGACTATATTGAGGATCTCGGAAAACGGCTCTGGAAACTCCATCAAAGCGCTATAGATCAGGCGAATGCGCATTACTCGGCCGAAGAAGCAGCAGATTATGTTACAAGAATTCAGAATGCGGCGGGCATCTGCGACATGAGGAGTTTGTGGGATAATCTTCTTAGCAGCGAGGATATCTATAAGAAAAAGATGGCAGCCATAAAAGCCGTCCAAGAGGGGCAGCCTGCCAAAGATCCAGTGGAAAGCCTTATTGCGTCGTATTCGCGTATTAGGGAACCTGTTAAGAAAGGATTGGATTTTATTGCAAAAATGAGCGAGTGGATTGAAGGCTATATCCCCCGGATTGTCGCGGAAAAGCCAGACAAAATAGGGGCTATACTAGATAGGTTGAACCACCTGATTAATGTGCTCAACAAGCCGGACAATGTCTCCGCCCCTATTGAGAAGATCTTTAAGCTTGAAGATAAACTGATCACCATCACCGTGAAAGACGAAGACACGGGAGCGCTCAAAACGTTTTTGCTCCACGAAAGAATCGGCAAGGTCAAGGAGGTGGCTGTTCGGATTGCCAAGATCGCCAGCGTAATCAACCTTGCCTTATCGCTCCGTGAGTTGATAAATGATCCGAACTATAAGAATTACCTTAAGGCATTTAAGAATGCGACTACGGTAGCCAATGCTTTCGAGACGATCCGGAAGGCTTTGATGAAAAACTTCGAGTTGACCGAGAGCGCCCTTGTCCGGATTGCCGGAGCTGCGGTGGTGGCCGTTGCCCTGGTCGATGCCGTTGATCATTTCACCAAGGGCAACAATATCGCCGTGCTGGGCGATATGATCATTTCTGTTGGAGGGACGGTCCAAATCCTAAGCAGGGCTGGAGCGGCGGGATGGGTTGCGGCAGGGGTGATCCTTGTCGGGACCTTGGTCGTCTTTTTATCCCTAGACAAAGATGAGAAGTTTCTCATAATTTTTAATGATAAATACTGGCCCGGCATCAAAGGTTCCGATGAGCACAGATTCCTAAAGCAGGCGCCATCCTGGCTCTCTTATCTGGATGATTATATCAAGACCAGAGAAAGTGAGGCTTAATCTTCCCCTTTTCCAAAGCGACATTAAGAAATGTTCGGCCGGATGAAGATTTAAGTAGAGGACCGGATTTTGGCTTCTATGGAGATCCGTCTCAGGGCCATAATGTTTAAAAAATAGATAATGGAAAAAATCTATTTTACTTAAGGAAATGAAATGCGTAGAGACAACGATGGTAAAATCGATCGAGATCAGGCATCTCAGAGCTTCCAACCTATCCAATTTCCTGGACCTGAAATCCCCTATCGAGGGAATTCGTTCTCTATCAAGCTCTATGACGGCTGGCAGGACAAGACCATCTATACAATCGCCGGCCCCGTTACAGACGGGATTCAGCACAACATCATCATCAATCTCAACCCTGATGTCGAGACGGACAACCTCCGGGATTATGCAGACTGGAATATCGCCACTCTCACCGGTGAGCTGAAAGGCTGCCGTCTGCTTAAACAGGGCCCGATAACCCTGGCCAATGGACTCCAGGCTTATAAGGCAATTTTCTGCTGGTTTCCGACAGAGGAGCTGCGTATCTACCAGGAGCAAATCTACGTCCTGGTCGGCACGGCCGGCTACAATCTCACGGCCTCTTTCACGAAAAAGACCCGCAAGACACTCGGCCCCCTAGTCGAGCGGATGATGTTGAGCTTCAATCCTGTTCCCCAGACGCCATCTCCCAGCCAGTCAAGATAGGCTCCTCCAAACTTCCCTCACTGATTTATGACATTAAGGAGGTATCGCTAACTTCATGGATCCATTCGGTGACGGCCAGACTCGCCTAGCTCCTACTCCCTCCCTTAAAATCACGGTTCAGCGCGGCTCCGCCGGCAAAAAAGAATTCACCTTTTCCAAGCCGTTCTACATCGGCCGGGAGGAGCCCTGCGAAATTCTGCTTCAGGATCGCTCAGTCAGCCGTCGGCATGCCGAGGTTTACATTAGAGAAGGCTGCTGGTGGATCCGCGATCTCAACAGCGCCAACGGCACCTTTGTCGATGGGAATAAAATCGACCGACTGCCGCTCACCCGTCCGACCCTGATTGAGTTTGGCTTGAGCGGTCCGATGCTTTTCTTCGAAGAAGAGAAGGTCCCCGGAAGCCAAGCGACGTTGGAGGAGAAACCGGCCTCTGTCACTCAATATGTCAAACGTTATTTCGATAAATCACCTGCGGACAATATCGGACAGCACACGCTGTTCATACGGCAGGCATTTCTTCGCCTCCAGAAGAAACAAAAATCGAAATACGTTAAGATCATCGCCGGAATTGCCGTCTTGTTGGTCCTCACGGCAGCGTATGCCGTATTTCAACAGAAAAAGATCCGGGAACAGAGACAGATCGCCATCGACCTTTTTTATAAGAATAAAGACATGGAAATCAGGATCGCCGATCTGAGGACAAAGCTAACGGAGGCAGGAAAACTTCAAGATCTCAAGGAAGTTGAAAAGGAGGAAAATAGCCTCAATGAGGAGAAAAAAGGCTACGATCAGCTCGTCGAAAAGCTGGGTGTCTACAAGAAAAAGATGAGCGAAGATGAAAAACTAATTCTTAAGGTCGCCAGCATTTTCGGCGAATGTGAGCTCAACTTGCCGCCAGGATTTGTCCAAGAAGTCAGGAAGTATATCAAGAAATGGCAGTCCACACGTAAACTGGCCAATGCCATCGCCCTGGCCAAAAAAAATCGGTACGAGCGCGATATCGCCTACGAGCTGGCCAGGAAAAAACTGCGGGCTCAGTTTTTTTATATCGCCCTCCAAGAAAGTGTGTTTGATGCGAAAGCGTACAGCCCCCCGACCAGGTATGGCTATGCGAAAGGGATGTGGATGTTCATCCCGGAGACGGCCAAAGCGTACGGTCTCCAGGTTGGCCCTTTGATCGGCGAGCCCAAGTATGATCCGATGGATG
Source organism: uncultured Eubacteriales bacterium (assembly GCA_964537875.1). Lineage (GTDB taxonomy): Bacteria > Acidobacteriota > Aminicenantia > Aminicenantales > UBA4085 > JAPKZH01. Next base: position 61,926 of record CAZIDN010000001.1, read on the forward strand.
AGCGTCACGATTTCAAGAAATCCACGATGGCCGCCGCTCGCTATTTACGTTATATCTATGATACCGACGCCCAAGCGTCCGGATTGTTGGTGATCGCTTCCTATAATTGGGGAGAAAATAGGGTCATCGAAATGATCAGACAGATGCCGAAAAACCCCCGAGAACGCAACTTTTGGCAGTTCCTTAATAAATACGTGAACAAAATTCCGGATGAGACCTATAATTATGTATTCTCTATTTTTTCGGCAGCCGTGATCGGGGAAAATCCAAAGCTTTTCAATTTCGATTTTGACGACCCTCTCGCCGAACTCAAAGAGCTTTACTCTCGATAAAGAGATGGGTTTCTGGATGATTTTCCGATAGGATGCCTACTCGCCTCCCCTCCATTCTTTCTTTTCTTACCTCTCCTTCCTAATTTCGGCGGGGCGCTAGTCGCTCCTCCGGCCCTCCTCCTTTCCCCTCCATTTGTTTTATTCTGGCGAATTTTCTTGCCTTGATTCCCCTCCAAATTAACGGGCAGATCCTAGTCTATTTGACTCCAGGCCATCGAGTTGATATCATAATTAAGAACATAAAATCGGCGGAATGATTCTCGGGGAAGAATGCCGTGAAATGCAGCAAGTGCAGTTTTGAGAATCCCCCGCAGTACGCTTACTGCAAAAAATGCGGGACAAAGCTTATTTTCTCCAAAGATGCCTTGTCGGCCACCATGCCTTTCTATAGGCCCAAAGCAGACCTGAGTATCGGAAGTATTTTTGCCCGAAGATACCAGATCATCGAGGAGATCGGCCGGGGCGGGATGGGAACGGTCTATAAGGTTGTCGATAAGGAAATCAACGAAAAGATTGCCATCAAGGTCCTTAAACCCGAGATCTCTTCTGATGAAAAGACCATCGAGCGCTTCAGGAATGAGTTGAAGTTGACCCGAAAAATCTCTCATCAGAATGTTTGCCGGATGTATGATATCGTCAATGAGTGGGGAGTGTATTTCATCACCATGGAATACATCTCCGGAGAAGACCTCAAAAGCACCATCCTGCGGCTCGGGCAGGTCAGCGTGGGAAAGACGTTGCTCATTGTCAAGCAAATTTGCAAGGGATTGGCCGAGGCCCATCGTCTGGGAGTCGTCCATCGGGACTTGAAACCCCACAATATCATCATCGACCGCGGCGGGGAAGCCCGGATCATGGATTTTGGGATTGCCCAGTCACGCAAGACCGCGGGAATCACGGAAGCGGGCGTCCTGATCGGGACGCCCGAATACATGTCTCCAGAACAAGCGGAAGGGAAAGAATTGGATAGCAGGTCGGATATCTACTCCCTCGGCGTGATCATGTTCGAGCTCCTGACGGGCACCGTCCCTTTTAAAGCGGATACACCCCTCAAGGTGGCCATGATGCACAAAACGGAATCGCCGCCCGATCCCCGGAGTATCAACCCGCAGATACCGAAAGACCTCAGCGCTTTGATCCTGCAATGTCTTGAAAAGAACAAGAACAAACGTTTCTCCAGTTGTGAAGATATCATTGAAGAGATATCCAGGATTGAAAAGGGACATCCCACAGCCGAAAAACTCCTTCCTGATCCGAAGAAGCAATGGAGTGCGGCCATTCCTCAGTCACGGCTGGCCAAGCTCATCAACAAGCTCATCATCCCCGTTGCTTCCCTGGCGGCGGTCATTATTTTGATCGGAATTATAATATTGTTCTTACGGCCCACGGATAACAATGGTAACAAGATTGCCGTCGTTAACAAGGGGAATGAGGATAACCAGGTTAGCAATACTGATATCAAACCGCCTCCCATGGGTGTCTTCTCTATCTCTTCGATACCCAGCGGAGCGAATATCTATGTCGATGAAAAGTTGTTCAAGAAGCTCACTCCGGCCAGCCTGGATCTCCCCCCGGGAAGTTATCGGATCAGAGTCAGCTATCCTGATTGTGAAGACGTCAACGACGAGGTGCAGATCGTGGCTGACGAAAAAACATCCAAAGAATATACCATGACGCAGTATTATTTCCTTGAGATCAGCACCGAACCTGAGGGCGCTGATGTCCGGATTGATGAGGATTTTCAAGGGAAGACACCTACTACAATGAAATTGACCAAAAGCTCTTGTCAGCTCAGACTGGACAAGGGAAAAGGGTGGGAGCCGTATGAGGAGCCGCTTAGCCTTAAACCCGGCCAGAATCCGGCCCTGAGGGTCGCTCTCAGACGACAACAGGCAAAATTGATGATTAATTCTAATCCTCCGGGAGCTCTGATCTATGTTGACGGAGAGCTTTGGGGTTCTGCACCCCAAGAAAAATACATTATGTCTGGACCTCACAAGATCCGCTTGGAAAAGGAAGGGTATAGGTCCGAGGACATACCTCTGTCGTTGTCTGCAAATGTCAATCGCACCATTACCCTAACGAAAATGCCGAATGCGACGGTCATCATCAGCGCCGTCCATTCAGCCGAGGTTTATCTTGATTCGGTATCTATTGGCATAGCCCCACCTCAAATAACCAAGACCATTGAGGAAGGCAGGCATGTCATTGAGTTTCAGTCTAGGGACAAGACAAAGAAATATCAGGTTGATCTTGTGATTAAAGGGGGAGAGAAGAAGAAGGTTCACATGAACATGGAAACCGGGAGACCTACAATCACCGACGGGTAGGCCATCTCCCGGAATCTGTCCGCCTCCTCAAAACCACCCCTCCTGGATCATCGACACACCGCGGTCGTCTCGTGACCGCGGTCAGCCCCGAATGCCAATGACAGCGTTTCCACTTCCATAGTCGGGGTCGCGGGAATCACCGGCGATACGATACCAGAGCCTGCCCATAAACACCTTCACGTCTCTGGTCCAGGATTCGTAGTGTCTATCCATCCAAGTCTTACCGCTGCGGCCAATTCGCAGGAAGCTGGAAGAATGAGCTGCTCTCAAGCCGATGCCGGCTCTCTTATTTTTTTACTGAGGTCTCGACCTTACCAGCTTTAAAATTCGCAAAGGCCGTAATTATTTTTCCGGTTTCCGCCGTAATGGCCAGAGAGAGCTTTTCTTTCGACGTCGTGGAAACGAATTCAATTTTATGCGGTCCGACTCTCACTTTCAGTTTTTTCGGCCCGGTGAAAACCTCGAGAGGAATCCCCTTCTCCAGGACGGGATTTCCGTCCAAATAAACTCGAGCTCTAGGATACGCGGAAACCTCGATGGTTCCGTATTCGATAGGAGTCAGAGGCAAAGCGACACTATAATCCTGGTAAAATTCTATTTTCTTCTCTTCCGTCTCGTATCCTTCCTTCTCAATTTTGAAAATATGCGCGCCGGTCTCGATCGTTTGATTCAGCGGAGAAGTCCCTGTCAGTTTATCGTCGATGGTAATCTTCGCTTTGGAAGGATTCGTTTGTATGGAAATCTTGACAACCAGCTTCTTGAGCGCGATTGTTTTGGGAAGATTGAGCCCGGGTTTCAAGAGGAGTTCCTCCGCATGGACTTCATAGCCGAGCCTTTCAAGTTTTAGAAGGCAGGTTTGTTTGGCCAATTTTATTTTCAACTGAGGCGTCTGGCCCCGAGCCTGCCCATTAATAAATACGGAGGCCCCTAAGGGGGCACTGAGAATGTCTATGATATAGGCAGGCTTGAGAACAAATTTCTTCTGAAATATTTTTCCACTTTCGATTTGGATTTCTCCGCCCTCCTCCAAAAAATTAGGATGGTCGATTCTTATTCGATACTTGCCCGCGGGCACCGCTATTTTCAAGGGTGTCTGCCGTCCTCTCTTATCCTCATTCAAATAGACCACTGCGCCGGGCGGATCGGAGCTGATGTCGATCGCCCCTCTTTTGCCGGAGGTAACATCAACGCTATCAATTTTGCTATCCGCGACATCTTTTATTTCACCCGTGCCGTAAGCGATATCTTTCAGTTCGTTTTTGCCGAAAGGAAGGTCAAAACGTCTTCCTTGGTCCAGAATTCGGGTAACGACGATTTTTTCTCTGACTTTCCTAGCCGGCTGACCAGGACCAACCCTCAGGACTCGGGCCAGAAGAAAATAGCCGGCGACAGCAGCCAGAAGGACCACGCCAACGATGAGAGGATTGACGTAAGGAAAGGCGCGCTTTCCTCCTTTTTTTCCAGTTGTCGTCCGAGGTTTCTCGGGAATGAGCCTTTCTGTCGTGGGAAAGCCACGCTGGATTCGGCTGATCTCTTCAAGAAGCGATGTCGCACTCGGATAGCGGTTGTTTTTATCCTTTTCAAGGCAGCGGAGGATCAGCTGACTGACCTCATCGGAGATCTGGGGATTCAGGCTTTTCGGATTGGGCGGGAGTTCTGTTTTTTGTTTAAGGGCCAACCCGACGGCCGTATCGCCTTTGAAGGGCAACGTTCCCGTGAGAAGTTCAAACAGGAGGACGCCCAGCGAGTAGATATCCGAACGCTGATCGATGACTTCCCCGACAGCCTGTTCCGGTGACATATACTCGGGCGTGCCGATCATGACTCCGGGTTCCGTGAGCCCTTTCGTCGTGTGAGTTTGAGCGATGCCGAAATCCATGATCCGGGCATCCCCCTGGCGGTCGATGATGACGTTTTGGGGTTTCAGATCGCGGTGGACAACGCCCAATTTATGAGCCTCGGCCAATCCTTTACAGATCTGTTCTGCAATGGCCAGCGCTTTTCCCACGCTGAGCTGTCCGACCCTGGCGATTGTGCTCTTTAAGTCCTCTCCGGAGATATATTCCATGGTGATGAAATAGCGCCCCTTCTCCTTGAGAAGGTCATACATCCGGCAGACGTTTGGATGAGAAATTTTTCGGGCGAGTTTTAGTTCATTCCGGAAGCGTTCGATAATTCTTTCATCAAAAGAGATTTCCGGTCTCAAGACCTTTATGGCGATCTTCTCTTTGACCTCCTTGTCGATGACCTTATAGACTTTTCCCATCCCGCCGCTTCCGAGCTCCTCGATAACCTGGTATCGTCCGGCAAAGGTCGTTCCCACTTCCAAATCCGTCTGGGGAACGGCATAGAGTACGGTAGAATCAATGGAATCTGGCGACGAAGCAAGCTTATTGCCGCATTTGCCGCAATAAGTGCTCTCGGCTGTATTGTCGAAATCGCAGCGAGGGCATTTCATTTTCCCGTCCTCCCTGGCAATTCCCTCAGAGTTTCCCCTATCATAGCAAGTCCCACGGAGGGAGTCAATAAAAAGAAAATCAAAAGTGATCGACGGTCAGGGCTCATCGAATCAGGAAAAAATATGTTCCTCGATAACGCAATATTGTGTATGATTCAACGTGTTTCCTTGACATCGATGACTGTCCATCGATATCATCGTGGCTTGATGAGCAGCCTGGATTCCGAGCTCAAAAAGGGGATAGGTTGTCTGAAGGAAAAAAGAACATTCCTTTCAGCCCATTAACAATCAGCCTTTAAGGCATGCGAGCAGTCGATCGCTCTCCCGAATCAAGATCTTTTCAATATCCGGCGTGAAGGGGAAGAGGGAATAGAATTTCGGGGCGCAGGTGCAGGCATAATCGTCCGGATTCCCGAAGGCCCGCCGAGTGGGAATGTAGCCGATGCTGCCGTTGGCATAGCCCAGCGGAAAGAGCGGGTGCCATTTTCTCTGAAGCTTTAAGCCCAGCTGGCAAAATACTTCTCCCGGAATTCCGAGGAATTTGAGAGGGCCGACGGCCATCGCCTGGAGCGGCACATTTTCAAGATAGGGTTTGGACTGAAAGGTCGGAAGGGCGTCGAGGGCCTTTTCTTTCCAGTCCTCCGCAAATCGTGAGCCGCCCGGAAATTGGGCATACGTCTTGGCAAATTCCGCGGCCTCTATTTCGATCTGTTTTTTCGAGGGAACACGAAGGGGGATCGCCAGTCGAGTTTCAACGGCCTTCAGAGAATTCCGGCTCGGCTCGCCCGAGTATTTTTCCGCTTTGAAGGCGCGCAGGCTGAGCCATTGTCCGTAAAGCTTCAGGTCTTCATCGGTCCCCGCCCCCCAGCGGTTCCATTGGCTCACCGGATCGATGTCGCCGGAGAAGCCTTGGCAGAAGATTGCCCGATGTCCTTTTTTTTCTATCTGGCCGATCACTGCGCCCGGCCAATCGGCCGAGACTTTTTTCAAAGGGCCGAGGACCACAGGATGGCAGGCATAGCTCAAAAGATAGATTTTTTGAGATTTTTGGCGGAAGACGGCGACCTTGAGCGTTGGATCGATACCCTCAAAATTCTTGAGGCGCCGGTTATAGCCGATGGGCTCGACCGCTTCAAAGGCATAGACGAAATCCGCGTCTTTCGTTTGATTGAAGGCTTGGCCGACGGCTTCTTTAATCGCCCGCTTGACCTTTTCCAGATAGTTCTCATTCACCTCGCCCAAGCCCGGAAGGGATTGGGTGGCAGGACCGGAATGGGTGTGGGTGCAGGCTAATAGGATATTTTTAGCAGGGATGTTGTGCTGCCGGCCGATCGCTTGCCTAACCGAATCGGAGAAATCCACCGTGAACCCGATCAGGTCGCAGCTCGCCAAAACGAGCGCTTGATCCTCGTTCTTCAAGACCAAGGCCCGGACTTTCAGGTCATCTCGGACCTGCTCTGCTTTCCGGTCGAGGTAGAATCCGTATCCGCAGAGATCCACGCCAAGCGGCGGCGTGATGACCCTCTCGCCGTAGCCGGCGGCCAGCGGTTTCATTTTATTTCCTGCCCAAGACATAGTCGAGACACTCCAGCCAGAAATGATTGTATTCATCCCAATAGACGAAATTGCATCCCCAGTGGGGCGCCGGGTCGGAGGTGTAGGCGAGCACCCGACCCTGTCCGAAGTCTCGAACAGCCAACAGCGGGTCGCCCGTTTCCTTCACCTTGAGGAGAATGCGGCCCTCTTTCTTCGGGATCGTTTTATTGTAGCCCAGGAGCGGAGGCATCGACCGGAAAGGGATCTTCTTGAAGATTTTTTTCCCCGCTTCCGTCACCTCGACGGAAAAGCCTTCCGTCGTCTCGACGAGGTCCTCATAATCCAGGCAGAGCACGGGCAGGAGTTCTTTGAGGAGCGTCCGCCCCCAGCCTCCCTTTCCCATTTCGCCCGTGAATGAATACCAGCCTCCCAAGAGCATGATGCCCTTTCCGGCTTTTACCGCCTCCAGGGTCAGGCGCAGCCGGTCAGGGAAGGTCAGCGGTTTTTTCCCGAACTTCGCCCGGTCAAAGAAATTCGGCGCCAGCTGGAAGAGTTTAGCGTCGACGTCGCTGAAAATCAGGACGTCGTATTCTTCGAGGATGGCCTCATAATCGCCGGGACCGAGCCGGTTGTAGAAATCCCAGCTGGGCACGGAGTTCACGACGTGCCGGCCCGTCGACTCCAGGGCCTCCTTCAGCCATATTCCATAATTAAAGATGTCCAGCCCCTTGGGCGAATGAAAGAAAGGCGTTTCGGCAAAAACAGGGCCGGTCATGATGGCCCAATCCCCGACGTAGTAAATTTTCGCCATCGCTCAATCCTCCTTCCGGCGGCAAATCACGGCGCTGCTATTATGGACGAAGGCCTCCGGCTCGTCAATTCGACCAAGATTATGGCCTAGGTTTTCGGCTTGGCGGGCTGATCGTCATAGATGATCGCATCACGAAGGACGATCCTTGCCTTCTCTGAAGGATTCAACACCTTGAGCCGGACCTTATGGCGTCCCTTGGCCAGGCCGTATCTCCAAAACAGGGTCTCTTTTCGGACGAGGATGTCCGTCGGCAGGTCCGACGACTCGACGAGCTTTCCGTCCACCGACATTTCGACGCGAAAACGGTAGGAGTCGTTGTCCTTGGCCGACACGTTGCCGTTGACCGCAAAGCCGATGCCTTCGAATTCAAACGAGGCTTCTTTGTCGAGCTGGATGGTCAAGGGCTTCCGCTCTGAAGGATAATGGCCTTCGAAGCAGACCTCCAACTTCACCGTCTCGGGCTTCTGAACCTGGATTCGAACATTTTGGCCCTCGGTGTTCCCTCCGTTTCTGCCGATATTTTCCAGGGCGTGCTTGAACGATAAGTCATAGGCGTCCCTCAATGCAAGGCGCGTGAACTTGAAGGGGATCGACTCGGCCGCCTGGAGCCCCTTCTTCCAAAAATCAGGGATATTTTTGTATCCGATGGCGGTTCCCAGGATGCCGCCGGCGCTCGCCGGATTGCAGTCGGAGTCATCGCCGGCCCGGGCGCTCACGGACAAGGTCTTGCCGAAATCCCCATCCCCATACAGCAGTCCCAGCAGGACCCAGGCGCAATTGATTTTCGCGTCGATATCGAAGCTCGAGAAAACGCCCTCCGGGCAGCCGATGTCCTCCGACCATTTGCGCTGGACCTTGAACCAGGTGCCTTTCCAGTCCAAGGGGTTTTTCCTGTGCCAGCGGATGACATCCTGCATGGTTTGAGCGAATGTGCTTTTGGCGGGAATAGCCTTGAGCGCTTCCTCGGCCACCGCTTCGATATTCTCGGAGACAAAAGCCAGGGCGTACATGGCGGCGATGTAAACGCCACCATACCAGCCGTCTCCGTAGTTCATGATGTGCCCGACTCTGTCGCAGAACTCGGAAGCCGTATTCGGCATCCCGGGCGACATGAGGCCGGCAAAGTCGGCCTCGATCTGGAAATCGATATCGTCGGCGTGGGGATTATTCAACCAATGTCCGGACTGCGGCGGCAGGATCCCCCTGAGTATGTTGTAACGGGCCATCTGATTGGCATGCCAGAGAGGGAATTTGGCCGTGGCAAAGGCCCGGGCCAGCGCCGACGGGGAGGCGTCAAGGCCGTCTTTCTCGAAGACTTCGACGAAAGACAAATCCATGTAAATATCATCGTAAAGACCGGGGCTGTTTCGGAAGCTTGATAGAATGGCGCCGTCGTCCCAGCGGATGGGCTGATAATCAGGAATGAATGTCCCTTGAAAGCGGAACTCGGTCGGCCCCCCGAATGTGCACCCGATGGTCTGTCCGGCCCAGCCGCCTTTGATCTTGTCCTTCAAAACGTCTTTGGACATGGTGATGACCGCGCCGGGAAAAGGACTCGCCGATAAATGCTCTTTGAACCTGCCCTTGAGCTGGGCGATATGAGCGGCGATGGTTTCTTTTGTCCCGGCATAGCTTGCCGGAAATTCCCTGTCCAGCCGCAATGCCGTGTCTTCCAAGCGGGCCAGAAAACGGCCGGCACGGTCTTCGGGATTCGGCTCTTTGAGCAGCGCGTCGAATTTCTCCAACACGCAGTTGTAGCTTGTCCTCGTACTCCCGCTGATCAAATTCCCCGGGTAGAGCTCGACAAGGTCTCTGAGCGCCTGCCGCTGGGCCGGATTTTCGGCCAGATGGACGATGGCCTGACCGATCGAACGGCCGGGATCGTAGGCCTGGGGATTGTAAGCATAGTCTGCACATGTCAAAAGAGGAATCCGGTTGATCTCATTCTGAGGGCAATGGGGATTGCTCATGTAGCCGTAGGCGACCTCGTCCAGGTCCGGGTCGCGGCCGGTCACCGGCCCCAGGTGCAGGGCGCCGGTTCGGTCATTGACCGGGAAGTTGTCCCAGATGATGATCCGGTGCTTGACGGCGTTTTTGAATTTTTCGGCACACGCCCGGCTGATCTTCAGCGTGACGACGCCGTCGCCGGTCCAGAAGACAAAGATATCCTTATCCAGTATCTGGCCGAGAGCTTCCAGATAGAGCTTGGCATCACCGGCATCGCTGCAGCCCCAGTAATAGACGGGGCAGAAGACGAGTTGGGCCTGCGGGTCTTTCTCCCGCAGCCGCCGGAACAGTTTATCGGCGAGTCGGGCGTGAGCTTTGCCCAGCCGAGCGAGATCCTGACCCTTGGTTTCGATATCATCATAACTGAGGCTGAACCAATGCACGTCCAGCCCCTGCATCCAGGCATAGTGCTTGAAGAGGGCCTCAAAATCTTCGGGGCTGTCATGCTTGAGCGGCCGCTCCGAAAAAAGCTGGGGATGCATGGCATAGCAGAAGATGATTCCCTTTTCCCGGCAGGCCTGGACGACCCGTTCCAATCCCTTTTTTGTCCGCTCCGGGATAGGCTCCCACCAGCGGTTGACGAACTTTTCCATGTCCGTTAATACGCTTGTATAGCAGCTCATCAGGAAGTTCATCTTGGTTTGGGCGAGGTAAGGAATTTCAGCCAGATATTGATCGGGCGTCCAAGCCCATCCCTTTGTCCCGCGAATTTTAAAACCCGGCTCGGTCCGGCCTTTGGCCAAAGGCGTGGGGAAGGGGAGCTTATTGTCGGGCAGGTTGACCACGAATCCCGGCCGAAGCGGGATCGGCTGTTGAGCGGATCCTAAAAATGAGGGGCTTCTTGAACTCCTGACAGCAAAAATTGCGGCCAGGGTGAGGGCGAAGCCCAAGAGTTGCTTATTTGTCATAAAATCCCTCCACCTTCCCTATCATCCCCCTTAATGGCTTAAGGGGGTAGGGGATTTAATAAGTTGGTTCTCTTCTGTTTCCCAGACAATTTTCCCCACATGAAATGGAAGAGAACCTTTAATTTTAAATTTCAACTCCTGCCTTTATATAAGAATCCGTCTGATCAGCCAAGCGCCGAGCGCGGTGGCCGTGATCATTCCTGCGACAAAGACGCTCCAAGCGCCGGCAAACATGGAATTTGTCGCCACGACGAGGCCGAAGCAGGCGGCTGTTCCGAGGACGCAATCGAACAAGAGGTGGCCGAGCGAAGGATCTCCTGTTTGGGAGACGCGGGCTTTTTCGCGGACCGGCTTCCAGAGTCCCGGCGGCCGGCACCTCTCATAGAAATTGACAAGAGTTTCGCTCGATTCCGGCGGCGTGAGCAGGGTGACCAGGATCAATGTCGCGTTGCTCGCGAGAAAAAGCAGTCCTGTTCCCTGCCAAAAGGGCTTGTTTTGAAAGTCCAGGATGAACCAGAAAAGAATCGAGAGCGGCAAACCCAGGATGATGGCGGCAATCTCACCCCAGACATTGAACCGCCACCAAAAGAACCGGAGCCAGGAAAGAGGAAGGATGAAAATCACCATGACCGAGTTGATGAACAGAAACCAGCTGACCATTCCCTTGACGTAAAAGACGGCGACAAAGGCGGCCAGGATGAAAAGCAGCAATGTCGCCAGCCGGGAGGTTATGATTTGGCCCCGGGGGGATTCACGAGGCCGGAGGGTCCGATAAAAGTCGTTGATGACCAGGCTCGAACCCCAGTTGATAAGAGAGCTGAGCGTCGACATAAAGGCGGCTGCTTCGGACGCGACAAGGATGCCGATGAACCCGGCGGGGAGGCGGGAGGCGTTGACCAGCTCTCCCCAGGCATAGGCCGGGTCGGTGAGGAGCTTCATCCCGGCCGGCGCGGGACCGACCTGTTGGAGGAGATCCTTGGTCCAAAATAAGGAAAGGGCGACGACGCCAAGACCGATCAAAGGAATAGTCCGGAGGGAGAGGGCGAGGAAGGCATTGAACAGCTGCCCGCCCATGGCATGCCGTTCATTCTTGGCGCCCATGAAGCGCTGGGCGGTCATGCCTTCCCCGGCCGTGGGAGACCCCGCGAAAAACAGCCCTTGAATAATTAGCATGGCGATGGTCAGGGCGGGGATGAGGGGAGTCGGAGGCATCTCGCGGAAGGCGTCGGGGCGGACGGCGTGGATTTTCCCGACGATGGCCGACCAGCCCCCGTGCTGGGGCACGATCATGAAAAAGAAGGCAATGCTGCCGATGAGCAGGATGGCGAACTGGACGATATCGGTGAAGACCACCCCCATTAGGCCTCCGAAGACCGTGTAGATCACCGTCACGCCGCCAAAGATCAGCAGGATTTGGGCCTCCGTCAGGGGAACCAGGGGAGCGATGGTCTTGGCAAAAAAACCGGTGATGTAGCCGATGATGATGACCGCGTAGCAGAAAAGCAACAAGGCATAGATTTTGCGGGCGATTTGACTGGTTTTTCCGCCATAACGGAGGGTGATCAGCTCGGCCGTCGTGACGATCTGCATGCGGCGCCACATCCGGGCCCAAATGATGGCCACCAGAGGCATCCAGACGACCCAGGAAGCCCACCACATCCAATTGCCGGCCAGTCCGAAGACGACGACCAGCATGACGAAGCCGCCGTTCCCGGATTGATAGGTGGCCGTGTTGGACAGCCCGATCGCCCACCAGGGGAGGCTCCGGTTTCCGGTGAAGTAGCCCGTGGCTCCTTGTTTTCCGGCTTTTTTGGTGAAGTAAAGGCCGACGAGAAGGGATATGAGACAGAGGAGAATAACAACGATCCAGTCTGCCCGTCCCACGGGAAAACATTATCAATATGGCTGCAAATTGTCAAAGACGGAAACGTCCGAATTAGAAGCTGGTCGCGGCGTTTGCGGCGAGAAAACCCATCCACGGGCTGCGGATGCAGGTTTCGGTCCCGGCTGGTTCGAGGCGAGGAGAAAGCGCGTTGTCGTTTTGGGTGGCGCGGCGTGTCCCTGTCCGCCCGGAGCTCATGGTGGTGGGTGGGAGGGTCTTGAGCGAGGACGGACAGGGACATGCCGTGACAGGACCCAAATACGAACCGCTTTCCCGAGCCATTTTTTTGTATTGACTTAGGCGCCGAATTCGGCTATTATCTTGATTCATTTCAATAGAATGGAATAATCTACAATGATTTCAATGCGCTTGATGAGATTTGGTGCCAAAAACAGGCCTTCCTATCGGATCGTCGTCATGGACTCGAAAAAGCCGCGCGAGAGCAAGGCTAAGGATACCATCGGCTATTATAACCCGCTCAAAGAGCCGCCGGAGATTAAAATCGATTTAGACAAAGCCAAATTCTGGATCGAACGGGGTGCCAAGACATCCCAGACCGTCCGGTCTCTTTTGCGAAAGCTTTCCCAGCCATCAAAACTTTCCAACTTACAAGACTCTAAATCTTAAAGGAGGTTACTGTGAAAGAACTCGTAGAATTGATTGCCAAAGCCCTCGTCGACCAACCCGAGAAGGTGCAGGTTTCCCAGCTCGAAGGGGAACAAACGACAATTCTGGAACTGAAGGTTGCGCAAGAAGATTTGGGAAAAGTGATCGGAAAGCAGGGCAGAACGGCTCGGGCCATGCGCATCATCCTCGGTGCCGCCGGCATGAAGCTGAAGAGGAGATTTAACCTCGAGATCATCGAGAAAGGTTGATTTGCAGAGTATCGGGAAAGTCCAGCGAAGCCAGGGAAATAAGGGGGAACTCAAGGTTAAACTGTATGGTGAGATCGTTCCAGACGCTTTTTTTTTAAGCTTTTTCTGAAAGGAAGAGGGGATTTCCAAGAGTACGAAGTCGAGGCCTTTTATCCCTATAAAAGCTTTCACGTCCTTAAGCTCAAAGGCATAGATTCTCTGTCCCAGGCGGAAGCTCTGGCCGGCGCGGGCCTTTTCGTTCCGGAAGACAGCCTCAAGCCGGCCCAGGAAGGGCGGCACTATTCCTTCGAGCTGGTCGGCTGCGTCATATGCACGAAGGCGCAGGAAAAAATCGGCATCGTCAAGGACGTGTGGCCGATCGGCGAGTCGGTTCTCCTGGTCGTGGAAAGCAGCCGGGACGCGAAGGAAATCCTCATTCCCTTCAGCCAGGACATCTGTCCGGAAGTGGACACGGACCAAAAAAGGATTGTCATCGACCCTCCGGACGGCCTTTTGGACTTGAATGAGATTTGATATAATCACCATCTTCCCTGAAATGTTCGAGGCCGTTTTTTCAGGGGGGGTCGTAAGAAGAGCGATCGAGAAGGGATCGATCGAGGTTCACGTGCACAATTTAAGGAATTTTACGACGGACAAGCACCGGCAGGTGGATGACCGCCCCTACGGAGGAAAGGAAGGCATGGTTTTCAAGCCTGAGCCGATCTTTGCCGCCGTGGAGCATGTCCGCCGGTCTCCCCTCACGCCTGTCTATCTGCTCTCCCCCCAGGGAAGAAAGCTGGATTCTCCCCTTGCCGAAGAACTGGCCGGGCATTCCCAGGTCGTCCTCATCTGCGGACGCTATGAGGGTGTCGATGAACGGGTGAGCGAAAACCTGGCCACGGACGAGATTTCCATCGGCGATTATGTCCTGACCGGAGGGGAATTGGCGGCCATGGTCGTCGTCGATGCGGCGGTCCGGTTTGTCCCGGGCGTGGTCGGCAAGGAAGAATCGGTCAGGCATGATTCTTTTTTTGAGGGGCGGCTGGATTATCCCCAATACACCCGTCCCCGGGATTTTCGAGGGATGAAAGTCCCCCAGGTCCTTTTTTCCGGAGACCATAAAAAGATCGAAACCTGGCGCCGGAAAAAGGCGCTGGAAAAAACCCGGCAGCGCCGGCCCGACCTCCTGGAACATCGGCCCCTCTCTCCGGAGGAAAAGAAGGGACTCGACCCAATCCAAGAAGAAAGGAAAAGACGATGAGCTTGATCCAATTGGTGGAAGACAAGCACATGAAAAAAGATGTGGAACCCTTCGGCGTAGGGGACACGGTCAAAGTGCATGTCATCATTAAAGAAGGCGACAAGGAGCGCATCCAGGTCTACCAGGGGGATGTGATTGCCAAGCGGGGAACCGGCTTGAGCACGACGTTCACCGTCCGGAAGATCTCTTTCGGCATCGGCGTCGAACGGATCTTCCCGGTCCATTCCAAGGCCATTAAAAAAGTGGAGGTGCTCCGAAAGGGGAAGGTCCGTCGTTCCAAATTGTATTATCTTCGAAGGCTGAAAGGAAAAGCGGCACGTCTTCGCGAAGAGAAATAAAAGGCCAACGTGCCCGATTTCGAGATTGAGAAACGCTTTTTAAAACAGGGATATCGATTTATCGCGGGGGTGGATGAGGTCGGCCGGGGAGCCCTGTGCGGTCCCGTGGTGGCGGTGGCCCTGGTCCTTCCCGCATCTCTGATCCAAGCCCCGTCTCCGGCCTGGCTCCGGCAGACGAACGATTCCAAGCTGCTGACTTCTCACAAACGCAGGGAGCTCGTCCGGTTCATTCTGGCCGGGGCCGAATCCGTCGGCGTCGGGCTCTGCTCGAATGTCGAAGTCGACCAAAAAAACATCTATTGGGCGTCCCTCGAGGCCATGCGGCGGGCCGTGGAGCGGATGCCCCTTCGCCCGGACGTCCTGCTCATCGACGGGTTTGAGCTCAAGGATATTCCCTATGTCCAGAAAGGCGTTCGCGGCGGAGACCGGAAAAGTTATTCGATCGCCGCGGCCTCGGTTGTGGCCAAGGTCCTCCGGGACGAGATGATGGCCCGGTGCGACGTCATTTTTTCGGGGTATTCGCTGACTAAAAATAAGGGCTACGGGACCGAGGAGCATTACCGGGCTCTCCAAAAATTTGGCCAGACCTCTTTTCATCGGCAGAGTTTTCATTTAAAATCTTAGGAAAGGTCCCATGAGCGAAAAAGGCGATCGTATCAAAATCATCGAGGCCGCCGAAAAAAAGGTCAAGGCCGGGAAACACCAGGAGGCCATTGCCGAGTACCGGAAACTCCTCCTCGGCAGCGGCGCCGACGTCCCCATCAACAACATCATCGGCGACCTCTATGTTCAGCTCGGCCAGGTCGATGCCGCCGTGAAAATTTTCCAGAGCAACATTGCCTACCTGGAGAAGAAGGGGGCCTATTCCCAGGCCCTGGCCATCTGCAAAAAAACGAGCAAGCTGAGCCCGGCCAGTACCGAGTTCACGGTCAAGCTCGGCGACCTCTACAGCCATCTGGGTTTTGCCGCCGAGGCCAGGACCGAATATTTCAAGGCCGCCGAAGAGCTCGAACAGAAACAGGAGACCGAGAGCCTTCTCGGCCTGTACGAGAAGCTGACTCGGCTCGAGCGAGGGGATATCGAGCCGCGGCTGAAGCTGGCCTCTCTCTACGTGAAGACGGGGGCGTCGGACAAGGCCGTGGCCGAGCTCAACGATGCGGCCGAATGGCTGTTCGTGACAAACGATTTCAAGCAGGCGGAAAAAATCCTGGAAGAAGCCAGGGTGTTCAAGGATAGCGATCCCCGGACCTTGGCCAATCTCGTCCGCATCTACCGAAAGGACCGCCGGATCAAGGATGCCATCAAGCTTGTCGAGCACGGTCATCTCACGAATCTCGATAATCCGGACCTCATCGCCCTTCTGGCCAACCTCTACCTGGAGAACAAGGATTTTCAAAAGGCCGGGAATCTCTTTCACCGGTTTCTGGAAGAAGACCCCGAGAATGTGGATGTCCGCGCCAAGCTGGGATTCATCGAAATCCAAAAAGGCGAGTTGGACAAGGCCTACGATGTCCTGGAACCGCTGATCATCACCCTCATCGGGAAAAACAGGGAAGACCGGGCCATCGGCCTTCTCGGTCTCATCCTGATGACCGGCCAGATGCATATCCCCAGCCTGGAAAGGCTGGCCTCGATCTATAGAAACACGATCCAGAACAAGAACCTCGAGGTCGTGGACAGGGTTCTGCTCGAAGAATACCGTCAGGCCAAGTTTGAGGACAAAAGGCTCCAGGTCCTCCAGGAGCTCGTCGACCTTAGCCCTCAGGATCTGACGCTTCAGAAAGAATATAACAAGAGCGTGGCCAAGGAGATCCAGCAGGCCGAAGAAGAGAAGATCGAGGAGCGGCTCTCCCTGCTCTCTGAAGAGGACCGGGATATCATCCAGACCAACCTGGCCAAGGCGGAGCTCTACCTCCAGCAGGGACTGGTCCGCAATGCCCGGCGGATCCTGGAAAACCTGGACCTTCTCTATCCGGACGAGCCGAGAATCCAGCGCCAGCTGGAGCTTCTCCAAAAAGCCAAGCCGTTTGTCGGCGATGAAGAGATTCCTCTGATCATCGAACAGGTCACTTCACAAGAAAAAGAAAAAGAAGCGAAAATCGAGGAACCGCCGCAGGAGCCTTGGACAACGGCCGAATCCATGGGCATGCCTGAGCCGATCGTCCCTGAGACGATCGTCCAGGAGCCGGAGGTGCCGGTCGCGGCGGCTGAGGTGGCGGCCGCGGTCGAAGCGGCGGAGCCGGTCGAGGAAGTCGGAGAAAAGATTACGGCGGCCGAGATCTTCGCCGAGACCGACATCATTCCGGTCGCATCGCCCAGGGCCAAGGCCAAGGCCTTTTATAACCTGGAAGACCGGATCAACGAGGAGCTGGATGTCCTCGAGTCGGTGTACTATAGGCAGATCAAAGAAAAAGCGGGCATGATTGAGAAAGAGCTCTCGGACATCGTCTTCGATTTCCGAAGGCATGTCGAAGAGAAAATCGAAAAGACCAATTACGAAGCGCGCTACAGTCTGGGAATAGCCTTTATGGAGCAGGGGCTGATCGACGAAGCCATCGAGGAATTCAAGCTGGCTTCCCTGGACCCCGAACGGGCCATGGACTGTTTTTCGTTGATCAGCCGCTGCTTGAAAAAAAAGAAAAACCTGCCCGAGGCGGTCCGCTGGATGGAGCAGGCCCTCGACCTGACCGAGGAAGGATCGGACCAGCACTTTGTCCTGACCTATGACCTGGCCGTCCTTTATGAGGACTTGAACGAGAACCAGAAGGCCATCGACCTTTATCGCGAGGTCAAGGCCTGGAACGCGACGCATAGAAACGTGGCCAAGAGACTGAAGATCCTGGAAAAGATTCTGGCCGACTGATATCAACGCAAAAATTAAAATGACATCTCCGTTCGGGCGGCGTTTAGGCCGCCCTCAAGCCCCCGTAGCGGAGGGGGGCCCCGTCGGCTTTTCCGACGGGGGGAACCGACGGGACTGGTTCCCGGGGCCCGGGGGCTACGGGCGGCCTAAGCGCCGCCCATAAGCGTTCCCGGATCGGGGAGGGGTAGAGTTTCTTACTTGACGACTTTGCCGGAAATGATGAGGATCAAACCCTTGTCGGAATCGCTCATCTTGGAGACGCCGACCACGGTTTTTTCCCCGGATTTCATGGTCAGCGTGGTGCGAATCAGGTTGCCTTCCACCCGTCCGCCGGGGGGATTGGGATTGGTGAAATAATATCTCAGCTGTATTTCAGTCTGGATGTTTTCTTCCTTTTCGTCCTTGATGTATTTGGGCTTGAGTTCCAGCGAATATTCCCCGTTTTTTCCGAACCGGACTTGAGAATCCTCTCTTTCCATGGTTCGGACCAGCGTTGTATCGAGCAGCGAAAAAAATTTATATTTTAAAAAATTCCGAATGTCCCTGATCACGGGATCGTTCTTCAAGGAATCATCCGTTTTCTCCTCGCCGGATTCGGAGCCCAAAACAAGCTGGACCGTGAACAGGAGCTCGGCCGGCTTGATGTCTATTTCTTTGACCAGGGTGAGCATCTTATCGACAATTTCCGGGGTGTCGTAGAGGACGAGCATGCTGTTTTTATTGGCGTCACGGGCTATGGTGATGGATCCTGCATAGCTCCGATAGGCCAGGAGGAGCTGAAAAGCATCCTGGGCGTCGACGTATTTCAGCTTGACCAGCTCTTTGCGGAATTGCGCCTGTTCATTTTTCACCTGCAACGGGGGAATCTTCTGTTGGGGATCTTCCCCGGAAAAAACCAGGCCCGACATGGCTAAAAGACAGGCTGTCATCAATCCCAGCCCAGCATGTTTTTTCATTGCGGATTCTCCTCCCATTCGAAGTTTTTGTTGAAGAACCAAACGATCTTAAGACCGGTCTCTTGCGAAACAATCGTCATGGACAAAACATCCTGGCCGGCCGATTCCTTTGGCCGCTGAGCTGCCGTCTGAGACCGGGCCTGAAGGGCGCCGCGCTCCTCGGGTCTCAAGGGCAGCTTCTTCTGCAGCCACAACGCGCCGGCGGCAAATAGCAAAAGAGCGAGGCCGAAGGCGAAGGCCGGTCTTTGGACCAGCCTGACCGCCCATGGTCTCCTTTCGGCGTTTGCGGCGGTGACGGATCTCAACATCTGCCGCCATTCGGCGTCCGTCCAATCCCGAAGGGCTTCTTTTTGGGCCAGGCCTTTGGCCGCGTCGAGCGCCGCCGCAATTTCCTCAGACTCTTTGCGGCAGCCGGGGCATCTCTCCAGGTGGGCCTTCACTTTCAGGGCTTTTTTCTGAGAGAGCTCGTTGCCGGCCAGCAGGGGAAGGTATTTTTTTGTCCCTCGGCACGTCATCGCCGGACCTCCAGCAGGAATGGGTATTTTTCCTTGATTCTTTCTGTGATCTTTCTCCGCGCCGCCGACAGGTGGACCCGGACCGCAATCGAGGAACACTTCAAAACATCCGCGGTTTCCCTGATGTTCCATCCCTCGATGTCGCGCAGCAAAAATATTTCTCTTTCCCGGTCGCTCAGCCCGTCTAGGCAATCCATCAGCTGAGATCGTAATTCTCGATCCAGCTGATGTTGTTCGGGATCGTTTCCTGAGTCCACAGGGAGCTCAGACAGGGGCGCGTCGTGTCTCAGCCTTTCTTGGACGGCCTGCTTTTTTTTGAGGTTTCGGGCGGTATTGATCAGGATCTGGTAAATCCAATTCCTGAAGCTTTTTTGAACGTCGAACTTGGCCAGATATTTGAACGCCCGCAAAAACGTCTCCTGGGAGGTTTCCTTGGCGTCCTCCCAGTTCCTGGTGATCCGGTAGGCCAGGCTGAGCAGAGGCTGCCGGTAGGGAGTGATGAGAGGCTCAAAAGCATCGGGATCTCCGTTCAGGACTCGTTCGACCAAGGCTCGCTCCCTGTCATCCATTTCACATAAGAGTATATCTTGAACGCGGCCACGATGTTAAGGCTCAAGTTGACTCCTATTGACAGAGATGAATCTCGCGGATATAAGGAGAGAGGAGAGGAAAGGAAAGAACCATGAACAACGGATTACAGCTCCTAGTGGCCAAGGGCCAGACCGAGCTCTATCTTCTGCCCAAAATGGCCAACCGCCATGGGCTGGTGGCCGGCGCGACGGGGACGGGAAAAACCGTTTCCCTCCAGGTCATGGCCGAGAATTTCAGCCGGATCGGCGTTCCGGTCTTTATGGCCGATGTCAAAGGCGACCTCTCGGGTATCTGCCAGCCGGGTTTCGAAACGCCGAAGATCATCGAACGCATCAAGCTGCTCAAGTTGGGCGATTATGCCTTCGCCGGCTGCCCGGTGACGTTCTGGGATATCTTCGGCGATCAGGGCCATCCTGTCCGGACGACGGCGAGCGATATAGGGCCGCTGCTTCTGAGCCGCCTCTTCAACCTCAACGAAGTCCAGGCCGGGGTGCTCTCCCTGGTGTTCAAAATCGCCGACGACAACGGGCTCCTCTTGCTCGATACGAAAGATTTGCGGGCTATGCTCCAATTTGCGGGCGACCATGCCGATTCCTTCACGACGGAATACGGACGCATCTCCGCGGCGAGCATCGGCGCCATCCAGCGTTCGCTCCTGGAGCTTGAAAGCCAGGGCGGCGATAAGCTTTTCGGGGAACCGGCTCTGAACCTGGACGATTTCATGCAGACGGACGGCCAGGGGCGGGGGATGATCAACATCCTGGCCGCCGACAAGCTGATGCTTTCTCCCAAAACCTATGCGACATTCCTGCTCTGGCTGCTGGCCGAGCTTTTTGAAAAAATGCCCGAGGTCGGGGATGTGGACAGGCCCAAGCTCGTCTTTTTCTTCGACGAGGCCCACCTGCTGTTTGCGGATGCTCCAGAAGCCCTGCTCCAGAAGATCGAGCAGATTGTCCGGCTCATCCGCTCCAAGGGTGTGGGCGTCTTTTTTGTGACGCAGAATCCCCTCGACATCCCGGATGTCGTCCTGGGCCAGTTGGGGAACCGCATCCAGCACGCCCTGCGGGCATTTACGCCGCGGGATCAAAAGGCGGTTAGAGCGGCCGCCGAAACCATGCGCGCCAATCCCGAGCTCGATGTCGAAAAAGTCATCGGTGAGCTGGCCGTCGGCGAAGCGCTCGTGTCCTTCCTCGACGAAAAGGGCCGGCCGGGGATCGTCGAGCGGGCCTTGGTCCTCCCGCCGAAAAGCCAGATCGGCCCGATCACGTCCGAGATTCGGAGGCAGATCATCTCACGGTCCGTTCTTTTCGGACATTATGAAAAGGTCGTCGACAGGGAATCCGCGTTCGAAATGCTTCGGGCACGGGCAGAGAGGTTCGCAGAGCCGGCCCAGCCGCCACAGCCTTCTCCCGAGCGGCCGTCCTATCCCGGCGGGTATCCGCTGCCTCCTCCGACGAGCTATCCTCCCTACCAGCAGCCTCGCCCGCCGAGGCCTGTCGGAAGGCCCAGGGATACCCTGTTCGAGGCCATGGCCAAGAGCACCGTCCGCTCGATCGGGAGCTCGGTGGGCCGCCAGATCGTCCGCGGCGTATTAGGGTCGATCCTGCGAGGCGGGCGGAGATAGATTTTTATTCTTTCTGAGCCCTCCGGCTGAACTGGCTGAAGACGCCTGCAAAGAACGACGGAGACTAATATCAACGTAATAATTAAAATGACATCCCCGTTTGGGCGGCGCTTAAGCCGCCCGTAGCCCCCGGGCCCCGGGGAACCAGTCCCGTCGGTTCCCCCCGTCGGAAAAGCCGACGGGGCCCCCCTCCGCTACGGGGGCTTGTGGACGGCCTAAGCGCCGCCCATACATTGTCAATTTATTTATTACGTTCGTATTCGTCGTCCCTCAGCAGCCCCCTTTGAAGAATATCCGTGCCTTCATGGAAGCAGGACGCTCGGGTTTCTGAGAAAAGCCCCGGACGAAGGCCTCGACCGATGAGAAAAAAACATCCTCCGGATCGTTATCAGATGTGGACGAGCTTCCGTCGTCGAGGCATCAAGAACACATGGACCGCCCGTATCCCGAAGTATCCCTGATCGGAAAAAGCGAGGCCTTCATCCGGATCCAGAGCCTTATCGCCAGAGTCAAAGACCTTGATGCGCCGGTCTTTGTTTCCGGAGAGAGCGGCACCGGCAAGGAGCTCATCGCCAGGGCCATCCATTCCCGGGGCATCCGCTGCCATGGCCAGTTTGTGGCGGTCAACTGCGGAGCAATCCCCGAACATCTGTTGGAGAGCGAGCTGTTCGGCTATACCCGAGGGGCCTTTACAGGGGCCCTGCGCGATAAAGCCGGCCTGATCGAGGAGGCGGACGCCGGGACGTTCTTCCTGGACGAGGTCGGGGACCTCTCCCTCCCGCTCCAGGCCAAGCTGCTGCGACTGCTCCAGGAAAAGGAGATCCGAAGGATCGGCGAGAACCGGACGCGCAGCGTGGACGCCCGGTTTATCAGCGCCACCAATAAGGATATCGAAGAAGAGGTCGAGTCCGGCCGTTTCCGCGAGGATCTGTACTACCGGCTGCGTATCATCACCATCGACATTCCTCCGCTCCGGGAGCGGAAGGACGACCTGATGCTCCTCATGAATTATTTCATCGAGAAATACAGCCGGGAGATAAGGCGCGACCGGGTCTTTTTTTCTCCCCGCGTCCAGGAGTTGTTCTTCCATTATCCGTGGCCGGGAAATGTCCGGGAGCTGCAGAACGAGATCCAGAGGTGCATCATTTTGTCCGGAGGAGAGGAATTGGTGAGAGAAGAGCACGTCTCGGCCAAGATCAATCCCCGGCGGGAGACGGCGGCCGGCTCTCCCTTTAATTTTTTCGAGGCCAAAGCGGAGTTCGTCCGGCGGTTCCTGAACCAAGCCCTGCTGCGCGCCAATTTCAACAAGGCCAGGACCGCCGAAGAGATCGGCCTGTCGAGGCAGGGCCTGTTCAAGCTGATGAAAAAATACAAGATCGAGGTCTCTCCGAACTCCAAGAACTAAAGGAGAGACCGTTTGTATAAAGAAGGGACCGTTTCATCGGTCCCTTCATTTTTATCCGGATTTCTGGTAGATTTGAGGAGATGAGCAACGATCGGGAAAAAACCTTTGAAGTCACCTGCCCGTGCTGCCAGGCAACACTCTGGGTGGATCCATCGGCGCGGAGTGTGATCAAGTCCGAGAAGGCCGCCAGAAAAAAAGAGTCGCTGGACGATCTCCTCCTGAAGGAGAAGAAGAAAAAGGAGGCGTTCGAGAGCAAATTCGAAGCGACGGCCGAGATCGAGAAGCAGAAACGGCAAAAAGCCAAAGAAAAGTTCGAGAAAGCCTTCGACAAGCTGGATGAGACGGATTAGTTAGCCGGCCATGACCATCCGATCAATATCCGCGGCGCGGCTTCAGCTTCCCGCCTGGGTTTCGTCCTCCCGGATCTTGGGGGCCATGGTGAATTTCGTTGCCCCATAAAGGGCCAGGATGAAGATAGCCGCATAATTGGCGATCGCCCAGGGGGAATAGGAAAAGACCGGGACGCCCAGCGCTCCGGTGATATAGACTCCGGCCATGCTCCAGGGAATGAGCGGGACGATGATGCCTCCGCATTCGTCGATGATCCGGGACAGGTTTTTTGCCGCCAGTCCTTTTTTCTTGTAGGCGGGCGAGAGAAGGTCGCCCGGGAGAATCACCGCCAGATAGGAGCTCCCCGTGACCAAGGCCGTCACGACGCTGGAGCCGATGGTCACGTCGACAAGACTCCCCACTGTTTTCGCCAGTTTCATGACCCGGTCGAGGATGACGGAAAGCATGCCCGTCTTCTGCATAATGCCGCCAAAGCTGAAAGCGGTAAAGGCGACGAGTTGGGTTTCCATCATGCTCATCAAGCCCCCCCGCGACAACAGCTTGTCAACAGCTTCGACTCCCGTGTGGGCGGGATAGCCGGAGTTCACGGCCTGGGCGACCAGCGGAACAGACGCTTTCTGAAAGATTACGGCCAGGACGCCGGCGATCAGCGAAGACACCAGCATGCCGGGGATGGTCGGCCTCTTGGTGAAGGCTAGATAGAAGACGAGAATCATAGGCAGCAGGAGAAGCACGTTGAACCTGAAATTTTTCTTGAGCGTTTCCAGGATGAGAGTCATTTTCTCGGATTCGACCGTGCTCGCCTGGTATCTCAGCCCGACAAAAAAATAGACCAGCAGGCCGAGGAGCCAGCCCGGGACGGCCGACCACATCATATGCTTGATGTGGTCGAAGAGGTTGGCCCCGGCCGTCACCGCCGCCAGATTCGGGATATCGGAAAAAGGCGACATCTTGTCGCCGAAATACGCCCCGGCCACGATCGCTCCGGCCGCCGGACCCAGTGGAATGCCGAGCCCCATGGCGATGCCGATAAAGGCCACGCCGATTGTCCCGATCGCCCCCCATGAGGTTCCCGTGGCCACGGCGGTGATGCTGCAGACAAGGCAGGCCGTGAACAGGAAGAATTTCGGGGAGATGAGCTTCAGCCCGTAGTAAATGACCATCGGGATCGTGCCGCTGGCCATCCAGGCGCCGATCAGGATGCCGACTGTCAGCATGATCAGGATGGCCGGCATGGCTTTATGGATGCTGTCCACGATCCCCTGCTGCATATCTTTCCAGTCGAAGCGAAGGATGAGGCCCAAGCAGCCTGTCAGAAAGGCCGCGGCCACGAGCAAAACTTGGGGCGGGATTTTGTAGATGCCGTATCCCACGCCAAGGAGCAAACCCATGGCCATGATGGGCAGCAGGGCCACCGCAAAAGAAGGAGTTTTTTTCGCCCGTCCCTTTTCCTTTTTATCAATTTCCATGGTTCCCCCTTTTAAGAGGCGCTGAATGTGCTCCGGGCCAGGAGACGGCCGTCGGCCATCATGAGCCGGCCTTTTGCGATGACGTCCGTCAAGTGATACTCTCTGTCGAGCAGGATGAGATCCGCGTCTTTTCCAGCGGCGATGGCGCCCTTGCCGCCGAGCTTGTAAAACCGGGCCGGGTTGGCCGAAAAAAGCTCGGCCGCTTGCTCGATACCCAGGATCTTTCTCCGGATCAGGGACCGGAATTTTGCGAAGAGCGTTTTTTGAGTGGCGATGGTCAGCCGGACGAGGTTCCCCAGTTTGTCGAAAACCGGGAGGCTGCCGTTGCTGTCCGAGCTGACGGTGACATGGCTAAGGGGGGCATTCTTTTCAAGACAACGGAGGATGGAGGTTTCCACGCTCACATCCGAGTCGCTTTCCTCTTCCGGATCCACGCCGGCCGTCAGGTCCATATATCCGCCGGCCAGCACGTAATTCACGGCCTCTTCGAGTAACCGGCGGTTGCGGTTGACGTGGGTGGGAATGACTTGGCTGGCCGGGATCTCGGTCTCCTTGATCAGCCGGAACAGGAACTCAAGCCCTCGCGGCCCGTCACCCAAATGAAGATGGAGGACGCCGGCCTTTCCACCGAGCATTCCGCCGACGCGGCATTCGGCGGCGAGCCGGGCGATCTCCTCGAAAGTGGGTTGGGAGGAGCGGTGCTCGGAAATCGCGATCTCGCCGGCGCCGATGACCTTGTCGATAAGGACCAGGTCCGACCGGACGCTGCCCGTGATGGTGTTCACGGGAATCTCATACGAGCCGGAAAAAATAAAGGTCGTGACGCCTTCGATCTCTAAAGCCCGGGCTTTGGCCAAGAGGGATTCCAGATGGCGTGTGATGCCGTCTGTGCCCAAACAGCCGATAAGCGTCGTCACGCCGCTGGATATGATATCCTCGATGGCGATTTCGGGCGCGCGCGTCGACGGCCCTCCCTCTCCGCCCCCGCCCAGGATGTGGACGTGGCTATCGATGAGCCCGGGAAGAACGATCTTGTCTAAGGCCTCGATGGCCCGGACTTCGACCCCCTGGATTTTTATCGAGTCCGGCTCGGCGACGGCGGCGACTTTCTCTCCCGAGAGCAGGATATCTTTTTTCCCGAGAGGCTGGGGCGAAAAAACCGATCCCTGTCGGATGAGCGTGATCACGGCTTCCTCCTTCCACAAAAACGTTTAGGGGTAAGTTATCATGACTGTTCCCCCTTGACAAGGGCCAAAGCAGGTTTGCCGAAGACGCGAACAGACTTCAACACCCTCCTGGTCCCGCTTTACGAGCGGTTGATATTGCCTTGGCTTGACACGAGGCGAATCAACCGCTCGTAGAGGGATCCAAGGGGGAGCCGCCCCCTTGGTCGCAGGGCGGGGTTTCATACCCCGCCCGAGAAAGGGAGGCAGGGCGACCGGGTCTTCCCGGTGCCCGTTGGAAGGGGGAAACGCGAAGCGGGTTCCCCCTCCAAGCTGGCCTGGAAATATTCCAGGCTTTAGGATAAAATGAGATCCGTCATGGCCAGCTATGAAGAAGAGCTGAAAAAATATGAGCCGTTCACCCGGAAAACCAGCACCATCGCCCTGCTCGGCAAAAAATTGCTGGTCTACGGACAGGACAATTTCGTCAAAAAAGGTCCCGCCATGATCGTCGGGAATCATTGCGGGACCTACAAGGATGTCGCCGTCGTTTGCAAGGTCGTGCCCTGGCCGTTTTTTTTCACGGCCAACAGGGAGATCTTCTCGAAAAGCGAGTTCAACTATCTTGTCCGGAAACACCTCCAGCGCCATCTTGGGAATTTCGGCCTTCTTCTCAATTTTTTTCTGAACCCCTATAAATCGCTCTTTGTCCAGTACATCTCCTCAAATATCGCGAAAGTCGGGACGATTCCCGTGGATCTCTACGTCCATGGAAAGCGCGAGGCGATCGAGCGCTGCCAGGAATACCTCAAAAAAGGCCGGATCCTCATCGCCCTACAGGGGCATGGGCGGATTGTGGCCAAGGACCCGAACCCGTACGTCACGCCCTTCGGCCGGGGGGTTTCGATCATCTCCTACAACATGGTCAAACAAGAAGGGATCGCCGTTCCCGTCACTCCCATGGCCATGTTTGGGACGCAGCGTCCTTTTATCACCCCGGCCAAGATCCATGTGAATGTCGGCCGGCCCATGTCTATCACCGATTATTGGCTGGACGGCTTCGACGAGACAGTCGAGCGTTTCAAAAACGCTCTGGAGGCCAAGGTCAACGAGCTTTTTCTCGAGCTGATCCGAAAATAAGGTTTGTCCTCTCTGCAATCCCTTCCCAGACGCTTCGGGCGCCGCAAGGCAACATCCGCGCCACCCATCTCATATCATAATCTTTCTAGGAAGATACGGGTTTCCAAAACGGGAAGAAATTGCATTCTTGAGGTTTCCTCAATAGAATAATGCCAGGGAGTGAAGGCGCTATGAAACATAAGCATATCTGGATCGTCTTTTTGATTTTAGTGATTTCTGCGTCCTGTGCCCGGACGGACAAGGGTCCGGCCATCTATCTTTCGAAAAGCGCGTCCACGTTTGAATCGATCGGGGCCGCCGAGTTGCGTCGGTATCTCTATCTCTTGACCGGCCGGCTTGCGCCATTGATTAAGATCGATTCCCTGGCCGAGCTCAAAGATCCCGGCATCATCGTCGACCAGAAAGGAAGGCTGCTCCGCCAAGCCGGAGAAAAGGCGGGCTCGGTCGAGAAAGTCCCCCTCGATAAATTCCCAGAGCTTTATCCCGAGGATTATTGGCTGAAGACTTTCCACTCAGGCAAGACAGCTCATTTAATGATCGCCGGGGGCGACGGGCCGGGCATGCTCTACGGAATATATGCCTTTGTCGAAAAGTTCGGGGTCCGGTTCTATCTTGAAGGAGACGTTGTTCCCGAGGAAAAAATCAATTTCAAGATTCCCACGCTGGACGAAACCGGACGCCCGCTGTTCAAGCTGAGAGGCATCCAGCCTTTTCATGATTTTGCCGAAGGCCCTGACTGGTGGAATGAGGAGACGTATAAGGCGATCCTTGGCCAGCTTCCAAAGCTGGGCATGAATTTTTTCGGCCTTCACACATATCCGGAGGGAGGGCCGAACGCGGAGCCGACGGTCTGGATCGGAGTTCCCGACGACGTGAACGAGGACGGGCGCGTCAACGACAGCTATCCATCGAGCTATCAGAACACGCTGAGGGTCAATCCGGGATCGCACAACTGGGGCTATCAGGCTAAAAAGACCAGCGATTTTCATTTTGGCGCGTCGGCGCTTTTCGAGAGGGACGACTACGGCGTGGATATCATGGAAGGTCTGATGCCGGAGCCGAAGACGCCCGAGCAGTCGAACGAAATGTTCAACCGGACGGCGACGATGCTTCGCGGCGCCTTCTCCTTCGCCAAGCTCCTGGGAGTCCAGACTTGTGTCGGGACGGAAACGCCTCTGGCCATTCCCGTCCTTGTCCGGGAGCGCCTGAAGAAGATGGGAAAGAATCCCAAGGATCCGCGGGTCGTCCAGGAACTTTATAAGGGGATCTTCCAGAGGATCGCCCGCGCCTACCCCATCGATTATTACTGGTTCTGGACCAACGAAGGATGGACATGGTCCGACGCGACCGGCGAAGCGGTCAAGGCCGTGACAACAGACCTGGAAATGGCCGTCCGGGCGGCGGAGGATCTGGGGTATCCCTTCAACTTGGCGACGTGCGGCTGGGTGCTGGGCCCGCCGAGCAACCGGACGCTTTTCGACCAGGTTCTGCCGAAAAAAGTGGCCGCCAGCTGCATCAACCGGGAAGTGGGGAAAGCGCCCGTAGACCCCAATTTTGCCCGGATCGACGGCCGCTCCAAATGGGCGATTCCCTGGCTCGAGGATGATCCGTCGCTCACGTCACCCCAGCTGTGGGTGGGCCGGATGCGTCGCGATGCCGCGGATGCGCTGAAATACGGCTGTGACGGCTTGATGGGGATCCACTGGCGGACGCGGATTTTATCGGCGAACACGCTGGCCCTGGCCAAGGCCGCCTGGGACCAGAGCTGGAACACGATGCCGGCCCGTTTGGCCGACCTGGTCGGCCCCCTGAACGGCCAGTATCTAACCTTTATGGACAAGCCGATTGCCGGAACGAACGAAGCGGCCATTTACAAAGACATCCGGGACCGGGTCTATGCCTATCACTTTCCCGTTCCAGACGGGACTTACATGGTCACTCTGAAATTCTGCGAGGGGGAATTCGAAAGGAAAGGCGCCCGTCTGTTCGACATCCTGATCCAGGGGAGCAAGGTGGCCGAGAAAGTGGACATTTATGAGCGAGCAGGCAGATACAAGGCGCTGGACCTCTCATTTAAGAACATCAAAGTAGCCGGCGGTAAAATGTTCATCGATTTCGGCGACCGTATCCATTATCCTTCGGTCGCGGGAATCGTGATCGAAGGGACGACGGGGGCGGGCGAGAAATACGTCAAGAAGATCAACTGCGGCGGCCCCAAAGTCCTTGATTATGAGGCCGACTGGCCCGAGACGCCGCGCTATCTCGCCAGCCTCGATTTTTATCAGGACTGGGCCAAGAACCAGTTCGGGATGGCGGCCGCTAAGGAGATCGCGGAGGTTTTTAGCAAAATGGATGGAAAGCTCCCGATTCCTGTCACCTGGACCAACGGGCCCGGCGGCATTGTCCCCGACAAAAGGCCGTGGCGGGAAGTCCAGAAAAATTACGGGTTTGTCGATGAGCTGGCCGCCTTAAAACCCCGGATCACGGGCAAAGGTTACGGAGAGCGCTTTGACTACTGGCTGAGGAATTTCGAGTATATGCGGGAGATCGCCCACTTCAGCTGCCTCTGGGCGGAATACAACCAGGCATGGGAGAAAGCCAAGGGCCTGGCCAATGACGCCGAGAAGGCCAACGCCGCCAGGGAAAGCTTGCTGCCGCTCAGGACGCAGATGGTGAATTCGCTGAAGGCCATATTCGGCCATCTGCTGGCCACGGTCAGCAACACGGGAGAGCTGGGGACGATCGCCAACTGGGAACAGCACCTGCTTCCGGATTCGATGGAAAAACCGGGCGACGAGCTCAAAAAGCTGCTCGGCGCTGAGCTTCCGGCCGAGGCTCAGCTTTCGAAAACCTATGACGGCCCGGCCAGAATGATCGTGCCCACCGTCAGGACGAACATCCAGGTCGGTGAACATTCCAAACTGAAAGTCATCATCCTCGCTCAGAATCCCCCTCAAGAAGCATTCTTCTATTGGCGGGAGCTTGGCCAAGGGAATTTTAAAGCCGTCCCTCTGCGGAGGCTGGCCCGAAGCGTCTACACGGTGGATGTTCCCGCGATGATGACGGATATTGAATACTATCTCAAAGCGCGAGTCGGCGAGCAGGACCTCGTCTTCCCTTCGACCGCCCCGGAACTGAACCAGACGATCGTCGTCATCCAAAAGAATAAATGATAAGGAGACGGTTCTCTGATTTGAATCCAGGGAACCGTCCCCTCGCCTGATCAAATGTTGGCCTATCTCGCGATCATTTCTCTGATAGGCAATGTGCTGTCCGTTGTCCTGGCAGGTTGGGCCGTCTATGAGGCGAATGCCAGCGGCCGGCTTATCATCCTTGCCTTGCTGGTCCTGACATTCTTGATTCCCGCCCTCTGGTCGTCTTCTCCAGTGAATCTCATCTGCTTTACCGGAAGAATAATTCTCGGTATCGGCTGCTTTATTTATCTCAAGTGGCAGCGGGTTTTTTAGCTCTTATTTTTTCAGCCATTGGCGCTCGATGTCCTCCAGCGTCTTGCCCTTGGTCTCCGGCAGCACGATGAGCATGAAGAAGAAATCGATGATACACATCGCGGCATAGAGCCAGAACGCCGAAGATTCGTTGAACCGGTCGGCGATCACCGGGAAGGTGAGCGATACGAGAAAATCCGAGAGCCAGAGGAAGACCGTAGCGATGGCCATGGCCCGGCCCCGAATGCGCGTCGGAAAAATCTCGGCCATGACCACCCATACGATCGGCCCCATGGCCATGGCGAAGAACGCCACATAGAGCAGGGTGAAAAGAAGGACCA
This sequence comes from uncultured Eubacteriales bacterium, assembly GCA_964537875.1. Lineage (GTDB taxonomy): Bacteria > Acidobacteriota > Aminicenantia > Aminicenantales > UBA4085 > JAPKZH01. The sequence goes on from CAZIDN010000001.1 coordinate 92,507, forward strand.
ATCCGCCGGTGAAGAGCTGGAACTTAAAGGCGGCGCCGAGAAGAATGAAGGAAATCCCCATTCCTGCCGCGGCCGTGAGCAGCAGCGGCTTTCGGCCGAGGCGGTCCACGAGGACGATGGCGATGACGGTAAACAGCATGTTGACAAGGCCGACGATGGTGGATTGCCCGATGGCCGACATGCGTTCGAATCCGGCGGTCTCAAAAATCCGCGGGGCGTAATACAGCACGGCGTTGATGCCCGTGATCTGCTGGAAAATGGCCAGGACGATACCGATGAGCAGGGCCGTCCGGAATCCCGGCCGGAAAAGCTCGGACAGGGCCCCTTTCTCCAAGGTCAGGGTTTCCTTGATGCTGGCGATCTCGGCCGAAGCGGACTGGGCGTTGTCGACCCGGGCGAGAATGACATGGGCTTCATTCTCCCGGCCCTGCTTGACCAGCCAGCGCGGGCTTTCGGGGACCCTGAGAACCAGGATAAAAAAGATGATCGAGGGCACGGCCCCGCTGGCGAACATCCAGCGCCAGTTGGAGGGGCCGATGCCGGCGAAGATCCAATTGACGAAATAGGCGAGAAGGATTCCCGTGACGATGGCCATCTGATTGACCGAGACGAGCGCCCCTCGGATCTTGGCCGGTGAGATCTCGGAGATATAAAGCGGGGAGAGGATGGACGCCGCGCCGATACCCAGACCGCCGACGAAGCGAAAAACGAGGAATTCAGCCATGGTCCGTGGGATGGCGCAGCCGATCCCGGAGATGAGAAAGAGAACGGCCGATAAGAGCAGGAACCGCCTGCGGCCGATCCTGTCGCTGACCGTGCCCGCGATCCCGGCCCCGAACATGCATCCGATCAAGACGATGCTGACGGCAAGCCCCTCCCCGAATGCGGTCAGCGAGAACTGGTCTTTCAGGTAGCGGGTGGCGCCGGCGACGATGGCCGTGTCAAAGCCAAAGAGCAAGCCGCCGATGGCCGCCACGACGGATACAAATATCACATAACCGTTGCTTTTCTTCATGCTGGTCCGCCAAATTCTTTGAGCGCCTCGAACATGGCCGCCACATTCTTCAGGGGAACGTTGGCCTGGATATTGTGGACAGCGTTGAAAATGAACCCGCCGCCTTTGCCCAAGACCTCAGAGCGCCGGAGGACTTCTTCGCGGACGGACGCGGGCGTGCCGAACATCAGCGTTTTCTGGGTGTCCACACCGCCGCCCCAGAAGACGATGTCGCCCCCGTATTTTTTCTTGAGCTTTTCGGGCTCCATGCCCGCCGCCGAGCACTGGACGGGATTGAGGATATCGAAGCCGGCTTCGATGATGGAGGGAACAAGCGTTTCCACCGCCCCGCAGGAGTGCTTGAAGGCCTTCCAGGAGGTGTTCTGATGGATCCAGTCGTTGACTTTTTTATAATAGGGAAAATACAGAGAGCGGAATGTCTCAACCGAACAAAACGTGGACTGCTGGGTGCCGAAATCCGTGCCGCAGATGAACACCGCTTGCACCCAGTCGCTGACTCTGGTTTTGATTTTCTCCAAGTTGGCCAGGGCGATCTCGGTCTGCCTTTCAAAGACTTTATGGATATAGGACTGCCGGGTCAGCGTCGAAATGTACCATTCCTCGATGTCTCGGATGCCTTTCGGGTGCTTCAGGAAGGGCGCGGGGACCAGGGCGATGTCGCCGAAGGCCGTCCCGCCGAATGTGACGATTACGCCGCGACCGGTCTCGGCGGCCTGCCTGGACGCAGCCTCAAAATAGTCGAGGTCTTTGTCGGAGATAGGGCCGAATTCTTCCAAATTGTCATCGGGATTTAGCTGCGCCTCTTCGATCGGCTCTTGCCGGACGATCGTGTCGAAAAAGAAGCCGTCTTTGGGCATGCGGCCGGAGGGCGGCGCCGAGAGGTCGCCTTTGGGATAGATGAGCGTATCGCCGTTGGCGTCTTTTCGGACCTTGAAATGCTCGGAGACGAGGACTTCCGTGCCGTCGTCCATACGCCAGGGCTTCCAGTTTTCGTTGGGGAATCCGAACAGAGTCTCGGCTGCATAAACGCCCTCGACGTCGATCCCCAGAACCCACTTCAAATCTTCATCGATCAGGCCGAGCATCTGGTAGGGCTCGTGAACCTTGACCGGCCGTTTTTGCAGTCCATAATGGTCGCGGAGCCCGATGACGCAGTTGACATGCATGCCCGTGACCGCGGTCGCGCCGAAATCGACGGGGATGCGGTCCGGCTCCCTGTGGTTCAGGGCCTGAATGACCCTGTCTTTGCTTGTCATGGTCTCACCCTTTCAAAGCCTCTCCGGATTTCCAGATTACTCATTTTTTGGCGGATTTGCAAAAGAAAAAATGTGAAATGGAAGAGATCCATTTAATATAAACGCATAAATAGGACGAGTTTCTGTTGACATGACCCATAGCGTATTGAAGCAAAATTGTTTAAAATATGGTCTTATGCTCATAGAGAATATTCCTATTTCTCTGGACCCGAACGAATTGATCCGGCGTCTTCGTCTCGGCAAGCACGAAAATGCCGGGCGGCTTGTCGAAGAGCTGATCGAGACGGCCCGGCCGCTGATCGCCCCGAAAGCTTTCTACGAGATTGCCTATATCGATAAAAAGGAGGACGATGCCGTCGAGATCGGCGGATTGAATTTCCGAAGCCGCGTTTTGCGGAAGAACCTGGATCAAGCGGAACGGGTTTTTCCTTTTGTCCTCACCATCGGCGGCCGTCTCGAAGAAAAAGCCGGCTCTTCGGGCGATCTTCTCAGGCGGTATTACCTGGAAACGATCGCCGACCTGGCCCTCCTGTCGGCCGGCGAATATTTTGAGAACTATTTGAAGAAGCGCTTTGGCCTTTCCAAGATCTCGAGCATGAGCCCCGGGTCTCTCCCCGATTGGCCGGTGACGGAGCAGAAGCCTCTGTTTGCCCTGCTGGGAGAAACCGAGGCGGCGATCGGCGTCCGGCTGATGGAGAGCATGCTGATGATCCCAAGGAAATCCGTCTCGGGCATCTATTTCCCGACCGAAGTCTCTTTTTTTTCCTGCCAGCTGTGCCAACGGGAGCGCTGCCCGGGGCGAAAAGCGGTCTTCGATGAGACCCTCAAGCAGACATACGGTTTGACCGAGGAGTGACGTTCCTTGTCGCCATCCAAGCATCCATGGCTGAAGCCCCTCTCGGTTTTTCTGGCTGTCTCGGCGGTCTGCCTCATTTTTGCGCGGGCCGAAGAGCCCGGCGAGAAGAAGCCTTCCGGGGTCTACGGATTTTATCTAGACAACGACCTCTTCGCCGGGACCGACCGGGGCTATACGAACGGCTTGAAATTCGTCTGGGTCTCGCCGGGCCTCAACGGCCGTCCCGAAGATTTTCGCCTGCCGGGCTGGCTGGATTTTCTGAGCCGGAAGCTTTCCCTGGTGCGGTCGCCCGGCTCCCGACGTTTCGTTTCGGCTTTTTTGGGCCAGAATATCTTCACGCCCAATGACATCGAGCGTTTCGATCTCATCGTCTGGGATCGGCCGTACGCCGGGATCGCCTACGCGGGCCTCGGCTTCCACAGAATCGGCCGCTCCTCGATGGAGACCGTCGAGCTGGATATCGGGGTCATCGGTCCCCTGTCCCTCGCCGGTGACATCCAGAAAATCCATCATAAATTCTTCGGTTTCGCGCCGCCCAACGGCTGGGCTCACCAGCTCAAGAACGAACCGGTTCTGGGGATCGCCTATGACCATAAATGGAAGCCTTGGCAGGGAGAAAAACGTGGAGGCTTCGGCTCGGACCTGGTCTTGCACGGCGGTGGGGAGCTGTCCAATGCGATCACCCGAGCCAACACGGGGGTGGAGATGAGGATCGGGTGGAACGTGCCGAACGATTTCGGCACTTCCCGTATCCAGCCGGGTAGCGACAGCTCCTCGCTGGTGGAGGACAAGGACGGGCGGCTTTCCGGCCAAGGCCGCTTTAGCCTTCAGGCATTCTTTGCCCTTGAAGGACACGCCGTTCTGAGGGACATCTTTCTTGACGGCAACAGCTTCCGTAAAAGCCATCGGGTCGATAAAAATCCCTTCACGGCCGATATCGTCCTTGGGTTGGCCTTTCGCAGCAAGCGATTCAAGCTCAGTTACGGCTTTGTCTATCAGACCAAGCAGTTCAAGACTCAAACGAGAAATCCCGTCTTCGGATCGTGGCAGATCGCTCTGGGTCTCTTCGATTGAAAAATCAAGCTTGGGCCGGCGGCTGCGGCGCAGCCGGTCGGGGGCTCTTGTTGATCCTCCGCATCAGAAAGAAAACCGGGAGCCCGGTCACGAGAAAGATCGCCCCCATGAGCGCCTGCTTGGTCTGCGTCAAAAGGACGTTGACCGATATCCCCATCAGGAACAGGACAAAAAAGGCCGGCACGACCGGGTAAAGTGGGACTCGGGCCCCAGAATAGGGCTGTCCCGAAAGCTTCGCTTTCCGACGCAGGACAAAAATCGTCGAAGCCACGACGGCAATATTCATGCTGTCCAGGAACATGACATAGTTCACGATATTCTCGAAGGTGCCCAGAAAGAAAATCGAGAGGAGAATGACGGCGACAAAAAAGAGGAGGGCGAATTCCTGGGCCTGGGTGCGCGGATTAACTTTTTTGAAAACCTGGGGAAGGGTGCGGTCCTCGGCCATGGCATAATAAGCGCGGGGGATTTGCATCAGCGTCACATTCAGGAATCCGGTGGCCGAGAGGAAGATGGCCAGAGAGACGAAGAGATAGCCGAAGCTGCCGAAACAGACGCGGGCCACCTCGGCTGCGACGAGCTTGGCCTCGGCGATCCCCTGCACCCCGAGGACTTTGAAATAAGCGAAGTTGATGGACAGGTAGCAGGCGATGATGATGAGCACGCCGATAAGGATGGCCCGAGGCATGTTGCGCTGGGCTTTTTGGACGTCGGCGCCGAAGTTGATCGTGCACTGGTAGCCGCCGTAGGTGTAAAACACGGAGATGAGACCGATGGCCAAGGCCAGCCACCAGGGATTCGACGATTCTCCCGCCGCCGGCAGCGAGGCCGCCGCCGGAAACCCGTGATGCCGAAACGCCGCGAAGACAAGCAGGGCGATCATCCCGATCTTGATCAGGGTCAGGATGTTCTGGGCCCAGGCGCCCGTCTTGATCCCGAGATAGTTGATGATGAGAAGGATGAGCATCAGCCCGGCCGCCGAGAGCTGGACGGCCAGCTGGGATTGGAGCCTCTGGGGCAGGATGATCGGGTTGAGATATTCGGCGCCGATGATGGCCACCGCCGCTGCCCCGGCGCCGTTGACGATGAGCACGCTTGTCCAATTAAGCATGAAGGCCAGGAGGCTGCCGTAGCTCTCCGCGACAACTTTATAGAAGGACCCCGGACGGGGAAAGCGGGAGCCGATCTCGGCAAAGGTGAGGGCGCCGAGCAGGCTGATCAGGCCGCCCAGACTCCAGGCGGCAAAGAAAAGAACCGGCTTTTGAGTGGCCTCGGCCACGATGGCCGGCGTCCGGAATATGCCGATCCCGATGACGAGGCTGACGACGATCATCGTCGTATCGAACGTCGTCAGCTTCGCTTTGATGGCCATTTTATTGATAGAGTCAAACCTCAACCATCAACACTTTAAAATCTTTGTTTCAGAAAGTCACCTCTTAAAAAAGGAATTTGTTGAATGTTGAGGTTTGACCCCGATCGATGACAATCCGGGCTATTTCTCCGATTCGTACCGGGAGAGAATATCGTTGGTCGTCTGCAGAAACAGGTTGTATTTGATCTTCACGCCCTTCTCGTCTCTCAGCTTGGCGAGATAGGATTGGAGGAACTTGGTCTTTTTCGTTTCGAAGAGGCTTGAGGTCTGGGTCTCTTTTTCTTTTTCAAACTCGGCTTTCTCTGCCTGCTTTCGGTCGAGGACGCGGACGACGGCGTAGCCGTTTTCGAATTCCACGGGATCGCTCACCTGCTTGAAGGGCAGGCTGAAGGCGAGCCTGTCGATCTCCGGGTTTTCCCCTATGACGCCGATATATTGCTCCTTTTTGTGTTCGTTGATGGTCTTGTATTCCAGCTTGTACTTCTGGGCGATATCCTCCCAGTTTTTGTCTGTCAGCTTGGCCCGGACCTCTTTGATGGTTGCCAGGGCTTTGTCCTTTTTGGCGGCTTCTGTGACATCGTTCTCGACGTCGGGGGCGACCTCGTCGAAGTTCGCCGCCCGAGGCGCCTCGGTTTTTCGCAGCTCGGCGATCCCAACCCCGCCGTAGGTATCGATGGGCGCGGAGATCTCTTTGTCTTTAAGCTTGAAAAGGGCGGTGGCGATGGCGCCCGAGGGGTCGATGTCCTGGAGGGCTTGCCCTTCCTTCAGGAGCCCCGTGTTCTGGATCTTTTGGCCGAGCTTGCGGGCGGCGGCATCCAGGTTTTTTTCCTTCCTGGCGCTTGTCTCCAGGTTGCCGATCCTCTGGGCGGCCATGGCCCTGGCTTTTTGGTCGAGGAGGATGTTCCGGATCCTGGGCTTGGCCTCGGTCAGAGGCGTCGTAGCGGCCGGCTCTTTCTCCGTGACTTTGATGATGGAAATCCCGTCCTCCAGCGTGATGAGGTCGGACACTTTCCCGGTCCCGAGCTTTTTGATCTCCTCCTGCTCTTTGGTCGCGAGAGCCTGCCATTCGTAAAGGCCCCAGTCCCCGCCGGTCTTGGCCTTGTCGTCCTTGGAATGCACTTTGGCCAGAGCCGCGAAATCCTCGCCCCTCCGGATCCGGTCCATCACGCTTTGGGCTTCGGCCTGGACGAGGGCTTTGTCCTGGCCGGCCAACGGCAGATAGATGCGGCTGACCTTGAGCTTCTCGGGAATCTGGAACTGGGCCAGGTTGTCTTTGTAATACGATTCGATCTCTGATTCCCCCAGCTCGACCTCTTTTTTCAAATCGTCCGTTTTGAGAAAGACGTAAGCCGCCTCACGCTTTTCCGGGATCTTGTATTTGTCCTTGTTCTTTTCAAAATAGCTCCGCGCCTCGGCGGCCTGAGGTTTCTGGGTCAGCTCGACCTTGCTTTTTTCGAGCACCAGGTATTCGACCTTGGCGCTTTCCTTTTCTTTCTGGTAGTTCTGCCAAACCTCATCAGGCGTGACGGCGACGCCCATGGTGATCACCTGGATGACTTTGTTCAGGATGATATCCTTGCGAAGGCTGCCCTCGAAATCGCCCAGGGAGATCCTGTTCCAGGCCAGCCGGCGCCGGTATTCTTCGAAGCCGATGAATTTTCCGTCCTGCTGAAGGCCGGGGAAGCTGATGATTTTGTCGCGGACCTCCTGGTCCGAGGCCTGGAGGCCCATGTCCTTGGCCAGCTCGGAGAGGAGGGCCTGCTCGATCATTTGCTCCAGCACTTGCTTGGGGATGTTGAGCTGCTCGATGAAGCTGCGGTTGAGCTCTTTGAACTGGTTTTTCAGGGCTTCCAGCCGGCTTCTCAGCGCTTGGAAGTAGGTATCGGTGGAAATGCGCACTTTTCCGACCGAGACGAGCGCGCCGGCGCCGACTCCTTCTCCCTTGGTCAGGCCGCCGCCCCAGACCACGAAAATGGAGACGATGAACATGGCGATGACGATCCACAGGGTAGGCTTGAGCGATTTGACGTTTTTTCGCATCGTTTTTAGCATAATCTCACCTCAGAATATTTTGGGAAAAATTCGGTGTGCGTCACCGGATTTTCCTCCGGATTTTTCATGACGATTCTTTCAGAAGGCTCCTGGCGATCACCAGGCGTTGGATTTCCGATGTCCCTTCGTAGATCGATAAGACGCGGGCGTCCCGGTAGATCCTTTCGATCTCGAATTCGCTGGAATAGCCATAGCCGCCGTGGATCTGGAGGGCCTGGTAGGCGATTCGATTGGCCGCTTCGGAGGCGTAGAGCTTGGCCATCGAAGCCTCTTTCGAAAAGGGCTTGTCCCGGTCGAACAGGTCGGCGGCCCTATAGGTCAACAGCCGGGCGGCCTCCAGCTGGGTGGCGCAGTCGGCGAGCATAAACTGGACGGCCTCGAACTCGGCGATCTTTTTTCCGAAGGCCTGGCGCTGCCGGGCGTAGTTCAGCCCTTCTTCGAGGGCCCGCTGGGAAAGGCCGACAGCCTGGGCGGCGATCCCGATCCGCGAATAGTCCAGGCAGTGGAAAGCGATCGAGGCTCCCTTTCCCTCTCCGCCCAGCAGGTTGTCGGCGGGCACCCGGCAGTCCTCGAGGATGACTTCGGCGGTCGGCGATGAATGCAGCCCCATCTTTTTTTCGACTTTGGAGACCAGGAATCCCGGGAAGCTTTTTTCGACGATAAAAGCGCTGAGCTTTTTGAGGCCGGGCTCTTTCTCGGTGACCGCAAAGATGATCAGGCCGGCGGCTTCCGTGCCGCTGGTGACCCAGGCTTTTGTCCCGTTGAGAATATAAAAATCGCCCTGCTTTTGGGCCTTGGTTTTCAGGGCCGTGGCGTCGGATCCGGCCTCGGGCTCCGTGATCGAAAACGCCCCCAGGAGATCCCCCTTGGCGGCCGGCGGAAGGTAGGTGGATTTTTGCCTGTCCGTCCCGTATTTCAGGATGGAATAGCAGAAGAGCGAAGAGTGGACGCTCACGATGAGGCAGACGGTCGGCGAGATCCGGCTCAGTTCTTCGAGGACGAGGACATTGGAGATGGCGTCTGTTTTTATGCCGCCGAACTCGGCGGGGATGCTCATCCCGAGGATGCCGAGGCTTCCCAGCTTCCGGATGATGGCGCCCGGGAATTCATGCCTGTCCTCCAGCTCTTTGACCCGGGGACGGATCTCTTTCTCGGCAAAATCCCGGATCATGTCCCGGAGGAGAATTTGATCTTCGCTCAGCTCAAAGTTCATCGCTTTCTCATTTTTTTCTGGAACAGGGGGCGCAGCCGCGCGTAGGTCGTGTCCAGGTCCTCGATGACGACCCTGGTCCGGCCGACGATGGGCATGAAATTCGAGTCTCCCGTCCAGCGGGGGATGAGATGGAAATGGAAATGATCGGCGATGCCGGCGCCGGCGCTTTTGCCCAGGTTCATGCCCAGGTTGAAGCCATGCGGACGATAGTTCTTTTTCAGGATGTCCAGGCCCATCTTGAGAAGGTCGGAGATCTCATCGCTCAATTCCTTCCGTGATTGCTCAAAAGAGGCGATGTGCTTGTAGGGCGCGACCATCAGGTGGCTGGGCAGATAGGGGAATTTATTGAGGAGGATGAAGCTGTGGGCTCCTCGATAAAGAACGTAGCCCCGTTTGTCGTCCTTGAAGCGGCGGGCGCGGCAGAAGATGCATCCCTTCGTCTGTTCGACTTTCCGGACGTAGGGTTCTCGCCAGGGAGCCGCAATATATCTCATGATTTATTGATCAGCTCTTTGAGCAGCTTGCTCGGCTTGAAATAGAGGACTTTCTTCGGAGGAACTTTGACCGGGTCTCCGGTCCGCGGATTCCGGCCGGAGCGGGAGGGCCGGTTCCGGAAGCGGAAGCTACCGAACCCCCGGACCTCGATTTCCTCGCCCTTGAGGATGGCGCCCTTGATCGTGTCAAAAAAGAGATTCACACCGATTTCCGCTTCCTGCTTGGGGATGTTCAATTCCTTGGAGATTTTGTTGATGAGGTCGGCTTTAATCATCGGTTTTTTCCTCCTTTTTGTTGGCTCGTTTTTTGGGAGCCTGGATATTCTTGAGCTGGTCTCTCATCAGGTCGCCCAGAGTCATCCGGTCGTCCTGGGTATCCATATATCTCTGGTATTCCTGCTTCTGGATATCCATCTGAGCCTGCCGGAAGCTCAGGGAGATCTTCTTGTCCCGGGGGTTCAGTTTGATAACCTTGGCCGTTTTTTCCTCTCCGACCTTGAACGCTTCGGCCGGGTTGTCGATCTTCCGGTCGTCCAGCTCCGAGAGGAACACGACGCCCTCGATGCCCGGCGTGATTTCGGCGAAGAGCCCGAAATCGGCGATGCGGACGATCTTCACGTTGACCAGGTCGCCCGGCTTGTGCCGGGCAAAGAAATCTTCCCAGATATCCCCTTCCAGCTGTTTGACGCCCAGGGAAACCTTCTGCTTCTCCACATCGATATTCAAGATGACGGCTTCAGCCTCTTGGCCGACCTTGAGCTTCTGAGAAGGATGTTTGATCTTTTCCCAGGAGATATCCGAGATATGGATCAGCCCTTCGATGCCCGGCTCGATTTCCATGAAGGCGCCGAAATCCGTGATGCTGGTGATCTTGCCTTTGACATGGGACCCGGCGTTGTATTTTTGCTTGAAAATTTCCAGCGGATGAGGAGACGACTGCTTGAGGCCCAGGGAGATGCGCTTGGTGGTTGGGTTGACATCGAGAACGGTCACCGTGACTTCCTGGCCCGTCGCCAGAAGCTTCTTGGGGTGAATCATCTTCCGGGACCAGCTCAAGTCGGACACGTGGACCAGTCCTTCCACGCCTTTTTCCAGCTCGACGAAGGCGCCAAAATCGGTCAGGCTGGTGACTTTGCCGGTCAACTTTTGCCCGGTCTTGTATTTCTCGGCGATGTTCGACCATGGATCCGAGGTCAGCTGTTTGAAGCCGAGGGAGATCTTCTCGTCCTTCTCGTTGAAATCGAGAATGACGACTTCCAATTCCTGGCCGACCTGAAGAATCTCGGAGGGATGGTTGAGCTTTCCCCAGGAGATGTCAGAGATATGGAGCAGCCCTTCCACGCCGCCGATATCGACGAAGGCACCGAAGCTCGTCAGCGACCTGACCAGACCTTTGACCTTTTGTCCCTGGGCGAGATGGCTGAAGACCTTGCGGCGTTTTTTCTCCTTTTCGTCCTGGAGGAATAGCTTTCGGGAGAGGACCGCGTTTTCGGTTTTCCGGTCGAACTTGATGACCTTGAACTTGAAGCTCTGGCCGATCATCTTCTCGGGATCCTTGACGACCCGGATGTCGGCGTGGGAATCCGGAAGAAAGGTGTTGATGCCGACATTGACCGTGTAGCCGTTCTTGATCTTTTCGGTGATTTTTCCGGTGACCCAGCTCTGGTGGTTGAACGCTTTTTCCAGGACGTCCAGGGCCTTCAGGATGTCGGCGCTCTTTTTGGACAGGATGAAATAGCCTTGTCTAGGGTCGCTGCGCTGAAGCACGGCCTCGACTTCATCACCGGGGTGGGGCTTGGACGGCTCAGCGCTTTCCAGGAATTCTTCAAGAGGGATGACCCCTTCGGACTTGAGCCCGATGTCGACCAGGACATGGCTGGGGGTGACTTTGATGACCTTGCCCTTGACCAACTTGCCGGGGGAAATTTCTTTGGCGCTGAACTGGTACTTATCCAGCAGGTGTTCATAATCCTCGGACGTCATTTTTTCGTCTTTGTCGGGATGTTTGGTTATCTCTGACATTGGACGCGACTCTCCTCATGAGATTGTTGCTCGAAGTTCTGTTTGATTTTTTCGACAGCCTCTTCGATGGCTTCGGGCGGAGTGGAAGCTCCTCCCGAGATCCCTATTTTTTTTGCTCCGCGGAGCATTTTGGGCGTGATTTGGTCGGCGCTCTCGATAAAGTAGGTCCGGGGCAGGATCCGTTTGGAGATCTGGAAGAGCTTGTACGTATTGGAGCTATTCTTGCCGCCGACGATAAAAAGCGCCTGGACCTCCGAGGCGAGCTCGGAGGTGGCGCGCTGGCGGGTTTGAGTGGAGTGGCAGATCGTGTTGAAAACGCGAAGCTCCTCCGTTTTTTCGATCAGGGCCGAGACGACTCTCTTGAAGAGGAACAGGTCCTGAGTGGACTGGGCCAGGACCGCCCGCTTTTTTCTGAAGGCGAGGGTCGCCGCCTGGCGTTCGCTCTCGATGACGACCCCCCGGTCGCGGCTGTAGCCGATGAGGCCTTTGCTCTCAGGGTGTTGTTTGTTGCCGACGATGACGATCTCCAGTTTTTCCCCAGCCAGCTTGGCCACCAGCTTCTGGATTTTTTTCACGATGGGGCAGGTGGCGTCGACAACTTCGATTTTTTTTCTTTTGAGATGTCTGTAAACGTCCGGGGACACACCGTGGCTGCGGATGATCACCGTCCCTTCCTCGAGGTTGTTCAGATCGTCCACAGACAGAATTCCCTGGCTCTTCAGGTCGGCGATCACCCGGGGATTATGGATGAGGTCGCCGAGCGCGGAAACCCTGCCCTCTTTCCGGCGACGGGTTTCTTTGGCCATCCTCAAGGCTCGTTTCACTCCGTAGCACAATCCCATGTTCTTGGCGATGATGATTTCCATTTCTTGTGAAATGAACGATGGACTATCCTATCTAAATGAGGGCTCTTTGTCAATGCTAAGTATCGATGAAACCTTGACTTAGCGGCGAGAGATCCGATAGGGCCTTGCTCCCAATCCGGGTTTTTCCGGATCTCTATTTTAGAGAAGGATGGAGGAAAGCGCCTATCCCCTTGGCCTGGACGTCGGCGGGGGCGGGAACATTCTCGAGCTCGATGGCTTTGTCCGGCTCGAGCTCATTGAGGCTGGCCAGAATGGCCCGGACTCCAGCGAGATGGCGGGCGACGCGCAACTTGAGAGGGATTCCGTCCGGGCCGTAGGGCACGAACAGGCGGCCCAGGCGGGCCGCCTGTTCATAGTATTTGTCTTTTCCGTCCACGATCAGGGAGATCGTCGGCCTGCCCTTGAGGCGACCGTGCGAGGCATTCGGGGTCTCAAGGAGCACCGCTTTGATGCCGGCCGCATCGCCCCATTCCCTGTGGGTCAGCCCGCGAAGGTTGGGCGGCGAGGCTTCCAGGCGGAACTCAAATCCTTCGGCCTGGAGCTCCATCTGGGCGATCGCGGCCAACTCCGACGCGTTCTCATGGAAGACGATGGCATTGATCACCGGATACTCGGGCGCCGATTCATGCAAATCGATGCCGAGCTCGATGCTCTCTTTTTGGATGAGGGCCATGACTGCGAAGGCCACTTTTTCCGTCAAATAGCCGGTGGCTTTTCCCGGATAAGCCCGGTTGAGGTTGCGCGCTTCGATGCCGGCCAGCTTTTGTCCCATGGGATTGACGTAGATCGTCGGGTCCGGCCACTGATGGACGGGATTGGTGACCCTGGATCCCAGCCGGAACCACCTTCGGCCCGCCGGGGTTTCTAGGAAGAAGCGCTGCGGACTTCCCTCTTGGGGATCGCTGTGGGTAAAACCGCTGGCGTTGGCCCAGGGAATGATAACGGCCTTCCCTCGGGCCGCCCGGATCGTTTCGGCCAGGAGGATCGCCGTCATAGTGCCGGCCGGCTCGTTGGGGTGCGTGCCGCCGACAATGAGGAGGTTTCCTCCTTTGGCCGCGCTGTCGAAGATAAAAACCTCCGTGTCTCCGGCCGTGTCTTTGAGGGCCGGAAAATAATCGCTGAGCATCTTTTTCGCCGTCAGGCCCGAGCTGGGAAAAATCTCATCGTCCTGGCGCATGCTCAGGAATTCGCGCCCGGAAAAGAATCCGACGGTTAGCGTCAGCGCCAAGAGTAGCAAGCCTGCGATTATGTGCTTAGTTTTCATTCAATTAAGAAAAGCCTCAACAGGAACAGGACGAGGACCAGCACCAGGCCCGCCTGTTTCCAGAAATTTTTCTCGCGAAACAGGTACCAGACAAGCTGGATCGTCATGTAAAGAACGATCAGATGATAGAGAATGCGCATGTTCTTAGATGATCCTATCCAGCAGGGGAGCGAGCAGGAGGACGCCGATCCCCATGGCCAAGATCAAAAAGGCAGGGATCATGCAGTGACGCAGGACCCGGAAGAAATTCTTTTCGCCGACCACCTGGGCCGAGAATCGCGCGGCCATGGCCGCGGGAGGCATCAGGTCTCCGATGCCGACGATCGCTGAAAGGGCTGAAGAGGTGATCAGGGCGTTTTTCTCGATCAGAGCCAGCAAGAACGGGACACCGAGAACGGAGGCCGACCCGAAGGCCGAGACGCCGCCGAAGAGAGGCATGCTGACCGCGATGCTGAGATAGAGCAGGACCGGAGGCAGAGCGAGAAAGGTCATCACGGCCCAGCCCCGCCCGCCGGTCAGGGTCATGACCTGAATGAACATGCCGACTCCGGCCAGGATGGAAAGAATGGGCATAGCCTCTTCCATGGCTTTCTGGGTAGCCTTGAAAAAGTTGAAGCGCCGGCCGCAAAAAAGTCCGGTCAGGCTGCCGACGAAAAAGATCGCCGGGAGGCCGAGGTCGGGGATGGGGCCGATACGGACATTCTGGAGGACCATCAGGACGAGGACAACGAGGAGGGGCAGGTAAAGCCGAAAGCCGTATTTCTCCCGGAGAGATGCCGGCAAAAGAAATTGCATCTCTTCCCTGCTTACGATCCGGAGGTGTTTGGTGCCCAGCCAGAGGGCGATGATGACGGCCGGCGGCACGGTGATGATCAGAAGCGGCAGCGTCAATCCCACATACGGCATGTCCACGCCGCCGCCCATGATCATGACCAGGATGTTGACGGGAGGCGCGATCATGCCCAAGATGGCCCCCACGGCAATAAAGGCAGCGGCTTTGAGCCGGGGCAGGCCGAGCTTGATCAGGACAGGAGCGATGAGCGGGCCGGTGCTCAGGACGGCCGCCAGCGACGATCCCGTGATCATCCCCGGGAACATGATGAGCAGCATGACGGTCAGGAGCAGGAGAATCTTGTTTTTATAAAAGGCCCTGAGGATGGCGGCCACCAGGCTGTCCAGGATGCCGGACTCCTGGAGGACTTTCATGAAGATCATGGCTGAAGCGATGATGAGGATGATGTCGAAGAACCCGAAGGCGCCCTCGACGAGATGCCTCAGGGCGATCCCTTCGCCGCCGGCGAGCGACCCGGCCAGCGCGGAAAGGGCCAGGCTGATGCCCATGGGGAGCTTGAAAACCGTGGCCAACAGGACGAAAACGGCCACCATGAGCAGGAGGATCAAGGAGTCAGGCATGCTTTGATAAATATGTTATTTGAATGCGGACTTCAATCGGACGACGACATCCAGGATCTTGTCGACCTCGATCAACGGGATGTTCTTCTCCTTGCAGATTTTCGTAAAGATGCCGTCTTTGTTTCCCGATTTGACGACGATGGCCATTTGGGCGGAGGGCAGGTATTCCCCGATCATTTCGTCCGTCAGCTGGCCGCGCCTGGCTTCCCCGCCGATATGAAGGCAGAGGACAGGCAGGTTCCTTTTCTTCGCTTCGGCAAGGAGCTGGGCGATCCTCTCTTTCTCTTTGTTCGTGTCGAGGCCGGCCGCTCCTAATCCCTTCATGCTGGCGCCCAGCACCAGGATCAGGGTCTTGTGATTTTCGAGGTCTTTGCCGGTGGCAAATTTGGCCAGATCCGCCTTCAGCTCCGCTTTTTTGGCCAGCACCGAGGCCTGCAGCCCATCCGCGCTCTGGCCCGCCGAGGTGATCAGGGCCGGCTGCTCAAACAGGGCTTTGGCCTCCTGCCGGCCGAAAGAATAAGCGGCGATGACAGAGAAGGCCAGGAAAGAGGACAGGATAGTTTTTTCCCAGGTCGTCTTCATGGAAAGCTCCTTTTTTTAATATCCGGCGCCGACGCCGTCCCGCCTGGAGTCCGCACCGCCGAGGATGATCTTTTTATCCTTGAGGATCATCAGGCCCTGGGCGCCGCCGAAATACTTATCGTAATCTTCTTTGAGAGCAATCTGGTGGCCCAGCGCTTCGAGGGCTTTGAGCGTCGCCTCCGGAATGCGCGACTCTATAGAGATCGGCCGGGGCTTGCCGCTCACCGAATAACTGAAGAACCGCGGCGCTTCGATGGCTTCGTCCAGGGACATCCCGAAGTCGACGATGTTGATGATGATCTGGACGAGCGAAGAGAAAATCCTCGTTCCGCCCGGTGAGCCCAGCACGAGAAGCGGCTCGCCTTTTTTGAACATGATCAGTGGGCCCATGGAGCTCGTAGGACGGCGGTTGGGATTGGGCGCGTTCGGGGATTTGGGGTTGGATGAAAAATCGGCCATGTGGTCGTTCAGCAAAAAGCCCGTCCCCTCCGGGACGATTCCCGTGCCGAAGAAGTCATTGATCGATTGGGTCAAGGAAACGATGTTCCCGTCTTTATCGATGACGCAGACATGCGTGGTATTTTCTTTCTTTTCTTGGGCGGGATCAAACTCGCCGTAGGGGTAGGACGCCGCAATCTTGTCCGGTGCGATTTTCTCCCGGGTCCGCCGGGCGTGATCCTTCGAGAGAAGCCGAGCGACCGGAATCGTCACAAAGTCCGGGTCGCCGAGATAATGCTCCCGGTCGGCGAATATGAACCGCATGGCTTCGCAGAGATGGTGGATGGTGGCTGCCGTATTATGCCCCCAACTCTTGAGCGGCCAATTCTCGACGATGTTGAGAAGCTGGAGGAGGTGGAGTCCGCCCGACCCGGGCGGCGGCAGGGTGTAAATCGTGAAGTCTTTGTACGTCCCTTGGAGCGGCGTCATTTCTTCCGGCTCATACCCGGCCAGGTCTTCGAGCGTCATGATGCCTTCCTTGGCTCGGACGGCCGCCACGATCTTCCGGGCGATTTCTCCCCTGTAAAATTCCTGGATCCCCTTCGTCGTGATCAGCCGCAATGTCTTGGCCAGCTCGGGATTCTTGAACGTATCGCCCGGCTCATAGGCGACGCCGCCGTTGAGATAGCAGGTCGTCTCCCCCGCATTTTTCAGAAGCTTTTCATATTCGTCCTTGTTGATCGTGCTGAAGGTCGGGCTGACGGGGAAGCCGTCGGCCGCGATCTCGATTGCCCTCCGTGCCGCTTCGGCCAGGCTTTTTGTCCCGTATTTTTCCAGGGCATAGCTCCATCCGGCGAGCATCCCCGGAACACCGACGGCCGTGCCGCGTTCGGTCCTCCATTGCTCCAGAGCCTCCCCTTTATTGGCGAACATCGTCGGCGTCGCGGCGGCCGGGGCTTTTTCCCGGAAGTTGACGGTCGTCACCTTTTTATCCTTGGCCAGAAAGATGACCATAAAGCCTCCGCCTCCAATCCCCGAGGCAAAAGGCTCGGCGGCATTCAAAGCGAAGGCCGTGGCGACGGCCGCATCCACGGCATTGCCGCCTTCCTTCAGCATGTCCAGGCCGGCTTGGGCGGCCAGCGGATGGGCGGCGACGACCATACCCTTTCGTCCCGTATAATTAAAGGGCGTATGTCTGTCCTGAGGGGGCTCGGGCATTTTCACTGGTTGAGGCCGGCAGGCGGATAGGAATAAAGCGGCAGCGATCGCCGTAAAAGCCGCGGCCCGTTTCATGCGTTTTCCTCCTCCATGAGTTTCTTGAGCTCATCCTCTTTGGGAAGGTCCTCGAGCGAATTCAGGCCGAAATAGACCAGGAATTTATCCGTTGTCCGGTAGAGCAGCGGCCTTCCCGGCGCCTCCTTGCGGCCCACGATCTTGATCAGCTTTTTTTCAAGGAGGGAATGCAGGGCGTAAGTGGAGTCACAGCCCCGGATCGCCGAGATCTCGGGCAGGGTCACCGGTTGATGGTAGGCGATCGCAGAGAGCGTCTCGAGGGCCTGGTGGGAAAGCTTCGATTTTCTTTCGATCTGGAGCAGGCGCCGGACGTAGGGGTCGAACTCGGGCTTTGTCGAAAACACATATCCTCCAGCGGTCTGGATGATACGGATGGCGCCTTCGCTCGCGGCATAGGCCGCCACCAAGTCCTGGACGGCCTGAGCGATGTCTTGCTCCGGGACGTCCTGGAGGACCTCTTTCATCTTCTCCGGCGTCAGGGGCTCGACCGAAATGAAGATCATGGATTCGATGATTTCTTTGAGCTTTTCAGTCATGGGTTGCCTTTACATGGGCTTCTTTTCGAAGCCAGACTTTGATCGTGTGGAAGAGCTGCTCCTGGATGGCAATGACCAGACGAGCCTTGATCAGCTCTAAAAGACAGAAGAAGGCGATCAGCGCTTCTTCCAGAGTTTCCTGTTGGCCGAGGTATTCCAGGAAATCCAGGTAATGGCGTTCCTTTAAGACGTTGACGATCTCGTTCATCTTCTCGGCCATCGTGACTTCTTTGCCCTTGATGACCTTGAGGTCCTCTCCCTGCCTCCGTTTCATCATGGTGAAGAACGACTCGGCCAGGTCGAACAGGGAAACTTCGATGAGGTCCAGGTCTTCGTCCGGCAGCGGCGAGGTGAGGGCCGACCGCTTCCAGACCTGCATCTGCTCGTCCTCTTTTTCCCGGAGAACCTGGACAACGGCCTTGATCGTCTGATAATCCATGAGCCGGTCGGTGAGCTCTTTCGGCGGGTCTTCCTCGGGCACGAGCAGCTGCTCGCGGGGGAGGAGCATCTGCGACTTGATGTAGATGAGGAGCGCGGCCATGAGCAGGAACTCGGCCTCCCGGTCCAGGTTAATCCTGTCCTTGCGGCTCAAGTACTCCAGGTATTCCCTGGTGATTAGGGCGAGGGGGATATCATGAATGTCGATTTTTTTCTTTCTGATCAGGAAGAGAAGCAGGTCGAGCGGGCCTTCAAAAATCTCGAGCCTGACCTGGTAGCTTTCTTCGGCGTCCATCAAAATCCGAGCGCGGCCCTGACCTCGTCCATAGTCTGCTGGGCGACCCGGCGGGCTTTCCGGTTCCCTTCCTGGAGAATGTCCCAGATCCGCTGCGGGTTCTTTTCGAACTGTTTTCTTTTTTCCCGGAAGGGGGCGAGCATTTCGATCAGGGCGTCAATGACGACCTTTTTGCATTCGAGGCAGCCGATGCCGGCCGTCCGGCAATCCTGGGCGATCTCGGCCTGCTTGTCCTTGGCGACAAAGGCCTTGTGGAGAGTGAAAACAGGGCAGTCATCAGGCTCACCGGGGTCGCTCCTCCGCATGCGCCTTGTGTCCGTGATCATCGGAGCGATCTTTCCCCGGATGACTTCCGGCGAATCCCTGAGATAGATGGCGTTATGGAACGACTTGCTCATTTTACGGCCGTCCGTGCCGGCCAACCTGGGGACTTCGGTCAGGAGGGTCTGAGGTTCCGGGAAGATCGGGCCAAAAATCCGATTGAAGCGACGGGTGATCTCCCTGGCCAGCTCAAGATGAGGGGCCTGGTCTTCACCGACGGGGACGATATCGGCCTTATAGATGATGATGTCGGCCGTCTGAAGCACAGGATAGCCGAGATAACCGTACGTGTGGATGTCTCTATCCTGGAGCTCCGCCTGCATCTCTTTGTAAGTGGGCACCCTTTCCAGCCAGGGCAGCGGCGTGACCATGGACAGGAGGAGATGGAGCTCGGCGTGTTCTTTGACTTCGGACTGGACGAAGATCACGCATTTTTCCGGGTCCAAGCCGATGCTCAGCCAGTCGATGGCGACCTCGAACACGTTGTCCCTGATGGCCTGGGATTTCATATATTCCGAGCTCAACGCGTGCCAGGTGACGATGGAATAATAACACTGGTAGATGTCCTGAAGTTTGATCCAGTTGCGGAGGGCGCCGGCCAGGTTGCCCAGATGGCAGGAGCCGGTCGGACGGAGCCCGCTCAAGACGACTTTTTTTGGCTCGGCGTTTTGTTCGGTCATCGGAGAAGAAGGCTGAGGAAAAAATTGATCATGAAGATGATCATGTTCAAGACGCCTAGATAGATCAAGGCCAGCACGATCAGAATCGAGAAGGGCCGGATCCGTTCGTACTTCTGGGCCGCTTCGTCCGAAAGGAGGCCCATGAGGACGCCGCTCCCGTCCAGGGGAGGCACGGGGATGAGGTTAAAGACGGCCAGGTAGATATTGATGAGGATGGCCCAATTCAGGATCCAGGCCAGGCCCTCGAGCGGGAAAAAACCCTGGGGGAGGACGGCCCGCGAGAGTTCTCGGCTTCTCAGGAAATAATTCACGCCGGGACTGGCGAACTTGAGGATGAGGAGAAGGACGAGCGAGCCGGCCGCCACGAGGATGTTGGACAGGGGACCGGCCGCTGAGATGACAAGGTTGTCGCGGCGGGGGTTCCTCAGATTGTAGGGATTGACCGGGACGGGCTTTGCCCAACCGAAGGCCGGCAGGCCCATGAGTGCCAGGAAGACGGGGAGAAGAATGGTTCCGATCGGATCAATATGGGCCAGGGGGTTGATGCTGACCCGGCCCAGGTTGTAGGCCGTTGGGTCTCCCATTTTGAGGGCGGCCCATCCGTGAGACGCTTCGTGAACCGTAATGGCGAACAAAACAACAAAAATCTGGACGACGATGGATACTATATTCATTTTTTAACCAGGGGTATTTATAGCATAAGCGGGGCGCTTTGAAAAGGGATTCGCTCCCATTCTCTGCCTTCCGCTTTGACGAGCGGTTCCAAGGGGGAGCCGCCCCCTTGGTCGCAGGCCGGGGTTTCATGCACCGCCCGATATTGAACGGAGACACCTTATAAGAGTCTTTTCTAATGATATTAATACCCCCAACCCCCTTTGGCCAATCAAAGGGGGGAGAAAGTTAGGTGTCTCCGCAGAGGTCGCAGGGCGTCGGACTAAGTATGACGCCCGTTGGCAGGGGTCTTCCCCTCCAAATTGTCCCGCAGATTAGTCGCCATTCCTCTTTATGGGTGAGACGGCCGGCACAAAAATCACCCCTGTTTCCGTCCAAAAAGGCGATTGCCCTATCTTCCCAACCCGTTAAGATCAATGATGAAAATGTCAGAGGTATAGATATGTCGAATTTGGAGCTAAGGCTAAAATGATCCCGGAACAAAGACAAGAAGAGCAGAGACGGACACTCGAAGAGCTACTCAAGTCGGAAGAGAAATACCGGGCCATCATCTCGGGGATCGAAGAGGGCCTTGTCTATGCCGACCGGGAAGGCCGGGTCCTGGAGGTCAACGATTTTTTCCTGAAGCTCATGAAGCGGGAAAAACGAGAGGTCCTGGGTCATACCCTCTGGGATTTCCACGTCGGGCCGGTGGCGGATAAGCTCAGGGAGCACCTCGAAAAATTCCGGCGCGATCCCCATTCGTCCCAGGTCGTCTATCAGAGAAACTTCTACGGCCGGGAAGTCATTTTGCATATCAAGCCCATCTACCGCCGGCAGCAGTATGAGGGAGTCCTCTTGAACATCATCGACGTCACAGAGCTCGTCTCGGCTCGAGAGCAGGCCCAAGCGGCCAGCAAGGCCAAAAGCGAGTTCCTGGCCCAGATGAGTCACGAGATTCGAACACCCATGAACGGGATCCTGGGCATGACCGAGCTGGCCCTCGGCACGAATCTTTCGCTCGAGCAGCGAGTCTATTTAAAAGGCATTAAATCATCGGCCGAATCCCTGATGTCCCTGATCAACGATCTCCTGGATTTTTCCAAGATCGAAGCCAGAAAGATGGAAATGGAGGCTTCTCCCTTCGACCTGGAAAATCTCGTTTTTGAGACCCTTCCTCCGCTGGCCGTCCAGGCCCAGAAGAAGAAGCTTGAACTGATCTGCGATATTCCCTCCCAGGTGTCTCGGGCCGTTGTCGGCGATTCAAAACGTCTGCAGCAAATCCTGATCAACCTGGTCGGCAATGCCATCAAGTTCACCGAAAGGGGCGAAGTGGTCGTCTGTATCCAAGAGGAATCAAGGACGGAGGATCAAGTCTTCCTTCATTTTACCATCACCGACACCGGGATCGGCATTCCCGAGGAAAAGCAAAAGACCATCTTCGGGGCCTTTGTCCAGGCGGAAAGCTATATGACGCGAAAATACGGCGGAACAGGATTGGGCCTGTCCATCTCCGTGCAGCTGGTCGAGCTTTTGGGAGGCAAGATCTGGGTCGAAAGCATCGTCGGAAAAGGGAGCCGCTTTCATTTTACGGCGCGCTTTGGCTTCCAGAAGGACGCATCGGGAAAGCCCGTTCGGGCCGAGAGCGTGGACTTTAAAGGACTCCCCGTCCTTCTCGTGGATGATCATGTGACGACCAGTCGCTTCTTGAAGAGATTGGTGACCTCGTGGAACCTGAGCCCCACCGAAACGGGGAGCGCGGAGGATGCGACCATTCTTCTGGACCGGGCCAGGCAAAAAAAAGGCCCGTCGTTTACCGTCATCCTCGTCGACGCCCATCTGCCGGGCCAGGACAGCTTCCTCCTCCTCGATTATCTCAAGACCGAGCCCAACCTGGCCAAGTCCATCATCATGATGTTGAACTCGTCCGGGACCGATGGAGATAAGGCGCCCTGGAAAAAATTCGGGATCTCGATGTACCTGAACAAACCCCTCAAGCCTTCCGACCTCCTGGAAAAAATCAAAGAAATGACGGGGATGGCGGCTCGGAAGGAAGAAAATGTCGCCCCGGCCCCAGCCAAGCTCCCCGACCAACAGCCTCGTCGGGCGTATCGAGTCCTGATCGCGGAGGATAATATCGTCAACCAAAGAGTGGCGATCTATATGATGGAAAAACAGGGCCACCATGTGTCGTATGTCCAGAACGGAGAGGAAGTCTTGGACGCCATGGAGAAAAACATCTTTGACCTCATCCTGATGGACGTCCAGATGCCTTTGATGGATGGGCTCAAGGCCACCGAGCTCATCCGAAAGAAAGAGAGAGCGACGGGCGCTCATATCCCCATCGTGGCCATGACCGCCCACGCCATGAAAGGGGATCGAGAACGATGTCTCGCCGCCGGCATGGATGACTACGTGGCCAAGCCTCTGAATGCCGCCGACCTTTCCCAGGCCATCGAACGAGCCATCCAGCTCTCTCGAAGAAAAAGGTAGCGGCTTACTTCTTGTCCGCCCTTTTCCCCTTCCTTCTTTAGGGCAGACGATCATGCCTTTCTCCGCCCGGCAGCCCTGTCTGCGGCCCGTCTGGGCCGGCAAGATATCTTTGCCTCCCATTTTAAATATCTATATAATGGATGGGCGAATTCTAAAAGCCCAAATTCCAGAACGAAAAAATCCAGGATGGAATCGAAGCGGCCAGGTCGATGAGCCCCGAAGTCATAAAGAGAAGCCAAAGAGGTCCGATGTCGGATTCGGCCCCGGATTATGTCGGCCTCTACACCAAAGAGCTCCAGGGCGATTTTTACGGCGCGGACTATTATTGGCCGCCGCATCAGACACTTAAAGAATAGGGGTCAATATGTCAAGCCGCTCCCCAGGGGATATCGATTGCTCACCTTGACCGGAAGTTTGCCGCCCGGCTTGATCTCGCCCTTGAGCAGCTTGACAAAAGAATCGAAATAGACGGCCTGGTTGCCGAACCAGCCGCGCTCGCCGTATCCGACGAGGAAGGCCGGCAGCGCTTCGAGTTTCCGGAGGAGATACGGGTTGCCGTAGGACATGGCGATCACAGCCTTGGGTTTGGCTTTGATGATCCTGTCGATGAACGCCAAGTCGGCCTCGCGGAGAGGCGCCGAGTCGCCCAACCGATTGCGCGGCACAAAGAAGGAAAGGACGACGACGTCCGCCCCAGCGATATCCTTCCAGGCTCTTTCATACACGGCCGCGTCCATGTCGGGTCGGAGCGTGTGGTTCTTCGTGCCAGGGAAAGCGGCCGCCAGCTTCGCCCCAAGTGCAGCCGGCGACGGATCAGCCTCCAGCTTCTGGATGTTGATGTTCACAATTGTCTTCAGTCCTTCCGTCCGAACCGGCAGGACGCCGGCGTTCTTCAACAGGGTCATTGACCGGTCGGCGACCTCCTGGACGAAAGCCAAGTGCGAGGCCGTGCCGACGAGGCCGCTGACCCGGCCTTCGTCCACGAACCGTTCGTTGTGCAGGTTCAGGCGGGCTTTCCAGTATAAAAGCTTCCGAACAGACTCATCGATCCGCGCTTCGGCAATAGCGCCCGACCGGACGGCCGCGGCCACGCCTTGGACCGTCGCCACGGCATCCTTCGGCTTGAGGAGGACATCGTGCCCGGCCTTTAAGGCCAGGATGGCGACCTCGACCGGGCCGAAGCGCTTGATGACTTGATCGTACCACAGGTCGTCGGTCGTCAGGACGCCTTTGAATCCCAACCGCTCGCGCAGCCATCCCGTGGCCAGCTTCTTCTCTACGCTGGCCGGCAGGTCCGATCCCCCTGTCACCGGGGGCACGGCGATGTGCTCGGTCATGACGAACGTGACCCCGGCGTCGATGGCGTGCTTGAAAGCCCGGAACTCCTGGGATTCGACATCCTTGGCCGGCTTGTCGATATAGCTGAAATCCGGCAGGTTGGGCATCCGGGCGACATCGCCGCGGCCGGGAAAATGCTTGGCCGTCGTCAGCATGCCGTTCTCTTGGTAGCCTCGGACATAGGCCCGGACCATCCGGCCGAGAAGGTCGAGGTCGCCGCCGAAAGAGCGCACGCTTTCGGCCGGGTTCTCGGGCCGCACGGCAATGTCCACCACCGGAGAGTAGGTGAGATGAATGCCCATGGCCCGGCCTTCGATCGCTCCGATCTTGGCCGCCTCGTACATGAGCTTCTCCGACCCGGCCGCAGCGAAGGCCATGTTCGCGGGGTACTCCGTTGCTCCCGTGATCTGCTGGCCCGGGCCGCCTTCAAAATCAGCCGACATCAGCAGGGGCAGCGCCGCTTCCTTTTGAAGCCGGTTGAGAAGGCGGGCGACATCGTGCGGCGTCCCGCCGTAGAGGACGAAGCCGCCAACGCCCAGATCCTTAGCAAGCTTGATCCATCCTGCGAGCCTTTGGTCGTCGTTCGCGATATACCCGCCGGCGATATCCGCGCAGATCATCTGGCCGATTTTCTTCTCCAGAGTTAGCCCGGCCAGGGTCTTGTCGGCCCACTTTGCAGCATCGTCGTGCGAAGCCATGGCGGCTGCTTGGCCGCGCGCCAGTCCGCTGCAGAGCAAGACGAGGACTGCCCAGAAGCAGATGAAGCGAATAAGGCGGTCGTTCATTGATGTCTCCTTCCCAAAGGGACGCACCGCGATTCTATCTTCCGAATTCCAATCCGTGCGTCATCCCGCGGCGCTTTGACGGTAACATTACACTCGCGCCCGAAGAATTGTCAAATCTTCGCCGTCTCTTTATGCATCTGGCTGTCGAAAATGTTATAATGCTGGCCATCGATGGAGGGATCAGGAATGATTAAAAGAATTGCATTTTCGGTTTTGGCCTGGTTCGTCATTACGCCTTTGGGCTCGGTCGCTGCGTCGCCCGGCCAGAAGCTCCCGTCCGTCCTGAGCATAAGGGACAGGGCGAGCCTCGTCCTGGGAATCACCCAGAAACGACTCGATCAGCTTCTTCCGAAGCTCATGCGGGAGGCCGGCTTCGACATGTGGATCATCTCCTGCAACGAAGACAACCTTGACCCCGTGTTCGAGACCATGATGCCTTACGAGAACTGGTGCCCGATCACACAGATCATCGTCCTCTATGACCGCGGCCTGGAGAAAGGTGTCGAGCGTTTGAACGTCTCCCGGACAGACACCCAAGGCCTTTTCCAGAACGTCTGGGACGCTGCGGCCTGGGATACTAAGAAGAAGGAAAGCCAGTGGGATTGCCTGGGGCGGGTCGTCCGCGAACGGGATCCTAAAAAGATCGGCCTCAACGAGGGCGATGTCCAGTGGGTCGCAGGCGGCTTAACTTCCGTGCTGAAGAAGCGCATCGTCGAGGCGATCGGGCCGAATTGCGCGTCCCGCATCCAGTCGGCTGAACCCCTGGCGACGCTGTGGTGCGAGACACTCCTGGATGAAGAGATCGATCTCATGAAGCAGGCGGCGGCGATTTCCCATGCCATCATTGCCGAGATGTTTTCGAATAAAGTTGTTACACCCGGCTACACGACGACCGACGACCTCCGATATTTCTACTGGCAGAAGGTAGCGGACCTCGGCCTGAAAGTTTCCTTCAGTCCCTTCGTCTCAATCCGCGGCCGCCATCCCAAGGACGTCGAGAAGTACGGAAAAGGGGATAAGGTCATCCGGCCCGGCGACTTCCTCCACTGCGACGTGGGCTTGAAGTACATGCGTTACAACTCCGACCACCAGGAGATGGCCTTAGTGCTCAGGATCGGAGAGACGGATGCCCCGGAGACGTTCAAGAAAATGATGACCGAAGCAAACCGGCTCCAGGACGTCTACTGTGGCGAGTTCAAAGCAGGCCTCTCG
Organism: uncultured Eubacteriales bacterium; assembly: GCA_964537875.1. Taxonomy (GTDB): domain Bacteria; phylum Acidobacteriota; class Aminicenantia; order Aminicenantales; family UBA4085; genus JAPKZH01. The sequence continues at coordinate 118,466 of CAZIDN010000001.1, forward strand.
GGGAACGAGATGCTTGGCCGCATGCTCAAGAAAGCCGGGGATCTGGGCATTCCCGGCCCCAGGATCTATTCACATTCTCTTGGTTACTTCCTCCACGAGCCCGGGCCGCTCATCGGACTTCCCTGGGAGCAGGTGAAGAACGAAGGCCGGGGCGACGTGAAGCTCGTCCTCAACAGCTGTTTCACGGCGGAAATGAGCGTCACGATGCGCGTGCCCGAGTGGGGCGGCGTTGACTTTCGGCTGCCGCTCGAACAGGACGTGGCCTTCATGAAGGACGGCGTCCATTTCCTGGACGGCCGCCAGACGGCATTCCACCTGATTCACTAAGGCGCGAATCATGACAATTATCCGGAATCAGCCCTGATTTTTTCTTTTATTCCGGAACGCGGGAGGAAAGCCTAGGCCGGGTTTTTACCCAGGACGGCGTATCCGGGATCCGTTGAAACGAGACGTCGCAACTGGACGTTATAACTCATGCTGAGAATGAAAGCGGTCGAGGCGACCGGGGCTCTCCCCGGGGAAGCCGCGGATCCCATGGTTGATCAAGGAGGATAATCTATGCGCAGAGGATATCCTATTGTCGCCCTATTGGTTGTTTTTGCTGCCATCCTCAACGCCGACGGCGTCGCCCAGGGCTCAAACCCGGAAGGCCCGCCGGCCACGGCCCGGCTAAGGGCGTATCTCGACGCTTTCAACTCCGGCAGCCCGGACAAGCTTCGAGAATTTTTCCTGGCGCACTATGCCGAGTCCGCGCTCAAGGAAACTTCGGTCGAACAGCGGCTCGGGCGCTACGCCGCGACGAAGTCCCGGCTCCAGTCCGTCCAACTGCGGAAAATCGTGGCTGAGCGGCCCGCTGAGACATTCGCCCTGGCCAAGGCCGGCAACGGCCAGGATTTCCTCCTCCGGGCCCGTGTCGAAAAAGAGCCGCCGCATAAGCTTTTATATATCTTCTTCGAGCCCGTCGACGACCCCGACAATCTCATCATCCCCGACCCCAAGGCCGATGACCAGGAACTGGCCACCGCCATCCGGGACTTTATCGAAACGCAGACCCGGGCGGACGAATTCTCCGGCGTCGTGCTCGTGGCCAAAAACGGCCAGGTGCTGTTCCACGAGGCCTACGGCTTTGCCGACCGGGATAAAAAGATCCCAAACCGCAAGGACACCAAGTTCAACCTCGGCTCGATCAACAAGATCTTCACCCGCGCCGCCATCCACCAACTGGAGAAACAGGGCAAGCTGGGGCTCGACGACCGGATCCAAAAATTTCTACCCGACTATCCCAACCGGCAAGCCGCGGGAAAGGTGACGATCCGTCATTTGATCGACATGACCTCGGGCATCGGCGATTTCTTCGGCCGCCGCTACGACGCGATACCCAAGGACAAAATCCGGACGCTGCAGGATTACCTGCCGCTGTTCGCCGACCTGCCGCTCGAGTTCGAGCCGGGGACCAATAACCGTTATTCCAACGGCGGCTACGTCGTCTTGGGGGCCATCATCGAAAAAGTCTCAGGTATGGATTATTACTCCTACGTCCGGGAAAATATCTTTAAACCGTGCGGCATGCTGGACACGGATTCATACGCCCGGGACGCGGGCGTTCCCAATTTAGCCTTGGGCTATACCCGGGAAGGACGGTCGAGCGGCACCCGCGTTCTCAACCACGCAACATTGCCCGGGCGGGGCAGTTCGGCCGGGGGCGGCTATTCGACCGCCCAGGACATGCTGAAGTACGTTATGGCCTTGAAGGAAAGGAAAATCTTCCTCCCCGATATCGCCATGGGCCTGGGAATCGCCGGAGGGGCGCCGGGCATCAACTCCGACGTCGAGTGGGACCCGCGCCGCGGCTACATCGTGATCGTCCTGACCAATTTCGACCCGCCCACGGCCGGCCAGGCCGCCCGGCGGATTATGAGTTGGCTACCCGATTGAGAGCGATTGTCCCCCCCGTTTCTTGATCCGGAATTCCTTGTCTGAGGGAGAGTGGCTCTTGATGTTTTCCTGACGCACCCGGGGCTTCAGCCCGTCCCGTCATGCCAAGAGGCTGAGGACTTCATAAGAAACTCCTTTTCTGCTGCGCTGGCCGAATGAGCGTTCATGCGTCAATTTTGACTCGTCCCATCGTCAGGGATGATAAATCGCAGCGTAATCGGCTGTCAAGTTAAGCTCAAAATAGCGGAAGGCAGGCGAGGAAGCCGGGGGCAAACTCAGAAGCGCCGGAAATCGCCCAGACCTCTCCTCTTAGGGCAAGAGCAGATTACGAAAAATATTCGGCCGAGGTCTCGGCGGCCATCAGGACTTCCCGATAAGCGATGCGCGGTGGGGGGTGCTTGTAACTTGGCGGTGAGGAACATCCAGGATAAGATGCTGCCGCATCCACTCGCCCGATTCCTCCAGCCTCTTGGCATGGCAGGAGGGCAGAACCCTCTGGTCCGGCGGGAAAACATCAAATTAAATTGAAGGGGGTGCGGGGGAGCCAAAGGACCCCCGACCGGCTACGAGCACTGAGAACATCGTGGTTCTTGAATAACGAATGATGTCCCATGTGTGAGATTCAGCTATCAAAAAAAAGGGCCTTGCTCGTCTAGCAACCACTAAGTTGAAAAGACGGCATTGTTAGCTGACTGCTAGATAGCGGCGATCTGACCTACCGCCTATGTCGTATATGATGTCAGGACCTTGGTTGCCTCGTTCGATTAGGGAAATGCCAGTAAATTTAAGTCCTTGAGCTTCAAGAAGACCAAACTTGCGAATCATTAGCAAGTATAGATTCTTGTCACAAGTTGAGATAATTATTTGCTTCCTTTGACCCATAAGCCCAAGTGCGCAAGCGCGTAAATTGTCAATGAAGGCCAAGGCATCAAGATCATCCAAGTGCTGCACGGGATCGTCCAAAAGTAAAGCGTGGAGTTTGGACCACCTTTGTTTGGATGCAAAAGAAAGGTATATAGCAAGCGCTAAGACGTTTGCCTGAGCGGTGCTTAAGAAAAATTTAGGTTCGCCCGAGTCTTCCGTTTGATTAAAGTACCTCAATCCGAGGTTAATACCAAAGTCGTTGAAGTCGATGTTAATCCCTTCAAATATGTATGGGTTGGGAATCATCATTTTAAACAGACAATCGATTTCCGATGAATGCTCGTCTATTCTTTCTTTTACGACTGCATTGACTTTCCTTGCTAAGATATCGATCCAGTTCTTCACCGTTGATTTGACACGACAGAAATCTCTGATAGTGTTCTGATTGTGGGCATGTTCCTCTTCAGCAATTTGAAGGGTTAGCTGAGTATTTTCAAGTTCTTTCTCGAGCAGCACGGCTCTCCGGGCCGCCGCATATGTCTCGGTTAGTCGCCGTGCATGTTCCATCCTATCAATGTGTCTCAGCACATCACCTTTCTTTACTTCTATCTCGCTTTTGTTTGTCAGTTCACTGACCTCCAGGAGCCGGCATTTGGTATTGTGCTCCTCAATTTTTGATCGAAGGGTTACCATTTCTGATTCTAGATTCTTGATCCTAGTGTCAATATAAGTATTGCGATTTGAGAGTTCCTTAAGTTTTCCTTGAATCTTAATTCTTTGCGAAGATTTTGAACCGTGTTCCAACTCCTTTTCAGTCAGTCGTTTTCGAATCTGCTCGATAGCCTTCGCTAGTTTTGGTAAAGCAATATCCCGACCGGTTGTGGTTGCGACGAGCTCTTTAATCTTGACTTCATTAGTTGTTATTCTTTTCTCTTTGGTATTCTTGTCGACCCGCTTAGATGCAAGCTGGGATTGCAGCAATTCAATGTTCTTAATAAGAGAAGACTGTTGATTCAACAGGAATTCGCGTTGTTCCTCTTGAGATGCTAGTCGAGTTCTCGATTCAGCGATTTGCTTATTGAGACGATTTATTTCACTCTCAAGAGTTGTCTTGGAGAGTGTCACTCTCATCGCTTGAGCTTTTTGGTTAGTGCTTGCCATAAATCTCTTAGACTCCGCTAGCTCTGTTCTCTTACGCTCGAGCAAGCGGTCAGTCTTACGAACCTCTTCCTCTGCGGAACGAATCTCAGTAGTAATCGTTGCTAAGTTCACTGAAAGATCATGTAATTGTTGCGAAAGCCGCTTTGCTTCGGCGGGCACATTAGAGAGTACCTTGTCTATGGCACCCTGTAACGCGCTTAAGGATTCATGGCCATGACCACATAACGGACATCTTCCATCGATGGCATGATGCCTGATTCGATTTAACATTTGCACAAGTTCCTTGGACGAAGATTCCGCGTTAGCGAGGTCTTTGCTAACCGTCGAAATAGTGCCAGACAACATTGAATGTTGGGCTTGGATGGAGCCCAGCTTATCCTGGACGACTTGCAGTTTCTCGGCTAAATCCTTGATTTCGCTAGACAACCGTTCAGACTTCGCCGCGGCAACATTGTATGGTTCAATTGAATCGGTCAGATCAATGATCCCATTCAATAGTTCTTCAAGTTGACTAGTGACTTGCTTTGTGATCATGATTTGATGATCAACAGAGGAAAGCTCCTGCTGAGTTTTCGATAACTGTTCTTGTGTGTTGGAGAGTGACTTTTCTGCTCTTTGCAAATCCTGGGTGATATTATTAAGATCCTTGCTGATGATGGTTCGTTCTTGAGCTAAAGAGGTCGCTTCGTCAAGTACGGTCAATTGATTCTTATCTTTGGAAATATCGAGCATTAATCGATCACTTACTGAGGACAACGATGAATCTCGATTCTTCAACTCATCTATCTGACTGTGAAGATTCTTCCGCTCTCGGCGAAGAGATATGATTTCTGCTTCGATTTGTTCTGATCTCCGGATAAGCGAAGGCACTTCCTCTATCGTAAGCTCAATTTCGATTAGTCTTTGATTCCTTATCTGCAGAAAGCGAAGTCGTTCATCAATGGTACCGCGAACCGTCGCGGCGAGGGCTTCCGGATCAACGCTTGAAGGTGACTTCACAGCAACCCCAGCCGCAATCAATGCCTCTCTCAGTTCCACTTCCGTTACCGATGCAGTGCCTAGCTGAGACCGAATGGAACTGATTCGAGATTCGACTTCCTTCAGCCTATTCCTTTCGTTGTTAGCCTTTGTTTCAAGCTCAAACGAGATTGATTGGGAATCCTTTGCTCTTCGACGGGCTTCCTCCGATACAGCTCTTGCTTTGTCCAGACACCGTTGCCAAAACGCAGAGCCAGCGATATTAGCTACTATTCGCGCCCTTCGCTCAGGTGAACCCTCGACAAATTCTCGTACTGAATCTTGAGAAAGTAGTAACGTTGCGCGAATCAGTTCCCTTACAGTTGCAATCTCGCGACGCGCAGGGAGATAGTCCTCATCGAGCAAGAATTCATAAAGCATGTCTCGATGAGTGGAAAAAGACCCGCTGCTTTGGATGGTGATGGTTCCAACCTCCGATCTTGGACGCGTGACTTCAACCCATTCGTCAACACCATTCTCAAAACCTATTCGCACGCGCGCGTCCTCGCTAGAGAAAGTGTTGGCGATAAAATCTGGAGAATTGGACTCATCTTCATATCTTCCAATACTTCCCAAGAGGGCAAATTCGATCGCGTCATAAACAGCTGTTTTGCCGACTCCATTACGTCCGTATATTGCGACGACATCGGCAGAGAGGTCAAGTTTAGAGGACCTGAAGCATCGAAAATTTTCTATTTCAAGATTCTTGAGTCTCATCGATTTGATTCTTTTGATTGTACTCGCCGCTGATAAGGCGTTCTAAGATTCGCTCTTTTGAGCTTTTGGCAAGGTCCTGTAGTATTTTTTCTGAAATATTGCCGATCGGCAAGCTTCCAGTAGGCAAAAGCTCGTCAGACTGTTGAAAACGAAAGAACGGAGTTTCCATCAATACTTCGTCGATGTTTCGGCTTCCAACTTCGATGCAGATCTTTCGACATACGTGCGTATCATTGCAGACTCCTTGCAGGGCCTCAACACGACTTGGGTCAATGTTCGAAATTAGAAACAGTAGGTACATGTCCTTTCGCTTCCCTACCTTGGGATCATCTCTCAGTTCAGCCATGACTGATTGAGCCTTTGGCCAAGTTTCTAACAGCTGCTCTACTCCAGGGGATAAAGAAACACCGACTGCAGCATACCCAGAAACATACAAACCAACGAGTCTCGATTCCTTAATTTGCTCGGTTAGCTCGATTTTTTGCCATCCACTTTCTTGGAACATGCTTTGAAGTCTTTCGGGTAAGCTCATGGTGCCAGAGCCTCCATAATGTGCTGACTCACGCGTTGGATCATATCGTCCTTGCTATCAGATGCGCTAGCGGCACCCGACAAGTCGCCACCATGCAAAACTCTTAACCGTTGGGTTTCAGCACCTCTGGTTAAATCGCCTTGCTGCAAATGCAAACCCAGAGAGCCTTCTTGACCTATGGTTATTTGATCCATCAGACTCGGAAGCTGCTGTCTAAATTCATCCATGACTGGGTGATCAATTAGTATGGCAATAAACAAATGTTTCGACAAAACAATATTTTGTAATGGCGGCTCGTAGAGGTATTTCAAAAGACGAATCACCATTTCCCTTAGAAGGAATTGGGGCCCTCCCCAAGAGAGTGTGATACCGACATCGGCCCCCGCTACTGAATGATGAGAAGTTCCAGGGCTTGGAGTTATTGAGCCACCATTGAAGACAGCACGGCTGATCCAAATCAGAGTGTAGATGCGTATGAATTGCTTTACAGCCATGGAACAGTCGTCTTGCCAGATAAGTGGTTCCTTTTCCGCAAGTGGAAACCGCGGAAATTTGTCTTTATCCCAACAGCAAAAGAAAGTATTCAATGCGTTACGAGCGATTTCATCTCGATTGTTGATTGCCATTAGCCATGCGGCCATAGAATCGTTGTATCCACTGATGCAATCCGTCACAAATGCCTCCGCCTTTCGCGCATCTTCAAGTCCACTTTTATATTCACGAAGCCCTTCTTTCCATTCCCACTCCAACCAGTGCCGAACAGGCGGAATCGGCGCAAAAGAGTTCATGCCCAACCTGCCACTTACCAAGAGATTCTCAATTGATGCAAACCTCGGAGCAGGCTCCGGAAAAGGAACCGACTGTCCACTCCCTGGTGTGTGATCTACCAGATAATGCGGCTTATAAACCACCCAATAGATGCCGGGTCCAGACTCGCGCATCGTGACCGCCTGATGGTTATGACCGCCTTCGTCCTTGATCCAGTAGGTGTGTGTGCAGCCAAGTTCGCCTCTCCAACACCCATATGGAAAATTTAATTTCGTCTTTCCCCATATTTCAGATTTCCCTTTCTTGTCGTTCGCATTGTTAATGAACAGGAGGCAGCCTTGGCCAGTTGAGACCTTCCTAACGGGCGGCTCAAAATAACTTTTGATTGCTTGCTTGAATTGTATTACGTCTGGGTTCATCTGCATCTGAAGCAAGAAGGTGAAATCAAGCTGCATTCCAGGAATATTCGCTTCAATCTGCTGCCTTAGATCTGTAACGAAATTCCCGTGAGTGAAATCACTACATATCTGGACACAAAAGTTGATTCTCTCTCCGGATCGACTCGCCGCTGACCGAAAGACGAGAATCGAATTACCAAAGAATATTGAAAGAGCTTGTTCATGGTCCTCGGGATGGAGTTTGGGCTGTATAAATCTGGCTAAGCGTCCTGCTTCATCTCGGATAATGGTAGTTGCCGCATTAACAAATTGATTGTTCGAACCTCCAACTAGCCATGAATCCGGCTCGGGCATTTCAGGAAGAGCTCTAACTTCTGCAACATATTCATCCCAGGTAAGATACTCGAGACCAGCGACAATTACCATTGGTCGATTGGAACGATGAAGCAGATCTTCAAGTATGGAGATTCCGTCGCGTGGCAAAGAGAGCTCTGGGATAATAATAAACATTGGACGCAGCGGGGTTTGGGGAATTATCGCGTTCAGAAGAAAGTCTCGAAGACATTCCAACACAATGCGCTTTGTGCGAACCAGATCCGCACGAATCTTAGTTGGCTGATTTCCACGGACTGGGAGTGGTGTGTGCCACTGAACTAGGAAAATATCAACCTTTCCGTCTTCGGGCAGCACCAAATCTATGCTCATCGGGTGTATGTGCATTTCACTCTATCTTTGTTCATTGGTAGTTTTGGCCTGGAATCCCGTGCTCTCGCTCTGTGAGTCGACTCCATTCCTCACTCGGATTCCGCTCCTTCTGCGAAATCATCGAGAACTCTATCCGACAAATGTTCCAAGTGTTTTTCTTTCGCCAAATCGCGCAAACTGTCAAAGGATATGTAGGTGCAGGTTTCGGCAAATGGTCCACTTTCTAGGTGTGATAAAACAGGGCATCTAATTACTTGGAACACTTTGTCCCGCTTGCTTTATAGGTATTTCGCTTTCTGTAAGCTGGCCGCAGGCGGCCTTTCGCATCGAAAATCCCATCTCGCTACTCTCAGGAAGCATAAATCGAAGCTCAGAGTATGTCAAGGGCGGCTGGGCTCAAAATAGCGGAAGGCAGGCGCGGAAGCCGGGGCGCAAGCTAAGAAGCGCCGGAAATCCAGCAGACCTCTCCTCTTGGGAATGGTGAAAACAACTTGGCGGAGAGGAATATCCAGGATAAGCTGCTGCCGCATTCACTCGCCCCATTCCTCCAGCCTCTTTGTATGACATGACGGGCAGTAACCTCGGGTCCGGCAGGAGAACATCAGGAGCCGCTCCTCGCTACAGTCCGGGCAGCGGATCCGGGCGAACCCGCAACGAGGATTGCCGCAGTCCAAATAGCGGAAATCAGGCTTAGAAGACGCAGGGGAGCATAAAAACACTGGACATCACCCAGACCTATCCTCCCGATCAATCTGACTTCGGCCATTTCTAATTGCTTTGTTATCCAGTAGCTATTCTTTAGCCCCGTACAGCGCTGTTCGCGATGCTGTACTCTCCGTGGCTATTCCTTTTGCGTTCCGATGGGTAGTATCAGTCGCGAGGCCGGCCGTGTCGTATCGCGTGAACAGCCCTCGCACCAGATCAAGCCGACCTGATTAGAATCAATATATCCAGGTCTCATGCGCCAGTGGAGCAGAATTCAAATCCTGCCGATGCAAGCGCCAACGTGGGATATGTTGGTCCATGATTGAGATGAAACGATCGTTATGATGCCGTTCGATGAGATGCGCAAGTTCGTGAACGATAATGTACTCCAGGCACTGTATCGGTTTCTTTACGAGCTCGAGGTTAAGCCAGATCCGGCAGGCCTTCAAATTGCAGGAGCCCCATTTTGTTTTCATCTTTTTGATGCGCCACTGTGTGACCTGAACGCCTAGGGCCTCCTGCCATTTTTTTAAGAGAGGCGGGATCAACTCCCTGAGTTGTTGACGATACCAATCCTGTAAAACCTGCCTGCGGCGTTCTGCCGTGGTCCCGGGCTGCACATGGAGCTCTATGGCATATTTGCCACGCACTACTACTCTAGGCACTCCGTCGTGGTAGAGGACGCGAAGGCGATAACGGTGCCCCAGAAAATAGTGGCTTTCACCACTGACCAACTCCCGTCCGGATTCGCGCGACTGGGCCCTGAATCTTTCCTGGTGCTTTTTGATCCAACCAAGCTTACCGGCGACCGCCAAACGTACGGCGTCATTGTTAACATTTAGGGGTGCCGCAACCCGCACACGGCCATTCGGGGGATAAACGCCGAGGTGCAGATTCTTGATGTTCTTGCGGACAACTTGAACCACCAGCCCGCTCACTCGAATTTCGGTGAACTCAGTACTCATCCTGGTTTTTCACTAACGCGAGGATTCTCTCGATCCGTTCTTCCAACGATTCCGTGGCGTAGGCAGCTCGAGGTTCCCGCACAGCTCCCGCCCGGGCGATCTCACCCTCGCCTCCCACTTTTGTCCCAGCCGACTCTAATGCGGCCCGGATCGCATTTCTCTCCTTCTTGATCTTGAACAGATTGCTTCGCCATTCGTCCTGGCGACTAGCACGGACTGCTTTATCGATTGCCAATGCCAGAGCTTCGTTCTTGTCGAGGTTGTCATATAACGCCCGCTTGCCGGGGGTATTCATCGTCACAGGGTAATCACCACCTACTTCCGGGCTCTTAACTTTCTTTGTCAACTCGACGATCTTACGCAGATACTCCTGATAGTCCAGCGCCTCCTTTCGGCGCTGTTCGATTAGGGCATCTAGGAGTTCTGACATTTTTTCGTAGTACTTCGGGTTGATCGGCTGTTCGTTAATGATCAGCTTGCGGACGTTATTTTCAATCGTTTCCGCGACAGCGTCGTTGTTCTTTCTGATTCCATCCGGCAGAGTATCGACCGCGTCAACCCCTCGCTCGACTATAAGCTGGATAAGGGAAAGATCATCGAAGGCGGACACTTTTTCGCTTTCTTCTGCCCTGATGTAGGTGTCGATCAGATGTCGCATGGCCGGTTCATACATTTTGAGGTCGATGTAATCGCCGCTAGCAAGCTTTACCTCGTTGCGGGCCTTTTCGTAGTGATCAACGTCGGTCTTCAGCGCGTCGATTTCTCCGGAGGAATAGCCGGCTTCTCCCAGCTCGTTGGCGAGTTCGGCGAACGCTCGCACAAAGGCCGCTACGTGCTTGTAGAGGGTAAGCCGTTTCGGCTCGTTGACCTTGAGTTGCTCAGCGTCGGCCGAATCCTTGGCACAGAAATAGCGAAAATAAGCTGCTGAGTCCTTCGGCAACTCGACCGGCTCGCAAAGAGCCCTCACAGCCTCTCGGGTTTCCTCCAGACGCTCCCGGGCATTTGCCAGTCGGTCTTGCAGCAGTCCCGCCACATCCTCTCTGTCGTATCCATCCAGGGCGCCAGAGGTATAGTCCTGCACCGCACCCTCAAGGCTTTTGAACAGGTCCTTGTAGTCGATGATATACCCATATTCCTTGTCGTCGCCGTCCAACCGGTTCACCCGGCAGATAGCCTGGAACAGGCCGTGGTCGCGCATTTGCTTGTCGATGTATAGGTAAGTTGCCGGCGGCGCATCAAAACCTGTTAGCAACTTATCGACCACGATGAGGAGCTTCATCTGCCCCGGCTCTTGCACGAACTTTTTCTTGGCATGTTTCTCGAACTCCTCCGCTTTGTTCACCGCGATTTCGAGGGGCTCGTTGAACCAGTCGGCGAGCATCTGCTTATAGATCGAATACTGCTGCAGGTTTTCGGTTTCCCCTTCACCGCTCTCCTCGCCCTTCAAATCAGCCGCGGACGGCCTATAGGAGGTCACAATGGCACACTTGCCCTTTAGATCGGTCTTGTTGAATAGCTCGTAGAACTTGCACGCCTGGTAGATGCTGCCGGAGACAAGCATGGCATTACCGCGTCCGCTCTTCAGTCGGTCTCGAGTTTCCATGTCCATCAGGATATCGGCAACGATCTGCTCTAGACGCGACTGGCTGGAGAGCACCTTCTGCATCGTTCCCCAACGCTGCTTGAGCTGGGCTTTCGCCAGATCGGTCAGGCCTCGAGTTTTGGCCTCAAACCACTGGTCGATCTTCGCCTGGGACGTGATGCGTTGGTCAATGTCTCGCGCCTCATAGCGCAGGTCAACTACTACCTTGTCTTTCACCGCTTCGTCGAACTTATAGGTGTGGATGTAACGCCCGAAGACTTCAATACTCTTCTGCTTATCGGCCTTGAGAAGAGGCGTGCCGGTGAAACCGATAAACATGGCATTCGGCAGGATGCCCTTCATGGCCTTGTGCAACTCGCCGGACTGAGTGCGATGGCATTCGTCCACAAAGACGAAGAGGTTGCCCTTGGCGGCAAATCCGGGCGGCAGAGCCTTCTTCAACTCCTCGATGTAAGCAGGGATGTCGCCAATCTCCTCGATTTCCTCTTTCCCGCCGAACTTATGGATTAATGAACACATCAACCAAGGCGCGGTCGCGTTCAGTTTAGCAATCAAATCTGCCCCGCTCTTGGTTCGGTAGATCTCTTCATTGATACCCTTATAGACCCTCTCTATCTGCTCGTCGAGCTCTGTGCGGTCGGTGATGATCAACATCCGCGCATCCGTTGCATGTTCGCGGATCCACTTGGTCAGCCACACCATGATCAGGCTCTTGCCCGAGCCCTGGGTGTGCCAGATGATCCCACCCTCACGCCGCTTTACACGTTCCTGTGCGGCCCGCACGCCGAAATACTGGTTCGGGCGGCAGAGTTTCTTGACTCCGGCGTCGAAAACGATGAAGTCGTGAATGAGTTCGAGGAAGCGGGCTTTGCTGCAAATTTGAACGATAGCGCGTTCCAGCAGGCTCTCAACAGGACTCTCTTCCTTCCATCTGAGGTAATACTTCTCCGGCGTCTGAATGGCGCCGTAACGCAGACCCTCGGTATCGTTTCCTGCCATCACCCACTGCACTGTTGAGAAGAAGTGTTCGATGAAGATCTTCTTCTGGTTGTCGAGATTTTGGCGGATACCTTCAGCCACGGAAACCGTTGAGCGCTTAAGCTCCAGCACCCCGAGCGCAATTCCGTTGACATAGAGCACTATGTCGGGGCGTTTGGTGTGAGCTTTAGCGGAAGTGCTAAGGACGGTCACCTCCTCGGCAATTGCGAAGTGGTTCCGTTCCGGGTACTCCCAATCGACTAGCCAGACTGTCTGCATGTTCTCGCCGACCTCGGCTTTCACCTTAACGCCGTAGCGCAGCAGCTCATAAACGGCGCGGTTGCGGTCATAGATGCTCTTGCTGGTATCCCCCGACGCCTTGCCTAGGACGTGAAGGGCCCGCGCGATGAGCCCTTCATCGTATCCCTGCTTGTCGCGCAGGAATTTACGCAGCAATCCCTCCTCGATGTTACGGTTGCCCTCGCGATCTATCCAGTCGCCGAGATAGTCGTAGCCGAGCTGCTCCCGGAACAGCTTCACCACGCGCTGCTGGGTTTTCTTTTCTATCTGGCCGACGGTGCTCATACCAGACGCGTCCTTCCGGAAAGCAGTTCCTGCATCATCCCTTGTTTTAGGGAAAGGATCTTGGCCAGCCGCTGCTCCAGCGCGGCTATCTCGGCGTCCATGTAGGAAAGGACCTCGGCGATGGCGGTTTGTTCTGCCCTACCGGGAACACAAATTGAAACGACATCGACAAACTTACGATTAAGGCCAGGCTGCGCAGAGCTGGCGATCTGTTTGTCAATCTGGCTGCGGGTTGCTGGTAAGCAAAGCGAGTAATACAAGAAGCCATTGTCCAAGGCACAGTCGCCGCGCATGATGAAGAGATGCTCGTTGACGCATGCATGCTCGAAATGGGCACCGACATAGAACGCTACTTTCCCAGTGTTGGCGCCGTCCTTGTTAATCAGTACATCCCGCTCCCTTAGAACACCCGTCGACATTGAGAGGAAGAAGCTCTCAGAAACCTTCTTTACGGTTGCGACGTTCAGTCCATTATCGTTATGAACATTCTCGCCGCCAAGACTCGGGACATCGCCTTCTTCAGTAACGCCACCCTTGGGTCGCCGCCCCGTTTCCAGATTGCACAATTCACCAAGTGGCCTAACCTCCCACTCCCCGCTGAAGCCCGGCAGGCGGGTCTGGCCCGTTAGGAGCTGCTGCATGGCGGCCTGCTTGAGGTCGCGTTTCTTGGCGATGAGCTGATCCAGCGCACCGATCAGTGCATCCACATCCCCAAGCGCCGCTGCGATGGCGTGTTGTTCTTGAAGAATCGGCAGTATGGTAGTGATGTTATTCAATATCTGCGTGTTAATTGAAGCCATCGTCTGACCGACCGCCACATCATGGACTCGCCGTTTGAACGGCTCACTGTGGAATTGGTAGCTAAGGTAAGGTGCAAATGCCTTGCTCTTATACGGACGGACGCGCAACAAGCGTCCAGAGAACAACCAGCCTGCTTCGGATTTGCGAATGAGCGCATTTCGGTCAACCGACCCGACACGGCTGAATACGATGTCGCCGGCGTCTAGCAAGTATGCTCGCAATCGTTTGCGGTCAGGGTCAGATACTAATGGTAGATTGACGTGCATCACACCGAGTTCGCCGAGATGCTCTACAGTAATTATCGGCGTGCCATCGTCAACATAGTCACGCTCATGTAGAGATGAGCCATATGGGCCGGTTTTCACGTCTGCGACATCCGCAATCCGCGCAACCTCCCATTCCTCCGGAATCACCCCCACCTCGGTCTGCTTGTAGCCGGGCTTCACTTCCATACGAACCCCATCTTTTTCAGGTGTTCGTCCACCCGGGTGGCCAGGGCTTCCACCTCCTGCTGTAGTTGTGGCAATGGAGTAGCGTAGCGGTCAGCGAGCTGGCGGATACGTGCGGTGAGCACTTGGGAAACGCGGTCCAGTTCGCTCAGCACATCGGCGGAAAGCTGCGCCAGCCACTTATCATCGACCACCAGCGTCTTGATCTCGGCCTCGGCGAGCTCGCCATATTTCGCGGCAATCTTGGTCTCAAGCGACTTCCTCGCCGCCTTTAACCGGCTCTTGAGGTCGGCCTGTTGGTTGAGCAGGGCGGCATAGTTCTCTAGTGCCTTACGCTCCTCCGCGTAATCGGGATCGAGGCCGATCTTATTCAGCTGGGTCTTCACGGCCCTTGCCGTGATCTTCTGCTTGTCGCCTTCGCCTTCGACGACCTCTTCCAGAAGACCGCCCTCGTTCCCGTGTTCTTCCTTGAGTTCATCGAGCCGCTGTTCCAGTGCACCGAACTCTTCTTCTAGTGCATCAATGGCCGCCTGATCGGCGGCAAAGAAGCGGGCGATGAGCAACGCTGCCGGGACCAAGTCGGACTTGAACTTCTGCTTGCCCACCGTGAAATCGGGGGCGTCCTTTGATTTCTGCTCCTTGGTATCGACGATGATGCGCGGCTTGACGGCCTCCACCCAACCCGAGTGGACGATTAGATAGACATCGTCCTGCATTGACTCCGACCAGCAGTCCATCAGGTGTTGATAGACGTCGTAGGGGTCGATCAGCCGGACATTTCGGAAAGTAGCGAGCAGATCCCCAGAGAGGATTTCGACCAGTACCTTGGGCTGGTCGCCCGGCTTGATGGCGCTCAGGCGTGAGGCGTTGATCTTTTTCCACTGCTCGAACAGCGATGTGACCGAAGTTTTGAACGTGGCGAACTCGGGGTGGGCGAGGATGGAGGCCTTGATCTCGTTCTCCCGCAGCTTCAGGTGACTGTAGCCAGCGCGACCCGTCGACTCGAAAAGCAGCGGGCGCATAGAGGGCACCACCTGCCAGTAGCGGTCGAGCGCATCAATGTCGCGATTGGGAATGCCTCCGCGCAGATGACCGTCGATATCCTGTAAGTCCTCGCGCTCTGTGCTTTCGATGTAGCGGGGGATATTGAGGTTAAAATCGTTCTTCGGGTCGCTGATCTCGGAGAGTGGCACCATACGGGAGAAGCGCGGTATTTCGAGTTGGCGGGCGAAGGTGTCCACGATGCGATGAATGTCTTGGGCACGCAGGCGGTTCTTATTTCCGTCCTTGATGAAGCCCTTGGACGCATAGATCATGAAGATGCCTTTTCGGGCGGGAGCGTTTTCCTTGTCGAGCAAGAGGATGCAAGCGGGGATGCTCGTTCCGTAGAAGAGGTTGGCGGGGAGACCGATGATTCCCTTGATGTAACCGCGGCGGACGATCTCTCGACGGATTGTAGCCTCAGCTCCGCCACGGAACAGCACGCCGTGCGGGTGAATGACCGCTCCCTTGCCTGTGCTCTTGAGGCAAGTGAGGATGTGCAGAAGGAAAGCGTAGTCGCCGTTCTTCTTGGGCGGAATACCGAAAGCAAAGCGTTCGTAGAGGTCATTAGCCGGGTCAAAGCCGTTGCTCCAGGCTTTCGAGGAGAAGGGGAAATTGGCGACGACGAAGTCGAAGGTCTTAAGGCGGCCGTCGGGCACTTTGAAGTGTGGGATCGAGAGAGTGTTGTCCTTCCAGATTTCCGCCGTCGGACAGTCGTGCAGGATCATGTTCATTCGCGCCAGGGCGGCCGTAGCATTGTCCATTTCCTGCCCATAGAGCGCGAGGTCGAGACCTGTCCGGCTTTTCGCCTCGTCATGCGCTTTTAGCAGCAGGGAGCCAGAGCCGCAGGTGGGGTCGTGGATTGTTTGGCTGGCTGACTTGGCTTCGCCGACCCCGATGACCTTGGCCATGATGCGCGAGACCTCCGCAGGAGTGTAGAACTGGCCTTTGCTCTTACCCGACTCGGTGGCGAAGTGCCGCATCAGGTATTCGTAAGCGTCGCCGAGAAGGTCGTCGCCTTCAGCCCGGTTGCTGCGGAAATCGAGTGCCGGTGTATCGAAGATAGCGACCAGGTTGGAGAGGCGGTCCACCATCTCCTTGCCCTTGCCGAGCTTGTCCGAGTCATTGAAGTCGGCTACGTCGATCACGCCCTTGAGGTCGTTGGCCTCGGCGAGCTTGGCGATGATCTTGTTGATCTTGTCGCCGATCTCCTTGTCGCCCTTCAGGGCGACCATGTCGGCGAAGCTACCACCCGAGGGTACGTCTAGCAGGTAGCCCTTCTGGCTGGCCGCCTTGTCGGAGACGTATTTCATGAACAGTAGGACGAGGACGTAATCCTTGTACTGCGAGGCATCCATCCCTCCGCGCAGCTCATCGCAGCTTTTCCAGAGGGAGCTGTAGAGTTCAGATTTTTTAATTGGCATGGAATACCTTGGGCCGTCGGAGTTTCATTTTCCCTGAAGCAGATTTATAACAAAGGCATCAATCAGTGTCAAACGAACCAATAGGAATTTGCTTTTCTGCTGCGCTGACTGAATGAGAGTTCATGCGCCAATTTTGACTCGTCCCATCGTTAGGGATGATAAATCGTAGCGTAATCGGATGTCAAGTTGAGGGAAAAATAGCGGAAATCAGGCTCAGAAGACGGGAATTCTACGCCTACCCTAAAGCCTCAGAAGCCGGCGGCCGAGAAGGGCGCTGACGAAAGAGACCGCGCCGCCGAGGACGGTGCCCCAGACAAGGTCGACGATCGTCACGACCAGAGGCCAGTCTTTCAACGTAGCCAGGTTGCTGAGGTCATACGTGGCGTAGCTGATCAGGCCGAGCAGGGCACCGAAGAATAGGGCTTTGAGCGGCTCTCCGCCGACCAGGGCCGGCCTGACGGCAAAGACGAGCAGGCCGATGATGAAGAGAAGGTAGAAAAGAACGGCCGCCGCCCAGTTGACATTGGGGCTGAGCATCGATCCGAGGTGCCGCCGGTAGAATCCTTTGGCCACGACACCCAGCCAGACCATGTCGATTAGAAAAAAGACGGCCAGCGTGATTAGATACATGACGAGCATTTGCTTAATGGTCATCGTATTCTCCCTGCCGATATTATCTTTTATGCCTGGTAATCTGCCATTCAATCGTCATCTCATTGCCCGGGAACATCTGCCTCATGATCGGATCAAAGCTAAAAATGGGCATGACCTCCTGTGTGCCGGGCGCAAGTCCCCGCGATATCCTGCCAACAATGATCCCGCTTTTCTCAACTTTGGATTCTACTTCCACATGAAAGGAGGCGGGGATGGGAATCGTAGACGTCCTGTACTCCCGGCAGCCGGGTGAGTAATAGGTTTTTCTGCGTTTCATTTGACCTTGGATAGCTTCGAAAGACAGGGCAAGCCTGATCGAAGCGGAGTCCTTCGAATTCTTATCCAATGTCACTCTGAGAGAATTAACGCTCCACGTCGGATTGGCTTTGACTTGTTCGCTCGCCGCGATTTCCGAAATGAGTTCCGGGCAGCCTTGCCTGGGCTTCTTATCCAGGGTTCGACGCAGGTATTCATACCGGCAGGTTATCTGATCGACGTCATACGTTTCTGTACCACTGACGGGGGCTTTGCGGTCTAATTTCATCGTGCCTTCGATGGTGGCCTTAACATCGGTGACGCTGCGCTCTGTCTTGCTATCACTCTCCCATTTCGCCGTGGCCGTAATGCGGAGCGTGACATCGGCGCAGGAGAGTTTGATTTTCTTTTCCCCAATTTTGTCTTTGAGTTCGGTCTTGGCCAGAGGAGAGGCGTCTTCCCTGTAGATATTGCAGGAGTTGTAGATGGTGATCGTGTCCTCTTTCAAATCGCATGAGTCGGGCCGTTTATAGATAAAAAAGACCTTCCCGTTCCTCACTTTGAACGCACTCTGCGACGAGTCGCTCTCGAGCTTGACTCCGCCCATGATCTCGCCTTCTTTGGCCTTAACGACGATCCTGTTGAATCCCCGGGACGTCCGTCCTTGGCTATCGCGGATGTTCTCCATCGCCACATCGACGGTCTCTCCGGGCATCACCTCTTCTTTGCTGAGCCGGATATCACAAACGTCGGGCCTTTTCTCGAAATCGTTGAGCAAAGTGGCCTCGATCGGCTTTAAGCGCTTCACCACCGCGTCGTCGTTCTTGAACATGCGGTTAAGGCATCCCCCCGGACTGCCGGTGGTGGTCCACGTGCCGACCAATTCCCTAGGCATTCCGTCGTAATAAAGATTGAGCACAAGCTGCCAGTCGCCGTCGCCCGATCCGGTTCGGCTGAGATCCGCCGTGAAGAGATACTCGGCCGGGGCACTATCGTTGTAATGGCGCATGTGGAAGCAGTCGGCCGTCAGCTGTTCGGCCAAGCGATACCAGATGCTCTCTCTTATGATGTACGGTACCCTCGCCCCGGGCTGAAGCTTGGCGCCCGGCAGCAGAATCGCGCTGATTTCTTCCTTGTCTTTCTCTGTCGGCATCCAGTCCGGGGACTTGACCTCGCCCACCTGACCATGCCTAGCGCACCCGACACATCCAGCCGTCTGAAGCCCGCGCGTTGCAGAGGCAACAAGGGCCATGCCCACGACGAGGGATGCGAGGAACAAATATCGTGCCTTGAACCAAAAGGACATATCCCATCTCCTTCCAGGCAAGGTTCCGAATAAGAAGGGCCGCTGCCTGCATTAAAGGGTTTTATTTAAAGTATATGTCGGCAATCAGATAAGTCAAGCAGACCGGTAAAAACCTGGAATTGTAAAAAGCAAAGAATGTCGGGCAGGGTAGGATTTGCCCTGCTTGGGCGACAAAATCCTGGCGCTCTCTATCCTTTGAGGATCTTGGCCACCTCGTCCTTGTCCACATCAAGGACATAGCTGATGCCGCTCAGGTCGGCCGCTTCTTTGGTCAGGGAGGCGATGTCGTCTCTGGTGATGTAGCCCAGGGCGAATTTTCTGTTTCCGGCCATCAGCTGGCGCAGGCCCTGGCTCAATCTTCTGAAGTAGGTGTAGAGGCCGATAGCTCCCGTCGGGATCTGGTCGAACTTCTTGCCGTATTTTCGCTTGAGCTCGGGCGCCGTGACGAAGATTTCTTCGGCGTTGTTTCCGAACCGCTCCACATACACGGGGATTTGACCTTCCTGGATGCGCTTGCCGATCGTCTTTCCGACCATGGCCGCGGCCATGGGACCTCTGGCCATCCCGACGGCTTTGACATACGGAGCGCCGAGAGCCAGGGCTTTGAAGATCTGGTCTTCGAACGTGATGCCGCCGCCGAAAACGATGTCGGGTAGGTATTCGCCGCTCTTGGCCAGCGTATGGGCGTACTGGTGCGTCAACGACCAAATTTCGACACTGGGGATGCCCCACTCATTCATCATTCTCCAGGGGCTCATCCCTGTTCCGCCGCCGGCCCCATCCACGGTCAGGAGGTCGAGCTTGGCTTTCGAGGCAAATTTGACGGCTCGGGCCAAGTCGGCGGGCCTGTAGGCGCCGGTCTTCAGGAAAACGTACTTAGCACCGGCCTTCCTGAGCTCTTCGACGCGCTTCATGAAGCTCTCTTCTTCGACCATGCCCAGCCGAGAATGTCTCTCGAATTCTTTGAAGCTGCCCTTTTCGAAGGCTTGGATAACGCCGGGCTCTTCGGGATCGGGAAGGACGATGTAACCGCGCTTCTTCAATTCCTGGGCCTTTTTGAGGCTCTTGATTTTGACTTCGCCACCGATGTCCTTAGCGCCTTGGCCCCATTTAAGCTCCACAGTGTCGACGCCCAGCTTATGGATGGCGTATTCCTGGACGCCGAGGCGAGTATCTTCGACGTTCGCTTGGACGACCACCGTGCCGTATCCGTCCTGCCAGTCCTTAAATAGTTTCACCCGATTTTCCATGTCGGGGCTGCGGACGACTTTTCCGTTCTTGAGCTCGGCTTCCTCGTCCATGCCGCAGACGTTCTCGCCGATGGTCAGGATCACCCCCGATAGGGCGGCGCCGATGGCCAGCCCCTCCCAGTTCTGCTTGGCGACATTGGTGGAGCCCATGCCGCCCAGGACAAAGGGGACTTTGATCTTGATGCCCTTGTCATGTCCCAGTTTCTGTTCGGTGGTGACTTTTTCAAACGTGGCCTTGTCGCTGTCCGCCTCCACCCCGTAGGCGCCGACAGCCGTTCCCATGATGCTGAAATGGGACAGGTCCACGGGATATTCTTTTTCTGAGGCGGCCGTGATGATTCCGAACGGCTGGGGATAGAGAACCTCGGCTCCCCGGTAAGCGGATTTCCCGATTTCGCACATCCCGATGCAGCCGTCGACGCAGGTCACACACATCCCGCTGAAAGGACTGATCGAGCCTTCCGTCCTGTTCTTGGTCAAGGTTGCAGCGCTTCGATTGAGTCTCGTATAGGCCATGATGATTACCTCCTTATGATCCTCTCAAAATTTTCTTAAGCAATTTATGATGAATGGTCATTGCTTACCTTTTTCCCGGACACAGGTGCCGCACCGGCCCGCGTCATACATCCAGCACTGGAGCTCGTCGTAATGGTCCAGGCAGGTGGGGGCCATGGTCAGGCAGGCGTTGCACAGGGCTGTCTCGGCGTCGGGTCCCTGGCAGCGGAGCTGGCAGGCAGGGCAGATATACATGCAGCCGCCGCACAGCCGGCATTCCTCGGAACGCATGTCGAAGGGGGTGGAGATCTTTTTCTTGTGGCCGCGGTTCTGGAAGCCGATGGCCTTGCCGTCCATCTGCTCCCGGCACATCCGGACGCAAAGGCCGCAGTAGACACACTCCTCGTTGCGGATTTTGAACCGGACCTGGGTCACGTTGAACTTCGAGGCCAGGTCCTGGATCTTCTTCGAGAAAGGAGCGATGGAAACCATCAGCTCGATCATCATCCGCCGGGCCTCTATCACCCGCTTGGTGTCGGTCCGGACGACAAGGCCGGGTTCGGCGGGATATGTGCAAGAGGAAACCAGCTTCGCTTTTGGGCCTTCGCCGATCTCGACGAGGCAGAGCCGGCATCCGCCGAACACGCTGAGCCCCTCGTTGTAGCAGAGGGTGGGAATCTCGAGCCCGTAAAATCGGGCGGTTTCGAGGAGCGTCCAGCCTTCCTCCGCTTTGACCTCTAACCCGTTCATTTTGAGTTCGATCATTTCTTTGCTCCCAATGCGTTTTTCCCGTCTTCGGTCTCAAGCTCGCAGCGCAGGCAGCGCCGGGCTTCCCGGCAGGCCATCTTTTCCGTCAGGCCCAAGTCGACTTCCTTGAAATTTTTCTTGCGCTGGGCGGCCGTCAGTTGCGGCATCTTGGGCCGCTTCGCTTTGGCGACCTCTGCTTCGCTCAGCTCGACCGGCTTGATAAAAACAGACGGCCTGGTCAGCGAGTAAGTCCTCGTCAAAGGCTGGCCCTCAAGATATTTTTCAATGGTTTGGGCTGCGATCTTTCCGGCGGCCATGGCATCGACAACGGTGTTCGGACCGGTGACCGCATCGCCGCCGGCGAACACGCCGTCCCGGGTGGTTTTGAACGTCTCTCCGTCGACAACGATGTTCTCCTTGGCCATGCTGATGCCGTCGTAGGGGGAGATGTAAGACGTTTCCGGCCGCTCGCCGATGGCCAGGATGAGAGTGTCCAGTTTGACCTTGAAGTTGGAGCCTTTGATGGGGACGGGCTTGCGCCTGCCGCTCGAATCTTTCTCGCCGAGCTTCATCCGGATGCATTCGACGCCCGTGATTTTGCCGCCCTTGGTGAAGACTTTCACCGGAGCGGCGAGAAATCGGATGTCCACGCCCTCATCGATGGCCGCATCCACTTCTTCGGGGAAGGCCGGCATCTCTTTTTTGGTCCGCCGGTAGAGGACGGTGACCTTTTGGCAGTTCTTGTCCCGGATGGCCACACGCGCCGCGTCGATGGCCGAATTTCCGCCTCCGACGACACACACATGTTTGCCTACGGGCATGGTCTGGCCCAGGTTGACGGCTTTGAGGTACTCAAGAGACTCCATAACGCCTTCGGCGGCTTCGCCGGGAATCCCCATTTTCATCGATTTCCAGGCGCCCGTGGCGATGAACGTGGCCTTGTACCCGTCGAGGAAGAGCTCGTCGAGTGTGAAGTCCTTGCCGAGCCTCATATTCGTCTTAATCTCTACGCCGGCTTTCTTAATGTTCTCAATTTCCTTGTTCAGCGTCTTCTTGGGGAGCCGGTGCTCGGGAATAGCAGCGCCCAGCATTCCGCCCGCTACGGGCAAGGCCTCGAAAATGGTCGGCTTGAATCCCTTCAATGCCAAATAGTATCCCGCCGTCAGTCCCGCCGGGCCCGAGCCGACGATGGCGACCTTTTCCCGGTTCCCTTGGCCCGGCTTGACGGAATAGCGAATGCCTCTCTTCTCCGCCCAGTCCATGACGAACCGCTTCAGACCGCGGATGGAGATGGCCTCCCCGCTCTCGGCGGCCCGGCAGACTTTTTCGCAGGGATGATTGCAGACCCGGCCGCAGACCGAGGGGAGGGGATTGTCCTTCATGATGACGTTGAACGCGTCCTTATATTTGCCTTCGGCGATCAGGGCAATGTATGTCGAGGCTTCCTGGCCGATGGGGCAGATGTAATGGCAGGGCGAGGAGAGGATTTCCTTGCAGACCAGGGCCGGGCACTTTTTATATTTAATATGATATTCATATTCGTCCCGGAAATAGCGAAGCGTGGACAGGACGGGATTGGCGGCCGTCTGGCCCAGTCCGCAGAGGGAGGCGTCCTTCACCGCCCCGGCCAGCTCTTCGAGGAACTCCAAGTCGCCTTCTTTGCCTTTTCCTTCGGTGATGCCCTTGACGATCTCCCACATCCTCTGCGTTCCCTCTCGACAGGACAGGCATTTGCCGCAGGACTCGTCGCGAAGGAAGTTGAGGAAGTACTTGGCGATATCCACCATGCAGGTGTTTTCGTCCATGATGATCATGCCGCCCGAGCCCATGATGGAGCCGGCCTGGGCCAGGCTCTGATAATCGATGGGCAGGCCGAGCATCTCTTTGGGCAGGCAGCCGCCGGAGGGACCGCCGGTTTGGACGGCTTTGAAGGCCTTATCTTTGGGAATTCCGCCGCCGATGTCGTAGATGATCTCGCCAAGGCTGATGCCCATCGGCACTTCGACGAGGCCGGTGTTGTTAATTTTTCCCACCAACGAGAAGATCTTCGTGCCCTTACTGCCTTTGGTCCCGATCTTGGCGAACCAATCGCCGCCTTTCTGGATGATGATGGGCACGTTGCCCCAGGTTTCCACGTTGTTGATGTTGGTGGGCTTTCCCCAGAGACCTTTCACCGCCGGGAAGGGCGGCCGCTGGCGGGGTTCTCCCACCCGGCCTTCTATGGAGGCGATCAGCGCCGTCTCTTCACCGCAGACAAAGGCGCCCGCGCCCTTGGCGATCTGGACGTCGAATTGAAAGCCCGTTCCCAGGATGTTTTCCCCCAGGAGGCCCAGCTCCCTGGCCTGTTCGATGGCCCTGGAAATGTGTCTCACGGCCAGGGGATATTCGTCGCGGACGTACATGTATCCTTTTGTCGAGCCGATGGCGTAGGCCCCGATCATCATGCCTTCCAGCACCCGGTGGGGATTTCCCTCGAGAAGGCTGCGGTCCATGTAGGCGCCGGGGTCGCCTTCGTCGGCGTTGCAGATGACATACTTGGTGTTGCCTTTGACCTTGTGGGCCAGCTCCCATTTCGTCCCGGTCAGGAAGCCGGCGCCTCCCCGGCCGCGGAGGCCGGAGCGTTTTACGATCTCGATGACTTCTTCAGGAGTCCTTCCGCTCAGGATTTTGAGGAGCGCGCCGTAGCCCCCGATCGAAAAGTAATCGTCGATCTCCGTCGGGTCGATCAGGACATTGTCGCCCAGGACCAGGCGTTTTTGTTTTTTGTAAAAGGGAATGTCCGCCTCGGTGGCGGCCCGATCTCCGGTGTTCGGGTCGATATAGAGAAGCTCCCCGAGGACCTTCTTCTTGAGGACGGTTTTGTGGAGAATGTCTCCGGTATGTTCAGGGCCGACTTTCTGGTAAAAGATTTCCTTGGGATGGATGATGATGTTGGGCTCGGCCTCGCAGAAACCGTGGCAGCCTGTCACCTTGACCTTGACTTTCTTTTCGAGCTTGTCTTTTTTGATCCAACGGTTGAGGGCGTCGATGACATTCTGCGAGCCGCGGGCCAGGCCGCAGGTGCCCGCGGAGACGGTCAGGACCGGCCTGGTCTCGGCTTTCCTCAGGCCGGTCTGTTCCCGGATGACGGCCTGGAGTTCCTTGATGGACGTGATTTTTTTCGCGCTCATTTTTTCGCTCTTTTCTTGGCGTACGTCTTGATGATGGAATCCACTTTTCCGATGGTCGTATGGGAGTAATAGTTGCCGTCGACGACGACCACCGGGCCGATAGCGCAGCATCCCAGGCAGGCCACGGTTTCCAGGGTGAACCGGTTGTCTTTGGTCGTCTCTCCGGCTTTGATGTTCAGTTTTTTCTCAAACTCATTCAGGATTTTCGGGCCTCCCCGGACATGGCAGGCAGTTCCCAGGCAGACCGTAGCCACATGCTCTCCGCGGGGCGTGAGGCTGAAGGCCCGGTAGAATGTGGCCACGCCCACCACGTCGATGAGGGGGATGTCCAGGCACCGGGAGACGAGCTGCAAGGCCTGCCGGGGAAGATAGTTGTATTCCGCTTGAATGTCTTGCAGGATGGCGATGAGCGCCCGCTTTTCTTTGTTGTGCTTGGCCAGGAATGTGTTCACGGTCGAGTTGACGGCTTCCACTTATTTTCCTCCAGAATGGATTGATTTTTTCTTGATGTCCTCCGGACAACAGGGAAGGAGTCCCCGGCGGGGAGATGAGGAATACCGGACGGCGGGAGGATTTTGGGGAAGGCGAAGATGCAGAGTGCAGTTAAAGAATAAAATGTATGACTCCTCTTCTTAACCTAAAAAACCGAAAACAATAATAAAGGGGATTTTATAACAGATAAAATTCGTTCTTGTCAAGGGGAAGCAAGGCGAAGGGAACTCAGATGAAGTCTAGATATTTTCGGCCTTCTCCATACGGGTTGAGATAGTCTCTGATCTCGAGCCTGTCCTTCTGTTCGATGAGATCGATAGGCTCCTTCTTGTCCCTGGGAACGATCACCTCCACCTTCGGCCGGAAAATATCCTGCTCATTGGCCTCGCGGACAACGGCGACTCTCTCATCGTTCAGGACGACGATGGTCCCCACAGGCCAAACGCCCATAGTCTTGAAGAACTCATCGACGATATCGGGGTCAAGAAGCTTTCCTTTTTCCTTGGTCAACAACTCGTAGATCTGGAGCGGCGGAAAGTCTTTTTTGTAAGTCCGCTTTTGGGAAAGAGCGTCATAGACGTCGCAGAGAGAGACAATGAACGAGGCCGGATGGGGCCGGTGGGGGAAGGCCAGCCTCGGGTATCCCTTGAGGTCATAGCGCAGGTGATGCTCAAAAGCGACCACCGCCGGGAGGATCCCCAGCGTCCCTTCGTACTTGAGGAGAATCCTGGCCCCGAGGACCGTATGGTCCCTGATCATCGAAAATTCTTCCTTGCTCAGCGTGTCCTTCTTTTTCAGGATCTTGCGCGAGACGAAGAGCTTCCCGATGTCATGGAAAAGCGCGGCGTTGCCCAGTTCCAGGACTTCGTCCTTGGAATACCCCATCTTCGAGGAGAGATGCATGGCCAGGACGGACACGTTCAGGAGATGGGCGAAGGTCAGGATATCTTTTTCTTTGATGGAGATGAGGCCGAGGAATTTCTGGCTTTTCCCGGCGAAGCTGTCCATGATGTCCAGCATGCTGAATCCCAGGTCGAGGGAGCTGAGCGCTTTTCCCTCGAGCATGCTCTCGATCGACTGGGTTACGCCTTGAACCGAAGCTTCATATTGGCCTTGGAGGTCTTCCTGCTCTTTTTGGGCGGCCCTCGGGACCAGCCGAGGGGTTGTCAGTCTCCCCGCTTTGATTTTCTGAATGCCCATTTCGGCTAAATATTCTTGGGGGTCCTCATAATCCTTGATCTTGGGGTTCGTCAGTGCCGCCACGAACCGGCTGAGTTCATCTTTGCCGAGGGGAGCTTCAAACGACATCCGTTCAATGCCCCGTTCTTTGAGGTAGAGAAAAAGGGAGTGAAGCTTCCGGCTGAGGTCAAACAGGATTTCTTCCTCCCAGGCCAGCTCGTTATCGACGATGCCGATGACGATCTCCGGTTTTTCTTTGAGGACCGCCTCCAGGTTGCGGAAAGCCCGCTCGATCAATTCCCGGAGCTGGGGATGGTCCACGGCGTAAATTTTGGCGGCCTGGATGGTGGAGATAAAATCGATGAGAAATGCTTTAATTTTTTCGAGCATCCCAGTCCTCAAGCAGCCGGAGGGCTTCTTCTCTCAATTTTTTATTCCAGGGAAATCCTCTCCGAGCCAGGGACGCGACAAGGCTCCTGGCCGGCCGCAGGTTCAATTCTTTGACGATCCCGAGATGATCCAGGAGGACCCGATTTTGAAGCCCGAAGAACGAGGGAAGCCCCAACAGCTTCTCTAGGGCCCGCGGCCGGAGCGAATCGAACTTGGCCAAGACGGCCATGGCCTCTTTTTTGAAAACAAGGTCCTCTTTTTTGAGAAGGCGGAAGAGGAATTTGTCGTCGCATCGCGAGAGGTGCTGCATGGCCTGGAGTGCCCGGATCTTGACCTCCCGGTTGTCCTGGGCGAAGATGGTCTTAAGAACCGTGAGCGATGACTGGGAGTCCACTTTCTGGAGATTTTCGATGAGTTGGTTCATTAAGGGAGTGTCGCCGGCATGCTGTTGGAGATTGATGTTGAAATAGAGTTGGGAGTCCTGGTGAAACTTGAAGAAGGCCCGCAAGATATGCGGTGTGATCCGGCGGGATGAGAAGATTTTTTTGAGATAGATGTTCGCGTCGAGGGTTCCCGCCTGGAAGGTGTTGATGAAATAGTTGAAAACGGGCAGATCGGCTCCTTCGAGAATGGCTTTTTCGACAAAATCGGCCATCGAGCGTTCGAGGCGAAGGGCGCGGAGATCGGCGGACAGGAATCGCTCCTTCTTTTTCAAGGTTTCCAGAAGGCTCCTCAGGTAGTCGAAGTCGCCGTCTTCAATGATATGGTCCCATTCTTTGAGGATGAGTTCCAGGAGGTCTCCGGCGGCCTCTTTTTTGTTCTCCTTATCCAGGAGGTTGAGCAGCATGAAGCGGAAGTTTTTGGGGAGGAGGTGGGGATCGAAACTGCGGCTTTTCTCGTAGGCGAGACCTTCCAGAAGAAGGCCCAGCGCCTTCCGGTAGTTCTCGGAAATGAGAGAGGTTTCGGTGCCAAAGAGCAATCGCTTGATCTTGTCCTTGAATTCGGGAATGTTTCCCTTGGAGAGGTCCTTTTTGAAGAGTTGGGTGAGGTGCGACGAAATCTGATTGTCCCGATCGCCTTCGGTCAGCCTGGAAAAGAGGCTGAAGCTCAATGCATCAAACTCCTCGTTGCTGATGATCTCCTCATGAAGGAGCGAGGCCAATTCCTTTTCGGACAAGCCGCCGACCATGGACTTGAGCTTTTCCAGGTTGGCTTCCGAGGAAAGGTTTTTGTCGCGGAGGACGGCCCGGACCAGGTCTTTGGCGCATTTGCTATATTTGACCTCGTTGTTCTCTTTGAGATAGGAGAAAAATCGGGAAAAATTCTCTCTCAGCCTTTCCACCTGGGCGATCTCATCGGGATTGAGTCTGTAGATGACCCGGTCAAAATTGTCGGCCAGTTCATCGAGATTTTCGGCGTTGTCTTCATCGACGGCATCAGACAGGAGGTAGGTCCAGACATCCTCGAGCTCTTCGCCGTCGCCCTTGAGAAGCTGGGAATAGTCGAGCTCCTCGACGGTGATGTTGAGGACTTCCTCCTCTTCGAGGATATTCTTGATTCCCCCACGATGGGCGATCTCTTTCACCGGGAGTGAAAAATTGGCGATGAGGATCATCAGCTCTTCGAGGTCGATGGTTTGGCGAATCTCGAGGCCTTTGATCTTCCGCTGGTGAAAGGACCTAGCGATCTCGACATAGATCTTATCGTTCTCCCAAATTCGATCATCGATGTGGAGCGACTGCTGGGTAAACCCGATTTTCAGGGGGTTGATCCATTTCAGGAGGGCGTCGATTTTCTTCTTGAGCTCCTCGCCCGCCTGGACGACGGCCGCATGCTCCGGTTGATAAATCAGGACGCTTTTAAGGGCGACCCTGAGGGCTTTTAAAAACTCCTTGAGGGCCTCTTCTTTATCCATGAACGATTCTCATGGCCAGGATCTTTATTTTATCGTTCTCAGAGCTGTTGCGAGAATCATGAAGATTTAGGTTTTTTGCCCTGTGGGTTGTCCGCCATGAGACTCGAGTCGCATCGTCGAATTCCCGAGAAGAATCTATCCCAAGGGGAGGCTGGGTGTCAATAGCCCAAACGAGCCGGAAAAGGGAGACGTCGCTACAAAAAGGGGAGGTAGCGGCGGACCTCGTAGTCGCTCACCTGCTTATCGAATTCGGCGCTGACGTTCTTGGCATAGTCTTTGATCTCGTGGTACTTGTTGGCGATGAACTGGGAGAAGATGTGTTCGCCCAGCGTTTCGCGGACGACCTCGCTTTTCTCGGCGAGCTTCACCGCTTCTTCCAGGTTCCGCGGCAGCGTCTGGATCTTGAATTTTTTCTGGCGGGAGTTGCTCATCTTATAGATATTTTCTTCGACCGAGGGCGGGAGCGGATACTGGGCTTGAATGCCTTTCAGGCCGGCCGCCAGCATGGTCGAAAAGGCCAGATAAACGTTGCAGCCGGGGTCGGGGGAGCGGAGCTCGATCCGGGTGGCATTTTCCTTGCCGGGCTGGTATTCCGGGACTCGGATATAGGCGGACCTGTTTCTCTGCCCCCAAGCGATATAGACAGGCGCTTCGTAGCCTTCGATCAGCCGCTTATAGGAATTGATCCACTGGCTGAAAACGGCGGAGGTTTCCCGGGCATGGCAGATCAAGCCGGCCATGTAGGAGAAGGCCGTGGCAGAGAGGTGATAAGGATTTTCAGGGTCAAAAAATGCGTTTTTTCCGCCCTTCCAAAGAGACTGGTGAACATGCATGCCGCTGCCGTTCTGGCCGTTGATGGGTTTGGGCATGAAGGTCGCGTAGAGGTTGTGCATCCGGGCGACCTTTTTGACCATATACCGGAAAATCATGGCCGTGTCGGCCATGTCCAACGCGCTTGAGTACTGGAGGTCGATCTCGTGCTGGCCGTGGGCGACTTCATGATGATCATATTCGGAGAGAATCCCCATTTTTTTGAGGAGCAGCTGAATTTCCTTGCGGATCTCACCGTGGTGCCCGCCGAAGAAGTAACCGCCCTCATCTTTGGGCACCGCCTCCCGGTTGTTGGCAAAGATGAAGAATTCGAGCTCGGGCCCGACCTTGAAGTCGTCGAAACCGTATTCCTCGCGGGCGCGCCGGAGGACTTGTTTGAGAGTATAGCGCGTATCGCCGACGTAGTGCTTTCCCTCGGGCGTCAGGATATCGCCGAACATGATCGCTTCGTGCCAAGTGGTCTCCTCGGCGAATCCTCGGTACTCCCAGGGCAGGACCTTGAAGGTCGCAGGATCGGGCCGGATGGTCAGGTCGCTCTCTTCGATCCGGACGAATCCTTCGACGGAGGACCCGTCAAAGCCTTTCCCATCGCGAAATGCTTTTTCAAGCTCCGAGCTGGGGAACGAGAAGTCCATCGGCCGTCCCAGAATGTCGGGAAAGATGACCCGGACAAACTCGATTTTCCGGGATGGGTCGAGGACGGCCCGGAGAACGTTCTCTTCGTTTTCAAACCCTAATTCCTTCTCTTCACGATCTTTCATTGGATCCAATGCCAACCTCCTTTTTATCTTCAATAAAATATGTGGGCGTTCCTCGAGTCGGGATGGGCAGGATAACGGTCGAGGCGGATATTAACATATGGAATAATAGTTACAAAAAAATGATATATTTGTCAAGAATAAATATTAAAATATTGACAATTGTATATTAAAAAGCCAAAATATAAAACAGAGGGAGAATGCCATGATTGACGATCTCGATAAAAAGATTCTTCGGATCATGAATCGAAACGCCCGAAAGAGCTTCCGGGAAATCGCCAAAGAAGTCGGGACTTCGGCGCCGGTCGTCATCCATGCGGTCAAGAAAATGGAGAACCTGGGAGCCATCAAAGGATATATTCCCGATATCGACGCGGGGCATTTCGGCTTCGACCTGATGGCCATCATCGCCATCCGCATTTCCCAGGGCAAGCTGTTGGAGACGCAGAAGAAGATCGCCCGGATACCCCAGGTTGCGGGCGTTTATGATATCACGGGGGAATGGGACTCGCTGGTGATCGCGTATTTCAAGGGGCGAGAAGACCTCAACGACTTCTTGAAAAAGCTGAACGCGATGCAGTTCATCGGCAGGACGGTCACCCATATCGTCCTGAACATCGTCAAGGACGAGCGGCGGGTTTTTGTCTGAAAAGTCTCCTTGACAGTGTTGGCTGTTGTGACATAATACCGTTCAGGATCGGAGGACGGAAAAATGCCCAAGAAAATCTATGAGCCCATCGGCCATCACTATATCGTAGAGGCGTCCGGGTGCAACCCGAAAATCATCGGCAGCGTCCAGAAGGTCCAGGAGATTCTAGTGAAAGCAGCCGAGATCGCCGGGGCTAAAGTCTGGGCTATTTCTTTCAGCAAGTTTCCTCCGAGCGGCGTGAGCGGCGTGGTGGTTATTTCGGAATCCCACATTTCCACTCATACCTGGCCGGAGATGCGCTACGGGGCGCTCGACATCTATACCTGCGGCAATAAAGTCGACCCGGAGAAGGCCGTCGTTTACGCGGTTGAGGCCTTCGGAGCTTCGACCTCTCATATCACGGAAATCACCCGGGGCATCGACGAGGGGGACTGGAAATTCTTCCACAGCTTTGTCACGTGGGAGGAAGATTTCAAGAAGGAACTCAAGAGGAACCTGGAAAAGAAATAAAAATGTAAAACTTGTTTACAAAATGTAAACATCCTTCCTCCGTTTTTAATCCTAAATCGCTGAAAAGGCAATGTTTCGGCCTGCCCGCTTCAAATTTCTCTTGGCACGAAAAATGCTTTAGAAAATTTGGAATGAAAATGAAATGTCCTGCCCGGGACCGCTTTTGTTATAATGAAATGGTGAAATGGAGATTGTGGGGACGCATCGTCCTCGCCTTGTGTCTCTTCTTTTTTGGGGGCTGGCAGGGGGTCGTCGCCGGCGATAGCATCGACGACCTTTTTGCCCGTCTCAAAAAGTCATTCGAGACGAAAAACCAGACGGCGTATTTGAGTGATTTTGCCCCGAGCCTTCGCCCGAAGGAAAATGCCGTTGTCTCCTCCTTCATAGACACATGGAAAATGGACAAAGTCACTTTCCACCGGGCGACCCGGGGCAATGAGAAAGACCCGAATCCCAGCCTCTATTATCAAGTCTTCTATGAGAATGATCACTCGGCCATGCTGGAAACGTGGCATGTCGTCCTGGAAAACGCCGACGGTCGATGGCAGATCCAGACAAAAGAGGTGACCGGGAACATCAGCAATCTCTATAAAATCCGCATCCCCTCGGGAAAATCGGAACGCGCCAGCCGCGTCGAGATCCGCCACGACGATATCCAGATCACCTTCAACGACGCTTGGATTTTTCACGATAATATTCCCAATGTGGAGACGGCCCTGGTCGTGATCGGCAAAGGCCGCGTCTTTTTTTCGCCCTCCGATCCTGTCGAGAAACACCAGTTGGAACTGACCTATAAACAGGACTTCCTGGAAGACAGCCTCGAATACGTCTATCTCCGTTTTTCCAGCTCGTTTTTCGAGAACAACATCAGGATCATCAAAATCCCCGAGGAAAGCCCGAAGGTCTTCTCGGAGGCCGAAAACAACCGGGCCTACTCGCTGTTCACAAAATATTATGCCCGATCCTTCACCATCGAGAATTCCTTGACCGGGGAGCTCCTGTCCTTTCTCCCCCAGGGCAGCCAGGTCGTGTTCGAATTGGGGGCCGAGCGCCTGGGCGAGATGACCTATATCAATTCGCCGTTTTCCGAGGAAGAGATTCATCTGATCTCGCAAAAGAAGGGCCGGATCGTCAACCTGTACTCGCCGGCCCGGGATGAGGGCGAGGGAAAACAGATGTTCATCTCGTTCGGCCAGAAGTTCGACATCCAAAGTTATCAAATGGACATCGATTTCAAGCCGCAAGGCACTTATCTTTCGGCCAAAGCCCGGGTCGAGGTTCTCCCCCTGCTGGACTCCGTGGATAACCTGAAGTTCAACTTCAACCCGAGCCTGAGCATCCTGCGGATCTACGACCAGGCTGGCCGGGAGCTGTTCTACACCCTGGACAAGTTGAGGAAGTACCTGTATGTGTATCTTCTCCAGCCCGCCGAGAAAGGCAAGCCTTTTGCCATCGAAGTCTACTACCGGGGAGAGCTCGAGCCCCCTATCCAAACGACGGATATCGTCCCGGGCGGCCAGTACAACGAGACCATCTCGCTCATCCAGCCCGCCTACGAGAGCTACCTCTATAGTCAGTCGGCCTATTGGTATCCTGCGCCCGCCGACAATGATTATTTTCAGGCCCGGCTGAGGTTCAGCATTCCCCCCAACTTCCTCTGCATCTCCAACGGCGAGCTCACGGAACAAGGAAGATTGGATGAAGTCCGGCGCGTTTCATCCCTGGATAAAATCGGGAACTCCCTTTATACCTTTGAAACGAAATATCCTGTGAAATACCTGTCCTTCATCGTCGGCAAGCTGTCCAAAGTGACCAACGGCAACGGCAATGGCGACAAGACGTCCGTCCCCATCCAAGCCTTCACCTCCGAGGACATTCGCTCTCAGCGAAAAAGCCTCCTGGATGAATCCCGGGCCCTCATCAAGTATTACGAAAATTGGTTCGGGCCCTATCCCTATGAAAAGCTGGACGTGGTCCAGAGGCTCTGGCCGACCAGCGGCGGGCACAGCCCGGCCTCGTTCGTCGTCCTGAACGAGCTCCGCCGGACCCAGGATACTCCCGCTTACCTGGTCAACGCCGACAGTCCGGTCGATCTTTCCCGTTGGAAGGAATATTACATCGCCCACGAGATCGCCCACCAGTGGTGGGGCCAGGCTGTGACAGGGGCCGAATATCATGACCAGTGGGTGAGCGAAGGACTGGCCCAATTCGCCGCCGTTTATTACCTGAAAACGAAGCTGGGCGACCGGGTTTTTTTGAGCATCCTTAAGAAGTTTTCCCAGTGGACCGACAAAAAATCCGTGTTCGGTCCGATCACTCTGGGCTCACGGTTGAGCTACCTCGATTTCAAGGCCTTCCAGGCAATCGTCTACAATAAAACGGCCGTCGCCTTGAACATGCTCCGCGACCTCCTGGGGGACGACACGTTCTTCAAAGGCTTGCGGAGGTTCTATGAAACCTATAAATACCGTGAGGCCAGGACTGCAAATTTCGTCAGCACTATGGAGAGCGTCTCGGGAAAAAATCTCCGGGCGTTCTTCAAGGGCTGGTTCCAATCCCACACCCTTCCCGAAGTGTATACGGCCCATGTC
This sequence comes from uncultured Eubacteriales bacterium, assembly GCA_964537875.1. Classification (GTDB taxonomy): domain Bacteria; phylum Acidobacteriota; class Aminicenantia; order Aminicenantales; family UBA4085; genus JAPKZH01. The sequence continues at coordinate 152,306 of CAZIDN010000001.1, forward strand.
CTCCAAAAAACCGAGGACGCCTACCTCCTCAAATTCCGGGTGAACCAGACCAAGGACGTTTTTGTCTTCCCGCTGTGGCTGGAATGGCGGGAGAGCGACAAGACGGTCAGGCAGATGGTCGTGATCGACGAAAAGACCAAGGAGTTCGAGTTCCGGACGGCCGTCAAACCGGCTAAAATCAAGATCAACCCTGACAAGCTTGTTCCAGGAAAATTTTCATAATAATCACTTTTTAATAGAAAATGCCAGTAAACGCCGGGCTTTAGCCTGGGGAGTTTTCATTTCGCTCTATTAGTCCTATTCCGATTAAACGAGAGCCGTGACAGGTCCCGGCTATCAAAACTCACTGACGTCGATCCTGAGCCTTTTGATCATTTCATTCAGCGTCGTCGGCTTGACCCCGAGCAGGGAGGCCGCGTTCTTCTGGACGCCTTTCGTTTTTTTCAGCGTGGCCACGATGAGTCTTTTCTGGAAGGCGATGGTCTGATCCCGGAGATTGAGCTCGGCGCCCCCGGCGGCCGCGAAGTCGCGGCGCTCGTCTTCGGACACCAGGAAGAAATCCGGGAGATTCTCCCGGGTGATGATCTTGGATTTGGCGAAGACGATGGCCCGTTCGATCAGGTTCTCCAGCTCCCGGACATTGCCCGGCCAGCTGTTATTTTCCAGGATTTGCAGGACATCCTCCGATACGCCTTCGATCTCTTTGTTGTTTTCCTTGGCGTAGACGTCGATGAAATGCTTAATCAGGAGGGGAATGTCCTCTTTTCTTTCCCGCAGCGGCGGCAGCTCGATCTTGATGACGTTCACCCGGTAGAAGAGGTCTTTCCGGAACATTTTCTGCCGGATGAGCTCTTCAAGCTCCGTGTTGGTCGCGGCGATGATCCGGACATCCACCTTGATCGTCTTCGTCCCGCCCAGCCGCATGAATTCCTTGTCCTGCATAACGCGTAACAGCTTGGCCTGGGTCTCTAAGTTCAGCGAGGAGATCTCGTCGAAGAAGATCGTCCCGTTGTCGGCGGCCTCAAACAGGCCCTGCTTTTCGTTGACCGCCCCCGTGAACGCGCCTTTGACATGTCCGAACAGGTGGCTTTCCAGCAGGTCGGGAGGGAGCGAGCCGCTGTTGACGACGACGAACGGAAAATCCCCCCGGTTGGAGTTTTGGTGGATGGCCCGGGCGACCAGCTCCTTGCCCGTTCCGCTCTCGCCCTGGACGAGGATCGTGCTCCGGGTGGGCGCGGCGGCCTTGATGAGCTCGAAGATTTTTTCCATCGGCTTGCTCCGGCCGATGATGTTGCCGAAGCTGAATTTCCGCTTGAGCTCGTCCCGAAGCCGGAGGTTCTCTTCCTGGAGGCTTTTATGGTCGAGGGCGCGCTTGATAGTAAGAAGCAGCTCCTCGTGCTTGAAGGGCTTTTGGATATAGTCGTACGCCCCGATCTTCATGGCCTCGATGGCGGACTCGACGGAGGCATAGGCGGTGATGATGATAATGACGGCCAGGGGATCGATCTTCTTGATGGCCTTCAGAACATCGAGGCCGTCCATCCCCGGCATCAGCAGGTCCAGGAGGATAAGGTCGAACGCCCCTGCCGGGTGCTTTTGGAGCCCCTCCTCTCCGGAGGACGAGAGCTCGACGTCGTACCCCTCCGAGGTCAGAAGTTGGCTCAAGACGTCGTGGATGACGGGCTCGTCGTCGATGATGTGGATGAGTCCTTTGGCGTTCATGGTTCAATCTTTCTTGTCGGAATTTTCGTTTTTCGGAAAGCTCAATTTTCTCTTGTCCAGGTCCTTGGGAATGGAAATGATAAAGCTGGTGCCTTTGCCGGCCTCGCTTTGGACCCCGATATGTCCTTCGTGCTCTTTGATGATGGCGTAGCTGATGGACAAGCCCAGGCCGGTGCCCTTGCCGAGGCCCTTGGTCGTGAAGAAAGGATCGAAGATATGCGGCAGGTGCTGCTCCTTGATCCCCGCCCCGGTATCCGTGATCCTGATCTGGATTTCATGATCCAGCTCGGCCAGTTCGATCCTGAGCGTCCCGCCGTGAGGCATGGCGTCCATGGCGTTCAGGATGATGTTGATGAAGACCTGCTGAAGCCGTTCGCCCTGAGCCCAGATCAGTTTGACCGGCGCCAAGTTCATCTCCAACTGGATGTTCATGGTCTTCAGCTTGTAATCGATCAGCGAGACGATCTCCTGGAGGTTGTCCTTGAGGCTGACCCGGTGAAAGGCGATGTCCGAGGGATTACGGGCGAAATTGAGAAGGTTCTTGATGATCCTGGAGACGCGGTCGGTCTGGGTCTCGATCTTCTCCAGGATCTGGGCGAAATGGGTATCGGTGACTTTTTTCTGGAGCATTTGGACATAGCTGGAGATGCCGGTCAGGGGCGTGTTGATCTCATGGGCGACGCCGGCCGAGAGAAGCCCGATCGAGGCCAGTTTCTCCGACGTCACGAGCTGCTGCTGAAGGAGGATCTTGTCCGTGATGTCCTCGAAGACGATGATCGTTCCATAGGGATTCAGGCGGTTGTCCAAAAGCGGTGTCTTGGCGATGTCGAAGATCTTCTTTTCTCCCGAGGGCATGTCCATCGAGATCTCGCTGAGGAGGCGATATTCCTGCTGGGTGTCTGATGGGAAGAGGGCGGCAAAGTTGTCCGCTCCCAAAATGCGCATTAAGTTGTCGCCGATGACCTCGTCCTTTTTCTTGCCGAACGTGTCCTCGAGGACCCTGTTCCAGCCGATGATGAGGCCGTTCTGATCGAGCACGGCCACGCCGACGGTCAGACTTTCGATGATGTTCTCGCTGTAATCTTTGAGCCGCTCGAGCTCCTGGGTACGGATGCTGGCCTGATTATAGAGGGAGGCGTTTTCCAGGGCTAGGGCGACCGGAGACGAGATCGTTGCCAGCAGCTCCCAGTCTTCGCTGGTCAAAAAGGTCGCATCGAGCTTTTTGCCCATGGCCAGGCATCCGATCAGATTGTCCTCGACCTTGAGGGCGAGCAGGTGCTCGAAGCCCGATGAGCGAAGCTCTTCGAATTTTTGGGAGAGTTCCCGTTTTTCCGGCAGCGCATAAAGCGAGAGGGAGTCCTTTTCTTTTAAAGCTTTGTAGACCTGGGGATCGAAGGTCAGCCGTGACGGAAGCGTCTCGGGCCCTCCCAGGGAGCTGAACACCGAAAAAATGGGGCTGTCGGCTTCGACAGGGAGAAGAAGGGCGGTTGTCTGGAGTGACAGGGCGTTTGCGATCAGCTCAAGAAGGGAGCGGGCAAGGTTTCCCAGGTTCCGCTCCCGGCTCAGCTCCTTGCTGATCGAAAGCAGCGTCTTCCGGTATTGATAGCTGCGTTTGTAGAAGACCCGGTCAAAAAGAGATTGAAAGAGCTTCTTGAGCGGAGTGAACAGCGTCACGCCCAGGATGATGGCCAGAATCCACAAGAGCAGGGCGTTCAGCTTGCTTCCGGCGAAGATTTTTGTTTGGGCGCCGATGCCCAGATAGAGCAGGGCCAGGACGAAGTAGGAGAAAATCAGGGTCGCGGCTTTCTTGAGGATCACTTCCAGGTCCATCAATTTGTACCGGGAGATCGAGTAGGAAAAGGCCAAGGGAACCAACGCCTGGAGAAGAATGGTCAGCTCCGCAACCTGGGTGGGAGCATGCCCCGTCAAAAAGGGAACGGCGTAGAAAAGCGTGAAGGGGATGATCCCGAAGCTCAAGCCGTTGACGACCCACTTGAGTTGTCGCCGGACCAGAACGCTGGGGTTTTTCAAGTAGCTGTGGGAGATCGTGGCCAGGGTGATGATCGTGTACACCGAGAAATGGAGAAGGTCCAGTTTTTCCAGGGCGTCAAAGGACCCCAGGATGAGGATGTCGTCCAGATTATTAATATAAGGTAGATGGGCCACGATCCTGGCGACGAGCAGGAGAAGCCCCGGGATATACAGGAAGTAAATCACGACCGGCCGTTCCTTTATGAATTTCTTCCGCTGGGGAAAAATCAGGAAATAATGAAGAAGGAGAGGCGGAAAAGCCAGGAACGCCGCTTTATCCAACCAGTAGAAAATGGTATCGAAGAGGTCAAGCTCTCCCGTCGGGGAAAATGTGTAAAAGGAATACAAAAGGACGGAGAGCAGATAGAAATAGATGTAAGGGAGGGAAAAGGGCTTGGAGGAATTGAAGAACACGATCAGGCAGATGATCAGGGTCATCAACCCGATCAGGGCGAGATAAAAATAGATAAGACTGGCTCCCTTCTGGACGAGATAAAGGTTGTAGTTGAACGGCGTGATCTCTCCCGCCCGGTAGATCTCATAGGTGACCCGTTGCCCCTGGTTGCCGGCGCGCCAGAGATTCTTGGCCAAGTCGATCTTGTTCGTGACGACGATTTTGTTTTTGATCAGGTTGTAATTGATGGAATAAAGGATGTCCCCCTTTTTGATCCCCTGGATGTAGGCCGGGCTGCCCGATTCGACCTTGATGGCTGTCAGGCCGGCCGCCTTCCGTTCCCAGATAACGCCGTCCGTGGGCTCTTTCCAAATGATCTTTCTGTAGATATTGAGGCCGCCTAAAAAAACCAGGAGAGTCAGAGGAGCCAGCAGCCAGTATGCCTTTTTATTCATCCAATTCCCATTATAACGTCAATTTTTTGAAAAATCCAAAAAATTGAATCCGTCTAACAAAAAATATATGCAGGCCGCGGCTAGTCCAGAATATGCCTGGCGCCGGCCCGGATCGCCCAATCGATGGCCGGCTGCTTCAGGAGCTTTTCCAGGCGCCGGTCCTCTTTTAGGCCGAGGGGCTTCGTGTTTCTCGAGAGAAAATCGCTCATATAGTCTGCCTGTCTTTTGACCGGCTCATTCTGCTGGATTAAGTTCATGTCCCGTGCGGAAAGCAAAAGAAAAAGGGACTGGACCAGGAAAAGCGTCACCCAGCCGATGATTTTTTGTTTCACCGTTCCTTAAAGATAAACCTTCCGCCCCGGTTTGTCAAATCGGAACAGGCCCATTCCCATTAACATTTTTTCGGAAAGATAGATATATATATATGGGTCGGATAGCTGCCTTTCGAACATTCTTTAAGTGTTATTTAGGCGAGGAGTATGCCTCGAAAAAGCCGGAAAGCATGAGAGAAGACTTCTAATAATGGATATTAATCCCCCTACCCCCTTAGAGAATTAAGGGGGATTTTAAAGGTCGGAGCGGGCACGGTTCTCTCCTAAGGAGAGAAGAGCGAGGGAACGATGTCGAGCGGATTTTCCGCGCGGGGGAAAATCCGCGTGGCTTTGAGCGGCATACCCCGAGCCTAATTGACAAATGCGGGGTGTTAGCCTAATATTGGGCTAACATTTGTATTTTTATTAGTTTTGGCTGACTGATAGACGAAGTGAGATAGCGAGGATGCCCTATTTTCTTTGCCGGCTGGCCGCCGAGGACGGGAGGGTTTTTTCCGAATCCTTCCTTGCCTCCTCTCTGGAAGAATGCCGGAAGCATTTTGAGTCCGAGGGCTATTGCGTCCTTGCCGCTAAAAAAGACTGGAAAAAGATCAAACTGTCCTCCCTGGCGCTCGAAAAAAGGATCAAAGACAGGGATTTTATCATGTTTAACCAGGAGCTCAGGGCTCTGATTAAGGCAGGATACCCGGTCCTGCGGAGCATTGAGATCATCTCTGCCCGGGCCAAGAATGTCTATTTGAAGGAAGTTTTAAGAAAGGTGGAAGGCGACATCCGTCAGGGAAAGTCTCTTTCAGAAGCCTTCGCCCCGTTTGAGAAACGGTTTTCCAAGATCTATACCGCGTCGCTGATGGCCGGGGAACAAAGCGGCAACCTGGCGGAGACGCTCTTCCAGTTCATCCAGTACGCCAAAGTCATCGCCCAGACTAAATCCAGGATCCGTTCCGCCCTGATCTATCCCACGCTCCTCCTGTTCTTTTCCCTGGGGCTGATGGGAGTCCTGATCAATTTCGTCCTGCCCAATTTTGCCGGCTTTTATAAGGATTTTGAGTCCCAGCTACCCCTGATCACGCAGTTGATGATGAGTTTCGCCCTGTTTGTCCGGAGCCACTGGTATATCTGGATCATCCTCATCGCCGTTCTGGTCCTGGTCTATCTCCGGATGAAGAGAAAAGACGAGACGCTCATCCTTCTGGAGAAGCTCAAGCTGAAGATTCCCTTCGGCCGCCTGATCTGGCTCGAATCCGCCATTTCGATGTTCAGCCGCACTCTGAGCCTGCTCCTCGAGGCGGGGATCGCCCTCCTCCCGGCCGTCGGGATCGCCACCCAGGCCATCCCGAATAAGTATCTGGTTTCGAAGACGGCGAGCCTGCCGGCGTCTATCAAGAACGGCGAAAGCCTGTCCGAATCGCTGGCCAAAGCCGAATTTTTTCCGCCTCTTTCCCTGGATATGGTCCGGATCGGGGAGACATCGGCTAACCTCGGAGGCATGCTGAGAGAAGTCGCGGACGTCTTCGACGAACGCATCCAGGCTAAGATCGACACCTTCGTGTCGCTCATCGAGCCCGTCATCATCATTTTCATGGGCATTCTGGTGGCGGCCATGCTTCTGTCCGTTTATCTGCCCATTTTCAACATCGTCAAGGTCGCACGCTAAAATGAACAAACAAGAACCGAAACAAGAATCCCAAAAGATCCTCCTGTCGGAAGAGAAGGAGACGCGCAAGCTCGCCGAGCGGTACCATGTTCCGTATATCGACCTCGGGTCGGCCTCGATCGACCGGGAGCTCGTCCTGACCTTTCCGCCCGACTTTCTCTATAGGTCCAATTTCATTCCGCTGGAGGCCAACGCCACCACCATCAAAATCGCCATCGCCGACCCCTCGGACATCGCCACCGTCGATGCCATCGAGTCGTTCCTGGGCAGGAAGGTCGAGGTCCATGCGGCGCCCGAGCGCGCCATCCACGAAGCCCTCCGCAAGAGCGAGACCGCCCTCCAGGTGCTCAGGGATGCCACGGAAGGATTCATCATGCAGGTCGTCGAAAAAGAGAGCGGCGAGGAGGAGGAGGTCATCTCCATCGAGAAGCTGGCCGACCAGGACGGCTCCATCATCAAGCTCGTCAATACCATCATTTTCACCGCGGTCCAGAAACGGGCCAGCGATGTCCACATCGAGTCCAAGGAAGAGGGCGTGCTGATCAAGTACCGGATCGACGGCGTGCTCAGCGAGGCCATGGAGCCGATCGACAAGAAGTTCAAGTCGCCCATCATCTCCCGGGTCAAGGTCATGTCCGACCTGGATATCGCCGAGCGCCGGGTTCCTCAGGACGGCCGCTTCCGGCTGAAGATCAAAGACAAGACGATCGATTTCCGCGTCTCGATCATGCCCAGCATTTACGGCGAAGATGCCGTCATCCGCATCCTGGACAAGGAAATGATCACCGAGGCGATCCTGGAGCTCAGGCTCGATCTGCTCGGCTTTTCCGACCTGGTCCTGAAAAAATTCCGGCGCTACATCACCCAGCCCTACGGCATGATCCTTGTCACCGGTCCGACGGGAAGCGGCAAGACAACGACCCTGTATGCCGCGCTGACCGAGATCAAGTCGACGGAAGACAAGATCATTACCATCGAAGACCCCGTGGAATATCAAATCGACGGCATCACCCAGATCCCGGTCAACGAGAAAAAAGGCCTGACCTTCGCCCGCGGCTTGAGGTCCATCCTTCGCCACGATCCGGACAAGATCATGGTCGGCGAGATCCGCGACCCGGAAACCGCCCAGATCGCCATCCAGTCGGCCTTGACTGGCCACCTCGTCTTCACGACGGTCCATGCCAACAATGTTTTCGACGTCATCGGCCGTTTTCTCCATATGCAGGTCGACCCCTACAGCTTCATCTCGGCCTTGAATTGCATCCTGGCCCAGAGGCTGGTCAGGGTCCTCTGCCCGAAATGCAAGGCCGCCGTTCATTATGATGACCAGCAGCTCCTGGAGTCGGGCCTGAATCCCGCGGTCTATAAAAAGCAGGTCTTCTATGAAGCCCAGGGATGCGCGGACTGCCACTTTACCGGCTATCAGGGCAGGACGGCGATCGCTGAGCTCCTCGAGTTATCCGATCCGATCCGGGAGATGATCCTGGAGCGGAAGCCCCTGTCCGAAGTCAGGAAGAAAGCCAAGGCCGAGGGAATCATTTTCCTGAGGGAAGTGGGCATCGAGAAAGTTCTCAAGGGCATCACCAGCCTCAAGGAGCTCAACAAGGTTACGTTTGTGGAATAGCCAATGGCCTCTGTGATCAACCGCTTAAAGAATTACTTGACCGAGCAGCCCAACCCGTCCGCGGCCTTCCAGATTTCCCGCTCGTATGTGAGCGGGATTCATTTTTCCCGGAAAGAACGGAGATTCGGCGGCCATTTCGTCTTGCCGCTGCCGCCGGGAGTCCTTGAGCCGTCTTTCGATAGGAAGAATATCCTCGATGGAGCGGCCCTTGAAGGGAAAATCAGGGAGGGCACGCGGAGACTGCGGACGGGAGAGAACGCTGCCTCCCTGCTTATTCCGGAATCCTGCTTGAAGGTGTTCGTGTTTTCTTTTGACCGTCTTCCCGCTTCAGTCAAGGAGCGGGAGGAGCTCTTGCGCTGGAGGCTGAACAAAGTCATCCCGGTCAAGCCTCCGGACACGCGTATCTCCTACGACATCATCAAATCCGACGGCCAGGTCAAGGTCTTCCTGGCCATGGCCCGATCGTCCGTCATTAAGGAATATGAGCAACTCTATGCCCGGTGCGGCATGAAGGTGCGGGCCGTCGGAATTCCCGCCCCCAGCCTGGTGAACCTTCTCAAAGGCGATGAGGCCAGGAATGCCCTGATCGTCAATGTCGAGGCGGATTCCGTCAGCCTGTTAGCCGTCCTGGATTTTGAGATCTCTCTCTACCGGTTCAAGCCGTTCCTTCCGGACGTGCTCCCATCGATGCTCCCGGCGCAGAAATTCGAGACTATCGTCAACGAAGTGGAAAACACCGTGCATTTCATCGAGGACCGCGAGAAGAAAAAAGTGGATGCCGTTTGGGTGCGCTCGGCGGTCCCGAAGTCTGAAGGCGACCTTCTGGCTTACGTCAAAAGACGGACCGCTCTTCCCTGGCGGTCCTTTGAACCGGCCGGCCCTCCTATGGTCGATGCCGGCGACGAGCAGGTGCTTTCTCCTTTGATCGGGCAGGTGTCATGACCGGCTGGAAAAAACTGAACCTGAACCTGGCCAGCCATCCGCTGCGCAACCGCCGGTTCTTTTTTGCCGGCGCCGGGTTGTTGACCGTTGCCTTGGTCGTCGTCGCCTTTTCGGCCGGCTCTTATTTTTCCAAGTATAAGGGCCAGGCGGACACGGCCGGCCGTGAGCTGGCCCGGCTCGTCCTCGTTCGCGAGACAGCCCAAAAGGAAAAGGTCAACTGGACCAACAGAGTCCTCGACCTCTCCAACAGCGCTCAGAACAAAGTCGACTTGATCAACAACCTCATCCGGAGAAAGAGCTTTTCCTGGGTGGAATTTTTTTCGCTTCTCGAGGAGGCGCTGCCGGCTTCGAGCTACATCACCTCTTTATCGCCCGAGCAGACCTCCGCCGGAAAGATCGATGTCCGCTTCAAGGTCGTGACCCAAAACCTGGATGAGCTTGTCGAGCTCGTCCGGAGGCTCTATGCGCTCGACTTCAAACAAGTCTCCGTGATCAACGAAACCAAGATCGAAGGGCAGATGCTCTCCGAAATATCGGCGGTCTATGAAAGAACTGATTAGCCTTTTAGACGTCCGGGAACGGAGAATCATGGGCGTTCTCTGCCTGCTGCTGGCCGCGGCGCTTCTGTTCCTGGCCTTCGTCCTGGTCAAGGAGAGGAGCACGGCCGGACGGACCCTCAAGAACCTGCAGAACGAGAAGCTGAATTACAAAAAGCTCGACACGGAGAGAAACGACGCCCGTCGGGATTTTCAGAGATGGCAGGCCGGGCTCCGCGATATGGAGGAGCTCAAGAAGAGTTATTTTTATGAAGAGAAATTCGCCGGCCAGGATTTGCGCCTCGACCTCCAACAGATCTTTTACGCCGCCGGCGTCAACTGGTCTCAGATCAAGTATGATTACTCCGACTTTACGGCGGAGGGCATCAAGAAGGTCGATGTCGGCTTCGTCTTTTCCGGTTCTTACGCGGCCCTGATAAAATTCCTGGAGACGGTCGAAAAGCATCCGAAGTTTCTCTTCATCGAAAGAATCTCCTTCACTTCGATTATGCTCCAGGCGGGCCAGCTTGAAGCCAAAATCAATCTGGTGGGCTACTATGAAAGGTAAGCTCATCCTTCTGGGACTGGTCATGATGGCGGCCCTGGTCTTTTTTTGTGCCGGCCGAGCCGCCCAGAAATCTCCGGAGAAACCTGCCGCCAAGCCGCAAAAGCCCCTGATCCGGAAAGACCTTCTTCTAAAAAAAGCCGTCCGCACGGCCGCGGCCCGGCGGGACCTCTTTTCCCCACGGATGACCGCGGGAACCGAAGGCCTCCCGTTGGTGATGCCCAAATTGAAGACAACCCTTACTCCCGAGGAGGCCCCTTCCGGCGAGTCCCAGGCGCCCCCATTGACCCTGCATTATATCGGCTACAGCTACAACGAGACGAAACAGAAATTCGTGGCCCTGGTCTTTTTCGAGGAGCAGGTGACGGCTGTCCAAGAGGGGGACATTCTGCCGATGGGATGGAAGGTCTTGAAAATCACGACCAAAGAGCTGGAAGTCGAAGGCCCCGATAAAAAATCCCGAACGTTTTCCCGCGAAGGAGAACAGCGATGAAAAAAATCGCCCTGGTGGTTATCATAGCCATGACGAGCTGGGCCTGCGTGACGCTCAGCCTGAACTACAAGCTGGGCACCCAGGCTGAGATGAACAAGAAGTGGGAGGAAGCCATCCAATTCTATGAAAAAGCCAGCCTGGAGAATCCCAAGGAGCCGGTCTACCGCTTAGCCCTGATCCGGGCCAGGATCGGGGCCAGCCTCTTCCGCCTCCAGGAAGCCCGCAAGCTCGTCGCCCAGGGCCAGAAGGAAGAGGCCAAGGCCGAATACGCCAAAGCGCAGAGCTACAATCCCCGCGACACGTCAATCGCCAGGGAGGCTCGGGTTCTGACGGCGGAAACGCCGAAAGAGCAGGCGCCCAAGAAGGAGAAGCTGGAATTCCCGATCAAGCTCAAGGCCAAGGAGGATAAGCTCCAGCTCAAGTTTCCGGCGGAAACGGGCCTCAAGTCGATCCTGCTCGCCCTCGGCAAATCGGCCGGCATCAATATGCTTTTTGATGAGAATTTCCGGGAAATGGCCTTTACCACGGAGCTTGCGGACTTAAGTTTCGAGGAAGCCCTCAAGTCCGTCTGCTACGCCACTAAGAATTTTTACCGGATCATCGACGAACGAACGGTGATCATCGTCCCCGACTTGCCCCAGAAGCGCATGCAGTATGAGGTCAACGCCATCCGGACGTTCTATCTCTCCAATTTGAAGGCCGATGCCGTCCAAGGCTATCTGATGTCGATGCTGATCCAGCGCGCCCAAGGCAAGGTCCCGATGCTGGTCTTCGATAAAGACCTGAATTCCGTCACCATCCGGGATACGCCCCAAGTGCTGGAGCTGGCGGAGAAGCTTATCGCTATCTGGGATAAGCCCAAGGGCGAAGTGCTCATTGACCTGGAAATCATGGAGGTGTCGCGTCTCAAGCTGCGGCAGCTGGGCGTGAGCTTCGACCAGAACGTCGTCGGGGCGAGGTATGGCGAGGCGCCGACCGACAGCACTCAGACCACGAGCTGGTTTAACCTGAAAGGCCTCGATTTTTCTAAGTCCGATAATTTTTCGGTCAGCCTGCCTCTCGCCTATCTCCAGTTCCTGGAATCGGACACCGAGACAAAGATCGTCGCCCAGCCCCGCCTGCCGGGTGTCTCGGACGAGGAAATCAACTACAAGGTCGGCCAGAGAATCCCGATGCCGATGACGCAGTTTTCGACGTTTGCTGCCGGAGGCATCAGCAATGTTCCGATCACGAGCTACCAGCAACAGGATGTCGGCATCGAGGTGAAGATCAAGCCCAAGGTCCACTTTGAGAAGGAAGTCACGCTCGAAATGGATATCAAGGTGACGTCGGTCGGGGGAAAGGGCTACGCCGATATCCCGATCATCAACACCCGGGAGATTAAAAACATCATGCGGTTCAAGGACGGCGAGACCAAGCTCATCGGCGGCTTGTTGAGAGACGAAGAGAGAAAGACCCTCAAGGGCATCCCGGGGCTTAAGGATATTCCGGTGCTGGGAAGGCTGTTCGGCGCCGAGGACACGATCCTGGAGCAGACCGATGTCATCCTGACCATCACCCCTTACATCGTCCGCTCCATCCCTCTCAATCCGGAGGACCTGAAAGCGCTATGGGTAGATGTAGAGACTGTGACGTCCGGAAGCGGAGGTCTGGGTGGGTTTGAAGAAGCTCTCCTGGACCGGGAGATCAATCCCGACGAGGCGATGCGGGCTATTCAACGGCTGCAGCAGAACGTCCCTGCCAATGCGGTCATCTTGATGCCCAAAAATTACGAGGTCTCGCCGAACCGGCCCTTCAACATCGCCGTCAGTATCCGCAGCGACCAGGAGATTGGGAATATGTCGCTCGTCCTGAACTATGATGCCCGGCTGGTGACCTTGAAAGAAGTCCGGGAAGGCGGCCTGACGAGGCAGGTTGGAGCCAATGCCCCGTTTTTAAAAAATATTGATAACAACGCAGGCGTTTGCACGCTCGGATTATCGAGCCCCCAGATGGGAAAAGGCATAAAAGGCGGAGGGACGCTGGCCACCCTGATTTTTGAGGGCAAAAGTCCCGGGGAATGCATGATCGGCGTGACAAATATTTCGGCCATGAGCCCGTCCGGCCAGGTCATCTCGTTCCAGGTAGACCGATCCCGGATCGTCATCCGCTGAGGCTCGGGGTGTACCGCTCAATAGAGCTTTGAGAAGGGCTTTGCTCCCTAACGGGATTTTTCACGCCATAAAAATTTCGCCTTTTTCGGCGGCTGCGTTTCTCGCATACGAGATCGTCAAGCTAAAATGATGTCCTTGTCTACATTTTGGCGTATCTTGTTTTATTGTCCAAGCTCATACATTCTCGCCGGCCTCAAAGAGGCTTCCCTCACAAGCCGAAATTTTTAGGCTAACTCCCTCATGGTCGCTTCATCCCTTCTCAAAGCTTTCTTATTTTTACCTATCAGTCCTCAACCGGAAATATTTACGAGCCCTTTCCCTAACCATACTCGTTTGCCACTTGGGGAAATTTTGACTTTCGGCTTCTTCTGGATTATTCTGGGCTCATGATCTTCATCTTAACGGGGGAGGTCGGGTCGGGGAAGACGACACTTCTAAAAAAAATCGTGGCCGAGCTCAAGCTCCGGGGCGTTAAGATCGACGGTTTTTTGAGCGATCGAATCACTGACGGCGAAGAGACCGTCGGCTATGACCTGTTCGACCTGAAAAAAAGGACTCGCATCCCATTCCTGAGACGGAACGGACGGTCCGGCTGGCAGAAAGTCGGCCCCTATTTCGTCCTCCCGGCGGGGCTCGCCGAGGCCGTAAGAATCATCGGCCGGAGCGCAAGCGATGAGCTTTTGGTCATCGATGAAGCGGGCCCTCTGGAGCTTGAAGGAAAAGGCTGCTGGCCTGCCCTGAGTCAGCGGCTCCCCGAACTCTCTCGGCGATTCTTTCTGGTGATTCGGAAAAGCATCCTCGAAGACTATTTGAAAGTATTGGGGCGGATACCGGCCGAGATTTTTGAGGCTCAAGAAGCCGATTTGGGCCGAATTGTCGACACCATCAGGAACCATGTCCGTTAAGGTCAAGTTTTTCGCCTATTTCCGAGAGCTCTTTGCCGTTAAAGAAAAAGAAATGGCGCTCAAAGCCGGGACCACCGTCCGGGACGTGCTGGCCGTTCTCTGCGATTCCGCGGAACGGCGCTCCGAAATATTTGACGGCGACAGGCTCAAGCCCCATATCGTTGTCATGAAAAACGGCGCCGGCATCCAGTCCTTTCAAGGCCTTGATACCCCGCTCAACGACGGCGACGTCCTTTCCGTCTTCCCCCTCATGGGCGGAGGATAGGCTCGGGACAAGCGCTCTTTTTAAATGGTTCTTTTCCATTCCATGTGAGAAAAATTGTCCGGGAAACGATCCGGAAACGGCTTCGCTCCCCAACCGGGTTTTTAACGCCGTTCCCGAGCCCTCCTTCTCGGCGGCTCAGAACTCGCTTCCCGGCCTCGATTTTACGGACGTTCGCCGGGAAGCTCAGACAACTTCGCCGGCCGGCTACTTCCGAGCCGGCTGCCCTCGAATGAGGGCTCGGGAAGGCTAAACCCTCTATGGTCGCTTCGGCCGTCTCCGGATCTTTTCCCTTTGCTACTCACACGAAATAGAAGAGAACAATTTTATATTGCGGTATGACTTCCCAAATTTTCGTCAGCTGCGGTGGCTGGGGTGCACCGGTCGGTGCCACCCCACTATATTTTATTCGCGCTTTATCCCTCCGACCTTTTAAATCCCCCTTTATTCTCAAAGGGGATTAAGACTAAGAGTTTTCATTCATGATAAAAAGTGGACGGCTTTCTACGGGACTCACTCCTCGCCCGGCTTTAGATAGAATGACTGCATAGTCCGCTTCCAGATTTCATCTTGTCAGAAGGGGGATGATTTAGTATTCTAAAGTTCCGAGAATGAAAGGTTTTCATACAGAATGAGCGGTGCGCCCTACGGTTTTCACGGCCGGATCCTGGCGATCGACCTCTCCCGGGGCGACGTCCGGGCCAAGGCGCTCGACGCTTCGCTCGTCGCCGATTATCTAGGCGGTCGCGGACTGGCCACACGCCTCTTCTATGATGCCGTCGATCTCCAGTGCGATCCTCTCGGTCCGGACAATGTGTTCGTCATCGCCACATCGCCCCTGCTCGGGACGAACGCGCCCACGGCCTGTCGAGGGCACATGGTTTTTAAATCGCCCCTCACCGGTGTCATCGGCACTTCAAATTCGGGCGGGACATGGGCCAGCGCCTTCAAATCCACGGGCTATGATGCGATTGTCGTCAAAGGCCGGGCTTCGGAGCCCGTTTATATCGACATCAGCCCTGATAAAGTCGAGGTCCTTCCCGCGGGCACACTCTGGGGACTGGATGTCCATCAGACGACGGATGCCTTGACCGCCGAGAGCGAACCGGGCCGTCGTCCCCGCGTCCTCTGCATCGGGCCGGCCGGCGAGAACCTGGTCAGGATCGCGGCGGTCGTCAACGATAAAAACCGTACCTTCGGCCGCTGCGGCCCGGGCGCCGTGTGGGGGAGCAAGAAGCTCAAAGCCATCCGCGTCCAGGGCAAGGCCAAGATCCAGGTCCAGGATAAGGAGCGCTATCAATCCGGGTACGACCAGGCCCTTTATTTGATGAAGCAGGCCCCGATCACCAAGCGCCTGCTCCGTGAGCTCGGCACGTCGGGTCTGGTCGAGCTCATCAACGTCATTAACATGCTGCCCCACCGAAACTTCCTGGACAGCTTCCACGACGAGGAGGCCCTGGAGAAGGTGTCGGGCGAAACCCTGGCCAAGACGCTCCTCGAACGGGCCGGCGGATGCTTCCTCTGCCCCATCGGCTGCCAACGGCATACCCAGGTCGAGTCAAAGACCGGCGAGTGCGAGAAAGGCGAAGGTCCCGAGTATGAAACCGTGGTGATGATGGGGCCGCTGTGCGGTGTCTATGACCTGCCCGCGATCACGCGCGCCAACTACCGCTGCAACGAGCTCGGGATGGACACGATGAGCTTCGGCGGCACGACGGCCTGCGCCATGGAGCTTTTTGAAAGCGGATATGTGCGGCCCGAAGATACGGGCGGGCTCGACCTGAAATTTGGAAACTTCGATGCCCTGGAAACCCTGGCCCGCCTAACGGCCTACAGGCAGGGCATCGGGGACAAGCTCGCCGAAGGGTCTTTCCGGTTGGCCGGCCATTTCAAGCATCCCGAGCTTTCCATGACCGTAAAAAAACTGGAAATTCCCGGCTATGATCCCAGAGCCTCTTTCACCCAGGCGCTGGGCTATATGACTTCTCCCACCGGGGCCTGTCACCTGCGCGGAGGATACGCGGTCTCGCTGGCCTTTTTCGGCGGCACCAAGGAGATCCCCCGGTTCAGCCTTCTCCAGTCGCCCATCGCCATCCGCAACATGCAGAATACAGGAATCCTCCAGGACAGCCTGGGTATCTGCCGCTTCACAGGATTCGCCTTCTCCACCGATCCCTGGGCGCGGATGGTCAGCGGGGTGACGGGGATGGATTTTTCTGTGGCGCGGCTCGAGGAGATCGCCAACCGGATCGCAACCCTCGAGCGGATGTTCAACGACGAAGCCGGCACGGTCAAGGAAGACGACGCCCTTCCCGAGCGTTTTAGCCAAGTCCCGATCATCGTGGCCGGCGAGGAGAAAGTCGTTTCGCGCGATGCCCAGGAGCGGATGCGGTCGGATTATTACAAGGTCCGGGGCTGGGACGAGAAAGGCCGGCCGTCCGAAGCCGTGCGGAAAGCCCTCAAAATCAAAGGCAGGGACTCATGAACCGCAGAAAATGGAAGGCGAGCGAAGAGATCTTGAGGCTCTTTCAATCCATCGGCCGCGCTTCGCTTCTCTACGACATCCAGGACAGCCACAGCGGGAACATGGCCATCCGGATCAAGGATGAGGCCGGTGAAGACCAGATCATCATCACGGCCACCGGCTCACAAAAGGGAGACCTCGAGCCCGACCAGATCTGCTTCCTGTCGGCCACGGACACCGATTACGGCTATTACAAGGCGTCATCCGAAACGGACATCCACGCCCGGATCCTTTCGCTCGAAGGCGTCGGCGCGTCGATCCATGCCCATACCAAGGACTTGGCCGTCGTCACGTTCGACGATGCGGACAAGCCCAACCAGCCGGAGGATTTCATTCCGATCGACCCGCTGGGCTATTATCACCTGGGCGGTCACATCCATGTGGATTGGGTGGCCGTACCGAGCGGTTCCCTTGAAATGGCCGAGGTCATCCCCAAGCGCCTGGCCGATCATCCCGTGACCGTCATCCAGACCCACGGGACGTTCGCCCGGGGCCGGACGCTCAAGGAGGCGTTTTTCCTGATCTGCCTGGCCAATAACGCGGGCGCCGTCGTCCGCCAGGCAAAGAAGCAGGGCGTCGATGTCGAAGCGGCCCGACAAAAAATACGGTCCGACCCGGATTCGCTGTTCAGTTTCCGGCCGGACGCTTACACCGTCGAGGGCGATGAGCGGTGCGATTTTCCCGAGGAGGCCGAGATCCTCAAGGAATTCAAAAAGTCCGGCGCCAGGATCTTCGAATCGCGCTTGTCGCCGTTTCATACCGGTTCCATGTCGGTCCGAGGCGTCAATGACCTGCTTTACGCTCCGAAAGCGTCCATGCCTCGTGAGGTCGGTGGGCCTCTTCTCAAGCTGCCGCTCGCGGCCGATTCTTCGGATTCGCCCGAGCTCGGTCTCCACAAGATGATCTACGCCGAGACCGATTTTCAGACCGTCATGCATTGTTACATCCCCGAAGCGGAAGCCCATGCCCGCTTTCATTATCCCGGCCAGGAGGAGCCGCAGGACCGGATCGTCCCGATCGATGCCGAAGGCAGCTTTCTGTATTTGGTCATTCCCGTCGTTCCGGCCAAGGCCGACACGGAGACCCTGATCCGTCTTCTCCATGATTATAAAGTCGTCGTCGTCAGGGGCGGGGGCGTGTGGGCGGTCGGCCACCAATCCCTGTCCGAAGTGCTGCATCATCCTTCCTCGCTTCGCGAGATCTGCCTCTACCGGATCGGCGCTCTCGAGCAGGGCCTTGATCTGCGAAAGATGGAGCCGAAAAAGGCCAAACGCTGGTGAGCCGATCCATCAATGTCATGCCCCTGAGCCATCGCCGGGAGCGCGGCGACGCGCCCATCCGACGAAATCGCGGCCGGACATCGAAGAGGCCGCAGCGACCTCAGAGAATCTTGAAAGATTAAGATGAGCCGGCTGATCGAGCGATTCATCGAGAAGGCCAAACTGGCAGGCGCCGAAGTCGAGCCGACGGCAGGGCTCAATGAGGCTATTAAGCAGGTGAAGGATTTTTTCAAAAAGAACAATATCCGGAGCGCGATTATCTCTCCTGAGCTCAAGCGGCGCGATCTGTTCGGGCGAGAGTTTTCCGAATTGGAAACCGGCTTGACAACGGGTTCGCTCTGGGTGGAGGCAGGCCTGGTCGCCGCGGATTACGGAATCGCCGAGACCGGGAGCGTGGTCCGTTTTGACCGGACCGACGAAGAAAAAAATGTCTGGACGCTTCCGGACATTTGTATCTGCCTGCTGGAGCGGACGAAGATCGTCCCCGGCCTGGAAAGTATTTCCGCCGAGATCTCCGGCCACCTTTCTCAAACCAAGATTCCCTCTCCCCAAGTTTCGCTGATCACGGGGCCAAGCCGGACCTCTGACATCGAGTCCCAGCTGACGATCGGCGTCCATGGTCCCTCGAAGCTCGTCATTCTGTTGATGGACGAGATGTAAGGATCTGTCATGATCGGTGGAAAGACATCAAAAGACTTTAAATATGAATTAAAAGAGCATGAGAGAAGGCGTTAAATTTAAGAATATGAATCCCCCCTCTTCCCCTTTGAGAATAAAGGGGGGGCGGATAAAGATCGATCCCTCCCTCAAAGCCGTCCTCCAGAGCTTTTCCCGGAGCTATCTCGGCAAGCGGCAGAATGCGCTTCAGGGCTATGATTTCGAGGCTCTCCGCACGGAGCTCGCCGAGCTCAAAGACCGCGCCCTCGAGCAGAATGAACGACTGCTGGCCCGGTTTGAGGAGAAAGCCCGGGCTCACGGCAGCATCGTGCTCCGCGCGCGCGACGGCGCCGAGGCAAATCGGTTGATTTTAAAAATTTGCCGGGACCACGGCGTGCTGAAAATGGTCAAAAGCAAGTCCATGGTCAGCGAAGAGACCGGCCTGAATGATTTCCTGGGCGAACACGGCGTCGAGGCCAGGGAAACGGACCTCGGCGAATGGATCGTCCAGCTGGGCGCCGAAAGGCCGACACACATGGTGATGCCGGCCATCCACCTGACCCGGCATGACGTGGCGGCCCTTTTTTCCGAGAAGACCGGACAAAAAGTTCCGGCAGAGATTCCGGCGCTCGTCCGCATCGCCCGGCAGGAAATGCGCAAAGAAGTTTTCGCCGCCCAGGCGGGATTGACCGGGGCCAATGCCCTGATCGCCGAGAACGGCGCGATCATGGTCGTCACCAACGAGGGCAACGGCCGGCTGGTGTCGACGGTCCCTTCCGTTCACATCGTCCTGGCCAGCATCGAAAAGATTCTTCCCCGGGTCGAGGAGGCGCTCCTGCTCCTCAAGCTCCTGCCGAGGAATGCCACCGGGCAGACGATCACGAGCTACGTGTCCTTCATCGCCGGCCCGCACAAAGGACCGCAGTACATCATCCTTCTCGACAACCACCGCTCGGAAATCCTGGCCGATCCGCAGTTTCGCGAAGTCCTGCGCTGCGTCAAATGCTCGGCCTGCCTGAATGTCTGCCCCGTCTACCAGATCATCGGCGGCGACGAATTCTCGCATATTTATATGGGCGGCATCGGGGCGCTGCTGACGGCCTGGATCCACGGGCTCAAGGAATCGAAGAGGCTGGCCAAGGTCTGCCTCCGCTGCCACCGCTGCGAAGAGTATTGCGCCACGAAGATCGGAATCGCCGACCTGGTCACGGCATTGGCGGAACGAATCAATGCGGAGGCCGGGACGCCGCTTTGGAAGCGCGTCGCCTTTGACGGTGTAATGGCCCGGCCGAACGTGCAAAAGGCAGCCTTCGGCGCGGCCAGAAAAGTCCGTCGCCTCATTGGCAAAAAGAATGGTTTCAGTCGAAAGCTCCCGGCCTGGATGAAAAAATACGATCGATTTCGCTCTCTGCCGGCCCCGGCCAAGAAGCCGTTTTCAAGCGTAGTGAAGAAGAGCTTTGTCCCGGATATGTCAGAAAATAAACAAAAAAAAGGCACAGTGATCCTGTTCGCCGGCTGTTTGGTCGAACATTTTTATCCGGAGATCGGGATGGCCGCCGCCCGTGTCCTGGCCAAGCTCGGCTATACGGTCACGCCGGCGCCGGCTCTTTGCTGCGGGTTCCCTCCCTCGAACGCCGGGTTTAGAAAAGCCTCCGGAAAAGCCTTTGCCAAGCTTCTGGATAAAATCGACGCCCAGGGCCCGGTCGTCACGCTCTGTCCGACGTGCACGACCATGCTCGCCAAAAAAGGGCCCAAGGTGAATGATTCCGCCAAAGCCAAAGATTTGGCGAATCGGGTCACGACATTCAGCCAATTTATTTTCGAGAACGAGCTGGAAAGCCTTTCGGCCCTGATGTCGGCCGGACGAAAAACCCGGACGATCACCTATCATGATTCTTGCCATCACAAGAACATTTTAAAAGCTTCCCAGGTCTCGCGGAGGCTGGTCGAAAAAGCCTTAAAAAGCGAAATCGTCGAGATGGAGGAGCCGGACAAATGTTGCGGCTTCGCCGGAAGCTTCAGCGTGGACAATCCGGAAATTTCTGAGGCCTTGCTGGCCGACAAGCTGGCGGCGATCGAGAAGACCGGCGCCGACATCGTCGCCCTGGATTGCCCGGGCTGTCTGCTCCAGATCCGCGGCGGCTGCCGGAGGCGCGGTCTCGGCCAGCGTGTCGCCCACACCGCCGAAATCATCGAAGATGCAATTTATTAAAAAGCTTGATAAACTTAGTATCTTTTTTAAATGCCGATTTTTATCGTGGAGGCAAAAATGGACAAGAAATGGATTGGGCTTTTGATCGTGTTCGGACTGATTTGGCTGCCGGGCTGCCAGAAGGAGGAGAAGATCGCCTATCCTGTGACGAAAAAAGTCGACCAGGTGGATGATTATTTCGGCACCAAAATCGCCGACCCCTACCGGTGGCTCGAAGACGACAACGCCGCCGACGTCAAGGAATGGGTCAAAGCCCAAAACGACGTCACCTTCGGCACCCTGGCCAAAATTCCCTTCCGCGAAAAGATCCGCAAGCGGGTGACCGAAATCTTCAATTATCCCCGCTATTCATCGCCCTTCCGGGTCGGGGAATATTATTTCTTTTATAAAAACGACGGGCTTCAGAACCAGTCCGTGATCTACATCCAGAAGGGACTGGAGGGCCAGCCGGAGGTCTTTATCGACCCCAACCAGCTCTCGCCGGACGGTACGGTGCGCATCGGCTTGACCGGTTTCTCGGGCGACAAGAAATATGCCGCCATTTCCCGGGGCGAGGCCGGCTCGGACTGGTCCGAGATCCGGGTCATGGAGATCGCCACGAAGAAAGAGCTTCCCGACCGCATCCAATGGGTCAAATTCTCAGGAGCGTCATTCCAGGGGAACGGGTTCTACTATAGCGCTTATGACAAGCCGGCTCCCGGCAAAGAGCTGACCGCTAAAAACGAGTTTCAAAAGGTCTTCTATCATAAGCTGGGCGATCCCCAGGACAAGGACACCCTCGTCTACGAGGACAAGCAGCATCCGCTGCGCTATTTTCAACTGTCCGTCACCGAAGACGAGAAATACGCCTTCCTCAGCCTTTCCCAGGGGACGTCGGGCACGGAGCTCTATGCCAAGGACCTGACCAAGAAGGGCGCGCCTTTCGAACTTCTGATCAAGGGCTTCGATTATGACGCCGGTGCCGTGGACAATGTCGGAAATCAGTTTTTGGTCTACACAAACGCCGATGCGCCGAATTTCAAGGTCGTCCTGATCGACCCCAAAAAGCCGGCCAAGGAAAATTGGAAGACGGTCATCCCCGAGCAGCCTGACGTGCTGACCGGGGCCAACACGGGAGGCGGTCAACTGTTCTGCACCTACCTCAAAGACGCCAACACCAAGGTCTTCCAGTATGAGCTGGACGGCAAGCCCGTCCGGGAGATCGTGCTTCCGGCGCTAGGAACGACGGGAGGGTTGGGCGGCTGGAAGGACGACAAGATCCTGTTCTACACCTTCACCTCTTTCACCTTCCCCCCGACGATCTATAAATATGAGATCCTGAGCGGCAGGTCCGAGGTCTTCCGCAAGGCCGAAGTCAAGTTCAACCCCGAGGATTACGAGGTCAAGCAGATCTTCTACGAGAGCAAGGACAAGACCAAAGTGCCGATGTTCATCGTCTTCAAGAAAGGATTGGTCCAGGACGGCAAGAATCCCTGCTTCCTGACCGGATATGGCGGATTCAACATCAGCATCCAGCCCGCCTTTAGCCCCGCCACGATCATCCTGCTTGAGAACGGCGCCATCTATGCCGAGCCCAACCTGCGGGGAGGGGGAGAGTACGGAGAAAAGTGGCACAAAGCCGGGATGCTTTTGAACAAGCAGAATGTGTTCGATGATTTTATCGCCGGGGCGGATTATCTCATCCGCGAAAAATACACGTCTTCGGATCGGCTGGCCATCGAAGGAGGTTCCAACGGAGGGCTGCTTGTCGGCGCCGCGATGACCCAGCGGCCGGACCTGTTCAAGGTGGCCCTTCCGGCCGTCGGCGTGATGGACATGCTCCGGTACCACAAATTCACGGTGGGGTGGGGCTGGGCGGTGGAATACGGTTCGAGCGATGACGAGAAGAATTTCAAGAATCTCTACGCCTATTCTCCACTGCATAATATCAAGGACGGTGTCTCCTATCCGGCGACGCTCGTGACCACGGCCGACCATGACGACCGCGTTGTCCCGGCCCATTCCTTCAAGTTCATCGCCACCCTCCAGGAAAAACACAAAGGGATAAACCCGGTGCTCATCCGGATCGAAACACGATCCGGCCACGGCTCGAGCAACATTACCAAGGCCATCGATGAGATCACCGACATGTACTCGTTCACCTTCTATAACATGGGGTTCAAGCCGAAATACGAATAAAAGCCGCTTTTAAAACGGCTGAACGAAATCCATCCGCCCGGCTATTGTCTCGCCCTGTCAAATATGATAGTAAGAGATAGCGAGAGGAAGGTCATCATGAAAAAACCCGGGCGAATTCCTTATATTGTTTTAACGGTCTTATCGGTTTTATTATCCTTCTCCTGCCGGAGCGCGTCCTCGTCGGGCGCGGCCCATATCGAGGAAAAACAGGAAATCATCAAAACCTATCCCTTCTCCGATCCCGATCCGGTGCCCATCTTTGCTCGCTCCAGCCAATGGGGACGCGGGGCCAGGCTCTATCCGTATTTTTTCTTCGACACGTTCAGCGCCTCGGGCGTCGACAAGCCGTGGACCGTCGTCCGCTTGGAAAATCCCTATCTCTCCGTCGCCGTCCTTCCCCAGGTCGGAGGGAAAGTTTGGGGCGCCACGGAGAAATCCACGAACCGAGAGTTTCTTTACACCAATCATGTCATGAAGTTCCGGCAGATTGCCCTGCGCGGTCCCTGGACGTCGGGCGGCATCGAGTTCAATTTCGGCATCGTCGGCCACGCCCCCTCCACGGCCACGCCGGTTGATTATTTCCTCCGGAGGAATCCCGACGGCAGCGTCAGCTGCATCGTCGGCGGCATGGACCTGCCTTCGCGGACGCGCTGGAGCGTGACGATCCGTCTCTTGAAAGACAAGGCCTACTTCGAGACCAACGGCGCCTGGTACAATCCGACACCGTTCAGCCAATCCTATTATTACTGGTCGTGCGCCGCCATCAAAACGGCCGACGATCTCAAGTACATCTTCCCCGGTCGCTTCCAGATCGGGCATGACTATTCCGTCCCGCTCAGGCCCTGGCCGGTCGATGAGCAGGGCCGCGACCTCTCCTGGTACAGGAACAACAATTTCGGCGGCTCCAAGAGCTATTTCACGGTCGGCGAATACAACGACTTTTACGGCGCCTGGTACCAGAACTCCGATGCCGGGTTCGGCCACTGGGCCCTTTACGACGATATGCCCGGCCACAAGGTCTGGATCTGGGACGAGTCACGGGCGGGCGAGATCTGGGTCGACCTCCTGACCGACAAGGACGGCCAGTACACCGAGCCGCAGGCCGGACGCCTCCTCAACCAGTCGGACCACGAATTTTTCAAGCCGCACGCGGCCGACCGGTGGCAGGAAATCTGGTTCCCGTACAAGGACATCGGTCCGATGGTGAAGTCTTCCCCCTACGGCGTTTTGAGCGTCGATGCCTCGGGCAATTCCTTCAGGATCGGCGTCTTCGCCCTCCAGGCCTTGGATGAGGACCTCGTGGTCAGCACGCCTAAGAAAGAGCTTTATAGAGAGCGCCTCAAGCTGAAGCCTGCTGAATCCGTAAAAAAAGACCTGTTCATCGATCCGTCCGGCGAAAAATTCGCGGTGGCTATCGGCAACAAGCTCGTTTATCAGAGTGACCCGGCGACGAGCGATCTCTCCCGGCCGCTCCGCTTCAAGGCCGTCGACGAAACAACCGCTGAGGGCCTCTATCTCAGCGGGGCGCGTCTGGAGAAAGAGAGGATGTATCCGGAAGCGCTCCAGAAATATCTGGGCTGCCTGGTCAAGGAGCCGCATCATCTCCGGGCTCTTGCCCGGACCGCCGAGCTTTACACGCGCCGCGGCGAATACCAGAAAGCCCTGACGTTCGCCCAAAAAGCCCTGGAAAACAGCATGTATGATCCCGAAGCCAACTACGTCTTCGGGATCGTCAGCCGCCGCTTGGGCAATCTGGTGGATGCCAAAGAGACTCTGGGTTGGGCGGCTCGCTCCATGGAATTCAGGTCATCGGCCTATACCCAGCTGGCCGAGATTTGCCTCTTCGAAAAGAACATCGGCCAAGCCGCGGAGTACAGCCGGCGGGCCGTGGATTTCAATAAATTCAATATCGGCGCCTACGATGTGATGGCCACAGCCTTCCGGAAGATGAACAAGCCCGAGGAAGCCCGGAAAATTGTCGGCCAGGTTCTGGATATCGATCCCCTCGACCATCTGGCCCGGTTCGAAGCCTATCTCCTCGGGCCGAGCCAAAAAAATCTGGAGACGTTCAAGTCCTTGGTGCGCAACGAGCTTCCGCATGAGAATTATCTGGAAATGGCGCTCTACTATATCAGAACCGGATGTGACGATGATGCCATAGTGCTCCTCGAAAACGCCCCCGGGTACGCCACGGTCTATTACTGGCTGGCGTTGCTGCTTCTGGAAAAATCTCCCGATGAGAGCAAAGCCTATCTTGATAAAGCGTCCGGACTATCCCCTGTGCTTGTCTATCCCTTTCGGGAGGAGGAAATCCCCTTGTTCAAGTGGGCTATATCCGAGCGGCCGCAGGACTGGAAGCCCAAATATTATCTCGGGCTCATCTACTCGGCAAAGGGCAGGCTAGAGGAAACCCAGAAACTCTTCGAGCAGTGCGACAGCGCAGATTTCGCTCCGTTCTTCTTGGCCCGCGGATCTCTCTACCGCGAGCTGAATCCGCAAAAGGCCTTGGCTGATTTTGAAAAGGCCGTCCAGATGGATGAAAAGAACTGGCGGAGCTGGCACACGCTTATCGATTTCCATCTCAGGCAGGCCAAGCGGGAGAAGGCCCTGGAGGTCGCCCGGAAGGCCGCCGAGCTTTTCCCCGAAGAGGTGCCCCTCCGGATCGACCTGGTCAAAGCGCTGATGGCCACAGGGGGATTCGAAGAGGCCGCGGCCATTCTAGATAAGGTCGAAGCCCTCCCTTATGAAGGGGCGAGCGAGATCCACGGTCTCTATGCGGAGATGCATGTCCAGCTCGGCCTGCAGAGCATGAAAAAAGGGAACTGGGCCCAGGCCGTCGAACGGCTTGAAAAATCCAAGGGGTATCCGGAACGGCTGGGAACGGGAAAGCCGTTCGACCCCGACTTCAGGAAGCAGGACTATCTCGAGATGGTGTGTTATGAGAAATTAGGGCAGAAAGACAAGGCCCAAGAAGCGCTGAAGGCCGTCTCCGATTACACGCTCAAGAACTTGGATAGGCTGGGCTCGAATTCTTATTACGGAGGGCTCGCCCTCCAACGGATAGGCGAACGGGAAAAGGCCCGGAAGATCTTGGATAAGGCGGCTCTGCCTCCCAGGGGTATCCTCGATTTAATCGGTAGATAAAAGATGGGGGACGGTTCTATTTTTTGAAAAATAGAACCGTCCCCCTTTTAAATTCTTACTATTACCGGATGATCTTGTAGACTTCTCTCCAGGATTTGATTGACAGCCTCGAATAGATCGGCACCGGCTGGGCCAGGACTTCGCTGGGCGGCTCGGGCCGCGCCCCTCCGGGCTGGGTGTAGCTCTGGATGAAGACAAGCCGCTTGTTGATAGTCGGGCTCCCTTCCTGGGTCAGCTGCTCGAGCTTGCCCACGGTCACGGCCGACCGGACTTTTTGCGCGGTGACCATGGATTCGATGGCGGTTCCGGTGGCCCCGATCAGGGCTGAGCCTCCCATCTGGCCGCCCGAGATATACCGGGAATAAATTCGGCCGCTGCCCGACAGAGTCATGCAGGGATTGAGGCTTTCGATGTTGCCCGTCAGGGTCGCGATATAGACCAGGCGGTCGGCGATGACGTCGTCCGCCCAGATCTTTTCTCCCTGGGTGAAATCGCCTTTTTTAAGAGAGCTGTCAATGCCGAGCCGGACGGCCAGGTCTGCAGGTCCCAAATACCACTGAACGACGCCCGTCGCTCCGCCATCTTTCAGGGCAACGAAAGAATAGTATTCCGTGCCGGGGGCCTTTTCGTCTCCGCCCGTGCCGAAGTAAAGGGTGACAACCATGGTTGTCAAATCGACGTACACAGCCGGCTTGGTCACGATTGGATGATAATACGGGTCGCGATAGAGCACTTCGGCCTTCCATTGATTGACGCCGGTCGTCAAGTCGATCTTCCAGAACCGTCCATGCAGGTCTCCAAAATAGACGTCCTCGGTGTTGCCGTCCCGGTCGTTGTCGGCGCCGTTGGGAGAGCCCGGCACTGTGTTGACGATGCCGAAGGGGCTGGCCGGCTCGCCGTTCTCCTTGACTTCAATGGATTTCAGGAGCTGGCCCGTGGCGATGTCAACGGCATAGAAGTAGTTGCCTGCCGGCTCGGTCGGATCCCATGTGTCGTATCCGGAGCCCATGAAAGCGATCCATGTCGGGGTTCCACTGATATCGACTTTCCCGACGAACGGCACCGACCATGTTTCTCCCATAGTCGGATCCGTAAGCTCCCAGAGAGGAATGGGCGCCATGGGGTCGGTCACATCGAGGGCAAAATAGTAGAAACCGTGGTCTCTTCCCCAGCCCATGCCTTGGCCGCAGACGAGGACCGTATGCCAGGCGGCGCCGTAATAGACATCGCGGATGACCGGCGAACCGTCGATAAAGTAGTGATGGAAGAGAAAAACTCCGCATTCCGGGTCCGTGACTCTCATATTCTTCAATTTATAGAGGAGGTTGTTCGGGATGAACGCCCAGAGCTCGTTCAGATTCACCGCGTCGAAGCAATGGAGCATCCCGTCATTGGCGCCGACGATGATGACCCGCTCCCTGTTCTTGTTGGCTTCCTTGAATTCCGCGTAGCCGTCACCCATCTGAGAGGGAGTGCCGTAGGGCGGCTCCAGGACCTGGGGAGACGAGTGGTTGATGTCGCCGAGCTTCCAGGCCCGGCCGTCGCCCAGGACAAACCTGATCAGGGGCTCTGTTTCCGGGCTGCCGACGCCCAGCCCGAGATAGGATTCGAGCAGGGCTTTATTGGCGATGCTGAAATCCGTCCGGTCATTCATGATGTCATCGCCCTGCTGATCATAGGCTGTGTAGACGATCCGCGTGCTCCAGCTGCGCGTGCTCAAGGCTTCGCCGGCGTCCACGACGAACGTAGCGCCGACGTTCGCGATATTCCTCAGGTCGGAGCTCTTGGAATAGGGCAGAGTCAGGGACGTGACATCCCAGGAACGGAGGTGACCCTTCCAATTCGGAAACTCGAAGGATGCCGAGTACAGGACATCTTCTTCGCCGGGACGCATGAGGTTGACGTTGGCCGTCGTCAAGGCGTGGGATGTACGGGAATATTCTCTTTTGGTGATGTATTTATAGTTCAGGCTTAAGCTGTGGATTTTCGGGGTTGTGGTTTCATTCGTCGTTTCCAGGACGGCCTTCCAGCGGAGGAAGGAGCCGGGGCTTTCAAAGGTGAATTCCACCCCGGGTGTGACCGGTCCTTCCCATTTGGGATTTCCGGCTTGGTCGTCGGAGTTCGACAGATAATAGGTAATGCTTGTCCCAACGGGCTTGGTTTCAATGACCGTGATCGTGGCCGAGACAACGGCATTGTCGGACGTGATGAATGAACACTCCAGGAGGTTTTTCGAAGAGGTCGTTCCCTGCGAAACATAGATGGGGAAAATATCGTTCATGAAGAAATAGCAGTTCCGCGAGTCGTTGCCGTCGGACACGAAAAAGTCGAGATCTCCGTCGTTGTCGAAGTCACCGATGGCCCCCGAATCCAAATCGCTGGACGAAGAAACCTTGGCGCAGCTCGATGGAATGCAGTTGCTGGTAAACGTTGCGGTTCCGTCATTCTTCAGCCAATACACATAGCCGCCTGGCCAATTGACCCCTGCCGATCCGTCAGTGGAAAGGACAATGTCGGGAATGCCGTCTGTATCCAAATCGCCCGCTGAAAGAAACGAGCAGGTGCCGTGGC
The DNA here is from genome assembly GCA_964537875.1 of uncultured Eubacteriales bacterium. GTDB lineage: Bacteria > Acidobacteriota > Aminicenantia > Aminicenantales > UBA4085 > JAPKZH01. The sequence continues at coordinate 180,940 of CAZIDN010000001.1, forward strand.
TGGCCGGAATGGTGATCTTTTTGCTGTTGACATTCGTAAAAGTGGTGGAACCACTGTTGCGGTAATAATATAACGTCTGGCCACTTGCCGACCCGACGTAAAAATCGATATACCCATCCCCGTTAAAATCCCCTGCGGCAACGCCGCAGACGCCGTAGATATACGTACTGTTGTTGGGGTAGGGATTGATCGTCCCGGCTAATCTGGAAAAAGTCCCTGATCCATTATTGATGAAAATGACGACTTCTCCGTAGCGGGTCGAGGCCCATCGGGAAGGGACGCCGACGATCAGGTCTAGGTCGCCGTCCTTGTCGATATCAACGGACACGATATTGCTTTCCCATCGCCAATTGGCGCTCCCTTGTCCCCATTCTCCGTATCCGTCATTGATCAAGTCGCCCAGCAGGGTGACGGTTGTGCTGAACACGGGAATACCCCCGACCGGAATGTTATTTTCCTTAAACAGGTTTTTAAAGATCCAGAGCTTGCCCGACCAGCTTAGGGCAGCGAAGTCCGCATCGCCGTCTCTGTCAAAATCTCCCGCTCCCAGGGCCATGATTTCATAGGTCCTGCTCAGGGCGCTGCCGTCATAGAGAATGTAATAGGGTCCGTCAAACTCGAATTTCGTCGGGGTGACGGGGTCGACTCCTTTGCAGAGAAAAATCGATAAATTGCTGTCATTGGGATTGAGATTCCCGAGGCTTCCGTTCGTGTTGTAATCTGTCCCCCGGCCGCCTTCGACCAGGTCTATGTAGCCGTCATTGTTGAAGTCTGCGGAGGCCCCAGTCATGCGGTAGTTGGTCGTCACCGGGTAGTTGCTGGACGGCACGAAGTTGGCGCCTTTGGCCTTCAGCCGCAAATGCTGGCCGCTGACGTCGTTACTCACGCCGTCCATCACGGCGATTGTCGAATCGTCGCCGCCGCGATAGCCGACGATGGAGCCGCTCTGCGTTTCGCACATCTGGCCCGTCAGGCTGAGATAGAGCGCTCCCGAGACGATGATGACAAAAAGCAAAATGATGGGCTTATTTTTTTTCATGGCCGTCACCTTTTCCTTTTCCTATCTGTGGCAAAAATCATTGAAATGCGAGACTGAGTTCCAGCCGGACAAACGTGTTTTGCGGGCCGTGGCCGATACAGACAAGAATGGCATCCATGGTATCCGGAGTCGGCCCTCCTCCGTCGTCATCAACGACGAAGGCCGTGTAAGTGAAATTGTTATCATCGGGCATGGCCACGTTCGAATAAATATAGTTATCGGGATTGGCCGCGATATCGGCCAAAATCTGCTCGTCGGTGAGCTTGCGGAAAAAAATGGGACTGGCAGGGTCATCCAGGCCCGGCGAGCCGCCATAGGTCGTCCGGTACTGGCCATAGAAATCCGCCATGTTCTCGTTGATGTACTTCAAGGCGGTATCGATTCCTGCTTCCGCGGCATTGAAGGCCATCTGGTGCCAGCGCATGTTCCCCGCCACGTTAGGTCCGGAGCGGGTCACGCTGAGAAGGGCCAGCCCGACCGTGAACATAAAGGCCAGGACGATGATGACGATGATCAGGGCCACGCCATTTTCCCGGCCGGCCTTGCGGCTGAGAATGCTTTTCGGCAGAGTGAATCTTGGATGTTTCATGGTTCCCTCATCATCGCTGGCCCGTGTTATAGATATTCAAAGTCGAATTCCTGATGTTGGCCGTCGAATCCAGCAGGAACCGCCGGCAGAGATCGTCCGCGTCGGCCGGGTCCGTATTGGCGACTCTGGGACGCCGATAGAGATGGACGTTGTCGGGCGGCGTCCCCGAAACGCTGACAAACTTGTTCCTTGTTTTTCCCAGGATCCAGACTCGCACCTGACGGATGCGGCCGATTTGGTCAAGGGACCAATTTGCATTCCAATCCTGGAAACCGTCCAGGTTTCCGTCGTTATCAAGGTCGCCGTTGTACTGGAACTGAAGGTTTTCGACATTCTGGGCGATGGGATATTGGATTCCGTTATCATTCAAATAGAGAATATTTCCGTTGCCGTTCCCGATATAGCCGTTTGTGCCCGCGGATAAGCCGGGATAGTAACCCGTCACATCGAGCCAGTATTCTTTGACATTGGCAAACGTCACCGTACCCCCGTCGTAGTCGTTGGAACTGCCACACGTGCCCGATAGGCCTCCCGGGGGATTGATTCCCGCCGCCAGTCCGGGAGAGAAATTCAGTTTTTCGGTGGTCACCCCCGTGCTATGCGTAACATGGGTGACCTCTCTGATTTCTGCGTTTCGACAGAGGGAGCTGGGATTGGGCATAATGAAGACGATCTTGAACGCATAAAAATCATCGGAATAGGGATTTTGTTCAAAGCTGTAGTCTTCCAGATCCAAGGTCACAGATGAACCCTGATAGTTTTGAATTTTCAGGTTGAGCGGCTCTTCCATGTTGCCGACCAAGCGCAGGCGGTCCGGCGTCACGCCCGCTGCCGTATCCGTGGCATCGTTGTCTGTGCCCTCGAGAAAATAGCCCATGAATTCCTGGGGCATGCCGATCCCCGCCATCCGGATGTCCCGCGTGACGAAATACATCGAGGACCGAACATCATGCTGCATTTCGGCATATCCCAGCTGGTCGACCGAGACCTTATTGCTCTTGACGTAGATCGAGAGGGTGGCCAGAATAACGATCAGCATGATGGAGCCGCCGATCATGAGCTCGACCAGGGTGAATCCGCTTCGTTTTCCCTTTTGGCTGTTTTTTTGTGGTTTTTTCGTCATCGTCCTATCCGTCCTATCGTTACCTCTGGATAATCGTCCCCATTTGGGCTTTGACCTGATGCGTCCCGGGCTGCAAGATCAAGGTGTTGACGTCCGTGGCGAACTGGCTGGTGGGGAAGATGAAAACCTTGTAATAGTTGATGTTCCGTTGGATCGTGGTGATCCTCCGGTAATCCATGGTCGCGTCCCCGTTGATATCGAGCTGGACGTCCTGGATGACCGGCAGAGTATCAAGCTCGGTCGGGGTCAGGGTCCGAAGCTCGTCGATCTCCTGCTGGCAGAGGAAGGTGGCCGTGCCGAGCTGATTGGCCCGCAGGTTGTTCATCACGCTCATGGTGAAGAGCTCGGCCAGGCCGATCAGGGCGATGCCGATCAGGGTGATCCCGATCAGGACTTCGATCAGAGAGAATCCCGTTTGTTTTTTTGTCCGATGGAGGATTCTTGATATTTTTCTCATGTTTTTCCCGGATTATGTCGATTGAGATTTCGTGTATTGGATCGACCCCCCCGCATAGAAGGTCAGGATCCGCAGGTCCGGCTGGGTGTAGGTTTTCAGCTTGTCGCTCTGGATGGTGATCGTGCGATGGAGGCCGTCGTAGTTGGTGACCAGCCCGACCGAAGAATATTCCACGGTCTGACTCGCGGGCAGGTCGATAGTGGCCGTGAATTTCGAGGGGATTTCGTTGTAGGGGTATTTCGCCTGGCGGCTCCAGGCGCCCGGGCTGGTTTCTTCTTCGATCCAATAGGCCCAACTGGCCGTGGCGTTAGAGAAAATGACCCTGTGATTGAGCTTTGTATTTACGGCCAGGAACTTGGCCTGCTGCATGGCGGTTTGGATATCCCGCGCACAATTCTCCAGGGACCGGGTTTCCAAACTGTTCAGGATGCTGGGGTAGGAGGACAACATCATGATTCCCAGGATGGCCAGCACGATCAACATCTCGATAAGAGTAAACCCTTTTTTTTGAGTCATGTTCGTCCTTCTTCTCTGCCGGTTGGTCATGTTATCCTCAATTTTATTCTTCGAAATAAAATTGCAGCCATCAAAACAAAAGCCTCCCTTCCCTTCCCTTGAGCGCAGAGGCTTTTCTGATAGCCCTATCTTCCTCCTTTTATGTTTCTCTGCTCAATAGCCTTTTGCGATGAATGTTCAGACTATTTTTATCACCCGGGGGCTCACCCTTCGAGGAGGCCGATTCACCTCAAACGGCTAGCCGCGATGGAAGGGTGGGAAAAGTTTAGGAGCGCCTTGCTTTTTCCTTCGGAAAAAGATGGTTCCAATGCCGGCCAAGTTATTGAAAATAAGTTTATTATATTGTTTTCAGTTTCCGCCAAAGCCGGATCAGGATGAAACCCGAAATGGCCGCGGCTATGGTCAAAACCACGGCCGGAGCATAATTGCCGTAAATCCAGTAGCCCACCGCAAAAAGAGCTCCCCAGACAGCCAGGCAGCCGACCAGCATGCAAAGGATCCCGACAGGAACGTCCCATGGCTCGGCGGCAGCGCCCGTGAGCAATCCGGCGGCCTTTTCTTTTTCCATGATGTGTTTCCAGCCCGGGCCGCCGGGATGGACAAGCCTGTAGAATTTGCGCAGTCTGTCCTCATCCGTGGGCCGGGTGAGCAAGGTCACCGTGATCCAGGAAATCGTCGTAATGAAGATGCCGATCAGGAGCTGCTGCCAGTCGGCCAGCGGCTTGAAGCCCAGGCGCGTGTGGACCAGCTTGAAATAGAGGGCGATGATGAATGAGACGATCATGGCCGTGAGCTCGCTGTAGGCGTTGATCCTCCACCAGAACCAGCGCAGGATGAAGATAAGGCCCGTGCCGGCGCCGACAAGGAGCAGGATCTGGAATGCCTCCAGGGCGTGCCGCAGGAGCAGCGCCAGCAGGCTCGAGAAGAGCATCAGGCCGAACGTGCTGATACGGCCGATCATGACCAGCCGTTTCTCGGGAGCGTCGGTTTTCACGAAGCGCTTGTAAAAATCGTTGACCATGTAGGAGGAGCCCCAGTTCAAGTGGGTGGCGATGGTCGACATGTAGGCGGCAAAAAGGGAGGCGATGACCATCCCGATGAGCCCTCTCGGCAGGAATGTCATCATGGCCGGATAGGCCAGGTCGTGTTTCATGATGCCCGGGTCGATGTGGGGAAAGGCGGCTTGGAGCGCCTCCAGGTTCGGGAAGACGACAAGAGAGGCCAGGGCGACGAGGATCCAGGGCCAGGGACGGAGGGCGTAGTGAAGGACATTGAAGAGAAACGTCGAGCCCATGGCATGTTTTTCGTTTTTTGCGGCCAGCATCCGCTGGGCGATATAGCCGCCGCCGCCGGGCTCGGCGCCCGGATACCAGACGTTCCACCACTGGATGATGAGCGGGAAGAAAAAGACGGCGATGGCAAAATCCAATTTCGAGAAATCCGGCAGGATGGAAAGCTTGCCCGAGAGATTCGGATGGGTCAACAGCTTGGATAGGCCCCCGACCTGGGGGAGCTTGACAACGTAGATCGCCGCCCAGATCGAGCCGGTCATGGCAATGACGAATTGGACAAGGTCGGTGAGCAGGACGCCGAACAGCCCGCCGAGGCTGCTGTAGACGGTCGTGATGACAATGGCCACGATGAGCGTCTGCATGGGAGACAGCTTGAGGATGACGCCGCAGATCTTGATCATGGCCAGCGTGACCGCGGCCATGACGATGACGTTGTAGAAAAAGCCGAGGTAGACGGCCCTGAAGCCGCGGAGAAAAGCGGCCGGCTTGCCGCTGTAGCGGAGCTCGTAAAATTCGATATCGGTCATGACATTGGAGCGGCGCCAGAGCTTGGAATAGATGAAGACCGTCAGCATCCCCGTGAAGAGAAAGGCCCACCAGAGCCAGTTGCCGGCGACGCCGTTGTTGCGGACGATGTCCGTGACCAAATTGGGCGTGTCCGCCGAAAATGTCGTGGCGACCATGGACACCCCGAGCAGCCACCAGGGCATATTGCGGCCGGACAGGAAGAATTCCGAGGTGCTCGAGCCGGCCTTTTTGGAGAAAGCCACGCCGACGATAAGCGAGAGCAAGAAATAAGCAAAGATAATGACCCAATCGACGCCTTGCAGTATCATGGTTGTTCTTTTTTATCCTCCTTCATCTTCTCCCGCATCTTGGCTTCGGATTCCGGGCCCCAATAGCCGCAGTCAAGCTCCATGAAGACCGTCGTATAGGGGAGGGTCAGGTTCGTCTTGATCATCAGGATGCGGAATGTTTTCGCCACCTGGTCCATCCGGGCGATGAGCTCTTCGTGAAGGACAGGCTTTGTTCCATAGCGGCTGAGCATGTCTTTGAGCCGTTTCCGGCAGGCATCGATTCCCGGTGCCTGGTCTTCCGGGACAAAATCGAGCTCCTTGTCCAGATAGACGATGGGCCGGATATGCTTACTCTGCCCGAGGGCTTGCAGGACTTTTTCCAGGACGGCGAAGTGGTCCTCGTTGGAAACGACGATGTCCATTCCCGGGCTGATCTGGGCCGGGAAGGCCGAGTCGGCCACGACCAGCCAGTTCCGGTGTCCGAGGGCGGGAAGCTCCTTGAGGAGTTTGTCTTCCCAATTGGGGGCCTGGGCCGTTTCTTTGGCCTCTTCGGCGTCTTCTTTTTCATTTTTTTCGCCTTCGCAGGCTGTTAGCGAGAGTCCAAGGCAGACGAGAAAAACGGCAAGGACTAATTTGTGGCTTTTAGACACAGGACGGTTCCTTTCCCAGAGTCTCGTTTGGTCGCGAGGTGATGGCCAAACATTGTTAGAATTTATATATCGCCGGCCGGACAAAGTCAATTTGGAAGGGGGATTTGCAAAGAGGTGATTTCAAGGAGGCATAGGAATCGCCCCCAGTCCCCTGGGGAACCAGTCCCGTCGGACACTCTTGGAAGGAAACCCTTTTGTAGGGTTTTCCTTCCAACGGTCGCTTCGCTCCCTGCCTTCCTTCCAAGGAGCATTTGGCGATGAATTCATGGGAGGATGCTCCTTGGAGGGGTGGCAGGGCGGGCGGGTATTCCCGCCGCCCGTTGGAGGGGGAACCTGTAAAAGGGTCCTCCTCCAAGAGTGTCCGGGGCCCCCCTCCGCCAAGGGGCCTCTGTGACGATTCCTATGCCTCCTTGAAATCACATAAGCGAAGATGCTTGCCTTGGCCTTTAATTTATTATAGGCATTGTGATATATGGTAGATGAACACATGGAAGACTTGAGAAGAAGGAGGGACCCATGAAGCTTGAAAAGCTTTATAAAAAGGCCATCGAGGTCGGAATCGCCAATGACTTGAGGGGCAAGGACGAGATCCGGCGCAGCCTGGACGATGAGCAGGAAAAGTACAAGGACCTCAAGGAAGACGACAAGAAATATTATGATCAGGACAGGCTGTTCAACCCATTTTCCGATTCACGAGTCCTGAATGGGAGCCCGGACATCGATGTCAAGAAGGTCATGATCGGGATCGACATCGAGGTGGGCGAAATCCTGCTCGCCCATCTTCTGAACAAAGAGAAAGGGCCGAAGGTGGACCTGGTCATCTCCCACCACCCCATGGGAGCGGCCCTGGCCCAGATGTATGATGTCATGAAGCTCCAAGCCAAGCTGCTGGCCAAGGTCGGGGTCACGATCAGCGTCGCCGAACAGCTCATGGAGAAACGGATCGGCGAGATCGAACGGCGCCTCATGCCCGTCAATCACGCCCGGGAGATCGATGCCGCCAAAATTTTAGGCCTTCCCCTGATGTGCATCCACACACCGGCGGATAACTGCGTGACGAACTGCCTCACAAAATTATTTGAGAAAAATAAGCCCGACAAACTCAAGGACCTGGTAAAGCTCCTGAAGGCGATCCCCGAATACGAAAAATCGGCCAGGCTCCAGGTGCCCGCCAAGATCGTCAGCGGCTCGGACGGAAGCTCCTGCGGGAAGATTTACGTGGACATGACGGGCGGGACCGAGGGCTCCAAGGATATCTTTGACAAGATCGCGGCCGGCGGGGTGAGCACGCTGGTCTGCATGCACCTGACCGAAGAGCATCTGGCCAACGCCAAGAAGGCCAATTTAAACGCGGTCATCGCCGGCCATATCGCCAGCGACGTTTTGGGGCTGAACCTCCTGTTGGACCAGGTCGAAAAGAAAGAAAAACTCGATTTCGTCTGCGTCAGCGGGTTCGAACGAATCCGGCGATAGGCGTCTTTATTTTGTCATTGCCAGGCATTTTGTGCCGTGGCAATCTCCTCTTCTCTGCCGGCGGATATCATCTAATATCAACGCAATAATTAAGATGACATCTCCGTTCGGGCGGCGCTTAGGCCCCCCGTAGCCCCCGGGCCCCGGGAACCAGTCCCGTCGGTTCCCCCCGTCGGAAAAGCCGACGGGGCCCCCCTCCGCTACGGGGGCTTGAGGGCGGCCTAAGCACCGCCCATACATTGTCACTTTATTTATTACGTTTGTATTAGTATCCGAAGGTGAAGCCCAGCCCTCCCATCAGCCGCAACCCGCCCAGGTCCACTTCGTCTTCAATCGGCTGGACCTTGAGCGGCACGTATTTAACCTCCGCCGATATATAGATGTTCTTCATCGGATAGATCTTGACCCCGCCCGCCACAAAAAACGTCGATTTCGTCGCATCCACAGTCTGGACTGCCTCGCTCTCCACCGTCTGCTTGTAGGAAAACGACCCGAACCCGACAAAGACATACGGCGTCACCATCGACACGGAGTACTGAAACCCGACAAAGGCCTGGACCCCGCTCACTTTAAGCGTCGTGGCCTCCTCGTAGAGCCCGATCTTGCCCTCCCGGGAGTAGCCGAACTCGTAGCCCGCCCCGATGGTGAAGCCCTTGAAGAGGTTGATCGCGGCATAGGGGAAGAAGCAGGTGCCGTTGCCGTAGACATCCTTGATCGCGGAGTCGCTGACCGTCCTCAGCCCGGCCTGAAACCCGAAGCTGAAGTCTATAGCATAGACCGCCACCGGCAGAAGAAGAAAACAGATGATGAACGGACAGATCTTTTTCATGGCTCTCTCCTTAGTTCCCGATTTCCGTCGGCAGGCTTTCGAGGCCCAGCCGAAGATACGGCCACGGCAACGATTCCGAGATCTCCGCCGTACGCATAGCAAGATAGGTTTGTCACCCGCAGTCAGCCTCTTTGATCGAATTATACTGCCCAAATCTTAGACTTTGTCAAGTCCTGGAGGGCTCTATGACGAAAAGTGGGGTGAACTATAAGACCGCTGATTCATAAAAGACTATGCAAGATATCCGTTAACTGTCTGATTCTAAAAGAGATAATTACTTTGAATACTGGTTTAAAAGAGCTTTTTTGAGGCAAAATGAGGGCGATCAGAGGATCTGGATGTAAATAAGCCATTTTCCTCATATAACGGAAGAAACTGGCCTTCTATCTACCCCAATTTTCGTCATAGAGCCGTCCTGGAGGGATGAGATCGTCAATACCGGCCGTATTTTTTATGAAGCTCCAGGGCGTATCGATAAGTCTCGAGATTCACCGATTTTGGGATGGAGTGGTCGGAGTAGAAGACATAGGGAATTCGCTTTTCTTTAATAACCCTTAGCTTGGGAACGATCTCGGCTTCGAGCGTCTTCTGGTCGTTGGATTCGAAGGCCCGGATATCCAAATTCCCCATGAAAGCGATCTTGTTTCCTGTCGCCTCGGCCATCTCCAGGACATGTTGCCCGGCCTTCGCCTCCAAAGCTTGGAGTCCGTCCACTCCGGCCTCGACGATACGCGGCAGAAGCGGGCGGATCTTTCCGCAGGAATGCATGATGAACGGAAGATCGTAGCTATGGATGAAATCCGCGACTCGCCTGTGATAAGGGAAAATGAATTCTTGATAGAGGGCGGGCGAAACAAAAGGCGCCTTTGTGTATCCCATGTCTTCATAGAGCCAGATTCCGTCGGGCTTTCCCACTTCGCGAATCATGAATTCTAGGTGGAGAATGATATTATTGGTCACGACATCGCAGAAGTCATGGATCCAGCGGGGGCTCAAATACATGGCTTCGAGCAGGATCAAATCGCCCATAGCCTTACGCATGATCTCGAAGATGATGAGCTGGTAATAGACACAGAACCTGTCGGAGGCCATGCCGGCGCGGTAATTTTCTTTGAGCTTTTCAATGTCTGGGAACCGCCTTAGATCCAGCTCGAGCAGGTTCTCGCGATATTTTTTCTTCCAGACGTCCTCATGGACCAAGTCGAAAGACAGATGTTCGGGAACGCCGGGCCTGTTCTTCCATTCGCGGAACTTGGCGCCCCAGCCGTTGACCTTGATGACGGTGTGCTCGTCTTCGTCGACCACTTGCTCGTCCACGGGAATCGAAGTCGTCCGGAACAGCGATCCCTGGATCTCGCGGACATCGAGGTTGAAATAATCCAGGATGTTGACGGCCGGCGGCAAACCCTGCTTTTCCCATTCGCTTTGGGTATCCTGCCAGAAGGACTCGTGGAGGCCCATGCGCTCCGGGCAGCGTTTGTCCTTGACGATGGCAGTTAGGACCTCGCGGCTTGTCATGGACGGGAGGGGCTCAGGAACAGTGCTTATTCAGGAATTCCAGGGCGCCCTGAGGGTCGGGGGAGTAACAATCGGCGCCGATCCGGTCGGCAAAGGACTGGGTGACGGGCGCTCCGCCGATGACGACCTTCACGCCGGGATGCGTCGTCTTGATTATGCGGGTGATATGCTCCATGTTGACCATGGTCGTGGTCAGGAGGGCGCTGAGGCCGATGGCCTGGGGCTGATGCTCGGCGACGGCCTCCAGGAATTTTTGGGCGGTGACATTGACGCCCATGTCAATGACGTTCCAACCGCCCCCTTCGAAGAACAAGGACACGACATGCTTGCCGATGTCGTGGAGGTCGCCCTGGACCGTGCCGATGACGACCTTGCCCTTGTGCTTCACAGCGCCTGAGTGAAAATAGGGCTTGAGGTGCATCATCCCCATGCTGAGGGCCCTGGCCGAGACGAGGACATCCGGCAGAAAAACGTCCCCTGCCTGAAAAAGCTCTCCCACTTTGTTCATCCCCGCGATCAGTCCTTGGGATAGGATTTCGTGGGGGGCGATGCCGGATTCCAGGGCTCGCTGGGTCAGCTCATAGACGCCGTCCTGACCCGCCAGCTCGGCCGGATGGGGAAATTCCCGGGCGATCTTGCCTTTTTCAACGCAAAGCGCGATTTTTTTGAGTATGTCTTCCATCTTCCTTCCTACGCATGAATTCTATCAGACTCTCTAGCCCTTATCAATTTCATTAAATGGCTCTGTTCCATTTCGTATGGATAGGAAGGGAAAACGATCTTTCCCCACAGGAAAAGGAAGAGAACTCGGCAAATTGACTTCGGCGGGGGATTCGTCTAAAATTTGACCCACCCACGGCGGCGTAGCTCAGTTGGTCAGAGCATGCGGCTCATATCCGCAGTGTCGGGGGTTCAAATCCCTCCGCCGCCATTTCTTCACACAGTATTCCGTCCCCAAAAATGATAAAATACGGTGTGATGGATGTCTTCCAAGCGTTCAAAAAGGCCGTGGAGCGGAAACGGCTCGTCCGGCCGGGCGACAAGATCCTGGTCGCCTTTTCGGGAGGCCCCGACTCGACCGCCCTTGTCGACCTCCTGATCGAGCTGCGCCGGGAATGGCCTTTGGAAATCAGTCTGGCCCATTTCAACCACAAGCTGCGCCGGACGGCGGCCCGCGATGAGCGTTTTGTCCGGACGGCGGCCGGACGATGGAAGCTTCGGCTGTTCGTGAAAGGTCAGGACGTCAAGGCCTACGCCCGGCGCAAGGGGATCAATCTCGAGGAAGCCGGCCGTGAGCTCCGCTATGATTTTCTCAAAATGACGGCCGCCAAAACCGGCGCCAACAAAATTGCGACGGGACATACGATGAACGACCAGGCCGAAACCGTCCTGATGCGGATCCTGCGCGGGACCGGCAGGCACGGCCTGGGAGGGATATCCCCGATCGTCGATGGGACGATCATCCGGCCGCTCCTCAATATCGAGCGGCAGAGCCTCGAAGGGTATCTCCGCAAACGGGGGCTGAAATTCTGCCGCGATGAGACGAACGAGAACCGCCGCTTTCTCCGCAACAAGGTGCGCCTGGGGCTCATTCCTTATCTCCAAAAAAATTACGGCGCGGGAATCGTCCGCAGTCTCACTCGTCTGGCGTCAATCCTTCAAGAAGAGGATGACTTCCTGGATCAGGTCACTCGGGAAAAGTGCCGGCGCCTCGTCATGGGCGAAGGGACGGCCCAGCTCCTGGATAGGCGACATCTCTCTTCTTTTCCCGTAGCCCTCGCCCGGCGTTGCGTGCGGCATTTCCTCCGGGAGTTGAAAGGAGACCTGCGGGGCATTTCTTTTGATGACGTGGACGCCGTGCTCGGCCTGACCGAGGGCAAAGACCTTCATCTTAAAAAAGGCCTTTTTTTGCACAGGGAAGGCGATTACATTTTTTTGAGAGACAAGACGCTTCCAAAGCGTCCCTATCAATACCTATGGGACGGCCGCGACAACCTGCCCATTGCCGAGATCGGCGTCGAATTCCAAGGGAGGAGGATCCGGAAGACAAAAATCCGCGAATATCTGTTCGACGATGCCACCCGCTGCTATTGCGATGCCGGAAAACTGCATTTTCCCCTTATTATCCGAAGCCGCCGTGACGGCGATCGCTACCGGCCTCTCGGTTCGCCCGGCCGGAAAAAGCTCAAGGAAATCTTCCGGGCTAAAGGGATCGCCGTCCAGGACCGGGCCAGGCTTCCCGTTTTTCTTTGCGGAGAGAAAATCGTCTGGGTGGCAGGGCTTCCGGTCGCGGAGGAATTCAAGCTGACGTCTCAGACAAAGATAGTCTTTGTCCTCACCAGGCTATAGGTAATTTTCTTTCCAGATCTCAAAAACAAGGAGAGCCCAGAGCTCGTGGCTGTAATTTTCTTTGCCGGCGATGTGGGCCTCCATCATCCTCTGGATGGGTCCAAAGTTGAACAGCCCTTCTTCCCGGATGCGCTTTTCGCTGAGAGTGCCTTGTATCAAGTCCTTGAGCTCGGTGCGTAGCCAGTGCTTGATCGGGATGCTGAAACCTTCCTTGCTGCGGTAGATGTTCTCTTTCGGCAGCAGGCGTTCCATGGTCTTCTTAAAAATCCATTTTGTCGTCAGCCCGTGGAGCTTGAGCCTCCCCGGAAGCCTGAAGGCATACTCGATGAGCTTGTGGTCAAGCAAAGGCTCGCGGGCTTCGAGGGAAACGGCCATGCTCATCCGGTCAACCTTGACCATGATGTCGTCGGCCAAGTAGGCCTTGAGGTCCAGATAGAGCTCGCCGTTTGTCCGGTCGAAGCCGCGGAGGCCGGCCAGCAATTCCGAAAACGGAAGGCTATCCTTGATCTTTGGGATCCCACCCAGCTCGGCCTTCAAGGCATCCGAATACAAGCTCTTTTTAGCCCGGCTCGACTGGAACATCATCCAGCGCAGATGCCTCAAGCTGCCCGGATGCTCGAAGCCCTGGCTGAACCGCCGCGTCTTGTTCCAGAATCCCTTTTTCTGCTCAGAAGGCCTGAACTTGCCGACCGCCGGCCGGAGCGCCCGCCCCAAAAGCGGCATCGCCGGAATCCGGGCCAGCTTTTGGGCCTGGTAGTGCTCGTAGCCGCCGAAGATCTCGTCGCCTCCGTCGCCGGAAAGGATGACCTTGACGGAGGACCTGGCCATTTTGGACACGAGATACGTCGGGAAGATCGAGAAATCGCCGAAGGGCTCGTCGAGATGGCGGACGAGCTTTTGGCTGAGCTCGAGGGCCTGAGGCTCGAGGATGAATTCCTCGTGCTCGGTGTCGAATTTTCGGGCGATGCGCCGGGCATGGTCAAGCTCGTTATAGGAAGTGTCTTTGAAACCGATGGAGAATGTCTTGAGCGGCGAAGCCCCGAGCTCTCTCATCAGCCCGACGATCGCGGATGAGTCGATCCCGCCGCTCAAGAACGCTCCCAGCGGCACGTCGCTGACTAGCCTCAGCCTGACGGATTCTTTGAGCAGGGCGTAAAGCTCATCCATGACGGCGGGGAGAGACGCCGGAACCGGCCGGGCTTCGGCCTTCTCCTCGTTGTCCTCCGGGTAGATGTCCCAATATTTGACGATGGTGACGGCTCCCTTTTTATAGGCGAGAAAACAACCGGCGGGGAGCTTATGGATATTTTTGAAGATCGAATAGGGGGCGGGGATATACTCGAGCGTCAAGAAGAGGTCGAGGGCCTTCGGCTCAAGCTCCCGCTTGACGCCGGGATGGGCGAGGATGGTCTTCAGCTCCGACCCGAAGACCAGCGTCCCGTCCTGGAGCAGCGTGTAATAGAGCGGTTTGACGCCGACCCTGTCCCGGACGAGCAGGAGCCACTCCTTTTTTTGGTCCCAGATGGCAAAGGCGAACATGCCCCGGAGTTTCTGGACGAACTCTTCGCCCCATTCCTCGTAGGCGTGGACGATCGTTTCCGTATCGGACCTGGTGTTGAACGTATGGCCGCGGCCGATAAGCTTTTCCCTCAGGTCCGGGAAATTATAGACTTCGCCGTTATGGGCGATCCAGATCGTGCCGTCCTCGTTCGAAAGCGGCTGATGTCCGCCCGCCAGGTCGATGATGCTCAGCCGGCGGTTCCCCAAGCCCACGTTTTGGAGGATGAAAATGCCCTCGTCATCCGGGCCCCGGTGGACGATCTCCCGGCACATGGCCGTGAGGATGGCAGGGTCGATGGGCTGGCTGCTGGAAGTCCTGGCGATACCGCAAATTCCGCACATTTACTGCCTTGGAATGACATCCAGCTCGAAAAAAACCCCAAGGAAGCGCTTTTCCCGGCTGGAATCGATCTCGAAAGACGGAATGGCGCCTTTGGCGGCCTTGATTTTGATCCTGTGCAGATTGAGGTATTTGATCTGGACGCCTTGGCCGACCGGGAAGCGGAGCGTTCCCCATTCTTTGGAGCCGAGCGTGGTCTTTTGGACCTGCCCGTCTACCGAGACCGAGATTTCGTTGGCTCGCCGGGGATTGTTCAGCAAACGAAAGACAATCTCTTTGACGGGGAAATAGGTCTTGAGAATGATATCCACTTTTCTATCGCCCCTCGTCCACCAGCCGTTTTCCAGTGGATGTTTATCGTGGAAATTGTCGTCAAGAAAGTAGAGAAAGCGGTCGTCGTACAGCGGCGTCCCCCATTGCTGTCGCCTGGCATGTGTATTGGTATTCGTGGGGAAGTTGTTGACCAGGGTCATTTCCACCGGCAGGAGAGTGAAAGGAAATTTTTTACAGAATAGGGACGGACTGGACGAGGACTGAAAAGGGTTGATGAGGATCTGGCCGATGAAGACCGAAGCCGCAATCCAGGACAGGATGACGTCCTTATGCTTGATCTTGACCCGGGGCAAAAACAGGAAGAGCGGGTAGATATTGAGGAAATAGCGGTTGGCCAGCGATCCCCCGCCGCCGCCGTAATTGTCGGGCATGAGAACGATATAGATCAATATCTCCCCGGCCAAGGCGATCAGGATCAGCCACCGGTCCAAAGATTTTTTGCCGAGGAAAAACAGGATGAGAAACAGGAACGCGGGGAAAAAGTACCAGGCGACGCCGGTGAACCGGCCGAAGAAATAATAAAAAATATTGTAAAAAATGAACTTGAACGGATACAGAAAACGGCCGAAGTAGCCCTCCGATGTCATCGAGTTCGAATCCCTAGCATTGTCGAACGTGACGCCGTCTTTTTCGTACGGGAATTCGAAATAAAAAGTCTTGCGCTCGCCTCCCTGGAAGTTCCATCCCGAGGAAGTGAATAGCCCATTCATCCCAAAAAAGACACCGGCGCTGAGGACGAACAGGAGGATCATGGCCACAGTCTTTAAAAATTTTTTCTTGAGCAGGCTCCATAGGACAAGCGGTCCCATGAGAGCCACGTTGGGCGGTTTGGAAAAAACGGCAATGCCGGCAAGGAACGCCGCCAGATAATCCGACGATTCTGACAGCAAAAACGCCTGGAATCTGCCCATTTTCGCCTCCGGGGCGGCCGGCGGCGCTTCTTTCCTTCTTATTTTATAGAGCCAGAGAAAGAGCGTTGCGAAGACAAGGAACAGGTTGAAGAAATCGGGGGAGATCCAGAGAAAATAGATGCCGGCGACCGATGCGAACAGGAAGGTGAGGACCTGGAGCAGGGAAAGGCCGGGGCTGTTGGAAAGCGAAAAATAGGCTAAACCCATGACAAGCAGCAGGAACAGGAGCAGGGAATGGAAGACCATGGGGCCATTGGCGCCGAAGACTCTGACAAAAGGAGCGGCGAACAGGGCATAAGCAAAGGATTTGGCGTAGTAAAGCTTGCCGTCCGCTGCCTTCTTGAGGAAAATGCCGTTGGGCCCGGCCCCGAAGTCCTCATAATAGCGGATCAGGTCCTTCTTGATATACTCCAGGTCATTGTCGAAGGCGATGCTCTGGGCCATGGCGTAATAGACGGCCTGGTCGGCGGATAGAAAGCCGTTATGGACGGCCGGAAGGTTGATGAACAAGGAGAAGCCGAGAAAAAACAGGGCCACCATCCACAGGGCCGCCTTTGCGATTTTCTTGTCCTGGTTCATCTGTCCATTCAATACCATAAGCAGGGGGCAAATTCAACTTGGGAAGACGGTCGCATTTCCAATTCCCTGATGACGATAATTGTGCCTGGGGGACCTGTCGCGGCGCATCCCCGTCCATCCTTCGACCTTTTTTGAAGTACCCCCTTGATTGGTCAAGGGGGTTGGGGGATTAATAAGTTTGGTTCTCTTCCATAAATTTAAATCTTAGTTCTTCTCTCCTGCTTTTTTGCTCCTACCCACCACTCTATGTAATACAAACGTAATAAATAAAGTGACAATGTATGGGCGGCGCTTAGGCCGTTCTCAAGCCCCCGTAGCGGAGGGGGGCCCCGTCGGCTTTTCCGACGGGGGGAACCGACGGGACTGGTTCCCCGGGGCCCGGGGGCTACGGGCGGCTTAAGCGCCGCCCGAACGGGGATGTCATTTTAATTATTGCGTTGATATTAGCTGGGAAGACTCAGAGGAATGCGCAGAATTTCTTTATCGGCCGGGCATCAAGCCCAGATAAGCGGAAATGATCCGATCTCCCCAGACCAGGGCGATCCAGGCCGCGGGCGCCAGGAACGTCCCGTAGGGGAGGGAGTATTGCATGTCTTTCTTTTTGATGAGCATCAGGGCGACACCAACCAGGGCCCCGGTGAAGGAGGCCAGAATCAATGTCAGAAGGGTTTTTTGCCAGCCGAGGAATACGCCTACGAGGAGCATCATCGTCACATCGCCCATGCCCAGGCCTTCCTTTTTGCGGAGGAGATAATAGGCTCCGTAGATGAACAACAAAAAGCCTGCTCCGACCGTAGCTCCGATGACGGCCTTGAAAAAGGTCAGGTCGGGGCGGAAGAATGAATAGGCCAGGCCGAGGATGGTCCCCGGAAACGTAATCCTGTCGGGCAGGAGCTTGTGATAGTAGTCGATAAAGCCCAGCGCGATGAGGGCGCTGGAAAAGAGGCAGGCGGCGAAAAAGTGAGCACTGAGATCGTACTTTCCATACAGGACCAGGAAAACCGCCGGCGCGAGCAATTCCACCAGGAAATAGGAGAAGGGAATTCTCTGCCCGCAATACCGGCATTGGCCCCGGAGGAGGAGGTAGGAAACGGCGGGGATGTTGTCGTAGAATTTGATCCGCTTTTTGCAGGAAGGGCAGGTCGACGGCGGATGGAGGAGGCTCAAGCGGAGGGGAACGCGGCAGATCACGACGTTGAGGAAGCTCCCCCAGGCCAGCCCAAAAAGCGCGATGATGATTATCTTTTCCAAGGGATGACCGCGGTTTTGACGTCTCCGGTCTTTGGGTCGTAGACGTACTCTTTGTTATCGTAATCCTTGGGGATGAAGGGGAGCAGGCCGGCCGCGACGATGCCGGAGAGCTTGTCCGGATACCGGCCGTATTTGGCCTTGTATTTTTCGAGGACGGATCTGAGACCGCGGATGTCCACGGTCGCTTTGATGTTGTAAAGGTGGTTGGAGGCGATCTTCTTGACCCGCTCTTCCTTGGCTGTTTCATAGACTTCGAGCCAAGTCTCCCAGGCGGTTTTGATATCCATAACCTTGAAAGCGGCGTTGGCGTAGAGCCTCTTGGCGATATCCGGAGCTCCCGGAACGTCCATGGCTTTTTTGTAGTACTCCCTGGCCAGGGGGAAGTCCTTTTTATAGAGCTGGGCGTAATGGCCGGCCTCGAGAGGGAAGATCCATAGATCCGGGTTCTTGGCGAATCCCATGTCCAGCAATTTTATGGAAAGCGCGACGTCCTTGACGTCGTAAAGGGCGATCAGGGCCCCGACCTCGTACGGATCGACGTAGCGGGGATCGAGCTCGGAGATGATGGAGAAGATGTGGACGAAATGATCGAGCTTGTCGGGAATGGCGGTATTGCCGAAATACTGGATAGCCCAGATATAGACGAGATCGGCCATGACCGAGGAAAAGCCGAACGTGGCCATCTTCAAATACTTTCCCGACGGGATGTAGATGATGCTCGAGCCGGGGATTTTTTGGCGGGAGACCTTGTCGATCTCGAGCTTCAGGCCCATGAACAGGAGACAGGACAGGCACAGGATCAGGATGAGGGAGGCGTTTTTTCTCATCGCTTAAATGAAGTCTCTTCGGCGGAAGACGAGAATGGCTAGGATTAGGATGAAAACGGTGTAGAGGAAGCCGTAGGCCGCGGAGTACAGCAGGACCTGGGGCGGAATGGTCAGGCCGTGGACGACTTCGGCCTTGAAGTTGAAGTTTTCGAGGTCGGGCAGGATCGTATAGACGATCTGGGCCAGGACCTTGAGGATGCCGGCGGGGATCTTCTTGATCAGCGTCTCCAGGCTCCAGGAGAAATGGCCGATGAGATAGAAACAGAGGGAGAACAGCGAGCTGAGGATAGGCGTGGAGAAGCTGGAGAAGAGGATGGCCACGGCGGTGATGAGGATGAGCTCGATGAAAATATAGAGAATGGCCAGGAGCATTTTCCACTCGACGGAGAAAGTGTGGAAGAAAACGAGAGCCAGGAAGATAACGCTCATCAGGGCAAGCATGACCAACAGCGTCAGGACCAGGCCGAAGAACTTGCCGAGGAGGAACTCGTGGCGCCGCATGGGCTTGGAGATGAGGGTGAAGATCGTCCGCTTTTCAATTTCTTTGTAGACCAGTCCCGTCCCGATGAGGATGGCCATTAGGGCGCCGAAAAAGGAGATGGAGGCCAATCCAACATCCTTGATGATCTTGGCTCGGTCGCCGACCGTGAGAAGGGCCAGGATGCGGGAAACGAGGATGGACAAGGCGGCGAAAAACAGGAGCAGGTAGAGGATGCGGTCGCGGACGGCTTCCTTGAAGGTGTTGAGGGCGATGACCTTGATCGTCATTGGGATTTCACCATCTCCACAAACAGGTCTTCCAGGGTCCGGGTCCGGGGGATGAGGGAATGGATTTTCGCATTCCTGTTTTTCACGAGGTCCAGGATCTCCTGGATTTTTTCTTCATGGAAGACTTTGATCAGCGTCCGGCCGCCGTGGGCGGAAAGGCTCTCCCCGAGCCCGGCCAGGTCTTTGGCGGCGAGCCCGGACAGGGTGATCTCGGTGAACAGGATTTTTTCCGAAATCAGGTCGGTGAGCGGTCCCTGGCTGAGAATCTTCCCGTCAACTATGATGGCCACCCGGTCGCAGATCATTTCGATGTCCTGGAGGATGTGAGAGCAGAGGAAAACCGTCTTGCCTTCGGCCTTGAGCCGGATGATGATGTCGCGGATCTCCTTCCGGCCGAGCGGGTCTAAGCCGCCCAGCGGCTCGTCGAGGAGGACGAGCGAGGGCTCGTTGACGAGGGCTTGGGCCAGCCCGATCCTCTGGAGCATGCCGCGAGAGAACTTGCGGAGCTGGAGGTCGCGGGCCCTGTCCATACCGACGAGATTGAGGAGGGAGGCGACCCTCTCCTCACGCTCATCTTTTTTTATACGGAAGAGCTGGGCATAGAAATCGAGGAATTCCCGGGCCGTGAGATAGTCGTAGAAATACGGATTTTCGGGCAGGAAGCCGAGGCGTTCCTTGGCCCTCGGCTCAAGGTGCGGCTGGCCGAAGATCTCGATCTTGCCCCGGTCCGGAAAGATGAGGCCCAGGATGCACTTCAGGGTGGTCGTCTTGCCGGCGCCGTTGGGGCCCAGATAGCCGAAGATCTCGCTCTCGGCGACCGAGAAGGAAACGCCCTTGAGGATCTCTTTTTTCTTGGGGATGAAGCCGACCTTGAAGAACTTATGGACGTTTTCGATGGCCAGGACGGTCTTCATTTTTTTTATATTATATGCACTTAGAATAGAGTTGGCAAATTTTTCTTAGCCAGAGGCGAACGTGTTTCTTTTTAGGCAAGGCGAGGGGTATGCCGTGAAAAAGCCCGTCATCGGACTGAGCGGGCATGGTTTCTCTCCGAAGGAGAGAAGAGCGAAGGAACGATGTCGAGCGGATTTTGAGGATTTGTGTGTTTGAACACAAATCCTTGGGGATTCCAAAGGGGTATGCCCCTTTGGTCGCAGGACGAAAGTCCGAGAAGGGGAGGCAGGGAGCGAAGCGAACGTTGGAAGGGGTCTTCCCCTCCAAAGTGCGCGAGCGGGAAAATCTGCGTGGCTTTGAGCGGCACACCCCGAGCCTTTTATTTTAGATTTTCTTCGAACAGCTTGAAGATCCGCTTGTATTCGTCCGCCCAGGACGAGGCGTTGGAGAACGAATGATTTTCGACCGGGTAGACGGCTACGTCCCAGTTCTCTTTTCCCAACTCGATCAGGCGCTGGGCGAGCCGGACGGTATCCTGAAAATGGACGTTGGTGTCGACCATGCCGTGGCAAATGAGCAGGGCGCCTTTGAGGCCTTCGGCGAGATAGATCGGTGAGCTCCGCTTATAGGCTTCGGTGTCTTTTTGCGGGAGGTTGAGGATGTCCACAGTGTAGCCGGCATGATAGTGGGCCCAGTCCGTGACCGGCCTCAAAGCCGCGCCTGCTTTGAATACGCCCGGCGTTTTGAACATCGCCATCAGCGTCAGGAATCCGCCGTAGCTTCCGCCGTACGTGCCGATCCGGTTAGGGTCGATGCCGTAATTTTTCACGAGGCATTGGGCCGCGTCGACGACGTCCTCCAGGTCCTTGCCGCCCATGTTGCGGTAGATCCCGGTCCGGCAGTCCCGGCCGTAGCCGGAGCTTCCCCGGTAATCGACATCGAAGACATGATAGCCTTTTTCCAGCAGGAAATTGTGGAACATGTATTCCCGAAAATACGTGCTCCAGCCCTTGTGGGCATTCTGGAGGTAGCCCGCGCCGTGGATGAAAATGACGGCCGGCTTGGCCGGATGCGGATTTTCGGGCTTGTAGATCCGGGCGTAGACATCGACACCGTCTCTGGCTTTGAAGTTGATCACCTCGGGCTCGGCCCAGGCGTAGGAGCGGAATTCATCGGTCGTCGAAAGAGTGATCTGCTTTGCCGCTGCCCCCGGCTGGTTAGGCTGGAGGAAGAGCTCCGGGGGCTTATTGGCGGCGGAATGCATGATGGCCAGCATCGATTCATCCGGGGAGAGGTAGGCCTGGTTCTGCCCGACGAGGCTGGTGATCTTTATCTGCGTCCCTCCGCCGGCGGGCATGGAATAGAAATGCGGCTCGCCGGGATGCGTTTCGCTCGACGTCAAATAGATGGTCTTCCCGTCGCGGGAGAGCTGGGCCGACTTGACTTCATATTTTCCTTTTGTCAGCTGAACTTTTTCCTTGCCGTCAACCGAAACTTTATAAAGGTGGGCGTAGCCGTCCTTCTCGGAAATAAATGAAACGTGGAGGCTGTTCGGCCACCAGAAAATGTTCGTCAGGCCCAGGTCTCCGACCCAGGCATCATCATGGACCTGATCGACGAGAGACGTCTTCCCGGTTCCCGGGTCCAGGCGGAAAAGCCAGGCGTCTTTACGGTCATCCGAGCGGGCCGTCAATAGGACCTGCTTGCCGTCCGGCGACCAGAGCGCTCCGCCGGGATTGATTTTCCGATCGCCCTGGCCGCAATCCACCCATTTGACTTCACCGGTCGCGGCATCCATGATACCGGCCTTCATGCTTCCCGAGGGATAGCCGGCCTTGGCATGCGATTCGATGGTTTCCGAGAATCCCGACCGAGTCAGGTAGTTCGGGACGACGGTCGATTTCTCATCGGGGCTGGGCTCGGCCAGAATGAAGGTCACGAATTTCTCGTCGGGGGAAAGCTCGAGATTGGAGATGTTTTGATTCTCTTTGAGAACAAAAGGCTTACGCCGGGACGCCGGAGCCTGGGCTTGGAAGCCGCCCCTCCCTCCGAGCATCCCTTCTCGTCCTCCCGTCCGGTCGAGGCCTTGCTTGAACTGCTGGAATAGCTCGGCCTGCTGGTCGCTGTACCACTTGGCCAGCTCGTCGGGTTTGCCGCGGTCCGGCGGGGGCGTCCTTCGGGAGAACGAGGTCATCTGGCGCAGGCTGCGGTCTTCGAGCGAAAAGACAAAAAGGTTGTCTTCGCTCGTGAAATAGATCTTTTTCTGGTCGAAGCTGAAATTGGCGTTGGATTTGCGGGCGTCTGTCGAGATGAGAACCGTCGTCTTTCCCGCCGCGATATCCAGGAGGCTGATGTCTCCGCCCTGCGTCTGGAGCGCCCGCTTCCTGTCCTTGTCGAACCGGTTATCGCCGCCGAAGCCCCCGAAGCCGAACATGTGGAATGCACCGCCCAAGACCGGAGCCGGCGGAAGCTTCTGCATCTCCTGGATCGTCGTTTTTTGAGGGACAGGATTCTGCTTGGTGATGAAATACAACTCCGGCTGTCTCTCCCCAGGCTTTCTCCGGCCGAAATAGAGTTTCTTGCCGTCCACGGACCACATGACGCTCGAGGGCTCGCTGCCGACGAGATCCGGCCCTCGCATAATATTGTCGATGGTCATCTTGAACGGCGCGGCCGGTTTTTCGGCCGGGGCTTGAGCCGAGCCCGGCGCCCGGACGAGAATAAGAATCAGACAGGCGGCGACGATGATGCATTTTTTTCTTGGATGAGACAAGCGGGCCTCCTTAAATTTATTGGGCTATTTTCTTATGGCATTTCCATGTGGGGGCTCGGGCAGGCTAAACCCTCCACGGTCGCTTCGGCCGTCTCCGGATCGTCACCCTTTCCTATCCAAACGAAATGGAAAAAAACCTTTTTAAGTAAAAATTGGCACGGGCGCCGAAGGTGTCTGAGCGGGGGCAGGAGCGTTTCCAGAACATTCTCTAATCCGGCACGACGTGTTGCAGCGCGTCCGGGTTGATCGTGATATAGAAATCGCTGCCCAGGTAGAGCAGCGGCGATATTTTGCGCACGTTCAGGACGCCTTCGGCATTGAAGCATTTTTCTCTTTCGTGGACGGCCAGGACCTCCCCGGCAAACAAATCGTGGTCGCCGAAGGCCCGGATTTCTGCCAGCTTGCACTCGAAGGAGACGTAGGCTTCTTCGATGACGGGCGATTGGATGACTGTGGAAGGGGCCAGCTTGACCTGGAATTCCTTGAGCTTGTCCATGTCATAGGCCGATCTCCGTCCCATCTGGGCGGCAAGCTTGACGGTCTGGAAAGCGAGGAAATTCACCGTGAACTCACGGGCTTTGGAAATGAGCTGGTGGGTAAAGCGTTTCTTGGAGACCAGCACACCGAATAAGGGCGGCTCGAAGGACAGAGCGGTGTGCCAGGCGCAGCTCATGAAATTGGTCTGCGCTTCCGACCGAGCCCCGACGAGGGCCACCGTGTAGGGGTAGAAATACTGGAACTTTTTGAGTTGCGACGATATTTTTTTCATGGCCACCTCCGTTTGAGATGCATGGTGCCAGTCCTAATCGAGCCCTTTGATCATGCGTGCGTTTTGGAGCAGCCATTCCTGGGTGAACAGATGCTCCCGCTTGAGGGCCAGATGGATCTTGAGCTCGTCCTTGATCTCGCCGTCCGGCACCATGGCCACGAGCTGCTCATACTTGGCGATCAGGTTCTGCTCGGCGGGAACCAGGCTTTTTAGGGCGGACAGCCGGCTGCGTCCGGGATACGAGACGGGCATGGGGCGAAGGCTTTTTTCCTCGCCGGAGGACGCCTTGTCCGCATTCTCGATGCGGATGACGCTGCCCATCTTGACCAGCAGCCCGGCATTCTTGTCCCAGTGCCTCATGTGGTTGATGGAGTTCTTGAACAGGCGCTGG
The DNA here is from genome assembly GCA_964537875.1 of uncultured Eubacteriales bacterium. Classification (GTDB taxonomy): domain Bacteria; phylum Acidobacteriota; class Aminicenantia; order Aminicenantales; family UBA4085; genus JAPKZH01. Next base: position 204,968 of record CAZIDN010000001.1, read on the forward strand.
CTGAGGTCTTGGTGGCCGCTGAAGAGGATGACGTATTTGAGATAGCGGTGCATGAGCTCGTTTTCTTGGCGCATAATCTCATGGAGGAGGGCCGCATCTTCCCGACGATCCACGGCGGGATCGGCCCGGAAACAGTGCGCCCCGGCCTGGCCATGTTTTTCCAGCGTTTCGATCATGACCTCGAACTGTCGGGAATGGCGCACCTCGTCATAAGAGATATTCAGGATCATGTTCAGGACCTTGGGATAGGCGCCCTTTTTAAAACGGGCTGTCTGATAAAGGTCGGTCACGAGGTCTTCCGTGGCCTTGTCTCGCCGGAGGTTGTCGATGATCTTCGGGTAGCGGATGACTGCATCGCTTTTGAAAGACGGAACGCCTCCCATCTGGATTATGATGACGCCAAGCTGGAGGGCGTGATACATCTCGTCGATCCCGATCTGGATGGTCTGGGCCCGCGTATCCGTCTTCTGCTTCATCACGGGATCTTTGTAGAAGAATCTTCCCTTGGGCATGGAATAGGCATGGAGGAGGTACTCGAAGCTCACGGCCCATTCATGTTCCAAGGCGATATTCAGGAGCTTGATGGTGTCTGCGGCAGTCCCGATGAGGTGCCCGATTTTTTTCATGGATTGACCTCCTTGAACCCTATGCCCCCAAATTATAGTCAGGTTTCAATGGAAAAGCAAAAAAATGCAGAGGCTAGTCATCCAAGGCCTTTGGGGGGGAGAAAAAGGGTTGATAAATTCACCCCATAATTGATCCCAAGAGGTGATTGATCGGCCATTTTTCATATGTCAGCATATAGGCATTCGCGGCCTTATGGTGCGAGTAGACCTCATCCAAGGCTACGCCGAGGTTGTGAAAAGGGGAGAGGGCCCCCGGCCCTCTCCCAACCCCTCCTTTCAAAGGGCTCCCTTGAGTCGATATAGAGTCAAGGGAGTACTCTATATTGCTTTTTCCGGCCGTTCCATGTAACTAATACCCAAAGAGATGAAACGAGAGACGGCGGACGCCCCGATCCCCAAACTGCGGCCGGACTTGGAAATCGTCCCGACGACCTACCAGGGCCGGCCGGGCTATATTGTCCGGGATTTTCTGGGCCTCATCCAAAAGCCTTTGTTCCTGCAGGGAGACGCCCTGAACCTGTTGAGCCTGGCCGACGGCAAGCGGACCGTCCGCGATATGCAGTTGCTGCTTGTCCGCGGCCGAGGCGGTGTATTCGTCAGCGCGGAGAGCATCGAAAAACAATTCGCCGAGCTCGACCGGATTTTTTTATTGGACAGCGAGCGGTACCGGGAACGAAAACGTCAGCTGGTTGATGCCTATGCCCGATTGAAGGTTCGGGAAGCCGCCCTTGCCGGCCAAAGTTATCCGGGCACAAAAAAAGAGCTCGAGCGATATTTGGATTCGATCCTGGAGCTTGGCCAAGAAGGGAGCGGAGACAAGGACGGCGGAGCCGTTTGCGCTTTGGCCGCCCCGCACATCGACTTCCACATCGGCGGCAAGCTGTATGGCCAGGCCTATTGTGCCGTCCGGCATCTGCGTCCTCAAAAGATCATCGTGCTCGGCACCGGACACAGCCTGGACGAGGGATATTTTTCCCTGACCGAAAAGGATTTTGAGACGCCTCTCGGACGGGCCAAGACGGACAGGGCCTCGGCCGAAACCCTCAGAAAGGCCGGGGGCCGGGCCATCGCTCCCCATGACCTTGCACACCGCCGGGAGCATTCTATCGAGTTCCAGGTTGTTTTTCTCCAGCGGCTTTTCGGCGAGAGCTGTTGCCTCCTGCCCATTCTCTGTGGGTCGTTCACGGCAAAACTGGCCCGGGTTTCCCGCGCTTCGGAAATTCCCGGGGTCGGAGGTTTTCTCCGGGCCTTGAAAGCGATCGTCGACGAGGCCGGCGATCGAGGGCTGGTCGTGGCCGGCATCGATTTTTCTCACATCGGGCCCAAGTTCGGCCACCGCCAGCGGGCCGCTTCGATGCTCCTGGAGGCGAGGCAGCATGATCAAGCGTTGATCGAGGCTTGTCTAAACGGCGATGCCGTGGCTTTTTGGGGGGCGTCGAAACGGGTCAAGGATGAATACAACGTCTGCGGTTTCTCCTCGCTGGCCTGTCTGCTGGAACTGCTGCCCCCATCGCGCGGCGCGCTTCTCGGCTATGATTTCTGGCAGGAGGAAGCGACCCAGTCGGCCGTCAGCTTCGCCGCCATCAAGTTCATCAAGATCTAAGAGCATGTCGATAGACATTCGATGAGCGATATTCATAGATTTGATGATCTTCCATTTCGTGTGGGTCGGAAAGGGAACCGCTCCGGAGCGTTTCCCAGACGATTTTTCTCTATAGGAAATGGAAAAGAACCATATGTCTTGATTCACAGGCTTGGCCTTGGGCGTTCCTTTTTGTATAATTTCACCAATGAAGGAAGCTTCGAAGGGAGGCGCCGAATGAAAAATCGCTTTTTCGCCTTATTCCTGGTTCTTTTCCTTCCCGGCCTGATTTTCGCCCAATCCTCGGTGATCTTTGACAAATACTTCCTCGATAAGACCACGCGTGTGGATTACTTCCACATCGGCCATGCCAAAGAGGAGCTGGTCACCCTCGACCAGGTCTATCAGCAGGGCATCTGGGCCGGCAGCAAGAAAAACCTGATCGATGGGGTCGACTTCGGCCGCTATTGCATCACGGTCTATGATTTTGCCTCGGGAACGCTCATTTTTTCCAAGGGGTTCGACAGCTATTTCGGCGAGTACCAGACCACGGCTGCCGCCGGACGCGGGGTGAAGCGGACCTATCATGAATCGGCCCTCATTCCCTATCCCAAAAGCAAAATCAAGTTCACCATCGAGTCTCGCGACCGTCAGAATTTCTCCCGTCCGATCTTCAGCGGCGAGATCGACCCGGCTTCGATCACGGTTCTCAAGAAGCCGCTGTCTTCAGGCGTGAAGGTCTTCGAGCTCGTCAAGGGCGGCGATCCTCATCGGAAAGTCGATATCGCCTTTATCGCGGAGGGCTACACGGCGAAAGAAGAGCCGAAGCTCAAGGCCGACCTGGAGCGGTTTGTCCAAATCCTTTTCAAGCTGGAGCCGTATAAAACCCAGAAAAATCAATTCAATATTTACGGCGTCTTCAAGGCTTCCGATGACAGCGGCTGCGACGAGCCGAGCCACGGCAGCTTCAAGAACACGGCCGTCAACGCCACGTTCGATTCGCTCGGCTCGGAACGCTATGTGCTCACGGAGGACAACAAGGGCCTGCGCGACATCGCCGCCCATGTTCCTTATGATACGCTCTTCATCATGGTCAACCACAAGCGCTATGGCGGCGGGGGCATTTACAATTTCTACTGCACGTTCACCGTGGACAATCAATGGCACGAATACCTTTTTCTCCACGAGTTCGGACATTCCTTCGCCGGGCTGGCCGATGAATACTACACATCCTCCGTGGCCTACAACGAATTCTACCCGAAGGGCGTCGAGCCGCGGGAGGCCAACATCACGGCGCTTCTCGACCCCAAAAACCTGAAATGGAAAAAGATGGTCGGACCGGGCATCGAGATTCCGACGCTTTGGGAGAAAGCGGAGTTCGATCAGAAAGACAACGCCTATCAGAAAGTCCGGCAGGACATCAATGACAAGATCGCCAAGATGAAACGCAGCGGCGCGCCGGCAGCCGGAGTGGCCAGGGTGGAAGCGGAGTCCGAGCGCCTGTCCAAGGAACATGCGGATTGGGTCGATCAGTTTCTCGCCAAGAGCAAGTATGCCGGGAAAATCGGTGCTTTTGAGGGGGCGGGATATGCGGCCAAGGGGCTGTACCGGCCGGCCGTGGACTGCCTGATGTTCACCAAGGGGACGAAGCCTTTCTGCAGAGTCTGCCAAGAGGCCGTCCGCCGGATGATCCAATTTTACTGTGAATAAGCTAATTTTTATTCCGTTTTTGATTTCTTTCCGATTGGAGGCTCCGATGATGATCAGATTCCTTAGGACAACCGCTCGGTGTATTCTTGCCGTATTCCTTCTGAGCAGCCTGGCTTCTTGGGCCGCCCAGGACCGACGCGGCGTGATCTATGACCTGGGCATGGAGCTGGAACGGCTGTCCACCAGCCTGGCCCAGGAAAGCTTCGACCACTTCAAGGGTTGGAACGGGACGATCTCCGACCAGGAGCAGGCCATCCTGTTCAAGTCAGAGGCCTTTGCCGCTTCCTGCCGTCTTTTTTTGAGGCTGACCGAAGCCCGCTCCGGCTATTACCGGGATGATTTTTTGCGGACGAATATCTACAACGCCTTCACCTATTTGGCCGGCTCGTTCAGCGACGCGGAAGAGGAAATGCGAAAAGGCGGCGTGATGCCCTACTCTCTTTCCGACTGCCGCAAGATCCTCAGCCGCATGGAGCGTGAGTTCTCGCAGTGGCCGGCGGCGGACAACCTGGCCTACCTGGACCAGAGGTACGTCAAGGCCAGGGACGCCACCGTCTATTTGATCGAGCGATCGGGCATCGGCAATTACGTCCGCCTGCCTTTCAAGAACCTGGAAAGCCTGTGGCGCTATAACTATGACCGCAACCGGGGCAAGGACCCCTGGAAGTATCTGGTTGAAGTTTCTTACAACACGCTGGACAAGATGAGGAAAGGCCGGACGATCGACCTGACCTTTGAAGGCCGGATGGTCATCGAGCAGAGCGCGCGCCGCGACCGTCCCGTCTATTTGATCGAAGGCGGGAAAAAACGCGGCCTGACCCGGGCCGATCTCGTCAACCGCTACGGCGGCTGGAGCAAAGTTTATGAAGTGCCGCGGGAGGTCATCGACAGCTACCCGGATGGTGATCCGATCCTTTAAAAAAGAATGAGCCCCGGGGAGGGGTTTGAAGTGCGGGCTGTTGTCAGCAAAAGGGGGGTTGATGATGGGAACCAAAAAGGTGGGGGCTTTCTCCAGCCCGCGCAAGAAAGCCTAATCTATTATAACTCGAAAAAAATAAAACGCAAGCAAAATTTTAAAATATCCCAAAATTTTTTTTACGCGAAAGTCTTCTTGACAATGTTCCCTTTTTCTTATATTACTTGGACAAGACACAATCATGAATTCTAAGATGCTGACAAACTCGAGAATGCCGGAGTGCGGAACGGAAGGAATAAAATTAAAATTGGAGGTTAAATAAAATGGCGTATGAATTCAAGAATTCCAAAGGGGTTGCCTACTATCTTCACTCCAGGGAAGTGACGTTGAAAGGGGGGCGCAAACAGAGAATCTATTATTTTGCCCGTGACGTTCGGCCGGGCGCGTTGGATGCCGTTCCGCCGGAATACATGGTCATCGAGACGACCAAGACCGGCATGCCCATTCTCAAGAAAAAATAAATCTTCTGAAATTTCCGGGGGAGGTACCTGGACGCTCCGGAAACGCCGGCGGATCGGTACCTTCCCTTTCTGTTTATCTCTTCCGTTAAGGGCCGGGCTTGACCCGCGTCAAAGGCTTTGACCCAAAATCCTCTTCCGGCTATACTCACAGTATGAATCCTTCAGCCAAAAAAATCCTCGTTTTGTTGTCCGTCATCGGCCTGGGCCTGGCCGGCTGCGGAAAGAACAAGGCGACGCCGCCGGCGCCGGGTGAAGCCAAGGTCTTCAAAATCGCCGTGATCCCCAAAGGGACGACGCACGAGTTCTGGAAATCCATCCACGCCGGCGCTTTGCAGGCTGCCCGCGAGCAGGGCGTAGAGATCCTTTGGAAGGGACCGCAGAAAGAGGATGACCGGGCCCAGCAGATCACGGTCGTGGAAGACGTCATCAGCCGCGGCGTGGCCGGGATCGTCCTGGCGCCGCTCGACGACCGCGCCCTCTGCCGTCCCGTCCAGGATGCCATGCGGGAGAAGATCCCCGTGATCATCATCGACTCCGGCCTGCAGGGCAAGGACTATATCAGTTTCGTGGCCACGGACAACTATCAAGGCGGCGTGCTCGCTGCTAAACGGATGGGCGAGCTTCTCCAGGGCCAAGGAAGAATATTCCTCATCCGCTACCAGGAAGGCTCGGCCTCGACGACGGAGCGGGAGCGGGGATTCCTGGAAACCGTCCAAAAAGAATTTCCGGGTTTCAGGCTGCTGGTCAAGGACCAGTATGCCGGCTCGACCACCGAATCCGCCTACCAGCTGGCCGAAAACCTGATCGGCCGCTTTCCCGACGTGGAAGGCATCTTCTGTCCCAATGAATCCAGCACCTTCGGAACGCTGCGCGCCCTTCAAGAGTCCCAGCTGGCCGGCAAGGTCAAGTTCGTCGGGTTCGACAGCTCGCCCAAGCTCGTCCAGGCTCTCCGGGACGGCCATCTCCACGGCCTGGTCCTTCAGAATCCCGTGAAGATGGGATACCTGGGCGTCACCGAAATGGTCCAACACCTCCGCGGCCAGAAAATCCCCGAGCTCGTGGACACGGGCGTCTATCTCGCGACAAAAGAAAATATGGACACGGCCGAGATCAGGGCCCTTCTAACTCCAGACCTCTCGATACTGGATTGATGGATCACAACCCCGCCGACACGTTGTCCCTCGAAATGAGGCACATCACCAAGCACTTCGGGGCGACCTTCGCCCTCGACGATGTCAATTTTGGGCTCCGGAAAGGCGAGGTCCATGCTCTGCTCGGCGAGAACGGAGCCGGAAAAAGCACCCTGGTCAAGATCATCAGCGGCGCCGTCAGGCCCGACCGGGGCGAAATGCACCTGGACGGCCGGCCCTACGGTCCGACCGATCCGCTCGAAGGACGTCGGAGCGGCGTTTCGATGATCTACCAGGAGCTGAACCTGGCGTCCCACCTTACGGTCGAAGAGAATATCATGCTCGGCACGGAGGTCCACAAGGCCGGATTTCTCAAGCGGCGCGATGTCCGGAAGAAAGTCCGGGAGACTTTAGAATTTCTCCATCATCCGGAAATCTCTCTCGATATCCCGGTCCGCCGACTGAGCGTCGGCGCCCGCCAGGTCGTCGAGATTTCCCGGGCCATCATGGACCGGGCGACGATCCTGGTCATGGACGAGCCGACCAGCAGCCTGACCCAGGAAGACACCGAACGGCTGTTCCAAGTCATTCGGAAACTCAAGGACGAAGGCGTCAGCATTATTTATATCAGCCATTTTCTGGAAGAGGTCCAGGCCGTCGCCGACAGCTTCACCGTCCTCCGCGACGGGAAAAACGTCGGGTCCGGGCCCATGGCGGAGGCCGGGCTCGAAGACCTCATCCAGCTCATGGTCGGCCAGAAGATGCGGGACCTCTTTGTCCGCACCGAACGCCGGCGGGGAGAAGCCCTGCTGTCCTTAAAAAACCTGAAGGGCAAGAATATGCAGGAACCTCTGAGCCTTGAGCTTCACCGCGGCGAGATCCTGGGGCTGGCCGGGCTGATCGGCGCGGGCCGGACCGAAACGCTGCGGACGATCTTCGGCCTGGACCCCCTGGAAGAGGGCAGCATCGAGGTTGTCGGCCGGCCGGGCTTGAAGACGAAACCCTGGTCGCGGATCGAGCAAGGCATGGGGCTTCTCAGCGAAGACCGCCAGGGCGAAGGCCTGGCCATCTCCAGGTCGATCATGGACAATGTCACGCTCAGCCGATTTGCTCCCTATAAGCGCTTTGGAATGTTGAGGGTCAAAAAGCGGGCCCAGGCCGTCGCCGGCTGGATCGACTCCTTAAAGATCAAGGCCCTGAGCCCCGCTCAGCCGGTGTCCAGCCTTTCCGGAGGGAACCAGCAGAAAGTCGCCCTCGCCCGCCTTCTCCATCAGGAAGCGGACATTCTGCTTCTGGACGAGCCGACGCGGGGCATCGATGTCATGAGCAAATCCCAGATCTATGAATGGATGAGTCAGCTCGCGGCCAAGGGCAAGGCCCTTCTTTTTGTCAGCTCGTATTTTCCGGAGCTGCTCGGAGTTTGCGACACGATCGCCGTCTTTTATCGGGGAGAGCTTGTGGCTGTCCGGCCGACCCGCGAGTGGGGCGATGAAAGCCTGATGGCCGTGTCAACCACCGGGAGAGCATGAGAAATCCATGAAAAGAAAATCAAAACTCCGAGCCTTGATCAACCTGCTGGCCCCCTTCCTGGGCCTGATCCTTGTCCTCGTGATTTTTTCCTCGATCCCGGATGTCCAGTCCCGGTTCTTGCGGGCGGCCAACCTAAAAAGCGTGGCTACCCAATCCGTCATCGTCGCGCTCGGTGCCCTCGGCATGACCTTGATCATCATCAGCGGCGGGATCGACCTTTCGGCCGCTTCCAACATCGCCCTCTCCAGCGTCGTCACGGCCTACGCCATCAATGCCGGCCTCCCGCCTCTTTTGGCCATCGTCCTGGGAATGGCCACCGGAGGTCTCGTCGGATTCATCAACGGCAGCTTGATCACAGGGCTGCGGCTGGTCCCGTTCATCATCACTCTGGGCATGATGGGGATCGCCCGCGGCGTGGCCAAGTGGATGGCCGGGAACCAGAAAATCGATGCTCCCCTGACCTGGGTGAACGAGCTCATGGCCAAATCGCCGCAGCCCTCTTGGCTGCTGCTCGCGCCGGGCGTCTGGCTGATGATCTTCCTGGCCGTGGCCATGGCCGTCCTCCTGCGTTATACAGTCTTCGGCCGGCATGTCTTCGCCATCGGGTCGAACGAGGCGACGGCCCGCCTCTGCGGCGTGAGGACAAAGCGGGCCAAGATCATCATCTACTCGCTGGCCGGGCTTTTCTGCGGGCTCAGCGGCGTCATGGAATTTTCGCGGCTCACCGTCGGCGACCCGACGGTGGCGGTGGGGCTCGAGCTCGATATCATCGCCGCCGTCGTCATCGGCGGCGGCAGTCTGAGCGGCGGCGAAGGCAGCATCCTGGGTTCGATGATCGGTGTTTTCATCATGTCCTTCTTGCGAAACGGCTGCACGATGATGGGCTGGCCCAACTACATCCAGGAGATCATCATCGGCGTCATTATCGTGGCCGCCGTCAGCCTGGACCAGATCCGCCATCGCCGGAGCGCTTGAGAAACCATCGTCCATGAGACATAAAATAGAGCCGAGGCCGGTCAAGGTCATCCACGCCCGCGCTCCGATCCGGGTCAATGACATCGGGGGCTGGACGGACACTTGGTTCGCCGGCGAGGGCAAGGTCCTCAACCTGGCCGTCATCCCTGGCGTAGAGGTTCAGATCAAAGTCTTTGAAAACAGCCGGCATGAACGGCGGCGGATCATCGTCCATGCCGAAAATTTTCGAGAGACATTCCGGATGGATCCCGATGAGCCGAGCCGCGATCCGCATGCCCTGCTTCAATTCACGATCGCCGGCCTTCCCGTCGCCAAAGAATTTCGGCTGGAGATCAACCTCTGCTCGCCCGTTCCGGCCGGGATTTCCACCGGTACCTCGGCCTCGGTCTGCGTCGCCCTGCTGGGCGGGCTGAACCAGCTCCGGGCGAAAAAATATGGGTGGGCGGAGATCGCCTCGCTCGCCCATAGGGTGGAGACCGAAAAACTCGAACAGCAAAGCGGGATCCAGGACCAGATCTGTGCGGCGCACGGCGGGATTTCTTTTATCCACATGCGCCGTTACCCGGAGTCTGCCGTCCGAAAGGTCCGTGTCGAAGACCGGATTTGGCTTGAGCTTGACCGGAGGTTGTGTCTGGTCTATTTAGGGAAGCCCCACCGGTCTTCGTCCATGCATGATTATGTCATTGCCGAGCTCGAAGCCGGCGGGCCCCAGCAGAAATACATCCGGCAGCTTGCGGGCATCGCCCAGGAAGCCAAAGGATATCTTGCCGCCGGCGATTTCGAGGCCTACGGCGTTGCCATGATCCGCAACAACGAATGTCAGAGGGGGCTCCATTCGCGCCTCATCGCCGAGGAAGCGGACGCGGTCGCGGGGCTGGCCAAGACGTGGCGGGCGGCCGGCTGGAAGGTCAACGGAGCCGGAGGGAAGGGGGGCTCCATGACCGTCCTGGCCAGCGAAGATGATGGGCTGCGGCGACAGATGATCCAAAGAATCAATACCCTCGGCAAAGGCATCCGGATCATCCCGGTCTCCTTATCCCATGCCGGCCTTGAAGCTTGGGAAGTTTGAAACTAAGGACAAAGGAATTGGACAGACCCTTGTCTAATTAATCTCAAGACCAATTTAGGAGGTTTGTCATGAGGAAATGCTTAACAGCCCTGACGATCATCGGATTTCTTTTTCTGACTGTGGGCGGATCTGCCCAGCAGCCCCCGGCGAAGCCGGAAAAACCCGCCAAGCCTGCGCCCGGCCCTCAAGGGCCGTTGGCCAATCTGAAGGATTTCTTGAAACTGACGCCTGAGCAGGAAGCTAAGCTCAAAGATTTCGAGAAAGCGCGCCAGGGGGAGATGAAAGCTTTCCGCGAGCAAATGCAGAAGCTCCGCGGTGAGCTGAATCCGCTTCTCAAGGACCCAAAGACCGATCAGAACAAGATCAACGGGCTGATCGACCAGATCTCGAAGCTCAACGCCGACCGGATGAAAAAAGGCCTTGCCAACCGGAACCCTCTGCAGAAGATCCTGACCCAGGAACAGCTGGATAAGCTGAACCAGGTGAGAGGCCGGATGATGAGGCAGGGGATGATGATGAGAGGCCGCGGCATGGGTATGGGCAGAGGCATGGGCTCGGGCCGCGGACAGCTTATGCAAAGAGGCCGGTTCATGGGACCCAGGGGACAGCAGTTTATGGGACGTGGACAGCGGAGTTTCGGCGGACGTGGAATGATGGGCCCTGGCTGGGGCAGAACCTGGCGTTTGATGAGACGACCCGGCATGTGGCCCGGCTGGTGGCGGTAAGAACCTGAACTTGAAACAGCTCTTCTCCTCCCCCCGTTTCTCCCTTCCTGGTGAGGGGAGAACGGGGGGATTTTTTTAGGTGACCCCCCTATCTATCATCTGTCCTGATTCTAGGACAGCCAGCTTCTCTTTTCTCTCGATACCCCCCCTGTCGACAGGGGAAAGATTTGGCACATTTTTTGCCCTAGAGAAAGGTGGAAGGAGAAAAAAGATGAAAAAAATCATCATGATCGCAACGGTTTTGGTTGTGGTTTTCCCCTTTCTCGCGTTCAGCCAATCAGAAGGCTATTACAGCGGCAGTTATACCCGTTTGAGCTATGTCAAGGGCGACGTCTATATCCAGCGGGCCCAGGATCTTGGCTACGAAAAGGGTGAAGTGAACCTTGTCGTCATCGCCGGCGATAAGCTCGGGACAAGGGAAGGCAGAGCGGAAATCCAGCTCGGGCGGAGAAACTATCTCCGCCTGGACCGCGACACCCTGGTCGATATGGTGAACCTGCCCAGCCGCGACGGCGACCTGACCAAGCTGCACCTCATTTCCGGCAGCGTCTATGTCCGTGTCAGCAACCTGGACCGGGAGAAAAACTTCGAGATCCATACCCCCGATGCCTCGTTCTATCTGATGGAGGAAGGCCTGTACCGGGTCGATGTCTCTGAGAACAAAGAAACCGAATTCAGAGTGTACAGCGGCTCGGCCGAAGCGGCGGCCGAAGAGGGCTCGGTCATGGTCCAGGACGGCGAACAGGTCACGGCTGCCAACGGCCGCTTCATCTCGTCCCCCGGCTCTCTCTATTCCCGGCGCGACGATTTCAGCGACTGGAATGCCGGCCGCGACGCGATCTTCGCCAAGCGCCTGACAAAGACCTATCTTCCCGAGGATTATTCCGATTACGAGTACGAGCTGTCGAGCTACGGCCGCTGGGCTTACGAAGCTCCGTATGGCAATGTCTGGGTTCCGACGATCAGCGACTACGACTGGCGGCCCTATTATAACGGCCGCTGGGTCTGGTATCCGATCATCGGCTGGACTTGGGTTTCTTACGAGCCGTGGGGCTGGTGCACATCCCATTATGGCCGATGGGGCTGGCGGTTTGGCCTTGGCTGGTACTGGATTCCCCACAATCATTGGGGTTGGGGCCCGGCCTGGGTCCACTGGTACCATGGATATGATCACTACGGCTGGTGCGCTCTCAGCTACTACAACCGTCCGGCCGTCTTCATGAACAACCGTTTCTATGATCGCTACGACCGCGATTATTTCCCGGCCAACTCACGTAGCCTGGTCGTCGTCCATAGGAACCAACTCCAATCGCCGAGGTTGAGGCAGGCCGCCCTGAACCAGACGGCGGTCGAACGCCTGGGAAGAATCCAACTCCAGGCTTCGCAGCCGAACATGCGGCCGTCCTTTAACCGAGACGGCGCCGTGAGAGCCGGCGCCATGAAGGCCTTTTCTCGAGAAAACTTGAGAGATGTCGGAAAAGGCTTTGTCTCGGGCCAAAGACGGTTGGATCCCCAGGAGATCCGCCCGTCGGTCCAGAACAGAATTCGCGGATCCGGCGCTTCGAGCGCTTCCGGAGCATCGCCCGGCAAGGCCGTTACCAATAAGGATCTGGAGAGGTTTAAGGAGGAGCGCGGGATCCGGCGCCAGGATCCTAGCCTGCCCTCTCAATTCCCTCAACGGAATGACGAGGGCGTTACTTCCGGCACCATCAAGGCCAGGAAGGACGTTCAGGATTCGCTCAAGCCGACGTTGGGAAACGAGACGAAGCGGGAGATCCGTTCGTTCCCGTCCCGGCGTTCCTTTGAGCTCCCGTCTTCAGGATCGCGAGAGCGGTCCGGGGAGACCTCTCCGTCCCGTGCCAAAGAATTTTCTGCCCCCAAGATTGAAGAACGAGGTTCCCGGAACTCCCTATCGATCAGGGAATCCCAGGACCGAGGCACGATACGATCTTATCCGTCCCGGAAAAGCGAGGGAGAGGCGTTCTCTCCCTCGCCCTCTTTCCGGTCATCGGGAGCGAGGGAGGAGCGGAAGATCGAGGAAAGGGCCATCACTCCCCGCTTCGAAAGGAAAGAACCCTCGTTAAATCCATCTGAAAGTCGGTTCCTCAGAGAATACCAGCCGAGGAGCTCGGATTCGTCTTCTTCGCGGGATGATTCCATGGGCCGGATGATCCAGGAGCGCTCGAGCTCAAAAGAAGCTCCGCCGGTCCAGAGTCCTTCGCGATCGGCGATTAAAGAGCGGGGGTCGAGTGAACGGGGCGGCAGCCCGAACGGTTTTCTTTCCAGCTACGAGTCGAGATCTTCCTCCTCAACCAGGAGTACCAGCGCCCCTTCCCGCAGCTATAGCAGCCCTTCCAGGAGTTACAGCGCGCCCTCCCGCAGCTACAGCAGCCCTTCCAGGAGTTACAGCGCGCCCTCCCGCAGCTACAGCTCTCCGTCCCGAAGCTCGAGCGCGCCGTCCCGAAGCTTCAGCGCTCCTTCCCGTTCGTCCTCCGGTTCGAGCTCCCGGTCGAGCTCCGGCATCTCCCGAGGTTCTTCGTCCCGGTCGTCTTCCTCTTCATCCTCTGGTTCGGGCCGCGTCCGCAGAAAGTAGTCGAGGCCGACGGCCAATTTTTTCTTTACATTTGCTTTTTTCAGTGGTATAAAATATTCTATTTTCTCTATCGGGAAGACTTCTCGTTTGGAGGTATCCGCAATGAGATTGAGAGCCAATTCCGAGAACGCAGCTGTCATTCTAGGTTTTTGCCTACTTTCATTTTTTCTCATAGTCTCGGGGACCGCAGCCTGCAAACAGGCAGCCCCGCCGGCCGCCACAGCCGGAAGCGAGCAGGCGGCTGCTGCGGAGCCGTCCGCCGCCGGAATCAAGGAAGGGCTGAATGACGTAACGGGAGCGGTGAAAATCGGCCTCGGCAAATATTTTTATGTCCCGACCGTCCAGGGATTCGACATCGCCGTCATGGGCCAGGTGGACGGCGGCGATGCCGGCGGGCTTGTCGGCAAGGAAGTCCGGGTCAAGGGCGAATTCAACCGGGAAAAGCCCAACCTCCTGATTGCCCAGACGATCGACGTCAAAGAAAACGAGACCCAATGGAAAAACGTCTATACGACGACCGATAAGGCCATCCCCCCGGATTATTTTGACCAGAAGACAAGGGGCGATTATCTGGAGCTCCGGATCACGAATATCAACAAGAGTGAGGACTGGGAAGGAAAGGGCAAGGGAAAAGTGTTGGGAAAGCTCGTTGCCGGTGCCAACAACCAGGGCTCTGCGATCTCCGTCGTCGACGATAAAGGCAAAGAGATCGGCAAGATCATCGTCGACGGCGCGACCGAATTTGCCAATTACTACATCAAAAAACTGAGACTCTTCGAAACCTTCTGGTTCTATTTCGACATCAAAGAGAGCGTGGATAAGAAGCTCCGCCCCAAAAATAAGGAACTCTTCCATGCCGATGTCGTCTTTGCGGGGCTTTATTAATTCATCAGAGAATTCAGTTTTTTCAGGCCGTCCAGCACGTCGTTTTTAAAGTGAATGCCGATGATCCGTCGGCCTTTCTCCCTCAGCGCCTCCTCATCGCCTCTGGCTTGGGCCTGTTTGAGAAGACTGAACGAGCGGGATGAGGAGCGTGAGCCGGGCCCGTCGGGAACGGGAGCGTCGATCTTGTCCTCGGCCGTGAGCTGGATGAAGAGGCCTTTTCCTGCGTCTCCTTTGTGGAGCTGTCCGGTCGAATGGAGAAAACGCGGGCCGAATTCGGATGTGACGGCCAGCCTGGTCTTGGAGCGGAGCTTGGCCGTGAGCTTTTGAACGGCGGCGTCGATCTCGGGCTTGGGGGGAAGAAAAGCCTGGATGACAAGATAATCGCCGGCCCGGGCATTCTTCAAAAAACGGCTCAAGCCCTCTTCCATGCTTGTCGCCGGCGCGTCTGAATAAAGAGCGAAATCCGGACCGTCAAAGTCCGGCTGTCTTTCGGCAAAGCGGCCTTTTTCCTTATGGATTTCGAGGAGGGCTTCGGTCTTTTTCTTCGATGCCGCCACGTTGGGCTGATCGAATGGGTTGATTCTTAAAACATGGCCCGCGACAGCCGTGGCCATTTCCCAAAGAAAGAACTGACTGCCAAGCTCATAAAGGTCGTCCAGGGCCATGACGACGAGCGGCCGGCCGGCTTGCTTGAGCAGCCCGACCACGGGCTCATACGTCCTGTCCTCCCCAAGCTGGATGGCGACAAAGACCCTGTCTTGGCCGAGCTTGTCTAGAACGAACTCATGCTCTTTAACGATGGGCAATATACCCTTCCCGTCTTTTCCCGTGCTTTCGGCAAGGAGCTGCTCGACCCAGGCGCCGAAGCTTTCCATGCGGGGTGAGATGAGAAACGTCGCCTTGTCTTTCCCGGCCTGAGCCAGGACTCCGAGGAGCAGGCCGAGAGAGGCTCCCGGGTTGTCGGGAAGGCTGGAATTGCGACAGAGCTTGGCCGCTTTTTGACTTTGTTCTAGGAGCAAAGGAATGTCCATGCCGATGAGCGCGGCCGGGACAAGTCCGAAAGGCGATAACACCGAAAACCGGCCTCCGATGTCGGGATCGCCCGAAAATGATCGCCGGAATTCGAGCGAGCGGGCGATCTTCTCAAGCCGCGTTCCCGGGTCCGTGATGGTTGCAAACTGGGCGCCCGCCCGCGCTTTTCCCAGGGCTTCGGCTGCCCATGTGTAAAAGAAATTCAGGAAGGAGTCCGTCTCGAGCGTGGTCCCGGATTTGGAAGAGACGATGAACAATGTTTTTTCCAGAGGAAGAGAATTCTTGAAGCCCAGGACGGCCTCGGGGTCCGTGCTGTCGAGAACCTTCAGCTGAAGAAAGCCTTTGGCCGTGCCGAAGACCTTGCCGAAGACCTCGGGGGCCAAGCTCGAGCCGCCCATCCCGAGCAGAAGGGCATGTGTGTACCCGGCCTGCCTGACTTCCTCGACAAAGCGCCCTATTTCAGGAAGCGCTCCGGCCATTCTCTCCGGCGCCTCCAGCCATCCCAGGCGGTTACGGATTTCCTCGTCTTTTTCTGCCCAGACCGTGCTGTCTTTTTTCCAGATTCGGGCGATCAGGCCGGACCTCTGAAAGTCGGCCAGGGCTTCTTGGATGGGGCTTTGGAACGATTCCAGGTTGAATGTTTCAATCAATGGGCCGGCCATGTTTTAAAATCATTGTATTCGTTATTCATATTCTTTTCAAATCGCCAAAGGTGGAACCTCGCCGGCCGTCACGGTAGCTGATCAAAGCCTGCCTGAGATGCTCCCAATATGTGATTTCGAAGAGGCGTTGGTATAGCCCCTGAGGCCCCATAGCGGAGGGGGGCCCCGGCGGCTTTCCGACGGGGGGAACCGACGGGACTGGTTCCCCAGGGGCGGGGGGCGATACCAACGCCTCTTCGAAATCACACAAAGGGGTGCTTACAATTTTTGAAAGTATTTGACAAACCAAAAGAAAGGCATGGTAAAATATTGGCCTCGTTCGTGAGAAAAAATCTAATGTCCGATAAGGAGCCTCCGAAATGATGAAAGTAAATCCATCAGGCCTGATAGCGTTTGCCCTGCTCTTCCTGCTCGGCCTCGGTGGGACAACCGCAGCCCAGGGCCAGAAGCCCGATTACGACAAAATCGTGGGCACATGGAGCCTGGAAGTCAACGCCGGAAATGAGTTTTATTACCTGACTCTGGAGCTTACAGTCAATGAAGGAAAACTGGGCGGCAAGCTCAGCGAGCAGAGCGGAATGTTCAAGGACGCCCCTCTCCTGGAACCGGTGTTTGACGGTCAGACTCTCAAGTATTCCGTCAAGATCCCGACGCCGCCGGACGGAGCCGAGAGACTGGTCAATTCCGAGATGAGGCTCGCGGACAATAAGCTGGACGGCACGCTCACCGTCCAGGATCTGGAGATGACCGTCCCCGTCACCGGCACGAAAAAATAGGCGTTATCGGACGGACTCAATCATCGCCCTCAGCTCCTCGACGAGCTTGTCCAGACTCCCGTCAAAGCCGATGCTCTGGAAACGGATTTTCCCGTTTTTATCGATGATGAACTTGGTCGGGATGCCTTCGACCTTGAAGGCTTCGATCACCTTATTGTCCAGATCAAGGAGGACGTGGAAAGGATATTTGTTCCGGGCGATGAAGTCGGCCGCGTTTTTCTTCTTGGCCTTGTTTTCCATCCGCTCCCAAGCGTTGATGAACAGGAACCGGACCTCGGCATCTTGGGCGTATTTCTCCACGGCCCTTTTCATGCCGGGGAATGAGTTGAGGCAGGGACCGCACCAGGTGGCCCAAAAATCGATGATGACGATTTTCCCTTTCAAACCGGCCAGGCTGACGTCCTTCCCGTCGAGGTCCTGGAGCGTAAAATCGGGAGCCGGAAGGTCGAGCATCTGCTTTTTAAGCGCACCCCCGGCCCTGCCCTCCGCGGCCTGATCGATCTTGGCCATGTATTCGGCCAGGCCTTCCTCGCTTCCCTTACTCTTCTTATAGGCTTCCTTGAGCCAATCTTTCATACGGGCCGTGCCCAAGCCGGCCGCTATGAATCGCTCGATCTCGGACGTGGCTTTTGCCGGATCACCGGCCTTGGCCAAGGCCTCGGCGTAGCGCTCATTGGTCTCGGGGTCCCCGCCTTTTGTCAGCCTTGCCGATTCTTCAAGGTTTTTGAGCGCCTCCCCGTTTTTCTCGAGTTTCAGGAGGACGGCGCCCTGGGCGGAAAGCACATAGCCCAGGGAACGATCGATGCTTGCCTTCCATTCCTTGTCCGTCAGGGTGGACGGCTTTTTGATCGTCGGCGTGCTCAGCTCCCGGCGGACCATATCGACGGCTTTGGCCGCCATCGCTTCTGCCAGCTCGAGCTCTTTATTGTTTTTGATCATATCGACGGCCAGGACGCTGTACGAGGTCCAGTTGGCATCGTTCCCGTACTGATCCAGATAGGCCTTGGCTTTCTGGTATTCGCCCTTTTTGATGAAGCCTGAAAGCATGAAATAATGCAGCTGGGGGATCAGCTCGCTCTTGGGGAAGTCTTTTTTAAACTTTTGGACGAGCTCCGTTCTCTTCTGGACATCCTCGGTCTTGGTGAACTCTTGGAACCGCTCGGCCTGGACGAATTCTCCCTCGGGATCTCGTTCTTTGATAAGCGCGGCGTACTTCGATGCGTTTTCTCCGTTCTTGAACCGGACGGACCAGTTGTAGAGCGTGTTCAGGTCCTTGACGGTCAAATCCGGGCTTTTCGCCAGCGCTTCGAGCTCCTGGCGGGCTATTCCTTCTCCCTCCTCTTTTTTCAGTCGCGTGATCAAGCCCAAATAAGAGGCCAGGAACTCTCGTTTAGCCTCCGGATGGGCGGCAAAATCTTTGTCAAACAGCTCCAGCGCCCGCACCGGGTCTCTTTCCAGGTCGGCATAATTTGTCCCCCAGCCGCCCAGGGCTTCGGCCAGCCCGGCTTGGGCGCCGGCGACCGGGGTGCCGTTTTGATCGTTGAGCAGGATGACGTAGCCTTTTCTCTGGTTGCTCTCCACGGTCCGGCCGCTCAAATATTTGAAGACGATGCCTCGGGCTTCTCTTCTTGTCTCCAGGGTTCCCGTCCAGTGATTCTCGATTTTCTGCAGGGTAAGGCTCTCGGCTTTCGGCTGACCTTTGGCGTAAATATAGGCGACGACCTCGACGGATTCCGCATTGGCCAAGCCGGTCCCGGCCGGGTCGAAGCGAACGGTGATAGTCTCGCCGGGGAGGGGCTTCTCCGGGAGATAAAAAAACTTCGCCGGCGGCTGTTTCTTCGCGCAGGAATTCAGGATGATCAGGCCGACGACGAGAGCGCTCGAAACGATGACCTTCTTGTTCATGGATGGTCTCCTTTTCGTTTTTCATTTTTAGCATAATTTCAGGCATATTGGTAGCAGGAAAAACCGGAGGGCGGAATTTGCTATTCTTGCCTTTGCTGCGGAAGCACCGACAAATATGTGATTTTCTGTCGGCGCCGGATCGCCCCCCGCCCCCTTGGGAACCAGTCCCGTCGGTTCCCCCCGTCGAAATGCCGACGGGCCCCCCCTCCACTAGGGGACCTTGGGGGCGATTCCGACACCGACAGAAAATCAGACAAACGGCGATGCAGGTTTGCTGCTTGCCTTTGGACTTTGAGATGGGTATGTTATTAGGAGGAAAAACCCTGTGGCGAGGATTATTTCAGAAAAAGGATGACCTTCCATGATGACAACAGGGACTGAAGCAGTCGGGGCCTTTCACCCGTCAAAGAAGCTCTATCGGTTTACGATTCTGGTGTTCGTAGCTTCCCTTTCCTTCGGCAGCTATTTTGCCTATGACATCGTGGGATCGATCGCGCCGACGCTCGTGAAAGACCTGCACGCGGCACGCGGCACGGTCGGCGCATTTTTTGCCGCCTATAGCTTTGCCGCCGTTCTGGCCGTGTTGATCGGGGGCATGCTGATCGACCGGCTGGGGACGAGAAAGTCAAGCCTCCTCTTTTCGACGCTGGTTTTCATCGGGGCGGGTGTCGTCTGGATGGCCAAAAGCGTCCCGGTCATTATTGTCGGGCGATTTATTTTCGGGGCCGGTTCGGAGCCGCTGATCGTCGCCCAGAGCGCGATCCTGGCCCGTTGGTTTAAAAACAAAGAACTCGCCCTTTCTTTCGGGATCACCCTGACCGTGAGCCGGTTCGGTTCCTTGTTCGCCTTTAACACGGGCGAGCTGTTCACCAGCTATTTCAAAAGCTATCGCTATGCGCTTCTTGTCGCCGTGGCGGCCTGCGGAATATCCCTCCTGGGAAACCTGATCTACATCATCATGGACCGCCGGGGTGAACATGCCCTGTCTTTGAAAGATGAGAGCGCCGGCGACAAGATCGTCTTAAAGGACATCAAGGAATTCAAGCCAACCTTCTGGTATGTCACGTTCCTGTGCGTAACCTTCTATTCGGCAATCTTTCCGTTCACGAACCTGTCGACGGACTTTTTTGTGGACAAATGGGGGATTGCCAAGGTCGCCCAGGCCAGCGGCGGCTTCCTTCATCAAGTGTTCAACAATTTTTTCCACATGTTCAGCACGGCCGGAGGCATTACTTCGATCATCATTTTCGCGTCCATGGTCTTGGCTCCGTTCGCGGGGCATCTTGTCGATCGGATCGGGAAGCGGGCCACCTTGATGATCATTGGCTCACTCATTATGATTCCCAGCCACCTGGTCATGGCCGTGACGCGCCTCTATCCCGTCTATCCGATGATCGCCCTGGGAGCGGCCTTCGTCTTGGTCCCGGCCGCCATGTGGCCCTCGGTTCCTCTGATCGTGCGCAAAGAGCGCGTGGGGATGGCCTTCGGGCTCATGACGGCCATCCAGAATATCGGCATGGCCGTGTTCCCTATATTGAACGGGGTCTTGCGCGACCTCACCCATACTTATACCAGCAGTATGCTCATGTTTACGAGCCTCGGCTTCTTTGGATTGGTCTTTGCCGTGCTGCTCAAGAGGGCCGATGTCCGTGAAGGCGGTGGATTGGAAAGGGCCGCCAAGAAAGCCGGCGCCGCCTAGAGAGATCGTGATGATCGATACCGTGATATCCGACATGGGCCAAGTCGTCCTCCACTTCAACAACCGGCTGTTTTTCCGGAAAATGACTCAATACACGAGCCGGTCCGAGGAAGAAATCCGGGCGGTGACGCATGCCCATATAGAGATCGTCGATCTCTTCGATCAGGGAAAAATCAGGCCCGAGGAATTTTATCAAAAGGCCAAGACCGGGCTCGAAGCCGAGGTGAGCTATGAAGATTTTTTCGCGGCTTACTGCGACGTCTTCGCCGTCAATCCTCCCATCCTCGGGCTCCTCAACAAGCTGAAGCCGAAGTACAAGCTGATCCTGTTGTCCAACACCGATGTCGTCCGGTTTTCTTATATCAAGAGGAAATTTCCGGAGCTGATGATCTTTGACGGATACGTGCTGTCGTTTGACTATGGCCTGATGAAGCCGGACCCTCATGTTTATTACGCGGCCCTCGAACTCGCCTGTTCGAAGCCTGAGCGTGCCGTCTTCATCGATGATATCCAGGAGAATATCGATGGGGCGGAGAGAGTCGGGATCAAAGGCCTTCTTTTTACGCCGGAGATCGACCTCGAGAAGGCCCTCCGGGACCTCGGCATCGAGCCTTAAGTCCTCTTCCGGCAGATAGAGAGGCGACTCGCCGTTTTTTCGAATCTTGTTGATAGAGGCGGACCTCGGCTACTGGGGATGGGGCAATTTTTACACGGATTTCACGCCGAACTCGTATTATTACTACCTGGGTAAGAGTATCTTTAAAGTCAACCTGGGCGCCTCCTACGCGATCGAGCTGCCCTTCGGAATCCTCAAGGAGCTGTCCGTGAGAGCCGGCTACATCTACGACCCCCAGCCCTACGATTATGATGAGAGCTTTTCCCGCAATTTCGTCTGCGCGGGTTTCTGTTTGACGATGGGGTGCGTCAGCCTTGAAACGGCGGCCAAAATCAGCGTCATTTCCCCCGAGGCGCAGAGATTCAAGGCCAACCAGCTCCGGGTGGGAGCCGCCTTGACTTTTTAGAATAATCGCCCGGGCTCCGACCCCCTCACGGCTCAAACGTCCTCTGACGATTTTGCCCAATGAGCAGGTTGAACCCCGGTCCCGCTCGCTTTTTATTGTCCGAAAACTTTGACAAACACGTTCCGGTCCCGCGGACCGTCGAACTCGCAGAAATAAATCCCCTGCCAGGTCCCAAGCCGCAGATCTCCACCTTCGACGATGATGTGGATGGATGAGCCGACCAGGCCGGCCTTGACATGAGCCGGGGAGTTGCCTTCGGCATGCCGCCAGGCAAGAGAATCCGGGACCATCTTCTTGAGCCCCATCAAAATATCCTCCTTCACGTCCGGGTCGGCGTTTTCATTGATGGTGACCCCGGCCGTCGTGTGGGGGACAAAGACAAGGGCTATCCCGTTTTCGATTCCTGAATTCCGGACCGCGCTCCGCACGTCGCGGGTGATGTCGAGGAATTCTTCCCGGGCATGGGTTTTAACAACGATGACTTTCATGATGAGCCTTTAATTTCCTGACCGATCGAAGAATTTTTTTGCGTCTGTCCATTCAAAATCTTTCCGGATGAGTCTTAGAATATCATATTCTCGTCCAGGAACAGGAGAGGTTTCTTTTCATTTCATCATGAAAATTGTCGGCCAGAGTTCTTCTCTTAGAAAAACTGGTATCTTTTTCCAGCGCTCTTAAAATGCCTTTATTTAATTGAAAATAAATAAATTATAAGAAATCAAAATTTTCCAAAAAAGGACTTGACAGAGGTCGAGAAAATGTATAAATTGCATGATGTAAATACAAGATATTGTATTTATAAGCCTTAAATTCCACAATATATGGCAGTCAGGTAGGGGCTTTTGGTGCTTTTTTATTGATCTTTTAGCTTGTTCGAAGGGTAAGGAGGTGCCGGGTGAACTCGAGAGTGATTTCCAGAATCAAGAAGCGCGATGGAAGCGTTGCCGATTTTACCCAAGACAAGATCACGAACGCCATTTCGAAAGCCATGGCGTCCCAGGGCGTCACCGAGAACGGCGACGCCAAAACGATTTCGGATATCGTGACGTTCGTCCTCGAGGACAAATTCGGCGGATACACTATTCCCTCGGTCGAGCAAATCCAGGACATCGTGGAAATGGTCCTGATGAAGAGGGGCTACCATGATGTGGCTAAATCCTACATCCTTTACAGAGAAAGGCACAAAGAGATCCGGGAGGCGAAAAAGACGGGGCTGAACCTTGAGCGCCTGATCAAGGATTATATCAGCGATATGGACTGGAAGATTCGGGAGAACAGCAACGAAGGCGTCACGAGCTTCTCGGGACTGAATGCCAGGGTCGCGGGAGAGGTTTTATCCAATTTTGCCCTTAACCAGATCTATTCGGAAAACGTGAAGAAGGCCCACCAGGAAGGGGACTTCCACCTGCATGACCTGTCGTATCCTATCGTCGGCTATTGCGCCGGATGGTCGCTCGAGAATCTGCTCCGAAAAGGCTTCGGCCATGTCCCGAACCAGGTCCACTCGGCGCCGGCCAAACACCTGGAGACCGCCACGCTTCACATGGTCAACTATATCGGAACGATGCAGGGGGAATTCGCCGGGGCCCAGGCCTTCTCGAGCGTGGATACGCTCCTCGCCCCGTTTGTCCGGCACGACCAGCTCGACTATGACCGGGTCAAGCAGGACATCCAGAAGCTCATCTTCGGGCTCAACGTGCCTTCCCGCTGGGGATGGCAGACGCCTTTCTCGAACCTGACCTTTGACTGGACCATTCCCGACGACATGAAAAACAAGCGCGTTGTCGTGGGCGGCCTGGAGCTCGATTCCACTTATGGGGAATACCAGGCCGAGGTGGACATGATCAACCGCGCCTTCCTCGAACTCATGGTCGAGGGCGACCATCAAGGCCGGGTGTTCACGTTTCCCATCCCCACCTTCAACCTGACCAAAGATTTCGACTGGGATTCCCCCAACGCCCGGCTCCTTTTTGAGGCCACGGCCAAATATGGCATTCCCTATTTCCAGAACTATATCGGCACCAATATGAACCCGGGCGACATCCGGGCCATGTGCTGCCGGCTGAACCTGGACCAAAGAGAATTGATGCGGCGTCCCGGCAACATCTGGGGACCCGGCGATTCGACGGGCTCGATCGGCGTCGTCACCATCAACTTCAACCGGATCGGCTATACATCCAAGACCGTCGATGAGTTCAAGGCAAGGCTCAGGGAATTGATGGACATGGCCAAGGAATCTCTGGAAACAAAGCGGGAGATGGTCAACAACATGCTGGCCAAGGGCATCATGCCCTACACACTGGTCTATCTTGGCCACTTCGACAACCACTTCTCGACCATCGGCGTCTGCGGTATGCACGAGGCCTGCCTGAATTTGCTGGGCAAGGGCATCGGCACGCCCGAAGGAAAAGAATTTGCCGTCGAGATCCTCAACTTTATGCGCGGCGTTTTGAAAGAATACCAGGACGAAACGGGCAACCTCTACAACCTGGAGGCCACGCCGGCCGAATCCACGTCCTACCGGCTGGCCCGTCTCGATAAGGAAAAGTACAGGACCATCATCACCTCGGGGACGGAAAAATATCCCTACCTCACGAATTCGACCCAGCTCAACGTCGACGCCACCCGGGACGTCTTCGAAGCCCTCAAGCATCAAGAAGATATCCAATGGCTGTACACGGGAGGAACGATCTTCCACACGTTCCTGCCCGAAGCCATCGACGCCGCGACCTGCCGGAAGCTCGTCCAGAAGATCGCCCAGACCAAGATCCCCTATTTCAGCATCACGCCGACGTTCAGCGTCTGCCTGAACCACGGCTATATCAAGGGCCGGCACCAGACCTGCCCGGAGTGCGGGACGGAGACCGAGGTCTATTCCCGGATCGTAGGCTATCTCCGGCCGGTGCGAACCTGGAACGACGGCAAGCAGCAGGAATTCAAGGACCGCACGCCGTACACAAGTCTCGGCTGAGCCATGGATTATCTTCTCTTCACCTATCCGAACTGCCAGAAATGCGAGGATATGAAAGCTTTTTTGAAGACGGCTTCCATTGACACCCGCGAATATAAAGTCGAGCAAAAGGAAGGGCGGTTGAAAATCCGGGAATTTCTGGGCCACATCAAGCGCGACGAAAAAGGCTCGATCATTCTTCCCACTCTGATCCTCCACGACAACGGACAGGTGGCCACCGTCATGAATACCCGCCAGGAGGTCCAGGAGTGGTTGAAATCAAGGGGCTAGAGAAATTCGCCCCCAAGGACTTCCCCGGCTTCATCGCCTCGACGGTGTTTCTTCCGGGCTGCAGTTTCCGCTGTCCCTACTGCCATAATTCCGACCTTGTCTTGAAGCCGGAAACGTATGCCACTATTCCCATGGATTTTTTTCTTGCCTACCTGGATTCCAGGAGGGGATGGCTGGAAGGCGTCTGCGTCTCCGGGGGAGAGCCGCTTTTGGAGCCCGGGCTGGAGGAGCTTCTCCTGGTCATCAAGGAGCGGAACCTGCTGGTCAAGTTGGATACCAACGGCTCTTTTCCGGAAAGGCTGGAAGGGCTCATCCGGGCTAAACTTGTGGATTGGATCGCCATGGATATCAAAGCCCCGCTGGAGCGGTATCAGGAAGTCACCCGGTCCCTCGTGAAGACGGAGGATATCGAGAGGAGCGCGGAATTCGTCAGAACTTCGGGCCTGAGCTATATTTTCCGGACGACGGTCGTCCCAGGGCTTGTCGGCGAAGACGATATTCTTAAGATCTCCCTCTGGCTCAGCGGTTCGAAAACCTTTCAAATCCAGCAGTTCTTTCCCCTCAACACGATGGATGAAGCCTTCCGGATCGTCAAGCCCTTCGGCCGCGAAGAGATCCACAACATGGCCGAACTGGCCCGGCCGCATTTCGCCGAGATCAGGGTCGAGGGAATTTGAGCATGGAACTCAAAGTCAAAAGGATACACCCGGAGGCCAAGCTTCCTTGTTACGGACACAAGGGGGATGCCGGACTCGATTTATTTTCCGGCGTCGATTGCCTTCTGGGGGCCGGCGAGGTCAAAGCTGTTCCGACGGGGATCAAGGTCGCCATTCCTCAAGGCCATGTCGGCCTCATTTGGGACAAGAGCGGCATTTCGCTGAAGGGCGTCCACAAGCTGGCCGGAGTCGTTGATGCCGGTTACAGGGGAGAAGTCCAAGTCGTCATGGCTAACTTAGGCCGCCAGCCCTATACCGTCAAGAAGGGCATGAAGATCGCCCAGATGCTGATCCAACCGATCATGGAGGTCAGGGTCGTCGAGGCTGATGAGCTGGATGACACGGCGCGCGGTGAGGGCGGCTTCGGCTCCACCGGGCTGTATTGAGACTCATTTTCCCCATTTCTTGGCCGCCCAGGCTTCCAAACTCTTCAGGGCTGCATTGTCTGTCTGATCGAATTGAAGAGGAGTGATTGAAATATAGCCGTTTCTGACGGCCCAGATATCCGTTTTTTCACCGGCCGGATCAAGGCGCTTAAAGCTGCGCTCGAAAAAGACCTTTCCCGAGGGATCTTTCTTTTTTGCGTAGTATTCTAATGTGCCTCTCGTATCCTGCCTGGTGATCATCACCCCCTTGATTTTTTCTTTGGGCAGGGCCGGAATGTTGATGTTCAGAAATAGACCGGGCTTGAGCTCTTTCTGGAGGATCTCCTTGACAAGCTCGGCGACGAAGGAGGCGGCCCCTTCATAATCCATGGTTTCGCTTCTCTCCAGGTGGACGGCGATGGCCGGGATGCCGTTGAAGGCCGCTTCCCTGGCACAGGCGACCGTGGCCGAATAAAAGGTGACCACACCGGTCGTCTCTCCCTTGTTGACGCCGGCGACCACGATATCGGGCTTTTCGGGAAGCAGGGATTCCAGGGCGAGGCGGACACAGGTTGCGGGAAGCGCTTCGATGGCATACCATTTTTTTCCTTTTCTCTCTGTTTCCTCAACCCAGATGGGCGTGTCCGAAGTGAGCCCGTGGCTGACGCCGCTTTGGTTTTTCATGGCTGCCGCCACGGTCACTGAGCCGAGTGAAGAAAGCTTGTCAAAGAGGGCCGCCAGGCCGGGAGCATCAATGCCGTCGTCGTTGGAAAGCAAAATCTTCAAGGCCGACTGGCCGAAGCCGTCTCGACAGATGAACATCATCAGAATCAAGATGATCCAGAAAGCGCGAGTCGCGACTTTTTTTTGCCTCATGAAATTCTCCTTGAAAATCTCCCCTAGGGTAGCAAAGCCAAGGGATGTTTTCAAGAAGCGCGATAAGGAAACCGGGGAATAAAGACTACTTGGACAGGAGCCTGCGCTCTTCCTAGAAATCGGCGTAGGTCAAGGCGATCTTCCTGAACTCATCCCGGACCCGGAGAAAGACATCCACGATGTCGGGATCAAAGAGTTTTCCTCTGGCCTGGGCGATGATTTCTTCGGCCTCGGAATGATGGAAGGCGGGTTTGTAAACGCGCTTGGAGATGAGGGCATCATAGACATCGGCGATGGCCATCAGCCGGCCGGGGATGGGAATATCCGCCTCGGAGCTGCCTTCCGGATATCCCGAGCCATCCCACTTTTCATGATGGGTGTAAGCCATCACCCGGGCGATCCCCAGGAATGGGGCGGCGGACCTTCCCTTGAACGCTTTCTCCATCTGAACCAGGGTGTCTCGTCCGTAGGCCGTGTGCTTTTTCATCTCTTCGAATTCTTCGTGAGTCAGCTTTCCGGGCTTGAGCAGGATGGCGTCCCGCACGCCGACTTTGCCGATATCGTGCAACGGCGTGGATTTGAACAGCAGGTCGACGCTCTGATCGGTCAGGAAATGGGAAAATTTATAGTGGGTGACAAGGCGTTCAACCAGGACCCGGACAAAATGTTGCGTCCGCTTGAGGTGGCCGCCCGTCTCATTGCCGCGCGTCTCGATCAGAGAGGTCAGGCTGAGGATGATCGCATCCTGGGTCAGCGCCAGCTCTTCCGTCCCTTCCTGGACTTTCTTCTCCAGCCTGACATTTTCATCCTCCAAGGCTTCCTTGGCGTCTTTGAGCTCCAGGTGAGTCCTCACCCGGGCCAGGACGATCGGAGGGCTGACGGGCTTGGTGATATAATCGACCGCCCCCAGGTCGAAGCCCAGAGTCTCATCTTCGACGCGGCTTTTGGCCGTCATGAAGATGACGGGAATGTTCTTTGTTTTGTCAGCCGCCTTGAGTTTCCGGCAGACCTCATAACCATCCATGCCGGGCATGATGATATCGAGAAGAATGAGGTCCGGCGGGGCATCCGAACCGGCGATTTCCAATGCGCTCAATCCGCCATGAGCGATGTCCGACTGATAATACGATTTTAGGACTCCTTCCAGGACTTTGGCATTCACCGGGGAATCCTCAACGATCAGGATCTTATGCTGCCGGTGTGTTTTCTCCATGACTTTTCTCCGTGTGCCTCACGTTCTCAGCCTGACCTGATCCTCATTATTTTACCACGAGTCATGCCGGATTCCTAGACTCTGGGCTCTTGATTGTCGGGACGATAGCGTTTCGAGATGAGGAATTTCAATATATTGATAATCCCCGGGATATTGTTTATGATGGTTAAACCTGTAAAGACGGTCATTTGGATGACCCAACCAAAAATCGGCTCTTACCGCTGGCGCATCCTGGCCCTGCTTTTCATGGCCACGACCATCAACTACATGGATCGGAGCATCCTCGGGGTTTTGGGGCCGACCCTCCGCGACCACGTCTTCTCCTGGACCAACCAGCAATACGCCAACATCAACATCGCTTTTAAGATCGCCTATGCCGTCGGCCTCCTGACGATGGGCGCCTTCATCGACCGGCTGGGGACGAAAAAAGGATATCTCTATTCGATCGGCACTTGGAGCGTATTCAGCCTGCTCCACGCCTTGGTCACCAAGGGCATGGGCTGGATGGGTTTTGCCGTCGCCCGCTTCGGCCTGGGGTTCGGCGAATCCGGCAACTTTCCTGCCTGCATCAAGACGGTCGCCGAATGGTTCCCGAAAAAGGAACGGGCTCTGGCCACCGGCATCTTCAATGCCGGCACCAATGTCGGGGCCATCCTCACGCCGCTGGTCATTCCCTTGATCGTCAGCAGCCAGGGAGAACACTGGCAAAGGGCCTTTCTGGTCACGGCCGTTTTCAGCGCGACCTGGGTCGTCCTTTGGCTCCGGACTTATCAGAAACCCGAGTCGCACCCCAATCTCTCGGCGGCCGAGCTGGATCATATCCTCAGCGATTCCGCCGCCGAGACCTTGGACAGGCTGCCCTGGTTGGAAGTCCTGCCCGTCAAGGAAACCTGGGCCTTTGCCGTGGCCAAGATTCCGGATGCCGTTTGGTATTTCTATTTGTTCTGGGGCGGGTTCTTCCTGAACGCCCAATTCGGGCTTGAGCTCAGGGGACTGGCCCTGCCGCTGGTCATCATTTATGTCTTCGCCGACTTCGGCAGCATCGCCGGCGGCTGGCTGTCTTCCTTTTTCATCAAAAAAGGCTGGCCGATCAACCGGGCTCGGAAGACGACGCTGTTCCTCTGCGCGGCGTTCGTCATGCCCGTTGTCCTGGTCACCCAGACCTCCAACCAGTGGCTGGCCGTGGCCCTTATGGCCATGGCCGCGGCCGGCCATCAGGCTTGGTCGGCCAACGCCTTCACCCTGGCCTCCGACGTCTTTCCCAAGAAAGCCACTGCCTCGGTCGTCGGCATCGGCGGCATGGTCGGCGCGCTGTCGGGCCTGCTGGCCGATTTCGGATTGGGGAAGGTTTTGGACCACAGCGGTCGGAAAGGCTATTTCTTCGCTTTCCTCATCGCCGGGCTGATCTACATGTTCGCCCTGCTCATCGTCCATCTCATCATGCCCAGGATGACGCCGCTGGATGAAAACCTCAAACCCGTCCGAGAATCCTGAAGAATGAACACGTCCGTGGATCGTTCGATAGACGCTGGGGAAAGATTGAGATAAGGAGCAACCATGAGTTTGAAAATTCTGCCGGCATCCGGGACGGAGTTCGACCTCGTCGCCCTTGGCGAATGCATGATCCGCTTCAGCCCGCCGGGGCATCAGAGGATCGAACTGACACCGATCTTCGAAGCCTACGCAGGCGGCGGTGAATACAACGTGTCCTACGCCCTCTCGCGCTATGGCCTGAGAACGAGCTGGGTCTCTCGGCTGGTGGATAATCCGTTGGGCGCCTTCATCAGGAACCATGCCCAAGCCAGCGGCATGGACCTCAGCGAAGTCCTCTGGATTCCCTACGACGGCGCCGGCCGGGCCGACCGCATCGGATTGAATTTCACCGAAGTGGGGATCGGCGTCCGCGGCAGCGTCACGCTCTATGACCGAGGCCATACGGCCGTCTCCCATATGAAACCCGGGGACGTGGATTGGACGAGGATCTTCGGGCAGCGCAAAGCCCGTTGGTTCCATACCGGCGGCATCTTCGCCGCCCTGAGCGATTCCTGTGCCGAGGTGACTCTGGAAGCCATGAAAGCCGCCCGCAGGGCGGGGACGATCGTCAGCTATGATTTGAATTTCCGGAGCAAGCTCTGGTCGAGCGAACAGGCCAGGGCCGTGACAAAAAAGATCGTCCCCTTTATCGATGTCCTGATCGGCAATGAGGAAGATTTCCATAAAGTCCTTGGCTTTGAGGTCGAAGGAACGGACGAAAGCCTGACGAAGCTTCCGGTCGAGGGATACAAAAAAATGGTCGGACGGGTCGTCTCGGCGTTTCCCCACATCCAAGCCGTGGGGACAACTCTCCGAGAAGTCGTCTCCGGGCTGGTCAACAACTGGTCGGCCATCATGTACTACGACGGGACATTCTACCTGTCCCGCAAGTTCGAAAACCTCGAGGTGGAAGACCGTGTCGGCGGCGGCGACGGCTTCTGCAGCGGATTCATCTACGGCCTTTTGCATGATCTCTCTCCGCAGGAATGTGTGGAGATGGGGGCGGCCCATGGCGCTCTGCTCCAGAGCACCCGCGGCGACACGAGTATGGTGACCATGGAAGAAATCAAGCACGTGATGGGGGGCGGCAGCGCTCGGATCAAGCGTTAGCGACGCTCGGAAGTCGGCAGATGTCATCCCGGCTCGAAAAAGGTCATGTCGGCCGTTCTCCCATTCACAAGGAGATCTCTGCCCACAGTCACGGATGGCAGAAAATCCTCTTTGATGGGACCAGCCGATTGACGGGCCGCTTCCCGAGGGCCGGATCTCGGGTCCTGGATCTAAGCTTCCGGTCCCTGGTGGGCAATTCCTTTTTGAGAGCGCTCTGCGCCCGCCATAACCGGAGGATCGTCCGGAGCATCCGGTCCTTCCGACGATTCCTGGTCATTCCCGACATCCACATCGGCGACGCGGTCATGACCCAATCCGCTCTCAGCGCTCTGCGTGATTTCTTTCCCCATGCCCACGTGGATTATGTGATCAATAGAGCGGCCTATCCTCTGATCGAGGGAAATCCCGAAGCGACCCGGGTGCTTCCTTTCTTCGTCGGCGGATCCTTCCCCTCCGCGGCAAACCTCCAAATCCTGCGTGAACTGGTCAAAGGCGAGAGGTATGATCTGTGCCTGAATTTCTGCCCCTACATCAGGGATAAGCAGATCGCGCCGGATGGACGCAAGATACTTAATATCCTGTCCTATGCCCCGGTCATCGTGAAAAACGAACGGGACCCCTCCAGGATCAACCATTTTATATACTATAATTACAGGTTCATCCATGACCTGCTTTCCATCGTCGCCGAGCCGGTGCGGGCAGAGCCCTTCCGCGGGGTGAGGCTGACCTTCGCCGATTCGGCTGTCGATAAGGCACTTCGGTTCGCTTCAGACGCCGGCCTGTCGTCCGATGTGCCGGTGGTCCTCTTCAATCCGGACGGGGCCTCCCCGTACACGCGCCTGCCGTTCGAAATGCAGGCCGACCTGCTGGATCGACTTGCCCGGATGAAGGCTTTGATCCTCTTGGGATGGGGCCACACTGCGGCCGGTATCGGGGCGCGTCTGAAAGATTCGCTGCCTCTCCTTCTGTGCTCCAAGGTGAGAATGATCCCCGCCGACATGCCGCTTGAGGTCTATTCCGCCCTCATTGATTTCTGCGATGTGTTCGTCTCCGGTGACACGGGACCTTTGCATTTGGCTGCCGCCCGGCGGTGTTCCCGCATGGGGAGGTTCGTATTCCGCAACCGGACGGCCGTTCTTTCCTTATTCGGCGCCACGCCGGCCCGTATGTCGGGCTACGATTCCTTCCAGCCGGGCTACCTGCCGGCCAACCAGGATGCCCCGTCCTGGGCCTACACGGCCGGGAGCCCGTGCCGCAACATCAGCTGCCTGAACAAAATGTATAAGACCTGCGGAACCATCCGCTGCTTCGAGAAAGTGGATATCGAGGGTTTGGCCCGCCGGGTCGGGTCTTATCTGGAAGGCCTGGCTCGTCAGGCCCCGCTGCGAAGGGAGACGGTTTCCGCTTGATAGACCGCCTGTATCTTTTCCTGCTGGCCATGGGCTTGGGCTTCCTTGCGGCCATCCCTGTCGGCGGCTCCCAAATCGAGGTGGCTAAAAGGGCCATCCATGGCCATCTATGGGCCGCCTGGATGGTTGTCCTCGGGTCCGTTTCCTCAGACATCATGTACGGCGTCATCGCCCTCTTCGGCATCGCACCTCTCTTGGAGGTCCCCCTGGTTATGGCTTCCTTCAATGCCCTGGGCGCCGTCGTTCTCTGGGTCCTGTCCTATGTGACGATCAAGGAAAGCAAAAAGCCCCACGAACTGCGATTGGAGCAGTCCTCGTTGAAGAGCAAGCATTGGGCCTACCTGACGGGATTCTCCTTGGCCGTCACCAATCCCGTCATGATTCTGACTTGGCTCTACGGAGTGACCTTGGCCAAGCACTTCGGGCTGGCCACTCCTTTCTCAACCGGCCTGAAAGTCCTGTTCATCGCGGGGGGCGCGCTGGGGCTGGGAGGCTACCTGGCCTCGCTGGCGGCCGTGATGCACCGGATCAAGCACTTCATTCCGATGAAAGCCTTGGGGAAAGTGTATTTCTGGCTGGGGATCGCCCTTTTCCTGTTGTCGTTCTACTTTGTGGTCAACGCCGTCAAATACTTTTCGGAGATCGTCTAGTCCGGCAGGATTACTCTTTGATGGCGCAGTAAACATAGGCCGGCGGCAGGTTTTTCCAGACGATCCGTGATACTTCCAACCTGTCAAAATGATCGTGGAAAAGCCTTTTGAGCCTCGCGTTGCCTTTGGATTTTTTCCTATGAACGTAAGTGTATGTCACGAACCTTCCCCCCGGAGAAAGCGATTCCTTGACCAGCTTCAGGATCTGTTCCTGGAGGTCCTCGCTCAAAGCCGTTAAAGGAAGCCCGCTGACAATCGAGTCGCAATGCTGGATCTTGTGTTTCTTCATGTATTCTTTGAGATTCAAGGCATCATCATGGTAAACGGTCGCCGCGGGGCATCTTTTCTTGGTGTGCTTGACAAATTTTGGGTTGATCTCTAATGAAAAGAATTTCGTCTGCGGCGGAATGCTTTTTATGATCTGCTCCGTGAACCCGCCGCTTCCCGGTCCCAGCTCGACGACCGTCTTGGCTTTGGCCAAATCGGCCATCTCGATGACGATCCTTGTCAATTTCTTGGAATCCGGAGCGATGGTGGCTGTGTTGACAGGGTGCTTAATAAACTCGATGATGTGTTTGGCCATGGACGACACCTGGAGATGAATAGGAATCAGAGAAACAGGCTTTCTTTCGCGGCGGTGACAGTCTCCGCTCGTTTTGAACAAGGAGCATAACAGGAAGAATGTTACCCGAGCGGAAACTTCCTGTCAACAAGATCAAGTGGCATCCTCAGGCCGGCCTTCCTTCTGATTTGGGCGAATTAAGCTCAAAAAGTCCTGGTTGACCCCTGGAGCCCAGCCAGAAAAAGACACGGAAAGGTTGTTTGCCGGAATCACCAACTCAAGAAATCGATGGGCTGGAGATTCATAGGCCGTCGGGAGCAGGTTCCGCTTTGATGGAAGGGCGGCCTTTCCCTCCAAAAAATTCGGGGCCCCGAGAGACATAAAAAAGAAAAACGGCCAACGTCAGGACTCCCGTCAACATAAAAGGAAAGTGGATACCGAGCGCATCGGATAAAAAACCCGAGACGAGCGTGACGAGGGCTCCGGATACGAGCTGGATGTTGGAAACCCAGCTAAAGGCCTGGGTCTGTCCCGAGGCCGGAACCGTCGAGCCGACGAAGGTATGGAGCGAGGGATACGTCATAAGAAGAAATCCTCCGAACGCCAGCAGGCCCAAAACGGCCAGTGATCGGAGAGGCGCAACGCCGATCACAAACAGGCTGACGGCCGCCCCGGCCAGGCTTGTCAGGAACACGGCTCTCCGGCCGAAGCGCCGGCTCCAGACACCGTAGCCATAGCCGGTGACCGTTCCCAGTCCGATCCACAGGGCTAGGTAGAGCCCGGTCTGGCCTATGGGAATGCGGAATTTGTGATTGAGTAGCGAGGGAGCGTAATAGACCGTGACCGACCAGCCCATGCCTCCGAAAAAAAACCCGGGCACGAAGCGCTTGATCGCCACCAACGACCTGATCCAGGATGAGGCGCTGAGGGATGGCCGCTCTTGGCTCCAGGACGATACCCCTCGAAGAACCATCAACCCGACGGTTCCGAGGAGCAGGGCGAACAGGCTCCAGGCGAAAAGAGGAACTTTCCAGTTCCAGCGCTGGGTGATGAAGCCGACCGATAGAAAGGCTAAGGCCACCCCTATGTTGCCCGAGCCGCTTTGAATGCCCATGGCGTCGTCCAGCGCCTGGCCCGAACTTGACTGCGATTTGGAAACCCAGGCGATGATGATGGGATGGTAGAAGCTCGTGAACAGCCGGAGGAGGAGGAAGAACAAGAACAGGGCGGCGAAAGACCGGCCCAGGGGGACAAGCGCCATCGACCCGCAAATCCCCACCAGGCTGAGGAAGAGAAGACGCCTGTATTCATAGCGGTAGGAAATCCGGACGATGAAGAACTGGACGAGGAATGTGGCCAGCATGCCGAGGTTGGACAGAAGGCCGATTTGGGAATAGCTGGTGATCATGAAACGCTGGTTGTAGAGGATCGGAAAGATCATGGGCGTGATGACCGTCGCGGCGTCGGTCAGGGCGTGGAACAGTGATGCGGCGAGCAGGATCTTTTTTTTCACGGCTGAAAAACGATACTTTATCACGCCGGGAACGGCCGCTGCAAGAAAATTTGCGGGCCGATCGCGGCCGACCCCTTCTCAAGGAGAGGTCTTTTTTAGCCAGGAAAGAAGCCTGGATGCGCCCGTGTAATAGAGGGCCGATGATACTGGGGGCAGGGTCACCTCGAAGGAGTCGGCGTTCCTGGCCAGTGTTTTATGTTCAAAAAGGTCATAAATTTCTTCGATTGTCTGGGGCAGCTTGAAAGTCCGCGGTCCGCCGGAAACCGTATGGACTCCTAAAAGCTGGGGCGTGGCATACAGGACATCGCCGGCATCGTTAAAGATGTGGACGCCGGCAAAACGGGCGATATTCCGAAGGACGACCGCAGGAATATTGGGCGCGGCCGCGTAGACCGAAGTCCATTCAGGATAGGCCTTGACGGCGAACCCGGGCTTGCAGTCGCCCTGCGAATAGACGACCTGGCCAAGGATTTTTGCCTCTGGGTCATCGACATGAAAAATAGGAGCCAATTTGTTGTTCGTCCCCCAGACGAGATCCTGGGGGAGGCCGGCCGTGATGGGATGGGTGAAATCGGTGATGTGGACCAGGGGTCCCCAGGGCTGTTCGCCCAGGCCGAGCTTCAACCCGGTCAGCTCCTCGATATTTTTTAAGGACAGGTCATTTTGAATGTATCCCGGCGCATAGATCCAGAGGGCGGTGCTTTTCGCTCTCCGGATCTGCCGCTTGAGCGCTTCGCGCCGTTTCTGATCGAGCCTGAAGGCGTTGAGAAAAACATAAAGCTTGTAGGGCTTGAGGTGGCCTTCGACCAGATCCTGGAGCAGATAGAGATCGAACGGTGCTCCCGTTTTCGGCAGCCCCCAGAGCCGCTGCTGGAAGATCAAGGGGATATCCAGGTGATATCGGCACGATTCGTAGTAGAAGCTCTCGTCGTCGATGAGCACCGCCATCTCCGCGCTCGGCGCGAGGTCGAGGTCGAGGGCAAAAGTCCCCAGTTTCTGAAAGCTTTTGAGAAGCGGTCTGAAAGCGGGTTCTTTGACGGGATCGAGCTTCCAAGCAGCCCACCAAACGCCCTGACCGTGGGTCAGGTCCTGGGCCATGTTGCGCCGCAAAAGGGCAATGCTTTCCCGCAGGGAGTTCGCCCGGCCGTAATGGACATCTTCTAGGTCGACGTGGGTCCTCGTGTCGTCTTCGACGAGACAGAGTTTGCCGTGAAGCCTCACGGATTCGGAGGGCAGCATGCTCGGCCCGTCGCCGCCGAGGCCGCGATAGCCGTAGCTGTAAGGGCTGACCAGAAAGTTCACATGGGGCGAGGCGAGGACTTTTCTAAGACCGAGATGCCCGCTTCGTTGATACGTCGAGTAATCGCTATCCGGCCGCTCCTTGAAGAATCCGCCGTTCCAGGAGAGGTCCATCAGATAACCGTAGAATGCGCCGGCCAGTTTTGTCCCTCCACAGGCTTCCTTGGCCGTTCGGCAAAAATCGATGACGCAGTCCGCGCAGAGCTCGGCCAGGCAACGGAAGTAATCGATCACGTTCTGCTCCGCGGCGGGGTCGCGGAAAGTGTAGCGCTTGGCTAGCAGCTGGGCTTCGGCGCCCGGCACTTCGGCCGTTTCAAAAGATGCGTTGGGCCGGTTCCAGGACCGGCGAAGCTCGGCACGATCGCCGCCATAGCGATCCCGGAGCCAGCCTCGGAAATGTTGGCGCATGGGCTCGCTGTAATCACCGCACGGCGTATACATGGAGCTTTCGCCTTTGACCCATTCGCCGGTATGGCCGGCGCCGACCTGATAGGAGAGGACCCGGTCGGCCAGGCCGACTTTTTCAAAATGCTTTGCATAGGCGCGGAGGAAATTCTTGGCTTGCTCGCGCCAGACTCTCGAGGCGAAAGATTGACCATTGCTTCTGCCGTCCGAGAGGATTTCGCACTCCTGCGGATACTCGTTCTCCCACCAGTCGGCGTGGCCTGTCTCGAGGTAAATGCGCAGGTGAAAAAGGGCTTCGGGGTCGGCCTCGAGGATGCGGCCGAAGCGGGCTTCGACGGTAGAAAAATCAAACGGATTGGCCGGAGAGGTCTTGGGCCCGATCCATTCCGTGCCCTTGCCGACGTCAAAAGCGTAGATGTGGATGCCTGTCTCTTTGTTGGCCTTAGCCTGCCGGGAAAAATCCCATCTGTCGGGCGTGGGGGCGGAGACCCAGTGAATGCCGGCAAACGTCGGCCGTCCGTTCAGAAACAAGACCGGCCGCCCATGATGGATTCTGACCTCGGCACGCAAAGACCGTGGAGGACTTGATGATTCTTTCTGAAGACCGCCCGGTTTCCAAAAAACTTCGGTTTTTGCCAGGCTGGTGACGCCGGCCAAGGCTCCGGGAATCATGACCAGGATATCCCGTCTTTTCATGCCGATCTCCGACCTTTCCCGTGGGGAAAAATTATCTGGGAAACAATCCGGAGACAGCCGCGCTCCCCATCCGGGTTTTTCAGGATAAACCCTCCATCGTCGTTTCAGCAGTCTCCGGATCGCTTCCCTTTCCTGCCCACACAGAATGGAAGCGATCCATAATTTTTAATTTCGATTCTTCTCTTCTGCTTATCCTTCCCTCGTAATCCGCCAAGATGGTAGAGAGGCGTCCTATTTGATGAGCAAGAACGCGTAGCGATCCATGGACTCGCTGTATTCCGAGAGGACATGGATGGGATAGCCGACTTTCCTGACCGTCGAATAGACATCGACGGCCA
>CAZIDN010000002.1:0-137322 GCA_964537875.1 uncultured Eubacteriales bacterium
CTAATGGATTATCGGCGGCGCTTTCATATAATCAACGCTCGCTTCGCTCTCTGCCGCCTTTCCATGGAGCATCTGACGATGAATCCATAAGGGGGTGCCTCATGATGGGGAAATAGGATTATTATCAGCTTCGGGCCGGGAGGCCTCAGGGGCGATTCCAACGCCTCATCGAAATCACATATTTGGAGGTTCCTATTTTTTGGAAGGGAATCCTTTTTTCCGGGGAAGGGACGGAGTTCGTCTTAGCAGCGATGCAGAAGGGGACTTACGGTCTCAGCCGACGACATAAGTCAGCCATTTTTCATATTTTGGAACTTTCCCGTGGACGATGTCCCTGTACATTCGCCGTCGGGCTGTGAGATTATAGCTCGATCGTAAATTCCCAGACGCACCAAGCGTCGGCGGGGTGGGGATCCGGGGGGCAGGCCAAGCACCTGGTTTCGATCCTGGGGTCGATGGTTTTGGCAAAATCGCTGTATTCGACAATTCCCACGGACCGGCAGGGAAAATCCGGAAGCCCCTGCCGGGCTCGGGCCTCCTGGATACGGCACGTCCTCATGCGGAAAATGC
The DNA here is from genome assembly GCA_964537875.1 of uncultured Eubacteriales bacterium. Classification (GTDB taxonomy): domain Bacteria; phylum Acidobacteriota; class Aminicenantia; order Aminicenantales; family UBA4085; genus JAPKZH01. The sequence goes on from CAZIDN010000002.1 coordinate 571, forward strand.
AGCGCGTGTCGTTGGCCTCGACGATGTCCTGCTGGTTGATGTGGGCGTAGAGCCTATAGGAGAGCGCCTTGATCAGCGCTGGGATCCCTCCTCCCGGCTCCATCTTGAGCCGCTTCATGATCCTCTTGGCTTCGATGACTGTAAACCGCTCCCAGGCTTTTTGATCGAGTTCGAGCGCCGCTTCCATCCCGTATCTCTCTTCGACCGCGCGAAACCAGAGGCCGTCGTGGGCCAGCCAGTTGAGGGCCGCATCCTTGAGAAAATCCAGGAGCTCCTCCCTGGATAAATCTTTAAAGGGGTTCATAGTACTCCAGCCCGTTGTGAGTCCGCCGCTTCAGCCGGCGTTGCTGGGCAAGGCGAACCACGTGGGCACAGACCTCTTCAAGCGGTTTCCCCAGCGATAGAGAGATGTCTTGGGCCGTCATGGGCCGGCGTTTGACCGTCGAAAGAATGGCTTCTCCGGTGTCCCTGGCCGAAGCAATCTGGTCTCTTGTCCCGAAATCCGCGATGATCTCCGCAGTTGACCCGAGGAAGGATTTGATATTTTCGAGCTCCTCGAGACTAAGGGCACGGGCAAATTTTTCCGCCGGCGGCCGGACGACCGTATTGAGCTGGACCTTGTCGGGCTTGATCAGGGCGATCGCCTCCTTGAGCTTCTTGAGATGGGGAAGCCCGTCGTTCACGCCTTCGACTAGCATCACCTCGAGCCAGATTTGGCCTTTGTACTCTTTCCGGAACCGGACCAGCCCATCGATGATTTTTGCAACATTCAGGCTAGGATGAGGACGGTTGATTTTGGCAAACACGGACGGCGTCACGGCGTCGAGCGACGGAACCACGATGTCGGCGGCCCGCAGGTCGCGCCTGGTTTTGGGGCTGGACAAGAGCGAGCTGTTCGTCAGGACGACCACCGGGATCGCCGTGATTCTCTTGATCCCGGCGATGATCCTCCCGAGGCCGGAGTGCAGCGTGGGTTCCCCCGACCCGGAAAACGTCAGGCAGTCGATCTTCTGTCCGCCGGCAAGAGCCCGCTTGATCTGGCCGAGGACCTCGCGGACCGGAATGAGTTCTGCCCTGCGAATCTTTTTTTTGGCGCTGGCGCCGAGCTGGCAGTAGATGCAATCCATGGAGCACGTTTTATACGGGAGGAGGTCGATGCCCAAAGAAAAGCCCAGCCGCCGGGAAGGGACCGGACCGTAGAGACAAGAGTCATTGTTTTCCGGCAGAGCGTGAGGCCGTGTCGGTGTCATCCGGTCTTAACCCTGCTTCCGGTAGATTTCCAGGAACCTGGACAGGGAGCGGTCGTATGTCCTTTCCACTGAATCCGGGAAGAAGCAGGCCGGCAGCTCCCGGTGGCTCCAATGGTACTGAATACATTCGCAGCAGAGGCCTTTGCGACTGCAGGGCTCGTAGCTGCAGTTGCACCGGCCGAGATTCTTGTTCTTATTGCATTCAGCCATGTGATTGTCTTAGGGACGGCTTTATTATATTATAGGTTACCAAAAAACGAGAAATACAAATGAGCCGCATGACCGAAAAAGAGGCCAAGGCCGGCCTGAAAGCCAGGCTTCCGCAGATCGCCGTCTTTCCCAACCAGTTTCCGGACTATGAGATCACCATCGAAATCCCGGAGTTCACCTCGGTCTGTCCCAAGACGGGCCTTCCCGATTTCGGCACGATCACCATTCGCTATGTTCCGGGCCGGCGCTGCCTCGAACTGAAGGCGCTCAAAGAATACATCCTGGCCTACAGGAACCTGGGCATATTTTATGAGAACGCCGTCAACCGGATCTTGGAAGACGTCGTTCGGGCCTGCCGGCCGGTGCGCGCTTCGGTCCGCGGCGAGTTCAACCCGAGAGGAGGCATTAAATCCGTCATTGAGGCGCGCTATCCCCGGCTGAGGAAGTTCTCCGCGTAGGACCGGGATCGCGCTTTGGTTCCTTTCTTGCCCCTCTCTTCTTCCTTATTATTTATTAGACGCATCCAGATTTAGCCATTAAAGGCATACAAAAAAGGCATGTTTCAGACCTCCAACGGAAAGAATTCGAGGTTCGGCGCCAGCGACGCGCTGATGCTCATCGCCGTCGTCATGTGGGGCAGCAACTTCTCGTTTATCAAGTTCGCCCTTCGAGAGCTCTCGCCCGGCGGTTTCAACGGCGTGCGTCTTTTGCTGACGGCGCTCGTTTTTTGCCTGCTCATGGGACTGGCCAAGGAGCGCTTTGCCGTCAGCCGGAAAGATTTTTGGAAGCTGCTGGCGATCGGAATTGCCGGGAATACCATTTATCAGCTCCTATTCATCCGCGGCGTCAGCCTGACGACGGCCTCGAACTCATCCCTCATCCTTTCCACATCCCCGATTTTCGTGGCCTTGATGAGCGCCGGTTTGAGGATCGAGAAGATCCATTGGGCGGCCTGGGGCGGGATTTTCGTCTCCTTTTTCGGGTTGTATCTGGTCATCGCTGAGCGAAACGGAGGCCTTCGCTTTTCCTCTCAAAGCTTTAAGGGCGATTTCCTGATTTTTCTGGGGACCATCCTGTGGGCCTCTTACACGGTTTTGGCCAAGCCTTTTTTGGAAGAGATGTCTCCCTTGAAATTTTCCGCGATCACCGTCGGCCTGGGAACTCTTTTTTATCTGCCTTTCACGGCCAGGGACGTCATCCATATTCCGTGGGGGACGATTTCCTGGCAAGCTTGGGCGTCCCTTTTCTTTTCAGCCCTCTTCGGCCTCGTCCTCGGCTATCTCATCTGGTATTATTCGGTGAAAAAAGTGGGGAATGCCAAGACCGCGGTCTACAACAGCATGACGCCGATCTTCACGGTGTTCTTTGCGGTGATCTTTCTTCAAGAAAAATTCAGCGCCTTCCAGGCCGTCGGCGCCGTGGTCATTCTGGCGGGTGTTTATCTGACCCGGGCGGGCTACCGGTTCTTCATCCGGTCTTCGTGAGGTTCCGTTAATCGAGCTCGACCCCGTAGAACTGCCGGAGTTCCGAAAGCAATTCTTGGAAGACGTCTGGAAAAAGGGTGGACACATCTTTCCGGCAGCGCGGGTCGGCCTCCAGGTCGAACAACCGGATATCGACCTTTTTTCGCGGGTTGTGAAGCAGCGGCTCCCAGATCAGCTTCCAGCGTTTGGTCTGAATCGCCCTCTGCCGGTTCTTGATCAGCCGGTCAAAGAATTCATCCTTGACGGTGATGATCCCGTTTTTATCGAACTCGTAAAAATTGATGCCCTGGTCGATCATTTCCTGGAGGGCCAGCCCGATCCCTCCGGGCGCGTCCAGGGAAAATTCGGTTTCCATGATGATCCGGCTGTCCGCAAATTCTAGGGCGGAGGTCGTTCCCGTCATCAAAGGCTTCAGGCTGAAGCCGTCGAAACGCAGGCTGGGTTGCGTCCCCGGCAAAAGGTCATAGATGGTCGGGGCAATATCGATGGTCCGAACGAGCGCTTCGATTTCCTTATTGGTTGTCGAACCGGCCGGCTTGATGGCCAGAAGGGTGCGATTCTGGTCCGTGTCTCTCAGGGTCGTTCCATGCCCCTCCTCAGATTCTCCGTGGTCGGACAGGACGATGATGATGGATTTATCATAGAGGTTTTTACGTTTCAGGCTTTCGAGCAGCCGGCCGAACTGGTCATCGGCCATCCGGATCGCCCCATCGTAGAGATTCATCATGGGATCAGGGTTGGCCTGGAAGAGAAGGGGATAGGGCGAGGATGAGACATAGGGCCAGTGCGAGGCAACGAAATTGATCATCAGCAAAAATTTCTCTTTGGATTGGAGGACATCCAGGTAGGAGACAAGCTCATTGGCGAAATAGCGGCTTTGATAGAGATGGGAAACGGCGCGGTTGATGCGGATAAAATCAAACGGCCAATATCCCAGGGGGCCGTTGAAAAAGACGTTGGGAAGTGAAAAATCATGAATGCTGCCGAAGACGAAATCCCTGACGCCCATGAGAGGATGATCGAGATAATCGAAGCCGTCTTCCGGCCGGATATTGCAGAAGCGCGTCTCGTCGGCAAAAAAAGCCGTGAAATAGCCTTTCTCGTTTTTCAGGATCTGGGGAACGGTGTGCGCGTTCGGGCTGATATGGTGACGCTTCATCAAATTCAAGCGGACGCCGCTGGTCACGGGGTACTGACCCGTCAGGATGGAATACCAGCCGGGGAAGGTCCGGGCGATCGGCGAAAAACAATTCTTGAAAATGACGGCTTCGGAAAGAAACTTGTCCAGGTGCGGGGTCGTGTTGAGCGAATAGCCGAAGTAACCCGTATGGCTGGGGGTCACGGAATCGAGGCCGATCAGGATGACGTTCGGTCCCGTGTTGAGGGATCTCGTGAACAGGGAGGAGAAAAGGGACTTGAGGTGATAGCCGGGTTGAAGCGGAGACACGAGAATAACCGCCCAGAAGGCCCAAATGGCCCATTTGACCTTTTTGGCCTTGGCTTGAAGAGACACCCAGATGAACCCTAAAACGTATATGGCGAGGAGGACATAGATCGTGATCTGCAGGGGAATAGAGTTGTCCTTGGGCATGAGCAGACCGGAGAGTTTCGAATATGGATAGCGGACGGCGTTTGTCCAGTAGACGGTGATGATGAAAAAGACGTTGATGCCCAGGAAGAGGAAGGCGGTCAGGTGAGGAGTTTTGGGGCGGAACTTTTTCAAAAAGGCGTCCCGGGCGAATATCACGTAGGCAGAGTTGATCAAGCCGAAGACGATGTAGATGGCGATAAGAAGGATCACATACACGACGACTTGGTATTTGAGGAACCCGGCGCTCTCCCTGAGCTTGGCAAAAAACGTCGAGTGGACTTTTCCGGTGGAGTAGGTCGTGACAAAGACAAAAATGTTGAATCCGATTTCGGCCAGGAGGAGGCCCGCATACAGGAGGATCGAGTAGACCACGATCCTTCTCGTCGAGGCAGGCTTCTCTTGGGGCTTCATTTTGTAAGCTCTTACAATAAGAGAGACGACAGGGGAGCGTCAATCCTCTCTGACGATGAATCCCGGGGTGATTTTTATCTCGATAAATCCTCTGGAAAGGCGAACAATCCTGCTTGAGAAAATCCCCGGAGATCGCAAAAATAGCCTACCGCCAGTCGTACAGTTTGTGAAGCTGGGCGGAGAAACGGATGCTTTTCAAGCCCTCCTTCTGAGCCCGGCCGAGTATCCTCAGGCTTTTTGTCACGCTCCACGGAGCATTGGACTCCGGTTGGAGGAGGAGCGGGATCCGGGCGGGAAATTCTTTGCGCAGCCGTTCGACCGTCCCGAAGCTTAAGGACCTCGTCACGACCAGCTTGACCTCTTTAGCCCGTTTCCGGTATTCCGGCCGGTACGAATACCGGGGAGGCTTGGGCGAGACCGTGTACCAATCCACGGTCAGCGGGCGGTAGAGGGTGGCATTGGTCTCGACCTGGATTTTCAATCCTTCCTGCCTCAAATCCTTGACGAGTCCCGAGACGTCCTGGAGCAGGGGCTCACCGCCGGTCAAACATACCCAGTCTGCAGGATACCGATTGCGAATTTTATGGATTTCTCTAAGAGCTTGAAACGGCGTGAGCTCCCTCCCTCCGTTCCAAGCATAGCGGGTGTCGCAAAAGGAGCACTTCAGGTTGCAGCCGGAAAACCGGATAAAGACGGTGGGTTCGCCCTGCCTGAGCCCCTCACCCTGCAGGGAGGCGAATATCTCAATGATTTTCAGTGTAGGTGGCCGAGGCATCTTCGGATTCCCAGACCGTCACTTCCTTGACCGGAAAATCTTTCCGCAGCTCCGTGTAAAACCGGCGGGCCAAGTTTTCTGCCGAAGGGTTGAAATCATAGACTTCGTTGAGCAGGGAATGGTCGGGCAGGATGGCGGCCAGCTTCTGCTTGATGATGTTGAAGTCGATTCCGATGCCGGTGTCGTCGAGCTCGTGGACTTCGATTTTTGCTTCCACGTAAAAGGTGTGGCCGTGGAGCTTTTCGCATTTCCCGCGGTATCCTTTGAGGAAGTGGGCCGCTTGAAATTTGTCCCGGACTTTTAATATCCAGCTCATAATCGTCCTTCCTTTTTAAGTCTCGAAATCAGGGGGTCTTCAAAGCCGGCCTCGGCGAAGGCCCGTTCCCGCAGCAGGCAGGCCGAGCATGACCGGCAGGGGATTTCCTCCCCCGCATAGCAGGAAATGGAATAGGAATAATCCGCATGGAGTGAAACTCCCAGGCGGATGATGGCGGATTTTTTCATCCCGATCAAAGGCGCGTTGATCTTCATCGGCGGCCGGCCGAAAGCAGCCCGGGTTCCGGCGTTGATGGCCTTTTCCATGGCCTTGACGAACGCCGGCCTCGTGTCCGGGTAATCGGGGGAGTCGATGATATTGAAGCCGCAGACGATTTCCGTGAAGCCTCGGGGTTCGCCCCAAGCCGCGGTCAGGGCCAGGAGGACGCCGTTTCGAAAGGGCTGGTAGGTGGCCGGCGGGCCATGCTTGATCTGCGATAGATTGTTGTAGCGGGGCACTTCGATCGAGGAGTCGGTCAAGGCGGAGCCCCCAACCTGTTTCAGGTCGAGCTTGAAGATCGTTTGGGGAATACCGATCTTCCTGACCAGCTTTCGGGCCATCCGGATCTCGACGCGGTGACGTTGGCCGTAGTCGAAGGACAGGGCGTGGACTGACGGTCCTTTGGCCAAAGCCCAGTAGAGTGCCGTGGTCGAGTCGATCCCGCCGGAGAACAACACCACGCTTTTGACCATCCGGTTTGTCTTCCTATGGGATTATCATAAGAGATACGCCGTTCCTTTTCAATGAAGCAGATCATTCCAAAATTGCCGAGAGAAACGCCCGACGGGACCTGTCTGGGGGGCCCCCGAACCACGCCGCCCGTCGGGTGTCGGCGCTTCCTTTCGACTTCATGGAACGTTCTGAACTTTTGTTTGATTTCCCCCTATCGACAATTTTTGAGCCGAGCTCTTCACTTGACAGATAGGTGATGCGGTGCTAACCTTGCGCTTTATTTTTAAAAGAACATATGATTTTCCGATCGAGATGAGCTAAAATTATTTTGACCATGGAAGCCCACCAAGATTTTAAAGCGGGACGCGGAGACGATCGCCAAGAGATTGTCATTCGCGACGACCAGCTGGAGTTTGCGGCGCTCCTGGACATGGTCAAGGAGCGGCGGAAGAATCGCGGCCGGCTGAGGCTGATCGATTCAGGCGCACTCGATCCGTCCAAGCTGGAGTGGCTGGGAGAGGCCGGCGCGGATATTTATACATCGGACTTGGCAAGGCCGAATGCGGGCGAGATTGTCCGGATCGGCCGCGCTGCAAAAAAGGGACACGCCATCGCGGCCTATTTCCATCACGGTCCTCTCGACTCCGATGAAAAAGAAAAGACCATTCCATTTTCCGGTCTATTGGAAATGGGCTTCAGCGGCATCGATCTCCATCTCTCCAATAAACATCGGCAGCGCGAGTGGTCGAAGCTCGAGGAGTTGGCATTCGCTTGTGAAAGCAGCGGAGCGCGGTTTGTCCTTTATTATCATGGAATGATCGCGGCCGATTTGGAAAAGCTGGCCCGGCAGGGCGCCTGCATCCATATTTCTGACGAAAGTCTCAGCGGCGCGCAGGATGTCTCGGCTCTCATCGCCTGCCTCGCCGCAGGGCGCGGCCGAGGATCAAGCTTGATTTTTCATCTCGCCCATCCTATTGCCTTGGCCTGGCTCGAAGATATTTTCGCCGCGGGCGCTTTCGTTCTCTTTAAAATTCCTCCGACCGATTATCGCTCGCCTTTGAGACCTTTCGAGACGGCTTCAAAAAAACGCCGGCCGGATCCAAGGTCCGCTTACATCGATGCGACGTTCCTGCTCTAGCTGTCAAGGTATTTTACAGCTCAATGGATTGGGGGTCAAAAAGTCCTTTGATCGAACAGGTTGTATCTTTTTTTGAAAAAAGTATTGACATTTTACAAAAATGATATATATATAAATTAGAATGGCGAAGAAATTTGATGTGAACGGTTCGAGATAAAATGATCACGATGCTGGGAACCTTTGTCAACCTGAGTCGAAGCTAAGTAGCGCAGCGATGAAGATTGCCTTGCTCTTCAGCTCGAAAGCAGGAATGGCCGCTTCGCTCGATCATCGTTACTGCGACGACAAGTGGGAGGACGAGGAAGAGCCTCCACTCGATTTTCTGGCTGAGTGCGATTCTGATGAAACCATATCCGCAGTCTGGGACGCACTCCGCACCCGCCACGAAGTCCTCCTCATCGAATCGGACGAGAACGCTTTTGAGCGCTTAAAGGAATCCAGGCCGGACCTCGTTTTCAACATCGCCGAGCGGCTGTTCGGGCCCAACCGCGAATCGCATATTCCCACGCTCTGCGAGATCCTTGAGATTCCCTACACGGGCTCCGACCCGCTCACCTTGAGCCTGTGCCTGGACAAATCACGGGCCAAAGAAATTCTTTCCTACCACAAGATCCCCAACGCCAAGTTCTGGATTGTCGAGCCCGGCGCGGCGGTCCCCGGAGACATTGAGCTGCCGGCGATCATCAAGCCGCTCTACGAAGGCTCGAGCAAGGGCATCAAGGACAACTCGGTCGTGGAGACGCGCGGCGATCTGTGTGCCCGCGTCCAGGAGGTCATGTCCCTTTATAAGGAGCCCGTCATTGTCGAGCGCTTTTTACCCGGACGGGAATTCACCGTCGGCGTTTTGGGAAACGACCCGCGTCTAGAGATCCTGCCGATCGTGGAGATCGATCACGGCCTGCTTCCGGAAGGCGCCCGGCCGATCTATTCCTACGAGGCCAAATGGATCTGGGATACGCCCGAGCGGCCGCTGGAAATCTTCAAGTGCCCGGCTCGCATTTCCTCGAAGTTGAAATCGCGCATCGAGGACATTGTGGCCAAGACCTACCGTGTTCTTCGGATCAGGGATTGGTGCCGCATCGACCTGCGCCTGGACGAGCGGGGAGAGCCGAACATCCTGGAAGTCAACCCGCTGCCCGGCATTTTGCCCAAGCCGGAGGACAATTCCTGTCTGCCCAAAGCGGCCCGCACGGCCGGATATTCCTACACGGAGCTCATCCTGAGGGTCGTGGATGAAGCCTGCGCCCGCTATGGAAGGACGGGCGATGCCGGAAATCCCGGCGCCAAAAAACCTCGGACAAAAAACGGAGGCGATCCTGCTTTATGCGGACCGACAAGATGAAAGATAAGAATATTTTGGTAGGCATTGCCTACAACGCCTACGACCCCGTGACCGGCCGCAACGGCGAGCGGGTCTCCGAGGAATGTGTTGGGCAGACGGCCAAGGAAGTCCTGGCGGCCGTGACCGAGCTGGGCTATTCTGCATTCATCATCCCGCTCCAGAGAAGCTTCATGAGCTTTCTCCATCGACTCAAGGAGCTCAAGCCGGACGTCCTCATCAACCTGTGCGAAGGCTTTCTGGGGCGTGCCCAGCTTGAGGCCAATGTCGCCGCCGCCCTGGAGCTCCTCGGCTTCGCCTTCACCGGCAACGATTCCAGGACCCTCGCCCTCTGCCTCAATAAATTCAAAACGAAGGCGGTCCTGAAATCCTGCGGACTGCCGACGGCGCCCAGCCGCCTGGTGACTTCGCCGGACCAGAAGGTCGACCTCCCCTTCCCGCTGATCGTCAAGCCGAACACCGAAGACGCCAGCCTCGGCATCCATCCTGAGTCTGTGGTCCATGACAAAGAAGGCCTGGAGCGCCAGGTCCGAAGGATTTTTGAGCTCTACGAGGAGCCGGCCCTGGTCGAGCAATTCATCGAAGGCCGGGAATTCAACGTCGCGGTCTTTGAGAACAGCAAACCCCAGCCGCTCCCCGTCTCCGAGATCGATTTCACCACCATGCCCGAAGGCTCCCCCAAGATTTGCAGCTACGAAGCGAAATGGTTCGAGGACGATATTCTTTGCCAGAAGACGCCCCCCGTCTGCCCGGCCAAGATCGATGAGGGCCTCCAGAAAAAGATCCAGGACACGGCCGTGGCGGCTTTCGAAAACGTGGGATGCCGGGATTATGCCCGCATCGATCTCCGCATGGACCAGAAGGGGAAACTTACCATTCTCGAGGTCAATCCCAATCCCGACATCAGCCTGAATGCGGGATATGCCCGGGCGCTGGCCGCCTCCGGCATGGAGTACAAGCACTTCTGGGACCTGATGATCGAGAACGCCCTGAAAAGAAAGAGAAAGGAATGATCCGGCCGATGGCCAAAACCGACAGAGCCAAGGTCCTCGAAATCATAAAGAGGACGGTATTCTTCCGTCCCGACGAGATCCGGGTGGCCGAGGAGTTGATCGATATCTATCTCGACCAGCCGGGCCAAAAAGATTACCAGGTCGTGGTCGTCGAAGACGATAAGCCGGAAGTCGTGGGCTATCTGACCTACGGTCCGACGCCCCTCACCGAAGGCACCCATGACCTCTACTGGATGGCGGTCGCTCCGGAGCACCAGGGAAAAGGCTATGGGAAAGACCTGGTCCGATGGCTGGAGGAGAAAATCCGGGCCGACAAAGGCCGGATGATGGTCATCGAAACCTCTTCCCAGCCCAAGTACGAGCCCACCCGCCGGTTTTATTTAAATTTGGACTATCGAGAGATCGCCCGCATCCCGGATTTTTACGGGCCCGGAGATGACCGGGTGATTTATGTTAAGCGTTTCGCTTAAAGGAGTATAGGAGATGGATGAGTGGCCGCAAATATTAAGGGGCAGCCTGCGAAACCCCGACGAAATCGCCAAGCGGTTCGGCTTGAACGCAGACGAGATTCGCAAGGTTGCCCGCGTCTTTAAGACACAGATCACTCCCTATTATGCGAGCCTGATCAGGCAAAAAGGAGATCCCATCTACCGCCAGGTCGTGCCCGACCCGGCCGAGCTGAGAAAGGACGGCGGGGTTTCGGACCCGCTCAGTGAAGACCGGGATTCACCGGTTCCGAGCATCGTCCATCGCTATCCGGACCGGCTGCTGTTCCTGGTTTCCCACAGCTGCGCTTCGTATTGCCGGTTCTGCACTCGAAAGCGCAAGGTGGGCGACCCAAGCAAGATCCATCCGCGTTACATCGAGGATGGCTTGGAATACATCCGGAGTCATCCGGAGGTCCGGGATGTCATTATTTCGGGCGGCGACCCGCTGATGCTCAGCGACGCCCGGCTGGAGTATGTCCTCAGCGCCCTCCGCTCCATCCCTCATATCGAGATCCTTCGGATCGGGACGCGCATGCCGTGTTTCCTGCCGCAGCGGGTGACGGTGAAGCTTGCGGCCATGCTCAAGAAATACCATCCACTGTATGTCAATGTCCACTTCAACCATCCGGACGAAATCACGCCCGAGGCCGCCCGGGCTCTCAACCTCCTGGCGGACGCGGGGATCCCCCTGGGAAACCAGACCGTCCTCCTCAAGGGAGTCAACGACGACCCGATGGTCATGAAGCGTCTGCTCCAGAAGCTCCTCTATGTCCGGGTCCGGCCGTATTACATTTACCAGGCGGACTATGTCCATGGCACCGAGCACCTTCGGACGACCGTTGAGAAGGGCCTGGAGGTCATGGACGCATTACGCGGCTGGACGTCGGGATTGGCCGTGCCATACTACGTCATCGACGCCCCCGGCGGCGGCGGAAAGATTCCCTTGATCCCGGCCTACCTGCAGTCTCTCAGTGACGAACAGGTCGTCCTGCGCAACTATGCGGGCGAGACCTTTGTCTATCCGCAGGTCAGGGGAAAGAAAAAAGACAGGAAGGAAAAACAGCCGTTCATCACGCCCTGTTACGGCCTGACCAACGCCCCGCCGATTCCGTAAGATTACTTATTTACGGCCGGCCAGGTAGGCGGCCAGACCCGTCTTCTGAACGATCTCCAAGGCTTCCTCCGGCATCACCCCTCTTTTCTGCCGCAGGGATTCCAGGATCCGGATGATGGACAGCGGCACTTCGGCGGCCTGTCGCACATCTTCGGACCTGTCCTTCATGAAGGTGATGGAATCGAACAGGACGGCGTTCGCCTCTCCGTATGAAATGGGCTTGCGAACTCCGTTCTGCCGGAGCCACTGCGGACGGCTCAAGACGTCGTTGACATGGGATTGGATGAGATATGTCGCCCGGCCGATGAGCTTGAGATTGCTCGGGCTAACGTTGGTCATCGTGTTGCCGATGACCTTGCCCAGCTTGGCCATGACCGCCGTGGAATGGGCGTTGAGCAGCATTTTCAGGGCGATCTGCTGCCGGACGCCGAAGGGATCGTCGACGGAAGAAACGGTCAGGCGGATGACGACAGGCGGATTCTTATCCTTGGTCTGCAGGAAAGCCCAATCCTTAGCGGCGTCGACGTTCACTTTGGCCGGCGCGTCTGCGACCACGATAAGCGTCGTGCCGGCGCCGCTGCTTGAGAAGAGACCCGCGAACTTACGAAAAGAGGAATCGGCCCTATTCAATTCTTCGGTCTCGAGCCCCAGGACGGCGGCCACACCGAGATCGCCCTTCCTGGGTCCGCGCTTTTTCAGGTTAAAATCGGCGAAAGAAAAGTCGTAGAGAAGCGCCTGGTCATGGCCCGCCTTCTGGAGGCTCTCCAGGGCTTTCGTTTGAAGATAGGGGTCGTCAATCTCCTCTTCGAAGGGCTTTTGATAGAGCTCCGGGGACAGCCCGCGGAATGGCCTGCCGAGAAAAGCCTGCCAAGCGCTTTTCGAATCAAACGCCTCGGTCCAGACCTGGATCCAGCATTTTCGTTTGGCCTCCTTGACGGTATCCAGGGGATAGAGCCGAAAGGTCGGGCTGCGCTCCGTGCTGTCGATGAACACCGTGATCATGCCGGCCCTGGCGAAATAGGTGGAGAAAAGCCCCGATCCGTACGTTTTGGCTTCGATGTCGGTGAGCTTGGCCATGGCGGGGACATTCTTTTTGATCTCCTGGAGGAGGGGGGCGAACTGCTTCAGCCTGTCTTCGATACCCGCCTCCTCCCTGAAGCCCAGCCTGGCCATCTCTTTTTTCGATAAAAACTTGCCCATCGCCCGTTCGACCCCTGTCTCCAAGGCGCTGGCGATGACGAAGGTTTCGATGGTCGTGGCCTGCATCCGCGTCGACCCGGTGATGGCTTGGGGTCCGGTGGTGAGGTTGATTTTCGTGATCCCTTCCTCTTCGATCACCTTGCGGCTGCGTTCGAAGGGCAGCAGCCGGTCGTCCGGATTATTGTAGACAAAGTAAAGCTTCTTCCGACTCTCCCCGGGGCTGTAGCCTTTTTCGGCTTTCCACTGGTCCAGGGCGGCGAGGATGGTGCCGATGACGGAGGACGTCTCGCCCCCTTCCGTGACGCAGATGACGAGGTCGCCCTTTTTAATGCCCCGGTCCTGGAGTTGGAGCCGGCCGATGAGCGGCAGGTCCTCGAACCCCTCGAGCGAGCTGATCAAGGCTCGGTCGGCGCCGGTCATCTCTCCGATGAGATCCTCTTCGATGGCTGGGCCGAGCCCGGCTTGGAGCTTGGGCCAGACCTCTTTCGCCTCCTTGACTTTTTTCCAGAACGGCCGCCAGAAGCTCGACTCCATCTGTTTGGCCAGTCGGCCGGTAGCGCCGCACCCATAGATGTAGATCTTTTTTCTGCCGAGAATGGCCGCTTCGATTTCGGCCGTCAGCCCGTCCAGCATTTGTTTTTCAGCGGCCAAGGCTTCCAGACGGATGACGATATCGTCGTCCACGGAAAAGAGCAGGCGCAGCCCCGCTTCGGTGTCGTTCTGGGTCTTTTCGCTGAGGTTCCAGGTTTTCGGGTGGCGCTGCTCGGTCAGGAGCGTGTGGAGCTGAAACTGGGTCCTGTTCACGACATAGTCGATGGATTCCGGGGAGGCGTTAATCCCGAGCAGCCGGAGCAGGCCGGCATCGGTCTCGGCCTGGAACGGCAGTCCCCGGGGCGCCGGGAAGGCGTTCAAGCAAACCAGGACGCCGAAAATGGCCAAGAGGATCGAGACAAGACGGTTTCTTCCGCGGCGCGCCGTTTTCGCCGCGGCGGCCTTATCCGTACTGATGCTTGTCATCCAGGATGTCTCCTTCCCGCCAGTCTTTCGTCCATTCTTCGACCGTGAAAATCGTATAAGCCTTGTCCGCCGTCGAACAGACAATGCGATTCAGGCCGGCATTGATGATCATCTTCTTGCAGATGAAGCAGGGGAGGGCGTTGATCGCTTCGCCCGTGTCGGCCGAGCTTCCGTAGATGAACATGTCGCCGCCGAGCAGGCTCACGCCCGCCCGGGCCGCGTTGATGATGGCGTTCTGCTCGGCATGGACGCTGCGGCAGAGTTCGTAGCGCTGGCCGTGAGGGATCCGAAGCCTGTCCCTCAAGCAGAATCCGTGCTCCACGCTGTCCTTCGTTTTGCGCGGCGCGCCGACATAGCCGGTGGAGATGATCTGGTCGTCGCGGACGATGATGGCCCCGATCGAACGGCGGAAACAGGTGCTCCGCCTGGCGACTTCCTTGGCGATGCCGAGATAATATTCTTCCTTGGAGACCCGGTTCGACCTCTTTTTCGGATTCTTTTTCATAAGAGCTCCTCCAGTTTTCGGCGCAGGTCGTCAAGACTGCCGTCGTTGATGAGAGTGATGTCGGCCATGGTCATGACCTTGTCAAGCTGCTGGGCTCCGGCATCTCCCCCTTTCTCCTCGGCTTCTTTCCGGACAAACTGTTCGAGCGTCTGCGCCGATTCGTCCCGGCCCCGCGTCCTGACCCGCTCGAACCTTGTCTCCACAGGCGCGTCCACGGCGATGAGGACGAAACCGGGCCGGCCTCGGAGATACTCGACCTCGCTCGCGTTGCGGATGCTGTCGATGACGGCCTTCCCCCGGACCCTGTCCATGATCAGCCGGGCCAGGATGTCCGGGCCGAATTGTCTCCGCAGCGCATTTCCCTTTTCGGTCATGTTGTCCCGGCTGGCCGCTTTTCCTTCTTCCCGGAGCTTGTCCCGGATCACGTCGGACAGGGAGAAGTCATCATATCCCTGGGCCTTCAGGATTTCGGCGGCCTCGCCTTTGCCGGCGCCGTTTGGGCCGGTGAGCCCGATCAATCGATATTTAGGACGATGACTCTTCATTCGACGGCCAACAATACGAGGACAAGTTCAAAATGAAAAAACTGGACCGTGTTCCCAATTTATTTCATCCGGCCAGGCCGGCTTCGGATTTTTTCTTTTCTTCCTTTTTTGCCTTTCTCTTTTTTCTCTCCTTGCCGAAGACAAAGGCGACCAGGATGCTGAAGGTATAAAGCGCCACCATGGGCCCGGCGATGATGCTCTGGGTGATCATGTCGGGGGTCGGGGTGATGACGGCGGCGATGATGAAAATGGCCAGCACGGCGTACTTGAAATTCTTGACCATCCATCGCGAGGTGACGATACCCATCCGGGCCAGAAAAAATATGAGCGTCGGCATCTCGAAGACGGCGCCGATTCCCAAAAGGACCTTGAGGGTCAGGCCGAAAAATTGGTTGACGGTAATGACAGCCTTGAAGTCCGAGCCCAGGTCGAGGAAGAAGCGGCAAGCCCAGGGATAGACGAGGAAATAGCCGAACAGGGCCCCCCCCATAAAGAAGACGGACGTGGCCAGGACAAAAGGGATCACGTATTTTTTCTCTTTCTGGTAGAGGCCGGGCGCGACAAACAGCCAGATCTGGAGGAAGATGAACGGCGAGACGACAAACAGCGAGGTGAGGAAGGCGGTCTTGATGTACAGCATAAAGGGCTCGGTCAGGGTGGTGTAGGCGAGTTTCTCCCCCTCGGGAAGGTACCTGGTCAGCGGCCGGGCCAGGATGTTGAAGACATCCTTGCTGAAGATATAGGCCGGGATGATCGTCGCGAAGATAGCGATGAAGGAATAGAACAGCCGCTTTCTGAGGTCTTCGAGATGTTCAAGGAAGGTCATCTCGTCAGGAGATTTTCTTCCCTTCCTCATCCTCACTCAAGTCCTTTTTGATGTCGTCCTGGATATTCTTGAATTCGTCGGCCCGGATCTGCTCCTCGAACTTGTCTTTGATTTCATCCGTCGATTTCTTGAATTCGCGCATGGCCTTGCCCAGGGACCGGCCGACTTCCGGCAGCTTTTTGGGACCGAAGACAAGCAGGGCGATGGCCAGAATGAGCAAGAGCTCCGGCAGGCCGATGCTTCCAAACATGCGCTTGGTCCTCTCTCGATACTCAAGGAATATAGCCCTTCAACCGGGATAAGTCAAGGCCGCTTTACTTTGCTTTCCGCCTCTGGTAGAATCATAATTCAGCCGATAGAGATGAAGAAAAAACTTATCTTTTTCGCGGTTTTTATCATCCTCCTGGCCCAGCTTGGGGCCAGGGATGAGGAAGTCTGGAACCAGTCGGTCGAAAAAATCGCCTCGATGGTGGAGCTGATCGGTCAGAATTATTACACGGCCGTGGAGCCGGAGAAGTTGGCCCAGGCCTCCGTCAGGGGGCTCCTCGAGACCCTCGACCCTCATTCCTATTTCCTGGACCCGGAAAACTTTTCCCGGATGTCTGAGGAGCAGAAAGGCAAGTATTACGGCCTCGGCATCCAGATCCAGAAGCAGGAAGACAGGCTGGTCGTCATTTCTCCGATGGAAGGAACCCCGGCTTGGCGGCTGGGGATGCAAGCCGGCGACCTCATCACCCATATCAACGGCGAGAGTACCAAGCCCATTTCGGACCGGGACGCCGTGGCGAAGTTGAGGGGCCCGAAAGGGACCAAGGTGAACATCACCATCGCCCGGGAGGGAGTGGAGAAGCCGATCGAGCTGACGATCGTCCGGGAGGAAATCCCCCTCTACAGCGTGCCCTATGCCTTCATGCTTCAGGACGGCATAGGATACATCAATATCCGGTATTTCGCTGAAAGCACGACCGAAGAATTTGAGGCCAAAATGGAGGGGCTGGCCGAAAAAGGCATGAAAAGCCTGATCCTGGATTTGAGATGGAATCCCGGAGGCCCGCTCTTCCAGTCTATCGACCTCTCGGACGAGTTCCTTCCCAAAGACGCCTTGGTGGTCTCCATCAAAGGCCGGAACCGCAGATACGATCAGCAATTCGTGGCCGTCCGAAACAATCAGTATGAGAAAATCCCGCTGGTCGTGCTCATCAACCAGGGCAGTGCCAGCGCCTCGGAGATCGTCGCCGGCGCCGTCATGGACCACGACCGGGGCTTGGTCGTCGGAGAGGATTCCTGGGGAAAAGGTCTGGTCCAGCAGATCTTTCCGCTGGCCCCGAACATGGCGGTCGCCCTGACCATCGCCAAGTATTATACGCCGAGCGGCAGGTCCATCCAGCGCGACTATACCCGCCTCGATGATTACCTGATGGACAAGGCCGTGCCCGAAAAGGACAGGGAAGTGAAATACACCGGCCAAGGCCGCAAGGTCCTGGGCCAGGGAGGGATCACCCCGGATTATGAAGTCAAATTCCTTCTCCTGCCTTATACGGCCGAGCTGCGTTTGAAGGGCGTTTTCTTCGCCTTCGTCAGGAAATTCGTCAGCCACCAGACGCCGCTCTCCAAGAAATTCATTTTTCCCCAGGAAATGCAGGCGGCGGCGACGGCCGGGCAAGGCAAGATCCAGGTCGGCCGCGATTTCATAGTCGACGCCGCCGTCATCGAGGACTTCAAAGAATACCTTGTCTCCAGCAAGATCGCGGTTGATGCCAAAAAATTCAAGGAGGCCGAGCTCGAGATCAAGCGCGAGCTGGAGAGAGAGATGGCCGCGGCTCTCTGGGGGACCGAGGAAGGATGGAAGGCTTTTGAGAGGAGCGATCCCGTGATCATCAAGGCCATTCAGGCCATGTCCGAAGCCGCTAAGTTCGTGGATCGATGACCGCGTGTTTAGAGAATCCTTTTCTATATCCATGAAAGGGGGCACTTATGAAAATCGCCGTTGCGTCTGATCATGCCGGATTCATATTGAAACAGGGCATCGTGGCCTATCTTGCCGAGAACGATATCGAGCACAAGGATTTCGGCTGCGGGCCGGGCGAAAGCGTGGATTACGTCGACTATGGCGCCAGGGCCGCCGAGGCGGTTTTGAACGGCCAGTTCGATCGGGCCATTCTCGTCTGCGGGACGGGCATGGGCATGTCCATGGTGGCCAACAAATTCAAGGGCATCCGGGCGACGGCCTGCTGGAGCGAATATACGGCCGAGATGAGCCGGAGACACAACGATTCCAACTGTCTCACCCTGGGCGGTCGCGTCATCGCTCTGCCGGAGGCGCTGAAGATCCTCCAGGTCTGGCTCAAGACCGGGTTTGACGGCGGGCGGCACCAGAGAAGAATCGATAAGCTCAATGCCATCGAGGAGCGCAATTTCGTCTATTAGGAGAACAGGAATCATGGCCTCATTATTCGAAAAAATCCAGGCCCTCTGCCGGAA
This sequence comes from uncultured Eubacteriales bacterium, assembly GCA_964537875.1. Classification (GTDB taxonomy): domain Bacteria; phylum Acidobacteriota; class Aminicenantia; order Aminicenantales; family UBA4085; genus JAPKZH01. Next base: position 18,946 of record CAZIDN010000002.1, read on the forward strand.
GGTCGAGCAGAACAATGTCTGGAGGCAGAAGGAGTCGTTCAACCTGATCCCCTCGGAATGCACGCCCTCGCTTCTCGTCAAGATGTGCGAGATCTCCGACCCTTCGGGACGCTACGCCGAGCACCGGACGATGAAGGGCGAGGAAGTCTATTTTTACCAGGGCATCGATTTTATCCGCGATGTGGAGATCGAGGCCCAGCGCGAGCTCGGACGTTTCTTCGACTGTTCCGAGATCGAGCTCCGTCCGGTCAGCGGGCAGATGGCCAACGAGGTCGTCTTCAAGGCCATGGTCAAGTTCATCAACCGGAGCCGGGCCGAAGGGCAGCCGAGCCGGAGGCTGCGCTTGGTCATGAACAATGACCTGACCAAGGGCGGCCACCTCAGCGCCCAGCCTATGGGCGCGCTGTTCAACTATATTGAAGAAGACCCCGCGACGGGCAAAGAACATGTCGTCAATTTCCCCGTGGCCAAGGACAATCCCTACAAGCCAGACCTCGAGGCGCTCGCCTCGCTTCTCGACAAACACAAACCCGAGCTTATCGTCTTCGGCAAGAGCATGTTCATCCACCGGGAGCCGGTAAAATTCGTCGCGGATATCGTCAAAAGCTGGAAAGAGCGGCCCGTCATCATGTTCGACATGGCCCACGTTTTGGGGTTGTACGGCGCTTTCCAGGAGCCTCTCAAAGAAGGGGCCGACGTCGTGACGGGGAGCACGCACAAGACGTTCTTCGGGCCCCAGCGGGGCCTTGTCGCCGGCAGCTTTCCCAAGGACAGCCCGCTGAGGAACTTGTGGCTCGACATTAAAGGCCGCGCCTTTCCGGGCTCGACAAGCAACCATCACTTGGGGACTCTCCTCGGGCTGCTCATGGCCGCCTACGAGATGAACGAGTTCAAGCAGGAATTCCAGAAGCAGGTTCGGCAGAACGCCAAGGCTTTCGCCAAGGACCTGAAAGCCAGGGGCATTCAGGTGGAGGGGGATGAAAAAGACGGGTTCACGGAGACCCACCAGGTCCTCATCCGGGTGAAATCCTTCGGGCCGGGCCAGGCGATCGCCCGCCGCCTGGAGGAAAACAACATCGTCACCAACTACCAGGCATTGCCCGACGACGAGACGTTCCTAGAATCGAGCGGCATCCGGATGGGCGTCCAGGAAATGACGCGGTTCGGGATGAAGGAAAAGGACTTTGACCGGCTGGCGGAGTTCCTGGCCGACGTCGTCATCCGGAACAAGACCGTGAAGGAAGACGTCAAGAAATACCGGCAGGATTTTCTCGAGATGAGCTACTGCCTGCCGGCCAAGGACGCCGTGCCGCTGGCGGCCAGGATCATCCACAGCGCTTTTCCCCATCCGGAATTTGCCGGACGGTTCATCGAAAACCTGCGGAAACTGCAATAAATCGTCATGGCGAGGAGGATGGCCCGGCAGCCCTGAGCCAAAGGGTCATTCCGGATAAAGGACAACAAACATGAAAGTCTTAGTGGTTGGTTCGGGGGGACGGGAGCATGCTCTCGCCTGGAAAATCGCCAAGAGCCCGCGCGTCAAGAAACTCTTCTGCGCGCCGGGAAACGCCGGCACGATGAGCATCGCCGAGAATATCGCCATCAGCGATTCCGATATCCAAAGCCTGGCCGACTTCGCCGCGCGGGAACCGATCGACCTGACCGTGGTCGGTCCTGAGCTCCCCTTGACGCTGGGCATCGTCGATGAGTTCGAGAAGAAAGGGCTGCGCATTTTCGGGCCGACCAAAAAAGCGGCGGAGCTCGAGGGCAGCAAGATCTTCGCCAAGCAGTTCATGGAACGTCACAAGATCCCCACGGCCCGCTTCAAGGTCGCCGAGTCTCCGGAAAAGGCCCAGAGCATCTTGAAGTCCGGCGAGTTTTCGTTCCCCGTCGTGATCAAGGCCGACGGGCTGGCGGCCGGAAAGGGCGTGATCATCTGCCCCAGCCTCGAGGAGGCCGAGAAGACCATCCAGTCGATCATGGTTGCCAAACAGTTCGGGGATGCCGGAAACCGCGTCCTCATCGAAGAGTGCTTGAGTGGGAAAGAGGTCTCGTTCATCGTCATCTCGGACGGGGCGAGAGTGTTGCCCCTGGTGACGACGATGGACCACAAGGCCATCTACAACGGGGACAGGGGCCCGAACACGGGCGGGATGGGCGCCATTTCGCCCTCGCCGTTCCTGACCAAGAAAATGTTCGTGGAAGTCGTCAACACCATCGTCCTGCCGACGATCACCCGGATGCGGGAGGAAGGGAGAAAATACAAGGGGGCCCTGTATGTCGGATTGATGCTGACCGAGGACGGGCCCAAGGTGCTCGAGTACAACGGCCGCTTCGGCGATCCCGAGACCCAGCCGCAGATGTTGAGGCTGGAAAGCGATCTCGTCGAGATCCTGCTCTCCGCGATCGAGGAAGATGTCCTGGTCCACGAAGTCCAGTGGAGCTCCAAGGCCTCGGCCTGCGTCATCCTGGCTTCGGGCGGATATCCCGGGTCCTACGAGAAAGGAAAAGTCATCAAGGGGCTGGAGCAGGCGTTGGAGAACCCCGACATCACGATCTTCCATGCCGGGACCAGGTTTGAAAACGGCCAGTTCCTGACCAACGGCGGCCGCGTCCTTGGTGTCTGCAGCTCGGAGCGGAAGCTGGCGGAGGCCATGGAGAATATCTACCACGCCGTCTCCGGCATTTTTTTTGAAGGCATGCAGTACCGCCGCGATATCGGGACCAAGCGCGAGGAGGAGGAATAATGGACGTCGGCATTTTTATCGGCAGCGAATCGGATCTCGAGATCATCAAGGATGCCCTCGAGCTCCTGAAAAGATTCGGCGCCTCTTTCGCGCTGGAAGTGACCTCAGCCCACCGCTCGCCGGAACGGACCCTGAAGCTCATCCGGGCGTTTGAAGGCCAAGGGGCCGAAGTCTTTATCGCCGTCGCCGGCAAGGCGGCCCACCTGGCCGGCGTTGTCGCCTCCCATACCGTCCGGCCCGTCATCGGCGTCCCTGTCGAAAGCGGCGGGTTGGGCGGCTTGGATGCCCTGCTGTCGACCGTCCAGATGCCCAAGGGGATTCCCGTAGCGACGATGGGGACGGGCAAGACCGGCGCCTCCAACGCGGCGCTGCTGGCCGTCGAAATCCTCGGCCTTAAAAAAGGCGCCTACCGGAAAAAGCTCGAGGAATACCGGAAAAAAATGGCCGGCCAAGTCGAAACCGATTCCGAGAAGGTCCAGAAGAATTTATGACCTCGTTTTCCATCCAGAATTTCGGCTGCCGGGTCAACCAGGCCGAGGCTTTTGAATGGGCCTCGGAGCTCCAGGAGCGCGGGCTCAGGCTGGAGAGGGATTTTGACCGGAGCCATGTCGTCGTCGTCAACACCTGCACCCTGACCGGCCGGGCCGACCGGGATGCCCGGAAGTTCATCCGCAGGATCGCCCGTCACAATCCTAAAGCCAAGGTCGTCGTCACCGGCTGTCTTGCCGAGCGGGACCCGGCGGAACTCGAACGAATCCCCGGCGTCTGGCGAGTCATTCCGAACCGTGAAAAAGCGGGGCTCGCCGGGCAGATCCTTTCCAATGTCGAGGCCGTTCCAGAAGCCGGCGCTCAGGCCTATCGTTCCCGGGCCCTGATCAAGGTCCAGGACGGCTGCAATATGTCCTGCAGCTTCTGCATTATTCCCCGGGTCCGCGGACGAAGCGCGAGCGTCCCCAAAGACGTCATCCTCGGCCGGATGAGACGGCTGGCTGAGGACGGCTTTTCGGAGATCGTCCTGACCGGCATTCATTTATGTTCCTACGGCCGGGATTTGAAGCCCCCGTCCTCTCTCCTGGACCTGCTCCAGGAAATCGAGGCTCTCGACGGAAAGGCGAAGGTCAGGCTGAGCTCGCTGGACCCGCGTCTTCTACCCGCTCCGCTATTGGGGCATTTGACGACGTCGAAAAAAATCTGCCCGCATTTTCATCTTTCCCTCCAGCACGGCTCGGAAGCGGTTTTGAGAAGGATGGGCCGCCAAAGCACCGTGGCCGAATATCGGGACGCGATCTCGTCCCTGCGGGAGCTTTCGCCCCGTGCCGGCATCGGCGCCGATATCATCGCCGGATTCCCGGGCGAGACAGAGGAAGATTTTGAGCTGATGGTCGAATTTTTGACGGGGACGCCTCTGACCTATTTTCATGTATTTTCTTATTCGCCGCGGCCGGGGACGGAAGCCGCCGATTGGCCGCAGGTCGATGACAAAAAGAAAAAGGAACGCGCCGCTCTCCTTAGAAAGCTCAGCCGCCAGAAGAATCTGGCCTTCCGCAGCCTGTTCCTCGGGAAGGAGCTCGAGGCCGTCGTCATCGAAAAAGAGGACGGAGTCGCCGTTGTCCTGACATCGAACTACATTCAAATCCGCGTGCCGGCCTGCCCGGCCGAAGAGGGACAGCGAATCCGGGTCAAGCCCGACCGGGTGACCGAGCGGGAAACCTCCGGCACGATCATCGACTGATGAAGCGAATCGCCGTCCTCCCCCCTGATATCTCCCAGAAGATTGCGGCCGGCGAGGTCATCGAAAGGCCGGTGTCGGTGGTCAAGGAGCTGGTCGAAAACTCTCTGGACGCCGGAGCCACCGAGATCTTCATCGAGCTTTTTGCCGGCGGAAAAAAGCTCATCAAGGTCCAGGACAACGGCCACGGCATGAGCCGCGAGGATGCCGAAATCTGCTTTGTCCGCCACTCAACGAGCAAAATTTCCCGGGAAGAAGACCTTTCTCGAATCGCGACGCTTGGCTTCAGGGGGGAAGCGCTGCCGAGCATCTCCGCCGTGTCCCGGCTGACCTTGAGGACTTCGGAGGGTTCCGGCGGGCCGGGCATCCAGATTGAGCGCGAAGGCGATAAGCTTATCGCCGTCGAGGAAATCGCTTTTCCGCGGGGAACGACCGTCGAGGTCAGGGACCTTTTTTTTAACCTGCCGGCGCGCTTAAAATTCCTGCGGAGCGACTCGTCCGAGCTGGGAATGATCGTCAAATACGCGACGAATGTCGGACTGGCCTATCCGCAGATCCGGCTGTCCCTGGTCCATGGCAAGCGCGACCTGCTGAACTGCCCTCCCGTGGGAAGCCTGAAGGAGAGAATCTTCCAGCTCTATGGCAAGTCGTCGTTGGAAAAGCTCTTGGAGATCGATTTTGCGGGAAGCGCCGGCCGCGTCAGCGGCTTTGCCTCCCTGCCGCCCCACGGAAGGCCGGACAAATCGCACCAGCTCTTCTTCGTCAACTTGAGGCCGGTTCGCGACCGGATCCTCCAGTCTGCGCTCAACCAGGCTTTCAAGGGTTTTCTGGAGAAGGACCTCTCGCCCGAGGCTTTCCTTTTCTTGACGCTGCCCTACGGGGACGTCGATGTCAACGTCCATCCGGCGAAGTCCGAAGTCCGATTTCGCGATTCCCAGGCGGTCTTCCAGCTTGTCCGGAGGGGGGTCGAGCAGGCCAGGCTCAAGGTTGCCGGAATCAAGGAAGTCGGGCCCGTTCCTGATGAGGGCGCAACTGAGGGGCACTTTGACGAGATGCGCTCCGCCCCTTTTTTTAAGATCGCCGAAGACCGAAAGCTCTTTGACCAAGCCGCTTTGGGGGTGTGGCCGGCCGGCCCGGAGAAGCCGTCCCGCCGCGTTTTAGGCCAGTATCTCGATTCCTATATCGTGGCCGAAGATGAAGAAGGACTTCTTGTCATCGACCAGCACAACGCCCACGAACGGATCTTGTTTGAAAAATACATGGAGATCGACCTCCGGAAGACATGGCCTTTGAAGATGAGTCTCATCCCGCTTCTCTTCGAACTGTCGGCTTCCCAGTCCGTAAGCTGGGAAGAGAATAGGCTGGAGCTCGAGGCCGCGGGGTTTAGAGTGGATGCCATGGGCGGCCGAAGCTATGCCCTGAAAGAATATCCGGATATCTTTAAGCCCGAAGAAGCCCTGACGGCTTTCCTGGCGCTTCTCGACGAGATGAAAGAGAGCAAGGCTCAGGACAAAAGAGAGAGAATTCTGGCGACCATGGCCTGCAAGACGGCGATCAAGGCCGGTCAGCCGCTGCCGAGAGAAAAGATGGAGTTCCTTCTCCAGGAGCTGTTCCAGGTCTCAAACCCGTCCTTGTGCCCTCACGGCCGCCCGATCATCGTCAAGATCTCAAGGGCCCAAATTGAAAAGGGGCTAAAAAGGTAAGCCCGGCGAGGAGCATCCCCCGAGCCTCCAAATTGACAAGATTCACGAGGTTCTGTTAACATGAACTGGCTTTCGAACCAGGGCTTGACCTCTTCATTCAATGCGCGGGGAGTGGCGCAGCCTGGTTAGCGCGCCTGCCTTGGGAGCAGGAGGTCGTCGGTTCAAATCCGACCTCCCCGATTGCGTCCAGGGCAAAAAAACAAAGCGCGCCTGTAGCTCAGGTGGATAGAGCATCTGCCTTCTAAGCAGAGGGTCGGGAGTTCAAATCTCTCCAGGCGCGCTCCCTTTTCCCCTGATTTTTCAGTCATTTAGCGTGATTTTGTTTTTAAGCCTGAGTAAGCAAAACTGAGCCATTTTTAGCGATTTTGTCCCCGTATTGTCCCCACGGCGGGGTGCGGGATCGGGCCTGTCCCCTGCATTTGACTCACCTCTTTATTGGTGATATCCTCCCTCTAAGATTGGGTTGCATGATGAAGACTATTCCCTCCAGGTTGTACAAATATCAACCCTACAATGAGCAGACTTTGGATAACCTGAAGAACCGGAGTTTATGGTTCTCTTGGCCGGTTCATTTCAATGATCCGTTCGATTGTGTTTTTCGTCCAGAAGCATCCGAATTATCTTTGGAAGATTGGCAAGAGATATATGATTTGCCTAGCCAAAAAGGTTGGGCGAAGGAGGCATTCGACGCAAAATATTCACGCGAAGGAAGTCCCAGCGAAACGCTTCAGCGTAAGATCATAGAAATCTCAGAAAAAATATTTAAAGAGAGAGTTGATTTTATGCGTAATACCCGAGGAGTAGCCTGTTTCTCGGAGATAAGGGATGACATGCTAATGTGGTCACACTACACCAGAGGACACCGAGGCTTTGTTCTTGAGTTCGATACAGGCTATGATCCTTTTCAAAAAGCATTCCCCGTCAACTACTCCGATTCGCTTCCAAAGGTGAATCCTCTTCTCTTTCTGACCAAGCGAGAAAACGAAGAGTTCATAAAAATGATAACCACAAAATCAAGTTGTTGGTCGTATGAAAAAGAATGGCGAATTTTCCATAAGGAGGGGGACAAAGAGTACAGTATTAAGCCGGATGCACTCACGGGGATTTATTTTGGCTGTGAAGTGCCCTATGTCCACATAGAGATAATTGCGCTGATACTAAGAGACTCACCAACGCGCCTGTATAAGATGCAGAGATCTCAGACAGAATTTAAGGTCGCCGCTCAAGGGGTCAATTACAAGCCGTATGACTACGGCAAAAGTACGTGATTTCGATGGCCTCTAGACTTATTTGGTTTTCAAGCCCGGGTTCATAGTTACATCGTTTTGGGATCGGTTTTAGCACAAATCTGGCACGCGGGGAGAGGTTTATTTTTTTGTGACTTTGACTTCTCTTCTCACTTTATCTAATTTTATCACACTACTTTTTCAATGCCCATATCTCTTCCCGCTTGGTATGGTTTTGGCAGGCTTTGGCTTAAAAGGCTTTGCTACAAAATCTATGCATTCTAGGGAAGGTATTCGGAAAGAAAACACTGTTTTTCCGTCTTTATTAGTAACTGCAAAATCACCCCGATTTATTATATTCATGCCAATCAAAACATCGGTATCGATCAATTCACAAAGATTAACTTCAACATTAGGGATTATTACGTGGTTTGGAAGCCATACGTTCACCACATACGTATTTGTCTTAGATTTTCCCGCTGCAGTGTGAACCTCGGTAACTCCAATCGGCTTCAGGCCACATTCGTCGATTACCCGTTGGGTTATAGCCGTGTTTGTCGCTCCCGTATCCCAAATTGCCTTATACTTTTTGGCGTTATGGTCCTGAGGTTTAAGCTGTTCAGCAGATGGCGTGAATGCCTCGGAAACTAGTAATTCATTAGAAAGCACTTTATTGAGGCCTGAACTATAAGTCGTGAAAGATTTTATTTCTAAACGCTGCACATTATTTCAATTCGTAACTTACTCTTGAATGATAAGTTTGTGTGTATGCTTTCTTAGTGGGCTCGCACTTTTGGACCAAGAAGGTTCCTAATTGCTCACGTTTCGAAGTTTCTTCAACCGCCTCTGAGAGGCTACTATATTCACCGAGTACTTTCTTTCCTTTGATTACTATATATTTTCCCCTATATTTTTCTACAAGTTCTTTTTGGTTATTAACGAAGAAGTCAAATTCTTTCTCAAGAAGAATCATATTATGCTCCCGAAATCTCCATTAATATTCAAAACAAAGTGGTTGGTCTGTTACCGCGTTTCGGTTGGAGAGGCTCGTCGCTAACCCCAATGGAATCATCCATATTTTTTTTGGTAGGATTGAAGTATCCCGCGACAGCTAACTCTATCTCAGCGTCTAACCACTCAGCTAAGTAATCCCTGTTAGGAGAATCAAAACTCTTGTACATCGGAACCACCTCCTAGTCATATAGCTAGGGATCTTGTTTTAGATCCCACTCCCGGGGCCACTTGAGCACGCTCTTTAGCCTTTTTTACAAGTTCTATTACCTTGTCTTTCTCGAATGACTTCTGATATCCGGAATCAATAAGCGAGTAAATAGCGTGTGGTGCCCCGGAACCTATTGCGGTGTAGCCAATGGCATCGTAACACAGGCATTGGCCGGGATTAACTATGGTAAATAGGCGACAGGCTGACTCTCCCTTGCCTGCAATAATTAGTTCTACTCCGGGATTGTATGAAACAAAAGCACGGTCTATCATTTGAACAATATTTGGGTGTAAATTCTGATGGCCTTGATAGTAGGTGCCGATATTTAGACCCCTAGGCTCCAACTCACCGCGCACGACTCTTTCTCTCCGTATTTCCTGATAATTCGCCCTTGCCAATTCCGCTATGGCATCAACTACGTTTATTCCTTTTCCCTTAATTGTTAGCCTTGTCTTTTCTATAACTGCGTTGGCAAATAAGACATCCCCGGCAGTCAAGACATAAACGGATTCAGCTATGCCGATAATCTTCTCAACATCTTCTCGTTCAAACTCATAACCAATTGGGAAATGAGCGGTCGTCATTAAATCAGACGCTAGAACAAACCCCTTGCCGTTCTCATATATCGTGGCGATGCATATGGTCATAACTGATTCTCCTGTGCCCTCAGGCCCCCGGGTCCATGTTTATTAATAATATTATAATACCATTGTCAACTAACAAATTTCAATAAATTTAAGGCTAACCTATAATATGAAATTTAGTCCTTTTGTCAACTATCTTTTGAGGTGAATCCAGGGGTGATCACTCCTTCCCGGAGCAATTGGCCGATCTCGGTTAGCCGGGCGCTCTGCCGCGCGTGAATTCCATAGATCATATTGACTTGCCACAAAAAGTGGAGTGAGAAATATTCCTGTTTGAGCACGTCCTTATTCATGAGGCGATCAATCGCGAAGAGCGTCATTTAGATCATTGGGAAGCCATGATCTCTCAGGCCTCTGACTTCCCGAGCGCCTAGCGCACCTCTGTAAACGACCACGACACGCCGCTCGAATTGGTGATTGAAACGACGCCTCCGGTTGTGAGGAGCGTTCCGTCATAACGGGTGGTGCCCCAGCCGGTCCCTAAGATTACATTGACAAGCAGGTCTCCGCCTACCCACACAATGAAGTTCGAGCCCCATCCCGTATACGTCCCGATGATTCGGACCCGCGACACGTACGTCGGCATGTCAAAGACCATGTCCCCCTGCCCGCTTACAGTCCACACTGCCTTTGGAATAACGCGAAGCTTCTTGGTGCCGCGCCCGTCACCAGTATGGTCAAAATAGATGGTTGCGTCACCAGCCCCAGTCCCCGTGACCAGCCCAGATTGAGTTACTGTTGCCACGCTCACGTTATCGCTACCCCACATTCCGGTTCCAGGTTTGGTTGTTCCGTCAGACATCGTGACGGTGGCTGTCATCTGCTCCGTCTGGCCAACCAGGATCGTCGAGTTGGGTGAACTAACCGTGACGCTTGTCGGCGTAGGTAGCGTTGGCGACGTTGGCGACGTTGGGCTTCCTTTTCCACAAGAAAGCGTCGAGTAAAACAAAACCAAAAGGCCAGAAAGCAAAAAAAATCTTTTCACATCATTCCTCCTTTTAAGATGTCAAGGTTGTCCCCATAGTAAAGTGTGTTTCCCATTTTTGTTCCCCGCCTGATTTTGTAGCATAAAAGGGAACCCAAGTCAAAGAGCCCCCTTGACTCTTCCGTGAATCGGAGTTATTCTTTTGTCGGCAGTAAAAGGAGAACGAAAAATGAAAAGGGTGTGCAGATTTTTATTTATTTCTTTTGCTTTGGTTCAACTCCTCATTTTCTTTTTTCCAAACGATCTATTTTGCCAAACAAACAAAGTAAGGGTAATAAAGAAGGATGCGGAATTAAAGCTAAAACCTAATAACGAAAGCCTAACCATAATGAATCTTCCAATTGGTGGGGAGTTTGATATTGAAGAAACGATTGGAGAGTGGATCAAGGTAAAGCTGCCGCCCGATAAAGACGGCATCATTTTGACAGGATATATCAACTCTTCATTTTTGGAATTTAAATTGGCATCAAAGCCGTTGCCTATCATTTCAAAGGCTGACCGAGAATCGCTAGGTTCCGGCCAGGGCGATGATTATTTGAAATGGCAAGAAAAAATGAATTCTGTTAGATCGAGAAAATCATTATGGACAGCTGTTTCTTATAGCGGGGCTGCAATATTGTTAGTCTCGGGGGTTTTCACTATTGTTAATCTTGCCAAAGATGAAGATCCGGTCCAAGAAGTATTGAGGGAATTATATCGAGAACCGAAGGTGCCGACCCTTGCGATAGTTGGCGATGTTTTTGGATTAGTTACTATAGTAGCCGGAGCAACGGGGCAGTCTGCCGCAAATAATTATGAGAAGCAATTAAAGAGTGAGGGAGAATCAAAAGGTTATTTAAGGGCGGGCTTGCTTCCCAAATACAGGGCACTGGGAATCCAATTTGGGATTTCTTTCTAAGGCGGATGATCGCCTCGATAAGAAAGATGCCCGAGATTGAATAAGATCTCAAAAGTAATTTGCATAAATAAGAAGGACATTTGAAAATGGCAGAGAATGATGAGAAAAAACAGGAAGAAAAGATCCAAAGGCTTAGAAGAGAAATTGAAACCAAGATTGAATCAGCCCGAAAAGAGCTCAGGGACGTACTTAATAAATGCCCTGATGATAGCATGTGGCATGATTGGAAAAAAGAATTGGACGATATTCTTAACAAACTTCTAGAAATTAAAATAGGAATTCCGCCCGTAGTGCCAGGCTCAAAAAGAAGTCCCTGGATATCCAAAAAGTAAGCATCCTCCCGAGAAAGCAAGTGCCGGATTTCTTGGAATTTCAAGGCAAAATAAGGGGGAAAACATCTTTCCGGAAGATTTTCTTGCTAGGTAAGAAGTGCTCAGTATTTGAACACTCGGGCAATCCATTTTCCCGGTGTCCTTCCATCATTGCCTTATTCTGTCATTGTGCGATAAGACAATTCCACGATAGCACCATCCCCCTCCTGAGTCTCTAGGTCCGGCTTTGTCTTCTTGACCGCTCTGACGAAACTCCGGGCCGTGCCCTCCGTTGGAAGCATATTAATCGCCTTCCTGGAAAGCTTTCCCTCTTTATCAAGGCCGATCCGTTCAAGTGAACGATAGACCCTTTTTGCGTACCAATTCTTGCCTAGAAAAAATGATATTTCTGCGGCCTCTTTATTAACTCCCTCATGTTCCAAGAAATTCTTGGACACCTGTCCAAGCATTTTCTTTTTTATATCCGAATTCTTCTCCAAAAACTCCTTCGCCGTTTTAACCGTCTCATCATCCACCTTGACCGGGAGGCGTCCTAATGTACATGGCTCGCTGGACAGATATCTCCGACACTGCCGCATCCCGAGCCATGAACTTTCGGCTTGGACCTCCTGTATCGTTGATACATATGGTTCCCGCTTTCTTCCGTCCTATAGCTTCTTCCCGATAGATCGGCTCAAACTCCAGAACATGGCAGATGGAGAGGAATTGAGGGGCATCCCCACGACGGGCAGACTGGAGTCTCAATCCCCCTTCCTCTACCACGCAGCCGCAGCCTTCAAACGTCCTGTCTCGCTGAATCCTCTCCCTGAGAGAAAACGATGTCGCGGGAATATCCCCCGACCTTCGCCACGCGGAGAATGACGAAAGCCCGTCCTGAGTCAACGTCGTGCGAAATCCAAAGAAGAAAAGCGGGTTCTCTGCTGAGCATGGCCAGGGGGGGGCCTGGTGCCGGATCTGCGACGCCTAGATACGCAGGATCACGCTCGAAAGAAGCGAGCCGACTTACCTGCAGTCCCTTGGTCTTAGTAAATCGAAGGCCTAACCGCCGACCGGCAAGGACTAGATTGAGTTAATCAAGTCGCCCTATCTTAGAGCGACAATTATCAAAGCTACGATAACCGCTAAACATATTAGCAAAAAAATAATAAATTTTTTAAAGTCCCTTACCTGTTTCTTCAATTTCTTCATTTCTGGATCTTCAGAGTTCGCTCTGGGTTTTTCCTTTCTCCGCCCGAACAGAAGAAAAAGACTCCCTGCCAAAGTGCTAACCGCCAACAACTCGACCAAAAGCCTTATTAGGTCGATTTGGATATGGCCGAATTCACTGTAATATCCACTCTCGGGAACACCAAAAACAAATATCCTGCCCTTTGGAAAGAGGGAGCCATTGCCATGAATGAAGGCCGCGGGTGGAAAGAAAAGAATATAGTTTAAGATAATTATGTAAAGCGTGACAATAATTTTTTGTGATTTTCTCATTTCTCCTCCACCCGACTGAGTTCGAATAAATTCTAACCCCAAAAAAGATATTGTCAATTAAGCAGGAGGAAAAAAAGAAACTCGTTTTTTGACGGACTTTAGTGCAAAGTCAGTAATTTCTTATCGCTGATATTTGGAAGTGAATAGGGGCTAATTTTAAAGCGCCTCGTTCTGAAGACACGGATCCCGGCACCGGGGCTTTATTTGAGTCTTTCCCGGATGAGCTCTGAAAGAGTAATCTCCCTGTCAAGCGCCTCTCTCTTTAAGCGCTTCACAAGTTCCTTCGGCAGATACACCGTCGTTTTCTGAATGACCTCCCCGTCCTTGTTAATGAAGACGTTCGTTTTCAATCCCTCAGCTTCGCGCCGGCTGAGTGCCGAGTCCTTTTTCTTTGCCATTTTCAAGTCCTTATTCCTCCCTGATTTCTATTTCCGATATTGACGCTTAATGGAAATACACCCCTAGCCGGTCTAAAAATCAACGTACCTCTCAGCGCCCTTCTCAATCCGCTCGATGTTATGAAGATACTTCTGGGTCGTCTCAATCGAACTGTGCCGCAGAGCATCCTTGACCTGGATGAGCGGAGCCCCGGCCCGAAGCGCAAGCGTCGCGAAGCTATGCCTCAGAGAGTGCGCGCTTAGCTTCCTGCTCTCAATCCCGATATTCCTCAGAGAGTCCTTGATGAGCTGCCTGATCGTCCGTGTGGTCAGTCTCCCGCCTTTGTTTCTGTCGGAGATTGAGGCAAAGAGGGGATCCCCGGCCACGGCCTGCCCCCTGGCCTGGGTATAGGCGAAAATCGGATTCAGGCTCTTTTCCGTGAGGATCACAAAGGCGTCCTTCGAATCCCTGGCCTTCCCCTGGACATACAGGAGCGCCTCTCCGCCTTGCTGCCTCACGTCCTCGACATTCGTCCGTATTACCTCGATGGTCCTGAGCCCGGTCCGCGCCATGAGGTTGACGATGGCAAAATCGCGCTTGCCCGGGAGGGTCGAAGTGTCAATCTGTGAAAGCATGTCCTTGATCTGAGCGATCGTCAGCGGTTCTCTCAAATGGCCCTTGGGCTGCTGAATCCCCTTCACGTCCTTGGCCACGTTCGGATATTGCCTCGTGCCTTCAAGATAGGTGAAGAATTTTTTGACGGCCACCAGGTAGCTGTTCACGCTGTTGGCCGCAAGCCCCGATTCTACAAGGAAGCTTTTAAACCTTAGAACGGACTCCCGGTCCGGCTGCTCGATTCGGTTCTCAGCCATCCAGGAAAGAAATCTCTCCAGCCCCTTCCGGTAGGCGACCCGGCTGATCTCCCGGACGTCCTGAGAAGCGAGAAAAGAATCCACCAGCTCCGGGACATTCAGAGCCTTAATGAGGCTGCCCTGAGACGCCTTGACGATCTTCGTGCTTGAATGATCCCTTAACATCATGCCTTCATGACCTCATGCTTCTAGTCTCATTATACCACGAAAAAACCAAAGCGCAATAGGGCCGGGAGCACTTTTTTTGAGAAAAATTTTAAAATCTCGAAAGCCCCCCGCCTATGCATAGGTGAAAAAAACAAGGGGGGCTATGGGAACTTTCTCTCAGGCCCCCCCCTTTATGAGTATATCCCCCACTGACTAATTTTTTATTTTTCTGGAAGTGCCATTTTCTTAAGCGGCTTCTTGATCAGCGGGGGTTTAGCTCCGTGATATTTTAGAATTTTAATTTAGATTGACGGTAAAGAATTTCTTGAAATCTCGAAGCCCTTTAAGGACCAATCTCTCGATGCGCTGCTGGCGGTATTTGAGGTGTTGGACTTCTTTATCGTTTTTAGTTAATTCTCGGCTGATGATCTTGAAGGCGCGGCGGATTTTCTCTTCGTCTTCGGTATTCACGATTTAATTTTAGCATGGGATTTCGGGAGGTCAACTGGGCCTGTTCCAATAGCTTCGCTAACAATGAACCCTGTTTGGTCATATAAAGTAACCGATGCCTTCAAACCTCTTATTTTTACCCACAAGAAAGCCTGAAGAACCTATACTATATATATATAAGAGTATATATACATAGAGCAACTATAAATGTTCTACCTACTGACAAACAGGATTGATAAAGTCACATATAGGAATTACTGAGGGGTCAGCTATCAGCTAATAGATGAGACGCTCTTTTTCAGTCTGGTTCAAATCCTATCCGATCCGGTCCCCTTCGTTCTCTCGAACTCTTTTGGAATCTCTATATGCTTTCTCAACGCTTGAACATAGCTTTCCGCGAAGCGGATTCCTTTCTTCTTTGAAGCCAGATCATCCAGCCACTGAGACGGATATCTAAATTCAGGCGACAGCAGCCGCGCCTCTTCTCGATATTGACCTAAGAGGCCGACAATTTCTCCAAGGCTTTTATCGGAGAATTTTCGCTCGAACTCTGTCCGAGAAAATTCCCCACCCTTTTCCATACCAAACTTTGAAAGCCTCTTGATGAATCTATAAAGGTTTTTTTGGCGCTTTAGATCGGCTCTTAGCCTCTCCAGCTCGTATTCCCGGCATGCCCCTATCCTCGCCGCCATTTTAGATTGGGGAGTTTCGAAAATAGCGGCTAATTTTTTCTTGTATTGCGAAGCCTCAAGGACGTATTTCGCATTTCTCTCCGCGTTCCTTGGAAACTTCTCATCATCATCTATTTTTCCGGGCCGAATGCCGATGAGATCTAAATCTGATAGTCTTCTTTTGGCATGCGGGCTGGAATCTGATAACCATATTTTTTCTAATATCTTCCGGGCCTCCTCCTTATCATCAAACTTTAACCATATCCATCCCAGGAAGAACCCGGCGGGCGAAACGTGAGAATGTTTGCGAAGAAGCAGGTGGCATATATACAGGCAGATAAGGCAGATGCAGGTCAATTGATGTCTTGAAGGCGTGGATTTAAGATGATGCGGCCACCTCTTTTTATACATAGTCACGCATCTAAATATCTTCCACTCACTTTGAAGTTTCATAAAAAAATTTTCCGCTTTCTGTTTGGACAAATCAGCATCCATACTACATATTATATTAGAGCAACCTTTTTGTTGCAAGGGAGAACGAGATGAATCAGTTAAGGATTTTTCGGATGCTTCAGGGAATGACGCAGGCTGAACTCTCGCGCAGAAGCGGCGTTTATTATTCCTCGCTTTCGCGGATTGAGACTGGCAATATTCAACCCTCAAGAAAGCAGAAGGTCGCGCTTTCGCGCGCATTAAAAAAGAGAGTCAGCGAAGTCTTCCCGGATGAAGGAAGCAAGGCGCCGGATTGAGATGAGCTCAGATATCGCCAAAGCCGTCCTCGGGACGTTAATAATGCGCCCCAATTTTCTGGACCTGGACATCGTCGAACTCAAAGAAAGTTTATTTTCGAGCGATAGGGAAAGAAAGATTTTTCGGATCATCGCGCGTATTTGGGAAAATGATCGACCAGATGATATCCCGCTCGCCGTCATCCACTCCGAATTCACTTCGGTCGAAGACGGGATTTATGTCGACACGCTCTGTGATGGGCTCCCTAAGTCCACTCCCAAAAACTTCCGGCTTTGCGTCCGGGAGCTGAAGCGACACCGACTGTCGGAAAAAATTTTTAGGGCGGCGGAGAGCCAGAGCCGTGAATATCTCAAAACCGGAGTCTTCGATGAACCGGGCTTGGCGCAAATTAAAAAGCTCATCCGCGAACAAGACGGGCTCAACCGCGACGCCGAGCAGCCGAAAGAAACAGCGATGACGATCGAAGATCTTAATATTCTCCAGATCCCAAAAATTGATTGGCTGGTCGAACCCATCATAGAGCGGTTCGGCTTCTGTCTTATCGGCGCACAAAAGGGCGTTGGAAAATCCCTGCTTGTTTCTCAGCTCGCCCTTTATGTCGCTTCGGGGACCTCACCCTTTCTAATCGACGACCTCAAAATTGCCAACCCCCTCAAAGTGCTCCTTATTCAACAAGAAGTCTCACTCCCTGGAATGAAGGATCGCCTTTTTAAAATGCAACGCGAAAAAGTTTTCGACCTGGGAGGCAGATTTTTTCAGAAGACGACAACCGGAGCATGGTGGAACTTGACCGATGAGGCCGATTACAAAAAGCTGATTCAACTCATAGAGAAGTATCAGCCGGATATTTTAATCCTGGATCCCCTATATACCTTCTACCCCAAAGAGCTTAATACCTCCGGCGATATCTCGCCCATGATGAAAATCCTTAGCGATTTAAAATCGAACTTCGGCCTGGGACTGGTCGTCGTTCATCATTTTTCCAACAAACAAGATTCCGACGAGATCGAGCAACGCTCTTCCGTTTCTCGCTTCATGGGACACTCTATGATTGCCAACAGCGCTGACACCACCATCGGCCTCGACTTCCTTCATTATAAATACCGGCAGCAAACCCTTCCTCTGCCTTATCAAAATTATGTCTGCGTCGAAATTACAACGCGCCACGGAACATGGCCGGCGCGATTCGTCATTGAACGAAAGGAGGGATATCTTCTCTTTGAGAAAAGCTCGATCTGGCAAGACCTTGGCCGCTCCATCATCCCCGGGCAGATCGAAGAGGTTCTCAAGGACAATGACGGAGAGATGCTCCAGAAGGACCTCATTCAGGCCCTATCCGGGGAAGCAAAACGCACGACCATCCGCAACGCCATCGATGAAGCAGTCGCACGAGGAACCATCCTAAAAGATCACCTGCCCGGCAAAGGCAGCCCGGCAATCCTGAGGCTTAAATGATCCCCCTGACATACCCCCTGCACGTTGCCACAATGCCCTTTATATGGGGAAACATTGTGGCAACCCCCCCCTGCCACTATAACCCTATTAGAATATATAGTTTATATATAAAAAATATTGAGGGGGGGGTATATCAGGAAGGGTAGAAAAAGAGGGCAAAATGAAAACGCTGGCGAAGATAGAAAAGAACCCGAGTAGATGAAAAACGGGGAATAGGAGAAAACATGGACAAAATTGAGCGTGAAGCTTCCCCCTGGCTGTGCGGGGGCATCTTTATTTTCTTCCTATAAAAGACAAAGACAAAGATGAAGAAAAGGAGAAAGAAATGAACGAAGAAAAAGTCCTCCACGAGTTTCAGAAAAACGTCGAGGAAAAGGTCGTGACATCGTTCTCGATCTACAAGGGCAAAAAGGTCGTCAGCGTTCGAGTCCATTACCAGGACGGAGACACTTGGAAGCCGACAACGAAGGGCCTAACGCTTCGCCGCGAGATGATCCCGGACTTAAAAGAAGCGGTCGACGCGGCACTCCGAGAGTACGAGAAAGAATCTCCGGGATCGGGAGAAAAGGAATAGGCCCGGGAGGAGGCGATCCCCTTTTGAGGGCAGTGAAAAATGGTCACGGAGGAAGGCTAGAATGGCCCTAGAAAATGCGCCGCTTCTCCTGGAACGCGCAAAGGCCAAATTTGGGATCGATAAAAATTGAGGAAGGTCGTGAATTCCTGTTTAATCAAGCGTCGACGGTTGTCAGAACGACGATCTAGGCCGAAAACGAACCCCAGGCTTAAGGCGGGTCTTCGGACTTGCCTTACGTGCCTGGGCGATTTTCGACCTTACCGCTCCAAGCCGGATCAAAAGTTTTGTGAGACGCGCTGCCGGCGGCTCTATTGGAGCGCGGTCGAGCTTGTTTCCGCATACGAAGCCGGCCAGGTTCCGGGTCTTCTTGGCATCATTGAAAAACTGAGGAGCATGAAGGGCGCATGACCAAACTCCTCACGGTCCGAGAACTCGCCCATTCCCTGGGCAGCCATCCGGTCACGCTCTATCGGCTCGTCGAACGAGGGCAGATCCCGTTCGTCAAAATAAAGGGACGCATCCGGTTTGAGACAGAAGCGATCGCTGAATGGATCGAGCAAAAATCATTCAGCCCCATCACCGCCGCTACTTCGTATCCCCAGGTTGACCTTTCCCTGGCGAATTATGATAGACTCTTCCTTAAGAAAGGAGGAGTCAAAGTGAGCCACGAGGGAAAGACATGGAATTACCCCTTTGGCTCGGTTTATCTCAGGCAATCAAAATCAGGGGAAGGCCGATGGTATGTTTATTACCGCACCAACGGCCAAAGAATCAGGGAGGCCGTGAAGAACGCCATGACCAGGGCAGATGCCTTGAAGGTCTTGGTGTCCAAGGTTGGCGACGCCTTCCGGGGAAAGTACGGTTTCCCGCTGGAGAAGAAAGAGGACGCGCTCTTTGAGGACTTCGGCAAGAAATTTCTCGAGCTTTATTCGCGCGTGCATTGGAGGCCCAAGACTGTCCAGGGCCATGAAAACTCTCTCCAGCACCTAAACCGATTTTTCAGGGGCAAGCGATTGTCAGACGTTACGCCCGAATCGACCGCGCGCTATATCGCGGAGCGGCGTAAAAAGGTCTCGTCTGCCAGCGTCAACCGGGAGCTGAGCTGCCTAAAGTGCGTGCTCAATAGGGCCGTCGAATGGGAAAGGTTGGAGACAAATCCGATTGTTCGCGTGAGGAAATTCAAAGAGCCGGAGCCGAAGGACCGAATCCTGGCCGGGGAAGAACTTGGCCGATTGCTGCAAGCATGCGCATCCCATTTGAAGCCGATCTTAATCACGGCCTTGTGTACGGGTATGCGGAGAAGCGAAATTTTGAGCTTGAAATGGGGCCAGGTTGACCTTGACAAAAGGATGATCCGCGTGGAGAGAACGAAGTCCGGCAAAGCGAGAGTCATCCCCATCAACAGCGTCCTGTTGGAAGAGCTCACCCGGTTGAAACAAGCAAACGGAAAATCAGGGTACGTGTTTCTCGATCCGACGAATGAAAGGCCAATGAAGGACATCAAGACAGCGTTCAGGTCCGCCTGCGCCCGCGCCAAAAAGAATCCAGACGATGAGAAGGACCCGGGAATTGTGGGACTTCGCTTTCATGATCTCCGGCATAATGCAGCCAGCAAGATGGTAGAAGCCGGGATCGACCTCGTGACCGTTTCGAAGATCCTGGGTCATGCCTCGATTCAAACGACGATGCGCTACGCTCACCCGACGCCGGAGAACATGCGGCGGGCAGTGGAAACCTTGGCCCAAAACGTGACTTCCGCCCAGGATTTTGTCCCCATTTTGTCCACAAAAAAAGAAGGTGTTCCCCCAAGTGCTTTCGTTTCAGCCAATTATCAGAGTAGAGCATCTGCCTTCTAAGCAGAGGGTCGGGAGTTCAAATCTCTCCAGGCGCGTTTCAACTTCTTATGGATATCGGCATTATCGAATTTATTGTTTGAGCTTCAGGTCTTTGCGTGTCCATTTTGCCAGCTCGGTCAGAAGCAGGTGAATTTCATCCAGATGAGTCGTACAAATGTCAAAGAGCTCTTCCGGCCCGATTTCGTGGTAAAAGTGGACCAGCCTGTTCCTGTATCCCGCCATTTGTCTCAGGATTTCGGCGTCATGCTTGGCCAAGACTTTCTTTTCGAGAAGGCCGTCGGCAATCTCTTTATACTCGGCGGCCGGATGGGCAAATTTTTTGGCCAGGATATGACGGCCGATATCAAAAAGGGCCTCTAGAGCACGGCGCAAATAAGACTCGGCCGCGGCGATGTTGTGCTTGTTGTTGGTAAAATCTTCCCTGGTCTGGAGGGGGAGTTCTCGAATGGAATCAAGCATTTTACGGATCCAGGCGGCTCTTTGAACGATCACGTTGCCGTTGATTTTGTCGCTCGTCATTCTACTTTCCCAAGATCATTTCTTTTTTGAGGCGTTCATAGGGCAAGAGGTCGCCCGCCCTCCTCATAATATACAACTGATATTCGGCTTCAAAATTCTCATTTTTCGCATAAAGCAGCTCTCCCGTGACGATCTCGTAAGCCAGCAGGGCCGGCGCCTCGGGAATGACGACGACATCGACCTTGGGCACGTCAAACCGGTCCTCAAAAAATTGGGCAATTTCCACTTTCTCTTTGACTGTCAGCGGCCTTTGCGGTTTTACGCCGATGTCCAGATCTGATTTCGATCGGGACGATCGCCGCGTTTGGCCCGTCACCCGGCCAAAGATTTCTTTGGCCCTGCTGCCGAATGCATAGATAATCTGGAGTCGGTACTTCCGGGCCAATCCGGCAATCTCGTCTTTTAAGTCCTTCATGAACAGCCCCTCTGGCGAGGCGATATCTTTTCTCGAATAGAATTCAGGAAGTTCCGTTTTCCCATGACGTTGATTTTATTCTAGATGATAAATAGGGAAAGCGCAATATCCGGGCGCGGCTGAATCGGGAACCGCGCTTTTTCAGCGAGATGGATGATTATTGGAATGTCGCTTTTTGGATCGCCATCGAATTTCGTTCAAAGAGCTATTAAAGGCGGGAAAGCTCAAGGGGTGTGGAAACAGCCGGTGGACCGCCCACGTTTTTGCCGCTCCTATGAACTTTATTTAAACGCGAATTGATTGCCCTGGAACAGGCTGACGCAGGAGTCCACGACCTCCGGATCATAGAGAACGTCCCGATTTTTTGAGATTTCGTCCAAGGCCACATCGAGTTTGTGCGCCGTCCGATAAGGCCGGTGGGAGACCATGGCTTCCACGACGTCCGCCACGCCTAAAATTCTGGCTTCGCGCATAATATCGCCGTCCTTGAGCCCCTGGGGGTAGCCCGAGCCATTCACCCGCTCATGGTGTTGAAGGACAATCATGGCGATCGGCCAGGGAAAATCGATTTTCTTCAAAATGTCGTAGCCGATCTGGGGATGGGTTTTGATGAGCTCGAATTCCGTGTCATTGAGCCGTCCGGGCTTGCTCAGGATCTCGCTCGGGATCGAGACCTTCCCCAGGTCGTGGATCGAGGCGGCAATGCGGAGGGCTTCGATCTTTTCCTTGTCCAACCCCATTTGGTCGGCGATCGAACGGGCCAGGTCGGCGACCCGGCGTTGATGGCCGGCCGTGCACGGATCCCTTGTTTCAACCGTCAGCGTGATAGCCTGGATGGTGGCCCCCATCGCCTTCCTCAGTTTTTCCAGGGTCCGATTGAACTCCTCTTCCGTCCGTTTCCGCCCGGTGATATCCCGGGCGATGATCAGGTCGGCCGGCTTTCCCTCATAGGTGATGACGCCGGCGTTCAGCTCAAGATAGACGAGCCGGCCGTCCTTATGTTTCAAGCAGGTCTCGGAGAGGGCTGGGAGGTTTTCCCCGGCCAATCGCCGCTCATATTTTTCGATCAGCCTGTCCAGCTCGACTTCCGAGATGATCGAGCGTAGGGGGACCCGCAGGATTTCATCCGGGGAATAGCCGACGATTTCCGGGAGTCTGGGGTTAAAATATTTGAATTTCCTGTCTTGAAGGATGGCTATGCCGTCATTCGCCTTTTCGATCAAAAAACGATAAATCTCCTCGTTCAGCATACCTTTTTCTCCCGCCGTCTCGAGGGAAGGCCCATGAAGAAAGTGTTCATTCTTTTTACAGACCTCGTCCCTTTTATTGAGTCGTAAAACCGGCCAAAAACTTGAAAAACTTTGATAGCCTTTGGGGGTGAGAGGGGGGAAAAAAAATTCACCTTGAGAATCGCCCATACCGGTGATTGACGAAAAGTGTCACCTGAGCGAATATTCTAGGCTCGCAAATGAAGAAAGCCTCTTCCTTTGGAAAGCCCTTCGGACAGAGAGAAAAATCGCAAGGAGCCGACGTCTTTTTCAGATAGAGAATTCCTGTTGACAAATTTTGGTAACAATTATGGCCGGCAAATTTTGACGATGAGGAGCGACTAAAAAGAATGGGTTCGAATCTCGGGGAGCTTCTGATCAGAGAGAAAATCATCTCTGCCGAGCAATTGAAGTCCGCCCAGGAGTTTCTGAAAAAGCACGACGTGTCATTAGGAAGCGCCATCATCGCCCTCGGCTATGTGAGCGGAGAAGAAATGGCCCAGGGATTAAGCCGCCAGCTGGGCTATCCCTACATCGATCTTGACCAGTTTGAAGTGTATCCGGATGTCATCAACTTGATCCAGGCAGAAACGGCCAAAAAATACATGATCATGCCCATCCACCGCATCCGCTCCTTCCTCACCCTGGCCATGGTCGACCCGACCGACCTGGACGTCATCGAGGATATCCGTTTCCGGACCGGGATGAGCATCCAGCCGGTCATCGCCTCGGAGGCGGGGATCTTGAACGCGATCAACAAGTACTATGGCAGCTCGCATGCCGTCCGGCCGAAACGGACGATGGATGATATCGAGCTGGCCGATGATTCCAAGGTCAGCATTGTCGAAGACGTCAAGGAGGAGGAATTCGACGTCCAAGAGTTCGAGCAGCCCGCCGACGAAGCCCCCATCATCACCCTCGTCAATTCCATTTTCATCGAGGCCATCAAGAAGGGGGCGAGCGACGTCCATTTCGAGCCGTACGAGAAGACCTTCCGTGTCAGGTACAGGATCGACGGCATTCTTTATGAGACCATGAATCTTCCCATGAAGTTCAAGAACCCGGTGCTCTCCCGGGTGAAGATCCTGTCGAACATGAACATCGCCGAAAAAAGGCTCCCCCAGGACGGACGCATCAGGATGAGGGTGAGGCTGGAGAAGGGAGGCCGCAAGGACGTGGATATGCGGGTGTCCTCTA
Source organism: uncultured Eubacteriales bacterium (assembly GCA_964537875.1). Lineage (GTDB taxonomy): Bacteria > Acidobacteriota > Aminicenantia > Aminicenantales > UBA4085 > JAPKZH01. The sequence goes on from CAZIDN010000002.1 coordinate 42,463, forward strand.
TCCCCACGATCTTCGGCGAAAAGATCGTAGCCCGTATTCTCGACCGGGAGATGCTCAAGATCGACCTGACCCAGCTGGGCTTCGAGCCGGAGGCGTTGGATGTCTTCAAAAAGGCCATCGTCCGGCCCTGGGGCATTATCCTGGTCACCGGCCCGACGGGAAGCGGAAAGACCAACACGTTGTATTCCGCGATTTCAACACTGAATGCTCTCGAGAAGAACATCATGACCGCCGAAGACCCGGTCGAGTTTTATATCCCCGGGATCAATCAGGTCAACATCAAGGAAGAGATCAATTTAAATTTTGCCACGTCGCTTAGGGCGTTCTTAAGACAGGACCCGGATATCATGCTGGTCGGAGAGATGCGCGACGCGGAAACGGTCGATATCGCCATCAAGGCCGCCCTGACGGGCCACCTGGTTTTCTCCACCGTCCACACCAATGATGCTGCGGCCACGGTCCACCGTCTCATCAACATGGGCTGCGAGCCGTTTCTCATCGCCGACTCCGTGATCCTCGTCGTCGCCCAAAGGCTGGTCCGGCGCGTCTGCAAGAAATGCGCGGCCCCCCAAAAGCTCCCCAAGAAGACGCTGCTCGACATGGGTTTTTCGGAGGAGGAAGCGGACTCCGCGAACATCCTCCAGGGAAGAGGTTGCGAGGCCTGCAATAACACCGGCTTTAAGGGAAGGACCGGCCTGTTCGAGGTGATGCAGGTCACGGCCGACATTCGGGATCTTATCCTGAACCGATCGCAGTCCCGGGAGATCAAGGCCAAGGCCATCGAGCAGGGGATGTTGACCCTGCGTCGGAGCGGCCTGACCAAGATCAAGGCCGGCATCACCACGGTGGAGGAAGTCCTCCGGGAAACAATCAAGGATTAGGAGGTTTTGCCATGACCATGACCATTCAGCAGATGCTGCAAATCACGGTGGACGCCGATGCCAGCGATCTCCACCTGACGACGTATGTCCCGCCCCGCATCCGCGTCCACGGGATCTTGAAGAATATCGACCATCCGCCTCTCACACCCGCCGAGACCAAGCAGCTTGTCTACAGCATCCTCTCGGACAAGCAGAAAAAACAGTTCGAAGAGAAGCTGGAGCTGGATTTTTCCTTCGGCATCAAGGACCTCGGCCGGTTCCGAGGCAACTCCTACATGCAGAAAGGCGCGGTCGCGGTCGCCATCCGCAGGTTCCTGCCGTCGATGTGGAGCTTCGCCAAGCTGGGGATCCCACAGCGGGTCCAACAGCTCTGTTATCTGCCGCGCGGCCTGGTCCTCGTCACCGGGCCCACGGGATGCGGTAAGTCCACCAGCCTGGCCTGCATGATCGACCACGTCAACACCGAGCGCAGCGTCCATATCGTGACGATCGAAGAGCCGATCGAATATTTTTTCACGCCGAAAAAGGCCTTGATCAACCAGCGGGAGCTTTACGTGGATACGCTCTCCTATGCCAACGCCCTGCGCTCAGTCCTGCGCGAGGACCCCGATGTCGTCCTGGTCGGAGAGATGCGGGACCTGGAGACCGTCGAGGCCTGCCTGCGCGTCGCCGAGACCGGCCATTTAACGTTTTCTACGCTGCACACGAATTCGGCCTCCGAGACGATTTCGAGAATCATTGATATTTTCCCGCCCCAGTACCAGGCCCAGTCGCGGGTCATGCTGTCCATGACTCTGGAAGCCATCTTGACCCAGGCGCTGCTCCCCCGCATCGACGGCAAGGGACGGGTCCTGGCCATGGAAATCCTGATCCCGAACACGGCCATCCGCAATCTCATCCGGGAGAACAAGATCCATCAGATCTACTCCTCGATGCAGCTGGGGCAGGAGAAATTCGGGATGCAGACGTTCAACCAGTCCCTGGCCGACCTTTATTTCAGAAAACAAATCTCTCTGGAGATTGCCATGTTAGCGACCTCGTTTCCCGAGGAGCTGACGGACATTCTCCAGAGGAAAGAAGGATATCGACCGACATCTTTTAACGTCGGTCCGAACGCCAAAAGATAAAGGAAAAGAACAATGGCCGTTTATGTCTGGAAAGGTAAAAACAGGTACGGGGACAGTGTCGGCGGAGAACGCGTCGCGAGCTCGCCCGATGACCTCGCCCGCTATCTCCAGAGAGAGCAGATCACGGTCTCCAGCATCGCGCCGAAAAGGATCGTTCTCCGGATCCCTTTTCTGCGCCGGGAAAAGGTCAAGATGAAGGAGCTGGCCATCTACAGCCGGCAGCTCTCCGTCTTGATCGACGCCGAGCTTCCTTTGATCCAGAGCCTCAATATCCTCGCCGAGCAGACCAAGAACAAGTATTTCAAGAAGGTCATCACGACCATCCGGGAAGACGTGGAGGCGGGCGCCAGCCTGAACCAGGCCAAGCGCAAGTTTCCCAAGGCCTTTGATGACCTCTACTGCAACCTGATCGCGTCCGGCGAGCAGAGCGGCTCCCTGGATACGATGCTCCAGCGCCTGTCCGAGTATATCGAGAAAATCGTCAAGCTCCGCGGCCAGGTCCGGCAGGCGATGATCTATCCGGCGGCGATCGTCCTCTTTGCCATTTGCGTGTCCGTCTTCCTGTTGTGGAAGGTCATTCCCATCTTCGCCGGCATCTTCGAAGAGCTTGGGGCCAGCCTGCCTTTTCTGACCCAGTTCGTCATCAACCTGAGCCATTTCGTTTCTTCCTATCTTATTTACATCGTCCTCGGCATCATCGGGCTGGTCGTCGGCTACCGTTTTATCCGGCGGACGGAGCAGGGACGGTGGGCGACCGACAAGTTCATTTTGCGGATTCCCCTGTTCGGCAAGCTCATGTCCAAAGTCGCCATGACCCGCATCACCCGAACGCTGAGCACCCTGTTGGCCGGCGGCGTGTCGATGCTGGAGAGCTTGAAGATCACGGCCACCACGGCCGGGAACAAGATCATCGAAAAAAGCGTTTTGGACGCCCGGAGACACGTGACGGAAGGACGGAGCCTCACGGAATCTTTTAAGGAAACCGGACAGTTCCCGTTCATGCTGACCCAGATGGTCAGCGTCGGCGAGGCGACGGGAACCCTGGACCAAATGCTGAACAGACTGGCGGATTTTTATGATGACGAGGTGACCGCGACGGTCGCCGCCCTCTTGTCCATCATGGAGCCGCTGCTGCTCATCTTTGTCGGCGGGGTGGTCGGAGCGCTGGTTCTTTCTATGTACCTGCCGATCTTCAACTTGATGCAGCAATTCTGAGGAACCATGGTACCGGTGAGAACGCTCAAGAAGAATATCCTTTCGATGATCTGGTTCCGCCTGATCGTCGTCTCGACTCTTCTCGTGGCGGCCGTGATCATCCAGCTGTCGACGTCCGTGTTCCTTCCTCTCATGCCCTTCTATTTGTTCGTCCTGTTCTCGTTTCTCTTGAGCGTCGTCTACCTTCTTCTCTATCATTGGGACAGTCATTCCACGTTCCAGGCCTATCTTCAGATCTTCATCGACCTCCTGTTGATCACCTTCTTCGTCTATATTTCCGGTGGCCTGAACGGAAACCTTTACTTTCTCTATGTCTTTGCCATCATTGCCGCCAGCCTGGTTCTTTCCAAACGCGCCGCCTATCTGGCGGCATCCCTGGCGGCCATCCTCTTCGGCGTATTGGCCGACGGGATGTACCTGGGCATCATTCCCTACTTCCGGCCGGGCCAGTCCAGAGAGATTTCCCTGGGACTGGTGATGTACACGATTTTTCTGGCTTGGGCGCTGTTTTTCGTGATTGCTGTCCTTGTCAATTATCTGGCCGGGAGTCTTCGCAAGGCGCGAGAGCAGCTCGTCCAGACCCAAAAAGAGCTGGACCGGAGGGATCGCCTGGCCACGGCCGGCCGGGTGTCCGCGATGATCGCCCATGAGATCCGCAACCCGCTAACGGCTATCGCGGGGGCGGTCCAAGTCCTGAAGAATGAGCTGTCCCCGAATGAGGAGCAGGCGAACCTGATGGACATCGTCGTCAAAGAATCGCGGCGGGTGTCCCAGACCATCGAGCAGTTCCTGAACCTGGCCACTCCGGCCAAGCCGGCTTTTTCCAGGTTCAGCGTTCCCCAGGTTTTGAAAGAGACTCTGATGATGTTGAAGATGAGCGGCGAGCTCAACGGCCGCATCGCCCTCCAGGGTAATTTCGAGACCATCGACCTGGACTATTTCGGCAACCCCAACCAGTTCAAACAGGTCTTCTGGAACATCGCCCGGAACGCTCTCCAGGCCATGCCCGACGGCGGGACGCTGGCCGTCGACTTTTTCCAGGAGAAACGCGAGCTCAGGATGCGGTTTGCCGACACGGGCCGGGGCATGACCCCCGAAGAACAGGAGCACATCTTCGAACCCTTTTACTCCCGGTTTGAAAACGGCCGGGGGCTGGGATTGGCCGTCGTCCAAAAAATCGTCGATGATTATCAGGGGAAAATTCAGGTGTCCTTCGGGCCGGAGCAGGGCACGGAATTCCTCATCACCCTGCCCGCTCCGGAGCCCCCTAAAAACGAAAAGGACTAAGCGAGACCGATGGAAACGATCCTTGTCGTCGATGATGAAAAAAGCATTCTGGACCTCCTCAGCGTGGTCTTCAAGAAAGAGGGATTCCAGGTCAAGACGAGCCCGGGAACACCGAACGTCTATGAGCTCGTCGACGACGAGGATTTCGACATCCTCATCTGCGATATCAAGATGCCCAAGGTCGATGGGATGGAGCTGCTCAAACATGTCAAGAAGCAGAAGCCGATCGTCCCCGTCATCATGATCACCGCCTACGGGAGCGTCAAGCAGGCCGTCGAAGCCCTCAAAGTCGGCGCCCTGGATTATGTCATCAAGCCGTTCGATATCGAAGAGCTCAAAATCCTCGTCTCCCACGGCCTGGAGGAAAAGAAGATCCGGGAAGAGAACATCCTGCTCAAGAAAAGCTTCCGGGAACAGTCGAGCTTCGAGAACATGATCGGCAAAAGCAAGGCCATGAGAGAGGTCTTCGGCTTGATCGAAAAAGTGGCGACGACGGATTCTACCGTCCTGGTCACGGGCGAGAGCGGAACCGGCAAGGAAATGGCGGCCCGGGCCATCCATGCTCTCAGCCGGCGCCGGGAGCGTCCGTTCGTCTCCATCAACTGCGCCGCCCTTCCCGAGAACCTCCTGGAAAGCGAGCTCTTCGGTCATACCAAGGGATCTTTCACGGGGGCCGTGGCCGACAAGAAAGGCATGTTTGAGACGGCCCATGCCGGAACGATTTTCCTGGACGAGGTCGGCGAGCTTTCCCCTTGGACCCAAGTGAAGCTCTTCCGCGTCCTCCAGGAAAGGAGGATCCGCCGGGTCGGGGGGACGGACGAGATCCTCGTCGACATCCGGATCATCGCGGCCACGAACCAGGATCTAAAAAAACGAATCGAGGAGGGAAAATTCCGGGAAGAGCTGTTCTACCGCCTGAACGTCATCTGTTTTGAGATGCCGGCCCTGCGAAGAAGGACGGAGGATATTCCTCTCCTGATCTCGCACTTCCTCCAAAAACACTGCGAAAAAATGGGCCGCAAGACGAAGAGGCTCACGCCGGAGGTCATCAGCTTTCTCGAAACATACGCCTGGCCGGGAAACGTCCGGGAGCTGGAAAACCTGATCGAAAGGACCGTGGCGGTAGAGGAGCGGGAGACCATCACGATCTCCAGCCTGCCGAGGGACATCCTGGAGATGCGCCGGAGCGAAGACGGCCCGGCCGTGCTCAAGCCCGGGTTCGACCTGGAAGGCCACTTGGATCAAATCGCCAAGAAATATATCCAGGAGGCGGGTTCGGCATCGGGCGGGAACATGAAAAAAATGGCCTCCCTCCTGGGCGTCAGCTATCGCTCGCTTCGCTATCTGATCGAAAAATATCAGCTGAAGTCCTTCAAGAAATCGGAGCAGCGAGAGGAAAGCGGTGAAGACAAATCTTATTCTTTTAGATGACAATAATTGGCACGCGATGACAAAAAAGAGCATTAATCAGGGATGGCGCGATGGGGCAGAAATTATTATTTATTTATTATCAATAACTTGTAATTATGAAAAAGTTGGCACAGAAATTGCTAGATAATAGCGTGGATAACGCAAATTCATTGCCTTGATGGATGATTAAGCAATCCACAAGGAAAAGGAGGTTTTGAATGCTTAAAGTGAATAAGGAAAAAGGCTTCACCCTGATCGAGCTGCTGATCGTCGTCGCCATCATCGGAATCTTAGCGGCGCTGCTCATCCCCAACGCCATCACCGCTCTTCAGAAAGCCAAAGTCAGAGGCACCCAGAAGGACATCAACTCCATCGCCACGGCCCTCACGGACTTCCTCACGGACAAGGGCACTTTTCTTAACCAGATTACCAGCTCCGGCGATCTCGTGGTGGGCGGCGATGTGGCTCTCGCTCTTTCCCCCTTCTACCTCAAAGTTCTTCCCACTAATGACCAGTGGAGTACACCTTTCCAGGTTTATACGGGCGCTGATGCTGTCGCCTATGGTGTCACCGACCCTGCGGCCGATGATTTCCTCGTCTGCTCTCTCGGCAGGGATAAGGGGGTCGACACCTGGAGCTATCTCCCGGATAACCCTGAATCTGGGCTGTACGTGATCAACACCAGCGTTGACTTTGATAATGACCTGGTCAACTGGAACGGCACGTTCATCCGCGGTCCGAGAACCGGGGCCACCAGCTAATCGTCCTAGGGCAGAGGTCCTCAAATGGGCGATACAGAACGAAGCTGTATCGCCCATTTTTTTCCCTATCGGAACATCGAAACGACCTGTGCGAAATTTGGATCTAAGGAAGGGCCAAAATGAAGAGGAAAGGCTTCACCTTGATCGAAATCTTGATCGTCGTCGCCATCATCGGCCTCCTTGCCGCTCTTCTCGTGCCGATCGTCCAGGAAGCCATGCAGAAGGCTAAGCAGAAAGGCACGATGCAGGAAATGAATTCCCTGGCCCAATCCATCATGATGTACATCACGGACACCGGCTATGCGCCGTCCAATCCCGACGGCGACCTCTCGCCAAGCCAGCCCTTGATCGCTGAACTCGCGGCGCTCCATGTCAAGGTTATTCCCTTGACAGACCAGTGGGGGCGTCCTTTAAAGGTTTGGACGAGGCAGTCGTGCGAGGGGCAGTTTGGCATCGCTGCCGGAAACGTCGGCGAGGATGATTACCTCATCCAATCCCTCGGCTTTGACGGGTTGGACGAGGGATTCAATTATAATCCCGATAATCCCCAGGATTTTTATTCCGTTTATAAGATGTCTGATTTTAATAATGACCTGATCATCTGGTCCGGAAACTGGATCCGGGCCCCCAGAAGCGCCCAGCAAGGTTCTTAATCCCTCCCCTTTATTGTATAATGGGTCCTCATGAAGGTGAGGACCATTCTGCTTTTCCTGACCTATGTCCTCATCGTTCTGGCTATGGTCCCCGTGCTTTTGGTCTGTCTTCTAACGGGCGTCCGCGATCCCTTGTTGACGATCGGGAAGTGGGCGATGCGGCTGGGAAGGCGGGTCCTCGGCCTGCGTCTGGACGTTTCGGGATTGGACCATGTCGACCTCGAACGATCCTATCTTTTCATGCCCAATCACATCAGCTTCCTAGACGGGCCGATGGTGTTCATGCTCATCCCTCAGCCCGTCAGGGTGATCTTGAAAAAGGAAGTGTTCAGGCTTCCCGTCGTCGGCCCGGGTATGAAGTTTGTCGGGTTCGTCCCCGTTGACCGGAAAGGGGCGAAGGGAGGAAAGGTGGCTATCGAACGGGCGGCCCGGCTGATGAAGGAAAAAGGCTTCTCTTTCCTGATTTTTCCGGAGGGGACAAGGAGCCGCGACGGCCAATTGCAGAGATTCAGGCGCGGAGGGTTTTTCCTGGCGATCGAAAGCGGGACCCCGATCGTGCCCATTTCTATCAAGGGAACTTTTGAGATGATGCCCAAGGGCAGCTTCTTTATCCGGAAAGGCCACATCCGGGTGACCTTTCATCCGGCCGTGCCCGTCGAAAATTATCGGGCCGAAAACCTGTCTGAGCTGATCGACCGAGTCAGGCTGATCATTCAGACGGGACTTGGGGAGGAAGGGTTATGAATTATCAAAAAGCGGCAGGACGGCTGAGCCGGTTGCTGGATGAATTTTTTAAGGATAAGGGCAAGATCTTTGAGGCTGCGGCCACAGACTGCCTCCGGAGCCTGCGCGCCGGCGGAAAAATCCTTGTCTTCGGCAACGGAGGAAGCGCGGCCGAAGCCCAGCATTTCGCCGCCGAGCTCGTCAACAGGTTCTTGAAGACTAGGCCTGCCCTCCGAGCTGTTGCCCTGTCCACGGACACCTCCGTATTGACCTCCATCGGGAACGATTCGGGGTTTGACCGGGTTTTCAGCCGGCAAGTCGAAGCCCTGGCCAAAAAGGGGGATGTAGCCCTGGCTCTCTCCACGAGCGGTGATTCCCCCAATGTCATCAACGCCTTGAAGGCGGCCAAGAAGAAAAAGCTCGTGACGATCGCCATGACGGGAAAAGGCGGAGGGAAAATGGCCCGGCTCCCCGACCACCTGCTGGACGTCGCTTCGTCAGAGACTCCGCGAATCCAAGAAGTCCACCTCTTCTTGCTTCACCTTCTCGCCGAGGAAATCGAAACTCGGATGTATGACCAGAGGGCATAGCTGTCGCTGGATATTTGCTTGCGGGCGGCGACAGGTCTCACTCCGCGCGGCGCCCGCTTTAGCTTACTTTCCGGCGAGGATGTCCTTGATCTTCTCTGCGCCGGCCGCCCCGCTGTTGAATAGGTAGCAGCCGGTATTCTGAAGGAGCCTTTGGAAAAAGGCCTTTTGAAGCTCAAGCCGTTCTTCCGTGGCCGGCAGCAAATGGGGATTGAAGAAAGGCTGGGTCTTGGCCGGGCTGAGCCCTTTCTTGGCGCCGGGGGTTTCTCCCGAGACCAGGATGCGCAGAGCTTCCTCCGGCGCCAATTCGACCGCCGCCGGTGAGACGCTGTCATTCCGCAATATGAAGATCCAGCGGAGGGCGGTGCGCTTGGCGTAGGCGGCGGGTCCGGCGATCCAATTCGGATCGAGCATGGCATGGGCCTCTTTGGAGGCGCGGTAGCAGTAGGGAGACCCGCGGTCGAGCCGGCAGTCATCCTGGCGCGGACATCCCGGATCGGTGCAGTCCTCTTTGCGGGTAACGACATTTTCGCATTTGCTGTGGTCAAAGAGCGGGACGAGCCTCGGGAAGGATTCGACGGAATTCGTCGGGATATAGATTTTGCGCTCGACACAGTCGGCGTTGGCCGTCTTTCCTGAATGGCGGACAAAGACGATGTCGTTCGAGTGGAACCGGAATTGCGGATCCTGCAGCAGCTCGAAAAAGAGCTCGGTTTTTTTGGTCCCGGGCGGCCCGACCAAGATCAAGCCGGCTCCTCCGGCGTTGGCCGACATCCCCCTCAGGGCATGGACGCCGTACAGGCGTTCCGAAGCGTCCATGACGAGCCCGAGGGCCAGGCTCCGCAGCGAGCCGTAGTTGTCGGCATTGACAATGACGCCGGTCTTGGTTTCCGAGTTGTAGAAGGCCCGCGGCTCGCGGCCGGCAATACCGTCCACGGCATAGATGATGCCGTGGGGCTCCAGGTCGGATTCGAGCTGAGCGGGATACCAGTTCTCGATCCAGAAGTCATTGAGATGTGTGACATTCGTCCGGAGCTGGACGATGACGCCGTTGATGTTGGCATTCCATTCAAAATAGTTTTCGTAACCGAGCGGCGGTTCCACCTCGGCCAGCAGCCCGTCCCTGACCTTAACCGTGATCGAAGCATCCACGGGAACGGATTTTTTGAAGCGGGTGACGGTGTTCTGAAGGGCGACGCGTTTGACCTTTTTCGCTGTCTTGAGCCGGGAGAAAGCCTGGATGATCCTGTCCATGCCTTTTTCCAGGTTGGCCATGGACGTCGCGTAGGAAAGGCGGATGTAATTGTCTGCGCCGAAAGAGTCGCCCGGGACGACGGCCAGGTTCGCTTCCTTGAGCAGGTAATAAGCCAGGCCGTAGGAGTTGCGGATGGCCGCCCCGTTGAACTCTTTTTCGTAGTAAGCCTGGACGTTGGGGAAGAGGTAGAACGCCCCCTGCGGCTTGAAACAGGATAACTGGGGGATGGAGGCGAGCTTCATCAGGCAGTAATTGCGGCGCCGCTGGAATTCCGAAACCATCTTTCCCACGTCATACTGGGGGCCGGCCAGCGCTTCCAGGCTGGCCTTTTGGGAGATGGACGCCGGATTGGAGGTCGTGTGACTTTGGATTTTAGCCATTCCGCCGATGACATCCGCCGGGCCGGCGGCATAGCCGATCCTCCATCCGGTCATCGAGTAGGATTTTGAGACGCCGTTGACGAGGATCGTCTTCTTCTTGATATCCTCGCCCAGCGAGGCAAAGCTGGTGAAGGAAAAGTTGTCAAAGACAAGCTTCCCGTAGATCTCGTCCGAGATGACATAAAGGTCTTCGCCACGGATGATTTCAGCCAGGGCTTCGAGCTCATGCTTTTGGTAGGCCGCGCCGGTGGGGTTGGAAGGGGAATTCAGGATCAAGGCTTTTGTCGCCGGAGTGATCGCGGCCTTGAGGTCCTCGGGCTTGAGCAGGAAACCGTCCTCCTCCTTGGTCTGGATGATCACGGTCTTGCCTTTGGCCAGAGTGACAAGCTGAGGATAGGTCACCCAGTAGGGCGCGGGAATAATCACTTCCTCCCCTTCGTTGACCAGCGCCTGGACGAGATGAAAAAGCGAGCTCTTGCCGCCCGTGGAGACGATGATCTCGTTCGGTGCGTAGGTCAGCCCATGATCTTCCTTGAGCCTGGCTAGGATCGCCTTTTTCAGGGCGGGCATCCCATCGTTTTCCGTGTACTTGGTAAAATTCTCCTGGATGGCCTTGATCCCGGCGGCTTTGACATTCTCGGGCGTCGGAAAATCAGGCTCGCCGATGCTGAGGTCGATGACATCGATCCCCTCCGCCTTCATGGCCTTGGCTTTGGCCGCGATTTTAAAGGTCGGAGAGGTTCCGATTTGATTGACTTTATCTGAGATCATGATGTGCCTTCGTCCGCGGAAAGGATCTTATTTGTCTTTTTTTTGTTTATCTTCGGGAGAGAGCTTGTCTTTCAGGAATTTTCTCAAGTCCGCCCCGGTCAGGGCCTGGACGACTTCGGGGACCTGAGCCAGGATCTCCGCCAACTGGCCGGTGATCCTTGTCGTCCCCAGGCTCTTGTCTCCGCCGACGACCACGATCTTCTCGACTTTCGACAGCGGTTCGGAAATGGCCTTGGCCACGTCGGGAAGGACTTTCAGATACATTTCGAGGATGGCCGCTTCATTGAATTTGTCCCAGGCCTGGGCTTTTTTCAGCATGGCCTCGGCTTCGGCCAGCCCTTTCTGCCTGATCTTTTCCGCTTCGGCCTGGCCTTCGAGCCTCGAGGCCTCGGCCTTTCCCCGGGCTTCAGCCTGAATCCGGAATTCTTCGGCCTCGGCTTCGGCCTTGATCTGGTACTTCCGGGCGTCGGCGGGCTTGAGCACGTTGGATTCGAGCTCTTTCTCCCGGCGCTGGATTTCGAACTCCTCGATCTTGATGGCCTGTTCTTTTTCGATCAGGTGGACCTTGGCCTCTTCTTTTTTGATATCCTGGCTGAGCCGGTATCGCTCGAGCTCGTAGGAAAAGTCGGCCTGGGCTTTTTTCTGGTTGACGGCGACCTGAGATTCAGCTTTCTTCGCCTCGTTGTCCCACAGGGCTTTGGCGATCAGGGCTTCGGCCTGCAGCCGGGCCACTTCTCCTTCTTTCCGCGCCTGGGAGGACTTGATGATGGATTCTTTTTCCGTCTCGGCCTCGGCGATGGCGGCGTCCCGCTTGGCGGCAGAGATCAGCGGTTTGCTCAGCGCATCGAGAAAGCCCTGCGTGTCGCTGATGTCCTTGAGAGAGAAAGACAGAAGGAGGAGGCCCATGCCGGAAAAATCCTCCCGAATGGCATCGGCGACCCTATTGTTGAAATCGTGCCGGCCCCTGTAGATCTCCTCCACGGTCATCGTTCCGATGACCTCCCGGATCCTTCCTTCGAGAACGTTCAGGGCCACGTCGCGGATGCCGTCCTTCCCCAAGCTCAGGAACTGCTGGGCGGCGATATGGATGGCGGCATCCGAGGAATCGACCTTGACCTGGGCCGTCGCTTCGGCCAAGATCGGTACTCCGCCGTGAGTGAGGACCTCGGAGGTTTTGATGTTGAGCGGGATGACGTCCATGGGAAGGATGTCCACGGTCTCCAGGAAGGGCATGACGAAGGTGCCTCCGCCCAGGCGGTAGCGGTATCCGACCTTTCTCTTCGTCCCATCGGGGAGGGTCATGGTCCTTTTTCGTCCGGATATGATCAGGGCTTCATTGGGTCCGACTTTCCTGTATTGCTTGGACAGGAGAAGGGAAAGCAGGGCCAGGACGACGATAATAATGCCGGCCAAAATGAGCCAGGAAACAAGCGTCATGATTGCCTCCTCGAAATCAGGCGTTCCATTAAGGGGCTGAAAGGCCTAACTTATTAAAAAGAAATATTATAGTCACCAAAATCGAAAGTCAAGCCCATTAGGAGGGCCGGCGAAGGCAAAGAGCGCTTTTTCTCTTTGCCCCCGCCTGAGTTTAGCTCGTAATACGCACAAAATAATAGAAATAGCCTTTTTGAGTCCGGCCCAGTTTCAGGGAGTACTGATTTTGGAAGGCGAGGGACTTGAGCAGCTCGGTCTCCGCAGGATAATAGGGCTTGACCAGCTGCCGGGGGGGAAGGGGGTCGGCGGAAAGGCCATAGACGCCGACGATAATATAGGTGGGCTTCCGGCTGAGGACATATTCGATGTCATGTTTTTCATGGCCGGCTTGGAGCTTTCCCATATCGTTCGTCGTCTTCCGGCCGATCGTCACATCGTTGAGTCCGAGCATATCGATTGTCTTTAGCTCAGAGTAGTAGGGAATCGCGCCCGCAGGGATAACGGCAATCGAGTCGTCGGGTTTTGCGTTGGCTTTGAACCATTTGCCGATTTCTTTCCAGCCGTCGACTTCGCTGCGGTCCTGCATGACATAGCTATAATCCGGGCCCCGATAGGAGGGGATCATGGAGTAGGACGCGGTCAGTAACAGGGCGATTGTCATAACAGCCCTGATCGGCTTCCAATGGGCCCCTTTGGCAAGCCAGCCGGCCAGGCCTCGAGAGAAAAGAATGAAAAAAATGCCGAGCCCGGGAACAAAAAAGCGATACATCGGCAGACCATCACCGCCGATGTAAACAACATAAAGAACATACAGCACGAGCGGCCAACCGAGAGCACGAACAAAGCGGGTTTTTTTCATCCAAACCAGCCCGATCAAGCCCAAAATTACCCAGTATCCGGTGGCCGCCAAAAACCTGTGGAAATAGACAAGGCCGCGGAACAACTGCGAACCGCCCGGGTCGACTTTGACATAAAATGTGTTCGGGAGGAGTGCTCCGTAATAGATGAAACGCCAGATAAAGTAGGGCAAATAAACGGCCGCGAATACCGGCAGCCAAAAAGCAGTATTTCGGGCTAATGAATTATTTTTGATCCCGAGGGCGATGGCAAAAACGAAAACAAGGCCGGCGATGAGAACCCCTTCAGGCCGGGTCAATGCGGCGAATGCCAGCAAGAGGGCACTGGACAGCGGCAACGTGTCCTTTTCCATTCCCTTTGCGGCAAGGAGCAGACCCCATGTGACAAGGCACGTAAATAGCGGCGTTTCCAGGCCGCCAGTGGCCCAGACAGCGAACGAGGGATTGACGGCAAGCAGGATTGGCGCCGCATAGACGAGCAGCCGATAATTGTCCGGCTTCGGGCTGAGCCTGACCACGGCAGCGATCGTCCCAACCGATGCGAGCAGCCCGATGATTTTCGCGAAAATTTCGGGATTCAGGGAAAGCCACATCGAAAAAGCGGACAGAATTACCCAAAGGAAGTTTGTGTAGCCCTCGACCCGTTCGCCGGGATTGAAGACAAGGCCGTGTCCTTGGACGAGGTTATGGGCGTAGCGAAAACTGATAAATGCATCGTCTACTGTGTGGTCGAGAAACTTGATCGCCAGGGCCAGAAAAACGACGCCGGTGATGACAAAAACAATTCTTCGTGAGAAATATTTTTCGAATAGGTCAGACGGATGATCTGTGGCGGGGATGTCCTGCATCTCAGTGTTTAGATGCCATGCTGCGCTTAATTTTTTATTTGAAAAATTTATACCGAATGAGATGAAATATGGCGGCGAAGCCGTCTTTCCAGCCTATCTTCTTCCCTTCGCTGTAGTCGCGTCCCGAATAGGAGATCGGAACTTCATAGATGCGGACCTTCATCTTGGAGATTTTGATGGTCACCTCGGGCTCGAAGCCGAACCGCTTGGATTTGAGCTTGATCCTGTCCAAGACCGACTTTTTAAAGACTTTATAACAAGTCTCCATGTCGGTCAGGTTCAGGTTGGAGAGCATATTGGAAAAAGTCGTCAGCAGCTTGTTTCCGACGGAATGCCAGAAGAAGAGCACCCTCTGCGGCCCGCTCAGGAACCTGGACCCGTAGACGACGTCGGCCCGGCCGTCCAGGATCGGATGGAGCAGAACAGGGTACTCGTCCGGGTCGTATTCCAGATCGGCATCCTGGACGAGGACGATATCGCCGGCGGCCTTGGAAAAACCGGTTTGGAGCGCCGAGCCTTTGCCCAGGTTCTCGGGGTGAAAAAAAACTTTAATCCTGGGATCATTGAGCTTTGCCAGGATATCCCTCGTCCCGTCCTGGGAAAAGTCATCCACGATGACAAGCTCTTTCTCGAGGCCGACATCCACGCTCATCACCCTGGAGATGATCTTTTCGACCGTGTCCTTTTCGTTGTAGACGGGCATGACGATAGAAAGTTTTTTGAAGGTCTCTTGACTGATCATGCGTTGCGTCCCAGTCTCTCTTTGAAATAATCGATGGTCCGAGACAAGCCCTCTTCCAGGGGGACTTTCGGCTCCCAGCCCAGCTTCGCTTTGGCCAGGACAATGTCCGGCCGGCGGCGGACGGGATCATCCGAGGGCAGGGCGTGATGGACGATCTTCGATTTGCTCTTGGTGAGCTTCAGGACAAGACCGGCCAGATCGGCGATGGTGAACTCGCCCGGGTTTCCGAGGTTGACCGGACCGATGAAGTTCTCGGACTCCATCATCCGGTACAGCCCTTCGGTCAGGTCCGAGACATAGCAGAAGGAGCGGGTCTGGCTGCCGTCCCCATAAATTGTGATCGGCTCGCCGCGCAGGGCCTGAACGATGAAGTTGCTGACGACCCGGCCGTCGTTGACGGCCATGCGGGGGCCGTAGGTGTTGAAGATGCGGACGATCTTAATGTCCACCTTGTTCTGGCGATGATAATCCATCATCAGGGTTTCCGCGACGCGCTTGCCTTCATCATAGCAGCTGCGGACGCCGATCGGATTGACATTCCCCCAATAAGTCTCCGGCTGGGGATGGACCTCGGCGTCGCCATAAACTTCGGAGGTGGAGGCGAGCATGATCCGGCACCTGATCCTCTTGGCCAGGCCGAGCATGTTGATCGTCCCCATGACGTTTGTTTTCACGGTCTTGATCGGGTTGACCTGATAATGGATGGGCGAGGCCGGACAGGCCAGATGGTAAATCCGGTCCACTTCGACGAACAGCGGGTGGATGACGTCATGCCGGATCAACTCGAAATAGGGATGGACGAGGAGCGGGCGGATATTGTCCTTGTGACCCGAGAAAAAGTTGTCGATACAGACGACATCCGAGCCTTTGCCTATGAGATATTCACAGAGATGGCTGCCCAGGAAACCCGCGCCGCCCGTGACCAAGATCCGGTTCATGGTTGATCTCCTTAGAATCCTCCCGAGCCCGACGTGCGGCCCTAACCGTAGGCCATGAAAAGAAGGCTTTTCCTTTTCAAAACCTCTTTCTGGACCTTGATGATTTCTGCGATGCCGATGTCGGCCAGGCGTAAAAGGGCATTCAGGGAGCTCCTGGAAAACGGCTCTTTTTCGGCGGTGGCCTGCACTTCCAGGAGCTGGCCGCGGTCCGTCTGGACAACGTTCATGTCGGTTTCGGCCGTGGAATCTTCGCTGTAATCCAGGTCGAGCAGCGGCTCGCCCTTGACAATCCCCACGCTGATCCCCGCGACAAGGTGGCGGAGAGGCATCCGGTCGATCATTTTTTCGTCGAGCATTTTTTTGAGGGCCAGGGCCAGAGCCACGCAGGCGGCGTTGATGGAGGCCACCCGCGTCCCGCCGTCCGCTTGGATGACGTCGCAGTCCAGGATGATCTGTCTTTCGCCGATGAGCTTGAGGTCGGTCACGGCCCTCAGCGTCCGGCCGATCAGGCGCTGGATCTCCTGGCTGCGGCCCGAGGGATAGCCCTGGTTCCGCTCGCGGTTCGTCCGTTTTTCGGTGGAGCGGGGCAGCATGGAGTATTCGGCCGTGATCCAGCCTGAACCGCTGCCTTTCAGGAACGGCGGGAGCTTCTCCTCGATGGTCGCCGCCGCCATGACACGTGTCCTGCCGAATTCGATCAGGGCCGAGCCGTCGGCAAAATCGAGATAATCGGCATGGATCTTGACCGGCCTGAGTTCTTCCGGCTTTCGGTTATGGGCTCTCATGGCGTCCTTTCTTCCTCGATAGGCCGCGTGTTCCAGCGCCTGTGAACCCAGAGCCAGAGGCCGGGGTTCTGCCTGATTTCACGCTCAATCATCTTAGTGCATATTTGGGTGATTTTCAACACATCCTGTTCCCGGCGTCCGGACAGGGCGGGCTCGAAAGGCTCGAATATTTTGACGAGATAGCGATTTATCCCTACCGGATAGCAAAACATCGGGACAAGGGGAGCGCCGGTCCGGACGTGAAAAGCCGCCAGGGCGGGAGTCGTGGCGGCCTGCTTGCCGAAAAAATCGACAAAGACGGCCTGGCTGCGCAGGACGTTCTGGTCGATGACAATGCCCACGATCTCGTTGTTTTTAAGGGCCTGGAGGATGGGTTTTCCGGCCTTGAATTTGGAGATGATCCCCGCCCCGAACTTCGTCCGCAGCTTGGCCAGTTCTCTTTCCAGGAACCGGTTATCCAGGGGCCTGGCGATGACCTGGATGGGATTGATTTCTGCGAGCGCTGCCGCCGCGATTTCCCAGTTTCCGAAGTGGGCCGTGAATACGAGGACGCCTTTGCCCTTGGCCAGGGCTTTTTTAAGATGCTCGGCTCCCTCTGTCCGGATAAGCCCAAGAATTTTTTCTCTGGAGTAGCCGGAGATCTTGAGGATGTCGGCGATCGTCCGGCCAAAGTGCTCAAAGGCGCGGCGCGCCAGGGCTTCCCGTTCGGGCTCCGTGAGCTCTTTCCCGAAGGCGATGGCCAGGTTGGAAAGGGCGATGGCCCGGTGCCTTTTATCCAGGCGGAAGGCGATCCGGCCGAGGCCCGCTCCGATCGACAGGCAGAGCGGCCGGGGTAGGCAGGCGAAGGCCAGGGCAAAAGATCTAAAAACGCCGTGCTCAATATATTCGATCAAATCGCTCGACATAGGGTTCAAATTTGCGCTATAGCAGCCTTGGGCAGGGCGGCACGGATCCTTTTAAAAAACGGTTCCGGCAGCTCGAGCCCGATTTTCAGGACGACAACCGGAGCCGGCCCGAATTGGTCCCGATGGGCAGTGAGCTTTACCGCATCTTTTTCCGTCGTAACGACCGCCTCCGGCCGGAGTTCTTCGGCCGCCCTGACGATTTTTTCCAGGGACCGGCGCGGATAAGCATGGTGATCGGGGAATGAGAAACGAGCGGAGATGACGAGGCCGCATTCCTCGAGGAGCGAGAAGAACCTCTCCGGCCGGGCAATTCCGCAGAAAGCCACGGCTTTTTTGCCCCGCCAATCCGCGGCAGAGAAAATCTCGTCCTTCCCCAGAGGGCTGAACCCCTTCACGGAGACCGAATAGTCAAAGACCGGAAGCTCGGGATAGGCCGCCCGGATTCGCTGCCGCTTTGCTTCGGGGCCGCCCGTCTTCAGCAGAAGAAAATGGGCTCTTTGAAGCGCGCCCAAACCTTCGCGCAGAGCCGTCGGTTCCCAGACGCTATGAAGGACGATATCCAGGTCCCTCTGGAGCCGGACATGCTGGAAGCCGTCATCGAGAACAACGATGTCGAAGCCCCGGGACCTGGCTTTTTGACAGGAGGCCAGGCGGTCCGCCCCGATGAAGACGCCGGCCTGCGGGAATGCCCGGGCGACCATATAGGGCTCGTCACCGGAATCCTGCCAGCTTCCGAAAATCGTCTTTCCGTCCGAGAGCACCCCCCCCTCTCTCTCCCGTTTTCCCTTATAGCCCCTGGAGACAAGGGCCGGCCTGAGGCCGAGGTTTAAAAAGAAGGATATGAGCTCCATGGCCAGCGGCGTTTTTTCGGTTCCGCCCAGCCTGATATTCCCGACGCTGACGACGGGAAGGGGTGCCCTATGGGCATCCAGAATTCCGGACCTATAGAGTCCGCTTTTGATGCGGCAGACAAACCGGGAGAAAAGGGAATAGACGGCCAGGAGAATTCTCATCTGTCAAAGACTATACTATAGAAAAAACGTCGTTTCAAATGCAACCGGGCGGTTGTGATTTTAGAGAAGCGCGGGCGTCGCCCCTGCGCCCCCTGGGGAACCAGTCCCGTCGGTTCCCCCCTTCATAAAAACAAAGGGGCCCCCCTCCGCTATGGGGGCTTCAGGGGCGATGCCCGCGCTTCTCTAAAATCACTTTTTATAGAGATATTTCCCACGAAAACTTGTGTTTTCCCAGAGAGTCTTCTGAGAGCAAAATCTTTATCCACATTTCAGCGTATCTTCTTTCATGTTCAAGCTCAAACATGCTCGCCGGCCTCAAAGAGGCTTCCCTCAAGTATGCTGAGAGTAGCGTTTGCCAATAGATTTTTTTCAAGGTTACAAGATTCAAATTTAGCGGTATTAATCCCCCTACCCCCTTGGAAATCAAGGGGGATTCAATAGGTCGATGGTCGCTTCCTCCCTTTTCAAAGCTCTCTTTTTGAGCTGATCAGTCCGAGGCCTCCTTCTTTACATGAAGCCCTCGATTATCTATAATATCATCTGTTTTATCAAGATAGGAGGAGGAATGAGATGAATAGAATAGCCCGGACGCTGCTCATATTGTCGGCCGTCCTCGTGGTCGCGGTCGGATGCCAGAAAAAGACGGCCGTCAAAGGCGTTGAGCTGTCGGTGACCTTCACCGAGCCCACGCTCTCCGACAACCTGATCACCGATGTCGAATACAAGTGGAAAACGACCAAGGATTTTGGAAAACTCGACCGGGATTACAACGTTTTTGTCCACTTCTGGCACAACACGAACATGCTCCTGCAGGATGATTACGTCCCCGATGTTCCCACGTCTCAGTGGGAAAAGGGCAAAGAATATACCTATAAGAGACGGATCCACATCCCTCCTTTTATCGATGAGTTCGACCCCCAATTCAAGGGGGAGGAGACCCTCAGATTATCGGTCGGCCTGGCCAACCCCTATGACCGGAGCGGAAAAGGCCAGCTCGAAGTGCTGTCCAAAAAGCTGAAGGTTGTCCCGCCGCCGCTCGGCACTCCCGAGGTGATCTACGAAAGCGGCTGGTTTGACCTTGAGGTCAACCAGGACGCTGTCCTCAAGCAGTGGAGATGGACCGGCCAGGAAGCCAAGTGCGTGATCGACAATCCGCACCGGGATGCCCTCCTGGTGATCAAGGGCGGCGTGAATTTGGAGGCCGTCAAAGACCAGAAGATCACGTTCAAGATCAATGACCTGACCCTGGATGAGTTTATTGCCACGGACAACGTGTTTGAAAAGTCCTACAACATCAAAAAAGAGATGCTGGGCGACAAGGACGAATTCTATCTGACGGTCAGCGCCGACAAAACCTTCGCCCCGGCCAAGGTCATTCCCAACTCCAAGGATGAGCGGGAACTCGGCATCCAGGTCTCTTTGATTTATTTCCGCTGAGGGCGCGGCGGGCTGTTATTTAATCCAGATCGGCGAAAGCTTATCTTTTAACGACTGTCCCAGGAATTTTTCGAGCTCTTCCCTGGCTTTGTTCTCTACCTCCTGGGCTTCCAGGAGCTTGGCATACGTCTCGGAGATGTCTTTCTGAACAAGGTCCTTTGACTTCGTGTCGGACAAGCTGAAGAACTGCTGCTGGAGGGCGTTCATCTTCAACTCTAGCAATTCCCTGAACTCCTTGGCTTTATTGTACTTCTCTTCGATTTGCGTCTTGACTTGTTGATTCATGATCTGCGAGGCCGCTTGGGAACTCCGGGTCTGCTGGTCGCTGACGCCGACGGGCAGGGAGGGGGATGGCGCGGCCTGAGAAACGTTTGACATGCTGGCTGTCGAGCTTGCGGAGCCGGCGGCTTGTCCTTGAGTCTGACCCTCTGTCCCGGTCGCAACGTAGGCCGCCTTTTTTTTCACTTTGGCCAGGTCGGCATTGGTGACGACAACGGCCTTTTTCCCCTTGAGGCTCTCGCGGCGCTCCTTTTCTTTCTTAGCCAAGTCCGTCACGGTCTGGGACAGGAGGAAAGACGTCAGGATGCAGGGGAGAAAGCCGGCCCACAGAATTATTTTGACACGCATCGCTCTAACTTAATAATAACGCAAGGATCCCGACTTGTCAATTTTTACGGCTGGGGGTCAAGCAAAGGAGACGGCGCAACAAAGCTTTTAATTTTTCTGAGCGGCGGTCCGAACAGAAATTTTCCGGCCATCGGAGGCTATTTCGACGGCTCCATCGACGTCTGTCCGGCATATCTTGGCCCCGCTCTCCCTGTACCGCTCCAGGATTTCCGGATGGGGCAGGCCGTACAGGTTTCCCCGCCCCACGGAGATCACGATGATTTCCGGCGCCACGCTCTTGAGAAATGGGGCGGAGCTGGAGGAGCGGCTCCCGTGGTGCGGCGATTTAAAGACCTGGCTTTTGAGTTCGGCGCCTGTCTCCAGGATCTCTCGTTCGGCGGCGATCCCGATGTCGGCGGGAAGCAGAAAAGATGTTGTTCCGAAAGACAGCCGGAGAACAAGCGACCGGTCATTGTCCGGAGGGAATATCAGCGGGATGTCGGCCTTCGGGAAAAGCGCCTCGATCGTCACTTGCCCTTCGCGGAAAACAAACCCCTCGACGACCCTTTTTTGGGGGACCGCGAGCAGGTTTTTCTTGAGCTCTGCATATTTTTCGTCTTCGGGCGGACTGCCCACTTCCCAGAATTCGCCGATGCCGAAATTCCTGGCGACAGCCGTCAGGCCGTTCAGATGGTCGGGATGGGCATGGGTCAGGACGAGCATGTCGATTATTTTGATCCCCTTGTTCCAGAGGAACGGGGAGACGACGCTCTCCCCCACGTCGAACGTGCCGACCGGCAGGCCTCCGCCGTCGATCAGCATTTTCTTGCGGCCGGGAAACTCGATGAGAATAGAATCTCCCTGCCCGACATCGATAAAGGTGACCGTGAAAATTTTGACCGCCGAGGAGAATGGATACAGAATGAGAAGCGAGAAGCAGGCGGCGAACCCGAGGCCGGAAAACCATTTGATTTTCCGGGCTCGAGCCGGAAGAAGGAACAGGAGAAGAAAAAGAAAGTAGCCAGTCACGACGAGGAGAGGGGGCGTCGGGATACGGTAGGAAAGAAAATGCACACCGTCCAGAAGATGCGTCGAGAGCATGAAGACCTTGATGAGAAAGGCGATGGCGATGGCCAAGAGCTTGGCCAGCCCTCCGGACAAAAAGGATACCGGCAGAAAGACATAGCCGACGGCCATGATCAGCCCCACCAGCGGAATGCCGATCATGTTCAGGGCCAGGCCGGAAAAGATAATTCGATGAAAAGCGCCGGCGATCAGGGGAAAGACGCCTGCTTGGGCGGTCAGCGACATGGCAAAAGTCTCGCTGATCTTGAGCGGCAGCCGAGGCAGGAACTTCATGACTTTTGGCATAAAGAGGATGATCCCCAGCGTGGCCGCGAAGGTCAGCTGGAAGCCGAGATCGAACAACTGAAAAGGATTGAATAGCAGGAGGAAAAAAAGGCTCAGGGAGATCGTGTTCAAGAGATGGACGTCCTTCCAGAAGAGTTTTCCGAGGAGAAAGGCGATGGACATGATGGTCGCCCGGAGAAAGGAGGCTCGGCCTTCGACCAAAAGCGAATAAAAGATAAGAAGGACGATCAGCAGGACATAAGAAACTCGCGTCCTGACGCGCAGGAATTTCAGAAGGGTAAACATCAGAAAAAAGATGATGGCGATGTGGCCGCCGGAGAGGGCAAAAAGGTGGAAGAGGCCGGTTTTTTGGAGGGACTGGGTGGCCGCGGGGTCCATCCGGCCTCGCTCTCCGAGGACCAGGGCTTCGAAGACGGCTCCTTCGAGAGACATCTGTCCCGGCGTTTCCGCGGAGACGAAATTCTGTTCGATTCTCCTTTGGAATTTTTGGCGCAGGATAGACATCCAGCGGAGAAGAACGTAGGCCCGGTTGGTCTTGATTTTTTCGACGAGGAGCGGGCTTTTTGTCGCAGCCAAGTTGTGGAGAAGCTGGTTCTTGAGAAACTGCTTGGAGAAGGGCTCGTTGAAATTCCTGTATTCCCTCAGGGGCATGAGCTGGGCCGAGACCTTGAGGACGTCTCCGGTCGTAAGATCGAGGCGTGAAGGAAACTCGGTCGAGCGGGGGACGGAGACGCGCACGTTGCCCCGGGCCCGCTCTTCTTTGTTTTGATAGACGATTTTTTCGACTCGCAAATAGAGATAGTCCCGGTCGAGGCCGGGCGAGGGAGACCGGTAGAGCGTGCCGTAAAAATCGGCGTAGGCGCTTTGTTGAAAAAGGTGAACGGGATTCCGCTCGTAACGAGCGTCATAGGACGAGTAGACGCCGGCTCCCAGCCCGGCCGTCGCCAGCAACAGGAAAATGAAGCTGGCCGCGTTTTTTCTCAGGGCGAAGAAAAGCCAGGCGCAGACGAGCCCGGCGGCGAGAAGAAGGGCAGGAGGTCCGGGGGGCAGCGAAAACGTCGAGGAGAGCCAGATCCCGATCGTGAGAGCTACGGCCAGGAAGAGAAAGGGGAACGCCATAAGCCCTCAATGATAAGCTTACGGCCGGTTCTTTTCAAGGCGGCTTTGCTGGTCCAGAGCGTCGAGGAGCAGGTGGCACATGATCTTGATGCCGATGCCGATGCTTCTTTCATCCGGGTTGAAATACGGACTGTGGAGAGGGGCCATGGACGGGAGGCGAGGATTTTTTACGCCCAGGAAGAAGTAAAAGCCCGGGATCTTTTGGCTGTAGAAGGCAAAGTCGTCGGCCATCAATTGAGGCTTGATCTGGCTGGCCTTTTTGTCGGCCAGGGCCTCGTTGAGAGAGGGGAGCATGAGTTCGAAAAACTCCGGATGGTTGTAGACCGCGGGAATGTTCTGCTCAAAAGTGAAGGAATAGTCGCCCCCGAATGAATGGACGGTGTCCTTGATCACGCTCTCCATCAGCCGGGAAACTTTCTTCCTGTTCGCATCGCTCAGGGTTCGGACGATGCCTTCCAGGTGGACCCTTTCGGCGATGATGTCCGATTTCGTCCCGCCTTCGATTTTTCCGATCGTCAGGAGCGCCGGGTCGGTCGGGTCCACGGAACGGCTGATGATG
This sequence comes from uncultured Eubacteriales bacterium, assembly GCA_964537875.1. Classification (GTDB taxonomy): domain Bacteria; phylum Acidobacteriota; class Aminicenantia; order Aminicenantales; family UBA4085; genus JAPKZH01. Next base: position 66,127 of record CAZIDN010000002.1, read on the forward strand.
GATTGGAGGGCCAGCACCGTCTGCGAGGCCAGCACGACCGCGTCCACGCCCTCCTGAGGTTGTGCCCCGTGAGCGCTCTTGCCTTTAATGGTGATCCGGAAAGAATCCGAGTTGGCCAGAAACGTCCCGGGCGCGATAAAGGCTTGGCCCAGGTTTTCCGGCCAAACATGGAAGCCGAAGATCGCGCCGACGGGCGGGTTTTCCAGGACCCCTTCCTTGATCATCAGGGCGGCTCCTCCTTCTTCCCCTGCCGGGGGGCCTTCTTCGGCGGGCTGAAAAATGAATTTGATGTTTCCTTTAATCCGGTCTTTGAGGGTGTTCAGGACGAAGGCCGTGCCGAGAACAACGGCCGTATGGATATCGTGGCCGCAGGCATGCATGATGCCGGGGTTCAGCGATTTATAGGGGACATCGGCCAATTCCTGGATCATCACGGCGTCGATATCGGCCCGGACGGCCACGGTCGCTCCCTGCTGGCTGCCCCGGAGAATCCCGACGACTCCCGTTCTAGCGATTCCGTTTTTGACCTCCATCCCCAGGGACGCCAGCTTCGAGCTGATGAGTTTGACCGTGTCCTGCTCGCGGTTGGCCAGTTGGGGATTCATATGCATGAAGCGGCGGATCTTGATCATGTCCGGCTTGATTTTTTCGATTTCCCGGTCGATATCGGCGGCCGTTCTTCGGTCTATGGCGGTCGTGCTCAAGGCCAGGAAGAGCAAGACCGAGGCCGACGCGAAAGATTTGATTTGTTTGTTCAAAACCACGCGCTTATCTTAGACCGAGAGACGTTTAAAGTCAATTTTACGCCTCTTTGTGTAAGCATCTGTTTGCCTGATTATCTATCGGTGCTGGAATCGCCCCCGAGGTCCCCTTAGCGGAGGGGGGGCCCGTCGGCTTTTCGACGGGGGGAACCGACGGGACTGGTTCCCCAGGGGGCCGGGGGGCGATTCCAGCACCGATAGATAATCGCACAAACCGAGAAGATGCTCCCCCTCCTTGTTGAAAACCGAAAAATCTGGTAGGTTATCGCTGAGGAGCGGACGTCGATGGAAAACATCTACCGGGCTTATTATCGATCAAAGATCGGCCTTCTGGAAATTACGGGGACCCAAAAGAAAATTCTATCTGTAAATTTTGTAAAAAAGAAAGGACAGGCCGAGGCCACTCTCTCTCCCGCTCTCAAAACATGCCTCCGCCAATTGGATGAATATTTTCGGGGGAAACGGCAAAAATTTTCGGTCCGGCTCCGCCTGGGCGGGACGGCCTTTCAGAATAGGGTCTGGAGGGAGTTGTTGAAGGTCGGCTTCGGGAAGACCGCCTCTTATCGGGATATCGCGAAAGCCGCAGGACGCCCCAGGGCCGTGCGGGCTGTCGGGAATACGAACAGGCTGAATCCGGTCGGCATTATCGTGCCCTGCCACCGGATCATCGGCAGCGATGGAAAGCTGGTCGGGTATGGCGGCGGCCTGTGGAGAAAAAAGTGGCTGCTCGAGCACGAACAGGCAAAAGCTAAATAGAGATATTTTCTCTGTACTCCCCGAAAGCCTCTTTCAGGATCCGGGTGATCTCGCCCAGCGTAGCCCGGGCTTTGACGGCTTCGATGATCGGGGGCAAAAGGTTTTGGCCCGACTGGATAGCCTTTTCGAGCTCTTTGAGCCGCGATTCGACCGATGATGCAGGCCGTTTTTTCTTGAGGCGGCGCAGCCGTTCGACCTGGGCTCTTTCCAGCGTTTTGGGCGGATAGTAAATCTTGAAGTTCAGATGTTCTTTCTCTTTTACGTAATCATTGAGCCCGACGACGATCCTTTCTTTGAGCTCGATCTGTTTCTGGTACCGATAAGAGCTTTCCTGGATCTCCTTCTGGATGAACCCCGATTCGATGGCTTTGAGCATCCCGCCCATCTCCTCGATTTTGTTCAAGTAGGCCATCACGTCCGCTTCGATCCGGTTTGTCAACGTCTCGACGAAATAGGCGCCGCCCAGAGGGTCGACCGTCTCCGCCACTCCGCTTTCGTGGGCGATGATCTGCTGGGTGCGGAGGGCGATCTGTGCCGATTCCTGGCTGGGCAGGGCCAAGGCCTCGTCGCGCGAGTTTGTATGCAGCGATTGCGTCCCGCCGAGGACGGCCGCCAGGGCTTGCAGAGTGACCCGGGTCACGTTGTTTTCCGGCTGTTGGGCGAGCAAGGTGGCGCCGCTGGTCTGGGTATGGAACCTGAATTTCCAGGAGTTGGGGTTTCCGGCCTTGAATTTTTCCCGCATCAGCTTGGCCCAGATGCGCCGGGCGGCCCTGAACTTGGCCACCTCTTCCAGGAGGTTGTTGTGGGCAGCCAGGAAAAAGGAGAGGCGAGGGGCAAAGGAATCCACATCGAGACCGGATTGGATGATGGCATCGACATACGTCACGGCGTCGGCTAAGGTGAACGCCAGCTCCTGCACCGCCGTGGCGCCGGCTTCGCGGATGTGATAACCGCTGATGCTCATCGTATTCCACTTCGGGACATTGGCCTGGCAGAAGGCGATGATGTCGGTCGTGATTTTCAAAGACGGCCCGAGCGGGAAAATGTATGTCCCCCGGGCGATGTATTCTTTGAGAATATCGTTTTGGATGGTCCCGGAGATTGCCTCCCACGAGATTCCTCTTTGTTGGGCAAGGGCAAGGTACATCGCCAGGATGACGGCCGCGGTCGCGTTGATCGTCATCGAGACGCTGACCTGATCGAGCGGGATACGGTCGAAAAGCGCATCCATGTCTTCGAAGGAGTCAATGGCCACACCCACCTTGCCCACTTCTCCCCTGGCCAGTGGGTCGTCGGAGTCAAACCCTAATTGTGTCGGCAGGTCAAAGGCCACGCTCAGCCCGGTCTGGCCCTGAGAAAGCAGGAATCGGTACCGCTTGTTCGATTCTTTGGCTGTCCCGAAGCCCGCATACTGACGCATCGTCCAGAGTTTTCCGCGGTACATCGTGGGATAGATTCCCCTGGTGAAGGGAAATTCCCCGGGCCGGCCCAGATTTTCGGCCGGCCGGAAACCGGGCAGGTCGGCGTCCGAGTAGACGACGTTGGTTTTTTCGGCTTTGGCGAGGCTCTTCCGCGTGTCTTTCAAACGCGTTTCAAGCTCATAAATTTAAGAAATTAAAGAGTTTACGATCAGCGTTTTGTCTCTTCCTCAGGAAAGGTCTCGGGGGTTTTTTTCTGGAATTCGTCTCTTTTTTTATCGATGAATTCCCGGATCGCGTCGATGCCTTCCTGGGTTTTTTCTTTGACGATCTTGATGCCCTTTTCGGCTTCCTTGGCGATTTTATCGAAGCTTTCCTTAGCTTTTTCGCCGGTTTTGCTGACTTCTTCCTGGATCTTTTTCCGCGTTTCTTTTCCGCTGGCTGGGGCGAAGAGAACGCCGAGGACAAAGCCTGTGGCGGCCCCGATCAAGAAGGAAACGGCGACTTCCAAGGCTGAGCTTTTGTCATTCCCCATTTTTACTCTCCTTTCTTTTTTTCAGATGCCGCCAGATAAAACGGGCGACGGGGAGAACAAGCGGGAGATACTTGGAGGAAGGCCGGATGATCTTGGAGGTGATGAGAAATGAAGCTTCGGAGAGGTTGGCGGCGGCCTTCTTTGCGGCTTCGAGCGTGTCGCCCAGGTCTTCGACCCTGGCTTTGACCAGCAGGTCCAGCTCGTTGAGGCTCTTGGCCAGTTCCCGGAACTCGGCCAGGGCTTTCTCTCCCTCGACGGCCGTTTTCCGGAGCTGGGCGAACAGCCTGATCAGGGTGACGACGGCGATGACAAAGGCAAACGTGATGATCAGGAACAGGGCTTGGTTGAGGGTCAGCGGCATGGCAGTGTAACAATAATGAAAAACCCCCTGTTTGTCAATTCAGGGGGCTGTCGTCAAGACAGGCGGTCATGGCGCGACTTCGATCGCCGGTTCGACGATGATCTCGGATTTAACCGAATTGGCAACCAAACTGTATTTCTGGGCCGACTTTAGGGCGCGCCGGGCGCGGGCTTCGACGACGGCCGGGTCTTCCTTACCCGCCGAGATACGAAGGATGGGCCGGAAGCGCAGCTGCGTGAAAATTTCCGTCCGGTCCAGCTCGATGAGCTTCGTGCCTTCCGCCCGGCACTGATATGAAAGCAGCTTAAGTTTGAAACGCTCAGCGGCCCAGATGAACATGAGCATAATACAGGTATTGGCCGCCGCGACAAAGGCATCTTCGGGCGTGAGGACTCCGGGGTGGCCTTGTGAGTCGGGCGGCGCAGAAAAATCCATCTCCGGGCCGTTGCCCATGACGAGACGGCCCCAGTGTTCCCCTTTCCATATCACGGTTGTGTGGTAGGTCGCCGTGCGGCTCATCGTTTCTCCTGTTGACGAGCGGCGAATATGGCTCGTGGCTTGCCACGGAGAGCCGCTCGTAGAGGGTTCCAAGGGGGAGCCGCCCCCTTGGTCGCAGGGCGGGGTTTCATGCCCCGCCCGAGAAGGGGAGGCAGGGCGTCGGACGAAGTTCGACGCCCGTTGGAAGGGGTCTTCCCCTCCAAATTGACTCCGGGCTGCGATTTCGAGGCGAAGGGCTTCCTTCCAGGCGCCTTCTTCCCCGACCGGAATCTCGTTATAAACGGCGATGCGGGCGAAGAGTTCTCGAATCCCGGTCTCATCCCCCCGACCTCCGGCGCTGAGAAAATCGTCGAGGATCGACGGCAACGCCACAACCTCGACGCGGCGGCCGGCGATGTTCAGGGAGGAGACGGGCAATCCGGAGCCGCACGAGCATTTGATCGGCGGCGGGACAACAGAGGGCCTTGGTGCGGTCCGTTGGCCGTGGCGTCGGGAAGACCCCAAAACCCTGTCCACTTCTTCCTCCAGAATTTCGATGACGGCCTCGACGGCCTTTCTCCCGGCCTCGTTCAATCGCCGGCGACCCTCGATTCCGGTGATGCCTTTGGCCGCCGCGATTTCGGTCACGACAAGGCTTGCCGCGGGTTTGGCCGAATACCGTTCTGTGGCCCGGGCCGCGCATTTCAACCCGCACCCGTCCACCGTGATGGTGGGATAAAAGCGGGCGAAGGTTCGCTCCCCTTGGCCTCCCGCCAGAAACAGAGGGAGACAAAGAGTAACGCTGTCTCCTCTCCGGGATTCATGCAAGACCCGAAGGGCGGCCAATCGGGTCACGGTTCCTTCAGCCATCTCTTCGCCCGAACAGGCGATGATGCCCGCTTTTTTTTCGGGAAGTTCAGGCATGGCGATCCTCCGTGGAATCCGCAGACGTCAAAGCGTCCACGAGCGGCGTCAACTCCTTCGCCAGGACTCGGGCGAGGGTTTGTCCCGCGGGATTGAGTTCGGCGATTCCCTCGGGCTTCAACGCTTTGTGCCGGCGGAAAACCTCTTGTACCGCGACTTCTTGGGCGATCCGACCGCCGCTCTCGCGGACCATTTTCGCCGCGCAATTCAGCTTGCAGCCGTCGATAGTAATGGCGGGATGAGCCGCGACGGCAGCTTTGGCTTCTTTGTCGCCCAGGACCAGCTTGGAGAGGGCGACCAGGCGAGTCTGTTCGGGGCGGAGATCCTCGACGAGGTCATATCCGGCCTCCCGGGCCACCGTCCCGAAGGATTTGCCGATCCCGCTGCAGGGCACGATCACCACTTTTTTATTTGAGCCGTTCATCGAGACTGGACCTCCGCCGCGACTTGGCCTTTCATGTGTTCGAAATAAACGACGGGCTTCATGAGTCGGGCGGCAAGATCGTCGTTTGCGGCGACCTCGATCACCGCCAGCCATCCTTTTCCGTAAGGATCCTGGTTGATGACTTCGGGCGTCATTTCGAGATCCGGGTTGATCTCGACGATGGTTCCGGCGACCGGGGACGTCAGGCTCACGTTGACCTTGATCGTCTCGATCATCCCGATCTCGTCGCCGATGGCAAAGCGGGTTCCCTCGGGACGCAACAGGGCGAAGGTCATGTCCCCGCTATGCTGTTGAAGAAAATCCGTGAGCCCGATGCGCCAACGGCCCGAATTTTCCCCAGCCTCCGGCTTAAGCCAGATTCCCTCCGGGCTGAAGATACGGTCCGTCGGCACCCGGAACGTGAATTTGTCGACCGTCGTTTCTAAGAATTCCATCCGATTCTCCTTTCATCGACGTACGGAAACCATCCGTTCGATTAGGGGCACTGGATGACGCCCTGGGCCCAGAGGCATCCCCCGCAAGCGGGAAACGTGTTCCCATAGCAATCCTCTTCGTTTTTCTCCAGGAGGCTGCATCCGCCGCAGACCGGTCTTTTTTTAGAAGTGCGGCTTGACATCGCTCTTTATGATCCGGCCGGTTTAGCGAAATAGCGGCGCTGGAAATAGAGGGCCACGTTGACCAGGCCGATCATGACCGGCACCTCGATCAGGGGTCCGATGACTGCGGCAAAAGCTTCGCCGGAGTTAATGCCGAAGACGGACACGGCCACGGCAATAGCGAGCTCAAAGTTGTTGCTGGCGGCCGTGAAGGACAGCGTCGCAGTCTTGGAATAATCCGCGCCGACCTTCCGGCCCATGTAGAATGAGACAAGGAACATGATAACAAAGTAGATCAAGAGGGGAACCGCGATGCGGAGGACGTCGAGCGGAATCTTGACGATGAATTCGCCCTTGAGCGAGAACATGACGATGATCGTAAAGAGCAGGGCGATGAGCGTGATGGGGCTGATGCGCGGAATGAATTTCTGCTCATACCAGATTTTTCCCTTGAGCTTAAGCATGGTGAAGCGGGTGACGACGCCGGCGATGAACGGGATGCCGAGGTAAATAAACACGCTTTTTGCGATCTGACCGATGGTCACGTTGACGGCCGTGCCTTTGAGTCCGAGCCAGGTCGGAAGGATAGTGATGAAGACGTAGGCGTAGACCGAGAAGAAGAGGACCTGGAAGATGGAGTTGAAGGCGACCAGGCCGGCCGCGTATTCGGTATCGCCCTTGGCCAGCTCGTTCCAGACAATGACCATGGCGATGCAGCGGGCCAGGCCGATCATGATTAGGCCGTACATGTAATGGGGATAGCCGCGGAGGAAGATCACGGCCAGAGCGAACATCAGGATCGGGCCGATGACCCAGTTCTGGACAAGGGACAGCGTTAGGATCTTGACGTTGCGAAAAACGTCCCCCAGCTCCTCGTATTTCACCTTGGCCAGGGGCGGATACATCATCAGGATGAGACCGATGGCGATCGGGATATTGGTCGTGCCGCTTTGGAACTTGTTGATGAACCCGACGACGGCCGGGACAAGGTACCCCAGTCCGACCCCGATGGCCATCGCCGAGAAGATCCAGAGAGTCAAATAGCGGTCAAGAAATGAAAGTCTTTTGCCGGAGTGTTCGGTCAAGTCGGGTCTCCTCTCCACTGATGTTTTACGCGTTATCCTTAAACGAGAAAATAGATTCCGATTAAAATGATGATGATCCCGGCGGCTTTTTGGAGAATCCAGTTAGCCTTGTTTAAGCCTTTTGATTCGATCAATCGTTTGGCGGCGCCCATGGATGTCCCGGCGATCAAAATGAGAAGCGAATGTCCCAAAGCGTAAATGAACAATAAGAAGCCGCCGTAAACGACATCCCCCCTGTTCGCGACGAATGCTATCAGGACAGCAAGGATAGGGACCGCGCAGGGCGTGGAAACGACGCCGAACAATAAGCCTAGAAGAAAGGCTCCGAGCCCTCCTTCCCGGATTTTGCCGAAAGATTTTGGCATGGCGAAATTAAACTTGAAAGCCCCCAGCAAATGGGCGCCCATGACCAAGCAGACGATGGCCACGGCGTATTTCCAAAATCGCCCGATATCGCCGAACATGCGGCCCATCAGGGCCGAGATCAAGCCAAACCCCGTGAATGTCACGGCCAGGCCGAGGACGAAAAACAGGGAGAAGAAAAACGTCTTTTTCAGGGACGCCGTTCCTTGCCTGCCGGCGACCAGACCGATTATCAGCGGTATCATGGCTAAAACGCACGGATTGGACGCGGTCATGACTCCGCCGAGAAAGACGGCGACGATCGCCAGCCAAGGATTGTGCTGGATAAGCCGGGCGACGTCTCCGAACAAGCTTTCCATGGCCCTTTAGTTGATCCCTTGCTTTTTCAGGAATTCGACGATCTCGGCTTTCGGGAAAAGGCCTATATGGCGGAAGATCTCTTTGCCGTTTTTGTCCATAAATACTTGGGTCGGAATGAGCTGAATGCCGTATTTCCGGGCGGGCTCGGGGTCTTTCCAGACGTCATAAAAGACGACTTGGACCTTGCCTGAGTATTCCGCGGCGATTTCCTTCATGATCGGCTGCATCGCCTTGCAGGGGATGCATTTGTCCGCACCGAGCTCGATGAACGTCACCAAATGTTTCGAAAAATCAATATCCAAGTTATAGGTGACCAATACGGTGCCTTCCGCGGCCCCTTGAGCTTTTTGCGGTGCCGCTTCTTTTTGCTCGGCCCGTGACGAGTTCGAGCCGCACGCTCCGTTAATAAGCAATAACGCAAGAAATGCCACAAAGATCGTCAGGTTAATTCTTTTCATGCGCGGGGCTCCTTTGAACGATCCGTTTTTGTATGCGATTCCCATGAAAAAGCGACCAACTCGTTCAAGGCAAATAGGTTCACTTCGTCTCGGCTTCCCGAATCCATTTCTTGATGTCTTCGAGCGAGGGGATGCGGCCGGCGCACTTCACCTTGCCGTTGATGACGAGGCCGGGCGTTCCTATGATCTTGTATTCCATGATCTTCTTGATGTCCGTGACCTTCTCGACGTCGGCGGCGAGGTTGAGCTCGGCGAGTGCGTTGAACGTCCTTTTCTCCACATCGTGGCAGCGCGGACAGCCCGGTCCCAGGATTTTGATCTCCATGGATGCCTCCTTCATATAAACAGACATATGTTGCTGGCCGCTCAGATTATCGATCTGCGCCTCTTCCTGACATTTTCCAAGAGACAGATCCGGAGGGCCTTGAAATCTTGAAGAATGACTTTGGAATCGGCGCGTTTCTTTTTGATCAATTGCTTAAAAAGCGGCGCGAGGTTCTTCCGGACGTCCTTCGGGATCCCGTAGACAATCCATCGTCCCTGTCTCTTGTCCTCCACCAGGTCTGCATCCCGGAGGATCCGGAGCTGATGGGAAATGCGCGACTGTTCCATCTTTAAAATAAACATCAGCTCGCAGACGCAGAGCTCGCGCTGCATCAACAGCATCATGATCCGGAGCCGCGTCGAGTCGGAGAGGGCCTTAAAAAGTTTCAGGAATTCTTTCATGGCGTATTAATATATGAACATATATTCATATATTAAGGGCGGTCCGTTGTCAAGAGGGAAGAGCGTAAAACGGGCTGGCCGGCAGTCCTTGGGGTCAGGCCTGCCGATTTGACATTTAATAAAAGGAAGACGGTACCTAGAAGGTGCCGTCCCCTAACGGCTTGAGTGTCATATGCGCGGGCCTGACTCTACTCTTATTTCCACAAGACCTTCTGGATGTTTTCCAGGTTGTGCTCCCGGGCCATTTTCTCCAGGATGGAAGGAAAGGCCTCCTCGTTGCCGTCCTTGACGGCTTCCTCCCATTCGGCGATGACCGGGGAGGCGTCAAAGTCGTGGCCCTTCTTGAGGATACGGCGGATCCCCCGCAGGGACTGCCAATGGGTGATCATCATCAGGGCCAGAGCATAAAAGGCGATATTGGGTCCGGGCAGAAACATGGCCAGGCCGGCGAAGGGAAGGATAAGGGCTTCGCCGATGAGGATAAGAAGCCGCTTTGTCCGATGGCCGTTGAGGAAAAGACGAAACCTTAGGTTGATCCGCTTTTCCTCGGAAAAACCCGAATAGATGATCCGCAGAGCCGGGTCCTGGAGTTTCAGGGCGCGGCCGAACGCTTGCTCCTGTCTGAGGGTTTTTTGAGGCAGGAGCATCAGCTTTTTTTTGGCGATTTCCCAGATCTGCTTGGTCTTGGAAAATTTGGCGGGGAGGGGTTTGGGCGGCTCGGAGGAAAAGAACCTGTATTTATGCTGGTAATCGCGGACAAAAAAGAATGTGATCATCTCTCTTTTATATACGAATATACCATCAATTTTGTTTTGCGAATTGTTGGGGGTGAAGAAGACGGGCCAGTTCGGCGAGCGCATCGAACAGGCGGGGCCCGAAGCGGCTGGCCGGGTTTTCATCCATAAAAAAGATGCGGTCGGACTTCACGGCCTGGATATCCGAGAATCCGGGCTGGCTCTTGAGCCAATGTTTCGCCCGCTCGAAATCACGCTCGGACTTGGTCAGGATGACGATGACTTCGGGATTGTCCCTGAGGAACTGCTCGCGGCTGTATTCCAGCCAATTCTGAGGGATATTCCCCGTGATGCTGACGGCCTTGGCCTTGACTAGGAGGTCATTCAAATAGCTTTCCCGTCCGCACGTCGAGAGCCCCAGGCCGTGGATGTTCAGGAAGACGCGGGGCTTTTGCCCGACGCCTTGGAGCGCTGTTACCACGAGATCATATTTTTTCTTGAGGGCGTTGATGACTGTTCGGGCCGCGGGCTCTTTGAAGGTGACGCGGCCGATCTTGGCAATCAGCGGATAGACGGATTCCAGGTCGGTTCCGATGTCCAGGATAAAGACGGGCAGACGAAGGTCTTGAAGCTTTTTGAGGGCGCTTAAGGGATTGCCCCGGAAGGCGATGATGAGATCGGGATTCAAGACGCTGATTCTTTCGATGTCCGGGTCGAGCATCCCGCCGATCTTCTCTCGTTTGAGCGCTTCCGCCGGATAATCGCAGTAGCGGGTGACGCCGACGACCTGGTCGCCCAGACCGAGGCCGAACAGGATCTCGGTGATGTTGGGGGCCAGGGAGATGATGCGCCGGGGCGGGGATTTGAGGGTGAAGATATTGCCCACATCGTCTTTTAGGATTTTGTCCTGGGCACCCAGAAGGCACGAAAACAGTGCCGGGGCGGCCAACAGGATTGCCGTTTTTTTCCAAAAAACCACCCCTGTAGATTCTAAGAAAAAAGCGGTCTTGTCAAGACAATTCGGACTCAAAGGTAAAGAATGGAATCTAGATAATCAGCAAAGTCTTCGGGTCGAGCTTGAGGGGGAGAATGCCCGGCGGCGGGTGCTGGTGGTCCTTGACGACTCGAAGCTCGACAAAATCGCCCTTGGCATGCAGGGTGATAAGGACGTCGATGGCGGGGCACAAAGGGCTGAGGACGATCGGGATGCCGTCTAGGCCGTAGAGCGGTCCGTTGGCGTCTTTGAGCGAGGCGCTGAACCACACCTCGAGCCCGATCTTGCCGGCGAACTCCCGGAATTTTCCGATGTCCTCGCAGGTCGATTTGGTGAAGTCATAGCCGTCCACGATGACCGCGTCGGCGGCGAATTTGCCGAAGGTGATCATCGCTTCGACACTCTTGAGGACCTGCTCCGTGCGCGTCCCCTCCTGTTTGAAGTTCATGATGACCCGGTTCTTGATGATCTCGTCGTGGACGTCGACTGCCGATTCCAGCTTCTTTTTTTTGGCGATCTCCTTGAAGATGTCCTCATACCAGGTGATGATGTAGTCGACGCGGCTGGAATAGGAGACGTGGATGACGTGTTTTCCCTGGAAGAGCTTATCGGTGGCGATATGGACAAGGCAGGCGGTCTTGCCGACGCCCTTGGGAGAGGCGAGGACACCGATGTTGCCTATCCCCAGGCCGCCGTGGATCGATTTTTCAAAGACCCTCAGCGGGCTGCGCTTGATGAGCTCGTCTTTGATCATTGGACTCCACTCCTTTTATTGTTTGGAACTGCCCTGCCTCTTGGCTTCCTCGTGCTCGGCCACGAGCTTCTCGGCGACGGCTGCCGGCACCCGGCCGTATTTGAGGAATTCCATGGTAAACTCGGCCTTGCCCTGGGTCAGGGAGCGCAGCTGCATGGAATAGCCGAACATTTCGCTCAGCGGCACTTCGGCGTCGACGCGGGCGAAGGCGTCGTCTTCGACGGAGCTGACGATGATGCCCCGCCGCTGGTTGATGCTGGCGAAGACGTTTCCGGCGAACTCCGTCGGCCCCTCGACCGAGACCTTCATGATCGGTTCGAGGACCTGCGGCTTGGCTTTTTTATAGACCTGTCTGAAGGCGCCGATGGCGGCCGCCTGAAAAGCGTGGTCCGAAGAATCGACCTCGTGGAACTGGCCGTCCTTGAGCGTAACCCGGACGCCGATGACCGGGTACCCGATGAGCTCGCCCTTTTTTATGGCGGCCCGGAAACCTTTGTCGCAGGCCGGGATGAATTCCCGGGGGATGCGTCCGCCCCTGACTTCGTTCACGAACTCATAATTTCCTTCGGCCAGCGGCTCGATCGTGCCGATGACGCGGCCGAACTGGCCCGCGCCGCCCGTCTGTTTTTTGTGAGTGTAATCGAAATCAACGGGCCGGCTGATGGCTTCGCGATAGGCGACCTGGGGCTTTCCCGTCATGACCTCGGCGCCGTATTCTCTCTTCATCCGCTCCACATAGATATCGAGGTGGAGCTCGCCCATGCCCTGGATGATGGTTTCATGGGACTCTGGGTCGACGTACGTGTGGAACGTGGGGTCTTCCTTGGTGAACCGGTTGAGGGCTTTGGCCATTTTGTCCAAGGCTTTTTTGTCGATGGGCTTGATGGCCAGCGATATCACGGGCTCGGGGACATAGATGGAAGTCATGGCCAGGTTGAGGCCGGGCGAAGTAAAGGTATCCCCCGAGGCGCAGTCGATGCCGAAAAGGGCTGCGATATCGCCCGCGCCGGCATAGGCAATGTCTTCCATGCTGTCGGCGTGTATCCGGACCAGGCGGCCGACCTTCACTTTATTCCCGGATCGGGTGTTGAGAATCTCGTCGCCCTTCTTCAGGCTCCCCTGGTAAATACGGATATAGGTCAGCTGTCCGTAGAGCCCGTCCTCGAGCTTGAAGGCAAGGACGACGGTAGGCTTGGACGGATTCGTCACGAGCTTGACCTGCTTTCCTTCTTTGTCCAGGTCGATGGCGAAGTTTTCGACATCGGCCGGGTTGGGAAGATAGCGAACAACGCCGCCGAGGAGCGGCTGGACGCCCTTGTTCTTGTAGGCCGAGCCCATAAAAACGGGCGTCAGCTTGCGCAGGATCGTTCCCCTTCGGACGGCGTCGTAGATGAGGGGCTCGGCCACTCGATTTTCCAGGATGGCTTCGGTCAGCTCATCGGAAAACATCGACACGGCATCGAGCATCTCTTCTCTTTTTGTCTGGGCTTCGAGGCGCAGGTCCTCAGGAATTTCGGCGTCCCGGACGATCTCTCCGTCATGGCCGTCGAAATAGATGGCTTTCATCGTGACCAGGTCCACGACGCCCCGGTGCTTGTCTTCGAGGCCGATCGGGATCTGCATGAGCACGGCGTTGTGTCCCAGTTTTTCCTCGAGCTGGTCCCTGACCTTATAGGGGTTGGCGCCGATGCGGTCGCATTTATTGATGAAGGCGATCCTCGGGACGTTGTAGCGCTTGAGCTGGCGATCGACGGTGATCGTCTGGGACTGGACGCCGCCGACCGAGCAGAGGACAAGGATCGCCCCGTCAAGGACGCGAAGGGAGCGCTCGACCTCGATCGTGAAATCCACGTGGCCTGGTGTGTCGATGATGTTAATCGAATGGTCCGCCCACCGGACGTAGGTGGCCGCCGAGGTGATCGTGATGCCGCGCTCGCGCTCGAGGTCCATGTGGTCCATCGTGGCGCCCACGCCGTCCTTGCCCTTGACCTCGTGGATTTTATGGATTTTGTGGCAGTAAAAGAGGATCCGCTCCGTGAGCGTCGTCTTTCCGGAATCGATATGGGCGCTGATCCCGATGTTCCGCATGGAGGCGATGTCCGTCGTCATAGAAACAAATACCTCTTTTCCATCCGATATTTTGCTTAGGATTGAATACGGGTTATAAAGGGCGGTTAAGACTCTAACCGATTCAATACTCAACAATTAAGCCAAGATTATACAAAAGTCCGGATAAAAATTCAAGGTTCAGGCGGAAGTGAACCAAGAAATGCCCTAAAAATGAATTGGAGTATCCTTCTTTTGAGTTTTCTGCCAAGAAGCATGCCTGGGCCTTTGTTCTTCAAGAAACGAAAGCCGCCACAGCGCCAGAAGCGGCCGGACTAAGTATTTGCACCCGATCAGCCTCGCGTGGTGGTGATTGACCGATACAAACTCGGGCTGATGGGCAGTGGAGTTTTTCGCTACACACCATCCCATGCTTCTCATGTTTGCAGGTGATGACTGTAAAACGATCTAAAAAGATTTTAGTTGCGACTTCTTTGTCTTGCGCCTGTTAAGCCTGATTTTTCCACTCAAGCCGTGTTCGCAACCTGTTCAAGCGAGTATCTTGCCTCAAATATCCATCATGTTGCAGCCTGCCGATGACTATACCGGGAGTCACCTCTAGGCGTTGTGAAAATTCCCTGATTGTATTTTCGTTGATCTCACATGTCTTCAAAAATGTTTGAAGCTCGTTTTGGGGGATCAATAGCCTAGCGGCAAATTCATCGGCTTCTTTCTCTTCTTTTATTTGATCGGCATCGTCGTCATCGATAAATATGGCTCGCTTGTTATGCAGAAAAATATGGGCTACTTCGTGAAAGAGGCTGAACCAGAAAATATCCGCCCAACTTCCGCGAATGCTCATCACAATAACGGCTTTTTCTGGACTGAGCCAAAACGTCGCCCCGTGGGCGTAAGTCCTGGGCAAATGAGGCATCAGAACAAATGCGATTCCGCAATCGGCCAGAGTGCTCTGCAATTTTTCCTCAATTTCTTCTACCGCCTCCAGCATGAATCCTCGAATTTTCGATAGACAAGTCTTCAAATGTTCTTTTAAAAAAGATTTGGTCACTATTTCTCCGGCTTGCATTTCCGCGCTCTTAAGCCAGGCTGCAAGGGCATAGGGAGAAGCATCTTTGTTCCTCGAACAGCGGAAAGCCGGCGCATAAGCCTCGACGTTCGTCATATTGGCTAGCGCCGAGACGCCATAAAAAGCGTGGAGTTCACGAACTCTGTCGATTTTATTCCGGAAATGCTTGACGAAACCCATTTTTGCCAATTGCCTATATGGTATTTGGTCGAGATATGTTAGGTCTTTTTTCAATTGTTTTGTTTCCCATTGGCGAGCTTTGATTAGTTGAAATCTCGATTCTAATCCAGTCCAAATAGAAGCCGGTACACCCAGGGCTCTCTCGAGTTGAAGTGCCGTATCCGGAGTAATCGCCTTTTTGCCTGCGATAATTTCATTAATGGCCTGCGCCGGGCGGCCCATTCTACGACCGAGTTCCGCCTGGCTGATGCCTTTGACGGCTAAGACTTCGGCGAGGTAATCGCCCGGCGGGATCGGCAGATTCGAAAATATTTGTTTTTCAGTCGCCATAGTGTTTGCTCACTTCCTCCACCCGCACGATTTCCATTTGTTCGTCGCGCAGAGTGAATATAAGCCTCCAAAATCCCAATAGTGTAATTGCATATTGTCCGGCTCGATCGCCCTTCAATTCATGACAATTTAGGCCAGGCAGCGCAGATAAATCTCTCATGTTTGCGGTTTCTTGAATGATGTCGATACGTTGAATATATTTGCGGGCAACATCATTTCCCCATTCTCGGCTAGCCCTTTGAAAATCTCTATAGCATTTGTCGAGCTTTTTCGTGCGAAATGTTACCTGCACTAAGGCCTTCCGATCTTAGCAAAATAGCCTTCATCCTTTGGGTGAATACTTATAATATACTTTGCTATGCTTCCGATGTCAAGCATTATCTTCACCCAAGGGGTGAATAAATAAAGTTTCCGGGCGCTCTGGGGCAGGACTTCCATAGGGATGGTGGCGCCGCCGAGAAACATCATGGGGAAGGCAAGAATCATCCCGACCGCTTGGGCGATGGGGGCCGTGGGCGCCAGACCGGCGACAAGGTATCCCAGGGCAAAAAAAGCCAGCGCGCCCAGGGTGAACCCCAACCAGCAGGAAAGAACATTCCCGCTGAAGCGCATGCCGTATCCGGCTTTGCCGACGATGACAAGCACGATGACGCCGGCTACGGCCTGGACATCACCATAGGCCTTTTTCAGGTTTTCAATTTCTATAGCTTACATAACCTACTTTCATGACCTCCGGGACGAGAAGGGAATGTTAGCGGAAACCTCCGGAAAATTCGATAGCCCGCTCGAATGTCATGTCGTTATTGGACATCCCAGATTTTCAGAGGGAAATGTTCGCCGATCCGGTCATAATCGGCGTCGTTATGCAGAAGAAAAAGGTCGTTTTCCATGGCTGTCAGGGAGATCAGGCAGTCCATCGCGCTGCTGACCGTGATGCCTTTCTGCCTCAGCGTCAAATACATTCCTGCCGCCTTGGCGTAAGATTCCCGGCCACTTTTCAAGTCATAGAAGACTTGGGTATCCAGGTATTCCTTGAGGGTATTAAAGTCTTCTTCAGACCGGCAGCCCTGAAGGGCTTCGAGATAGATGAAATGATTGATTCCAAAGGGGATACCTCTTTCAAGGATGCGATCAAAGGCCCTGCTACCCTT
The DNA here is from genome assembly GCA_964537875.1 of uncultured Eubacteriales bacterium. Taxonomy (GTDB): domain Bacteria; phylum Acidobacteriota; class Aminicenantia; order Aminicenantales; family UBA4085; genus JAPKZH01. The sequence continues at coordinate 82,668 of CAZIDN010000002.1, forward strand.
GTTTTCATTTCCCCCGAGATAATCAATCAAGACAGACGTGTCGACGAGGATCATCGCGGCCTCATTTTTTTATAATCATAGCCCTCGGCGAATTGAATTTTTCCCTTGATCTCTTTCAGGTTGAGCCGTTTTCGGTTGCTAATGAATTCTTCAAGGGCTTTCTGGACCGCTTCTCTTTTTGTTTTCGCTCCGGATAGATGCATAGCTTCTTCCATCAATCGGTCATCGATTACGATATTGGTTCGCATATTATACACCTATATATACACATTATAAGGTGTATAATTATATTGTCAAGCCCGCACCGCGATGGGGCATCATTCGCCGCGCTTGCAGACAAGGCGGCGGCCAGTACCTCGGCGCGGCATTCCTCCGTTATCTTCTTGGAGCTCCGAATGGACAGACGTTTCTCTAGGCCGTTTTTTCTCTAGTTTTTTCGGGGAAGATTCAGAATCGCTGTCTAGACGTTTCCAAGGCTGGCGCTTATTTCTCCAGGCCGATTTTTTGGAGGAGCTTGGCGAAACGAGGATCTGATCGCAAAGGTGAAGAGAGTCAAATTGGATAAGCATTGCCCTGAAATGTGATGATGGAGGTAAGCGCCCGCCACCCTGGGGAAATTTGACTTTTAGGTTTAATCCTTCTAAGATTGAGTGGATTTTATCCCCTCTCCGTCTCCCTGATAAGGTCACGGAAAAATAAGGACCGTCGGAGCCATGAGCAACGATACCGGCAAATACGATTTCGATCGGATCGAGGAAAAGTGGCAGAAGACCTGGACGGACCAGAAGACATTCGAGGTCCGTGAGGATCCCGGTAAGACGAAGTTCTACCTCCTCGAGATGTATCCCTATCCCTCGGGCCGCATCCATATGGGCCACGTCCGCAACTATTCCATCGGCGACGTCATCGGGCGCTTCATGACCATGAAAGGATTCAATGTCCTCCACCCCATCGGTTGGGACGCGCTTGGCATGCCGGCCGAAAACGCCGCCATCAAGCACGGCATTCATCCTCAGACCTGGACGCTCGATAACATCGATCACATGAAGACGCAGCTGCTGAGGATGGGGATTGCCTACGACTGGTCGCGCGAGGTCAACACCTGCCTCCCGGAGTATTACAAATGGAACCAGTGGATCTTCCTCAAGATGTTCGAGCGAGGCCTGGCCTTCCGCAAAAAGAGCTGGGTCAACTGGTGTCCCCAGTGCCGGACGGTCCTGGCCAACGAGCAGGCGGCCGGCGGCGAATGCTGGCGCTGTTCGGCCGATGTCGACCAGAAAAAGATGGAGCACTGGTTCCTCAAAATCACCGACTATGCGGAAGAACTCCTCTCCGGCCACGACCTGCTCAGGAAATGGCCCGAACACGTCCTCCTCATGCAAAAAAACTGGATCGGCAAAAGCCAGGGCGCCGATGTTGATTTTTTTGTGCCCGACCTGAAGAAGTCGATCAAAGTCTTCACGACGAGAATCGACACGATCTACGGGGCGACGTTCCTGGTTTTGTCGCCCGAGCATCCTCTCAGCCACCATCTGATCGCCGACGAGAAAGACGAAGAACGGCTGCACGATTGGATGGCCAGGGCTGCTGCCGAGTCCCGCGACAGGCGGGATATCGGCGAGGCGGAGAAGGAGGGCATTGATACGGGCAAAAAAGCGATCAACCCCTTCACCCAACAGCCGGTCCCCATATGGATCGCTAATTATGTCCTGATGGAATACGGCACGGGAGCGATCATGGCCGTCCCGGCCCACGACCAAAGAGACTTTGAATTCGCCACTGAGTACGGGCTGCCTATCCCTGTCGTCATCACGCCTGAAAACAAACCTGCCGATGAACCCGCGGCCGGCGAGCTGTTCGTGGATTACGGCGTCCTGGTCAATTCGGGGCCGTTCTCCGGCTTGAAATCGCTGGAAGCCATGGAAAAGATGGCGGCCTATGCCTCCGAAAAAGGGTTCGGCGAAAAAAGCACGACCTACCGCCTCCGCGACTGGGGCATTTCGCGCCAGCGCTATTGGGGCACGCCGATCCCGGTTATCTATTGCAATCAATGCGGAACTCAGGCCGTTCCCTACGAAGAACTGCCAGTCCGCATCCCTTATAACGTGGAAATCACCGGAGAGGCCGGCTCGCCTCTTGACAAGCTCCCCGAGTTTGTCAATACGACCTGTCCGAAATGCGGCGGAAAGGCTACCCGTGAAACAGACACCATGGACACCTTTGTCGATTCCTCGTGGTATTTCTTCCGCTACACGTCGCCCAATGAGGATAAACTGCCGTTCGTTCGGGAAGCGGCGGATTACTGGATGCCCGTCGACCTCTACATCGGCGGTGTCGAGCACGCCATTCTCCATCTGATCTACGCCCGCTTTTTCACCAAGATCCTGAGAGACCTTGGGCTGACGGCCGTTGACGAGCCTTTTCCCCATTACCTCGCCCAGGGCATGGTCACCAAGGACGGCGCGGCCATGTCCAAGTCCAAGGGCAACGTCGTTGATCCCGACGAGATGATCAAGAATTACGGAACGGATGCCCTGCGGCTTTTCATCCTGTTCGCCGCTCCTCCCGAGAAAGAATTCGCTTGGAGCGAGGACGGCATCGAAGGGTCCTTTCGGTTTCTGGCCCGGATCTGGCGGCTCTTCCAGGAGAGCCAGGATTTATTCCACGTCGCCAAGGGCGAAACGGTCAAGGCCGCTCCGCTGGACCAGGCGAGCTATGCCCGGCTCCAGAAAAAAATGCATCAGACGATCAGGAAGGTCGGCGAAGACATCGGGAAGCGGTTCCATTTGAACACGGCCATCAGCGCCATCATGGAATTCACGAACACGCTGAAGAAGGAGAAGGAAATCCTGAAAAATTCCGAGTCCGGAAGGGCGCTGCTTAAGGACGGGCTGAAGAATCTTGCCCTCCTGCTCTCGCCGTTTACGCCGCATCTGGGCGAAGAGCTCTGGCAGAGCATGGGGCAGGCGACGCTGATTTATCACGCCTCCTGGCCGGCCTATGATCCTGCCCTGGCCAAGGAAGAAAAGGCCACCATCGTCGTGGAAATCAACGGCAAGGTCCGGGATAAGTTCGAAGCGGACCTGGATATTTCCGAAGACGAGACAAAGAACATCGCCCTCGGCCTGGCCCGGATCCAGGAGCTCATCGGAGGCAGGCCGGTTAAAAAGGTCGTCTGCATCAAGAATAGGATCGTCAACATCGTTATATGAGGGTTGCCTTTGCGAGGAGCCATGCGACGAAGTAATCCCACCGGAAAGGTCATTCCGAGCGAAGCGAGGAATCTCCGCTTTCATCGCGAGAGACTTAAGAGGAGATTGCCGCGCCCAGAGGCTGGCAATGACGCCATACAAGATAAAATGGGGACATGTTCCAAATTTCTGAATTTGGTACGTGTCCCCGTATTTTATCAATCAGCCAAGACGCTCACAATTCTCTTTTTATGCCTTCTCCTCCTCCAGTGCGGCTACCGTTTGCGCGGGACCGGAAGCTTCCTCCCCGAGCACATCAAGAAAATCAACGTTCCCCTCTTTAAGAATTTCACGACCCGCTTCGAGCTGGACCTGAAGCTGACCCAGGCCGTCATCAACGAACTCGTCGCCCGGGGGAAAGTGGATGTGACTTCGGATGCCCAGAATGCGGACGCGGTTTTGACCGGTGAGATCGTAGTTTTCAGCGCCAATCCCATCGCCTTCACCGGGGACGCCCGGGCGGATCGCTACGCCATCACCATTGCCGCCAGGATCGTTTTGAAGGACAACAAAACTCAAGAGATCATTTTTTCCAATCCTTATCTTTCCCATCAGGAAGAATACGCCGTCCCCCAGGGAACGGATTTTGAAACGTCAGAAACCGATGCCATTACCAAGGTGGCCGAAAGCTTCGCCCGCGAACTGGTCATCACCATCCTTGAAGGATTCTAAGGATGCCCGGTCTTTTCGCTGATAAGGAGATCCGCGAAGACGAACTCCTCGCCTGTTACTTTTTCCACGGTGAGGAGATGTTCCTGGCCGAACAGTTCATCCGCGACCTGAAGAAAGTCCTGATCACTCCCGATATGCAAAGCCTGAGCGTCGAGAGGTTTGCCCTTGACGAGACGGCCTGGCGGGAGATCCTGGACGTGGCGCGGACGATGCCTTTCTTTTTCTCGCCCTGGCGCATCCTTGTCGTCGAGATCGCCAAGGCGGAAAAAGAGGAGTTGACCGCCGTCGAACAAAAAAGCCTCCAGGACTACTTGGCCTCGCCGACGGCCAGGACCGTCCTTGTCGTCTGTTTTGCCGGGAAGGTCCGGAAGACCAAGCCGCTCTTTAAGATCTTCTCCTCGCTGCCCTCTTCGGCGGCCGTGGTCAAGGAATTGAAGCCCCTAAGGAATGAAGCGCTGTTCACCTGGCTGGACGGCAAATTGACCGCTTTGGGAAAGCGGGCGACCTCGGAGGCCGTCGACAGGCTGCTGGAAGTCACGGGCAACGACCTCCAGAGCTTGGACAACGAGCTCGAAAAGCTCGTGACCTATGTCGGGGAGAAGAAAACGATCGAGCTTTCCGACGTCAACCAGGCCTCGGATTGGGTCAAAAATTTTTTTGAATGGGAGCTGGCCTCGAGCCTGGAGCGGGCCGACCTTAAGCAGAGCCTGGTCATCCTGAACACCCTGTTCGTCGAGGACGTCAAGCCCGAATACCTGCTGGGGGTCTTGAGCGGCTTTTTCCGCGATCTTCTGATGGCGAAAGCCTGGCTCCGCGAGAAAAAAAAGGACAAGCGGGAGATTTTCCGCGAGTTGAAGCCTCGGATATCGGAGAAATACGGAAAATTCTACACGGATAAATCCAGGGAATTCTTCGATCTGGTCGAGAGCATGTCCCAGACCAAGCTCCAGGCTTTGATCTCCGAGCTCGAGCAGATGGACCTCAAGATCAAGACAACGGATGTCGAGGCCCAGACGCTTTTTGAGGGTTTCTTTTACGAATACTGCCGCGGCCAGAAGAAGGAAGGACCTACTTGGCGGGGGAAGGGTTGATCAGCTCCACCTGACGGTTGAGCCGGGATTTATACCTGGATCCCGTATTCTTGTCGATGGCCCTTTTCTTGACGGCCCTGTCGATCGTGGAAAAAACGACGGGCAGGAGCTTTTTGGCGCTTTCCTTGTCTTTGTTGTCAACGAGCGCCCTCAATTTTTTGACCTGAGTCCGGACGGCTGACGTGTTGCTCTTGTTGATGGCGGTTCTCCGCACGCTTCGGCGCTGCTGTCGGATGGCAGATTGATGATGAGCCATGGTGATCTCCTCTTAAGGCGATTTATGATAAAATATCTCCCCTCCAAAGTCAAATGACCCCGCGACGGCAAGATTCGGACGGGCGAGGAGCTTCTGAGCTGAAGGACGTTAACAGCCACGATCGAAGCCATGACAAAAGGCTGCTCGGATCGACCTTTGCCGTGGCCGTCCCGACGCTTTTGAGCCGCATTCTGGGGTATGTCCGGGACTATTTTCAAGCGGTTTTTCTGGGGACTTCGAGGGGGGCGGATGCCTTCACCATCGCCTACATCATTCCCAACCTGCTGAGACGGCTGACCGGCGAAGGCGCCATGACCGCGGCCTTTGTCCCGGTCTTCACCCAGGCCAAGAAGGAAAAATCCAAGGAAGAGCTTTGGACGTTCGCCAACTATTTCTTTTTTGACCTGACCGTGGTCATGGCCGTCCTGACCGTCCTGGGGATCATCTTTTCGCCCCTCCTGGTCAAGATCATCGGCTTTGGCTTCAAGGACATCCAGGGCAAGTGGCCGTTGACGGTCGCCCTGACCCGGATGATGTTCCCCTATATCTTTTTCATCAGCCTGGCCGCCCTGGCCATGGGCATCCTCAACTCGTTCCACCGGTTTTTCGTCCCCGCCTTCACGCCCGTTCTTCTCAATATCTGCATCGTCGGCCTGGCGGTCGTCTTTGCCGGACGGGCCAAAGAACCGACCTATGTTTTCGCGGCGGGCGTGCTCCTCGGTGGTCTCTGCCAGCTCGCTTTTCAGATCCCCTTTCTCTGGAAACAGGGGATGCGGTTCAAATTCGGTCTATCCTTCACCCATCCGGGGATCCGCAGGGTTGTGAAGCTCACCATCCCCGGCGTTCTCGGCGTCGGCGTTTACCAGGTCAATTTCGCCCTCAGCCGGGCCTTCGCCTCCGCGCTTGAAGAGGGAAGTGTCGCTTCGCTGTATTATGCCTCGAGGATCCAGGAGCTCGCGCTCGGCATTTTTTCGATCGCTCTCTCCATCGCCCTGCTCCCCGCTTTTTCTGAACAAGCCGCCGGCGAAGACATTGCGGGAATGAAAAGGACTCTCGCCTTCTCCTTGAAGCTCATTTTTTTGATCACCTGGCCGGCGGCGGCGGGCCTGCTCGTCCTCAACAGGCCCATCATTCAGGTCCTTTTCCAGCACGGACTATTTGACGCCCACTCCACCGGCATGGCGGCGGCCTGCCTGCTCTATTTTTCGGTGAGCCTTCCCTTCATCTCCGGAGTCAAAATATTAGCGCCCGCCTTTTTTTCTCTGAAGGACACCCGGACGCCGGTCGTGATCGCCTTCTTTGTGATGATCGTCTATATTCTCTCCTCTGTTGTCTTAATGGGCCCGCTCAGAGTGGGTGGGATTGCCCTGGCCCTGTCTCTCTCCCAGGTTGTGAATTTCCTGGCTTTGTTCATTTATCTCGAGAGGAAAATCGGGAAGATTGAGAAAAAGACATTCCTGGTCTCGGCCTTCAAATCCCTCCTGGCTGCGGGCATAATGGGCGCCGTCATCCGGCTGATCATCCGCGGCTTCGATTTCGCCCGGCTGAGCTTTCCCAAACAGGCGGGGCTTTTGACGGCGGCGATCGTCTTGGGCCTGGCGCTCTATATTGCCATAAGCGCTGTCATCAACCGGGAAGACATCAAGAGCTTGAAAATCCTGTTGTCCAGGAGGAAGGCCTGAGATGAAAATCGTCCTGCAAAGGGTCAAACAGGCTTCGGTCGTCGTCGAAGGCAGGATCGCGGGTGAGATCGGGAAAGGCATTTGCCTTCTGGTGGGAATTGAAAAAGGGGACACTCTTCAGGATGTCGAGTTCCTGGCCCGAAAAGCCGTCGAGCTGCGGATTTTTCCGGACCAGGAAGGGAAGATGAATCTGTCCCTGGCCGAGGCTCAGGGGGCGGTGCTCGCGGTCTCTCAATTCACGCTTGCCGCATCCGTGAAAAAGGGACGGAGGCCGGGCTTTGACAACGCCGAAAGTCCGGGGAGAGCCGGGGAGCTTTTTGACCGGTTTGTCGGTATTGTCCGAGAGAGCGGGGTCAGAGTCGCAACCGGTGTTTTCCAGGCGTTGATGGAGGTCCAGATCATCAACGACGGGCCTGTGACATTCATCCTCGATTCAAAAAAATAGCTTTAAAAACTTTTTTAAAGAAAAAGTGGGTGGCGTGGCATGTCCCTGTCCGCCAACCTATTTAACCCCCCTAATTGCCTAGGGGGGTAGGGGGGTTAATAAGATTCAAATCTTTATTCTTTGCTCCTTCTCTTCCCCCTTGATTGGTCAAGGGGGGTAGGGGCGACATGTTTGACCTCCCCCCTTAATTGGCTAAGGGGGGTTGGGGGGATTAATAGTTACAAATCTTAAGTCTTTTTTTCTGCTTTTTTCTTTCCCCCTGGAGTTGCCTTAACTGAATTTTAAATCAGAGACCTTTTCCAGGGCTTCCTGGGCCGCCTTTCGTACGTAGAGATTTTTGTCCTTGGCCATGCCGACGAGGAGCGCCCGGGCTTCCTGTCCTCCAATCTCCCCCAAGGCCCCGGCCGCGCTCCGCCGGACATCGACATTCGGATCCTCCAGGACCAGCTTAATGTGCCGGACCGCGTCGGTGCATTTTTTCAGGCTCAAGATCCGAAGGGCGCTGCTTTTGACAAACCAGGGCGGCCGGGAGAGCTTCTCGTAGGCCTTCTGGATCGGCCAATCATCCCTCGCCGTTAGTTCCTTCACGACAATATCCCGGATCTCTTCGCACGGGTCGGAAAGGAGTTCCAGGAGAACAGTCGGCACCCAGGGCAGCCGGAGAGGGGCGATCGTCTTCAGCAGCTTGGTTTTCTTTTGCTTGTTCTGGAGGATTTCGATTTTTCTGAGGACGGCCTTGGTGATGGCGGGGATGTCGAGGTCCTTGGTTTTGGGAACCTTGAGGACCTCATAGATCTGTAAGCTGTGTTCGCTGAGTCCGGGGTCTTCCGGCTGTGAGCGCCTGAGAAACTTGATCACTCTCTTTTCAAACCATTTCCAGGATGTGGCCCATCTTCTCTTTTTTCGTTTTGAGGTACTGAAGATTGGACGTGTTCGGAGGAATTTCTATCGAGACCCTGTCCGCGATTTCCAGCCCGTATCCGGCCAGGCCGATGAATTTTCTGGGATTGTTGGTGATCAGCCTGATCTTTTTGACTCCCAAGGAGACCAGGATCTGGGCCCCGATTCCATAATCCCTTTGGTCGGGCTTGAACCCCAACCTCTGGTTGGCCTCGACCGTGTCCGCCCCTTTGTCTTGAATGGCGTAGGCTCGGATCTTGTTGGTCAATCCGATGCCGCGGCCTTCATGGTTGAGGATGTAAAGGATGACGCCTCGGCCGTCTTTCTCGATCATCTCCATGGCGAAGTGGAGTTGGTCGCCGCAGTCGCAACGGCAGGAACCGAACGTGTCGCCGGTGAGGCACTGGGAATGGGCCCGGACAAGGATCGGCTCGCCTTTATCGATATCCCCTTTGATGAGGGCGATGTAGTTTTCGTGGTGGATGATGTCCTCAAAGACGACAATCTTGAAGTCGCCGTATTTCGTGGGGAGCGCAGCCTCGTCGATCTTCTTGATGAGGCATTCGTGCTTCATCCGGTATTTGATCAGGTCGGCGATGGTCAGGATGGGGAGGTCATGCTCCAGACTGATCTTTTCCAGCTCGGGCATTCTGGCCATGGTGCCGTCTTCGTTCATGATCTCGCAGATCACCCCCGCCGGGGGCAGTCCCGCCAGCCGGGCCATGTCCACTGCCGCCTCGGTCTGGCCGGCCCTGGCCAGGACCCCGCCCTCTTTAGCTTGGAGGGGGAAGATATGACCCGGCCGGGCGAGGTCTGCCGGCTTTGTCCCCGGGTCGATGGCGGTCAAAATGGTCTTGGCCCGGTCGTAGGCCGAGATGCCCGTCGTGATCTCCTGTTTGGCATCGATCGAGACCGTGAAGGCGGTCTGGAAGCGGGCCGTGTTGTCCTGGACCATCAGGGGGAGCTGGAGCTCCTCCAGCCGTTCTCTTGTCAAAGGCAGGCAGATCAGCCCCCTCCCTTGTTTGGTCATGAAATTGATGATGTCCGGGGTGACTTTTTCCGCGGCGACCATCAGGTCGCCCTCGTTTTCCCTGTCTTCGTCGTCGACGATGATGATGAGCCGTCCGGCTTTGACGGCCACCAGCGCTTCTTCAACGGGAGTCGTCTTGAAGCTTCTCTCCATTCTCGTATTCCTATCGGTTTCCTTGAGTTATCCAATTATACACGTATTTGCCGATCATGTCACATTCGACGTTGACCTCGTCGCCGGTCCGGAGCCCCGTCAGGTTGGATTTCTCGAGGGTGATGGGGATGAGCTCGATTTCGAAGGAGGACGGCCCGAGCGAGGCGACCGTTAGGCTGACTCCGTTCACGGCTACAGATCCCTTCGGGATGAAATAGGGCCTAAATTCCCTGGGCAGGGAAAGAGCCAGCCTTTGGCCGGGCTTCCTGGCTGCCATTCTCAATACCTTGGCTTTGAAATCGATGTGTCCGGCCAGGAGATGGCCGCTGAGAAAGGAGGAAAGGCTGAGAGGGAGTTCCAGGTTGAGGGCGGCTCCCGGTCTGAGTGCGCCCAGGGTGGTCCGCTGAAGGGTCTCCTGGGAAAGGTTGAAAAAGAGGATGCGGTTTTCTCTGCGGATGAGGCTCAGGCAGACACCGCTGACGTTGACGCTTTCCCCCGTCCCGATTTGGGCTGGAATCGTGGGAGCTTCGACCGCCATCTCTTTTTTGCCCAACCGGAAGCCCTTGAACACACCCGAATGATGAATGATTCCCGTGAACATTAGAGATACCCCTCCGCGATGATGTCCTCCCCAAGCTCGAAGGTCGAAAATCGTTTTAGCCGGAGGGCATTTTCCAGGCGCTCCGCGCCCCGCCCGGCATAGAAGGCGACGGCGTTGGTCCCGCCGATGAGCTTTGGGGAGATCGTCAGGAAAATTTTATCGGCCAGCTTCTTTTCCAGAAGCGATGTCGCCAGGCTTCCTCCTCCTTCGACGAGGACGCTGGAAATCTCCTGGCGGCCCAGCCAAAGAAGGATCTTCTTGAGGTTGAGTTCGAGCGACGTGCCCGGCACGATGACCACCTCCGCCCCCTTTTTCTCCAGGGCCGCTTTTTTCTGCGGGGAGGCTGTTTGATTTGTGAAGACGAGGATTCTGCCCCGCGAAAGGGTCGAGAGAATTCGCGATCCCAGCGGAAAGCGAAGCCCGGGATCAAGAATGATCCGGATCAGCTTTTTGTTCTTCCAGTTCGGATGGCGGACCGTGAGCTTCGGGTCGTCTTTGAGTAACGTTCCACTCCCAATCATGAGCGCGTCGTGTTCCCCGCGGAGGAGGTGGACATATTCTCTTGCCGATTCCGAGGAGATCCACCGGGAGTCAAAATTTTTCGTGGCCATTTTTCCATCCAGGCTGAGGGCGGCCTTGAGCGTGACAAACGGGGACCTTTGAGTGATGTACTTGATGTAATGCTCATTCAGACGGCGGTTTCTTTCGTGGAGGAGGCCGGCCGAGACCTCGACCCCGGCCTGCTTGAGCCTGGCCAGGCCTTTTTTGAAAACGAGGGGATTGTCGTCGAGGGCGGAAATAACGATCCTTTTCAGACCCGCCCTCAGGATGGCATCGACGCAAGGAGGCGTCCTTCCCCAGTGGACGCAGGGCTCAAGGGTCACATAAAGCGTCCCGTTTTTTGCCCGGTCTCCGGCCCGCCGGAGGGCGACGATCTCAGCATGGGGCTTGCCGGCCCCTTCATGATGTCCGAAGCCGACGATGGTGTTTCTCTTGACGACGAGCGCCCCGACATAGGGGTTGGGGCTGGCCAGCCCCAGAGCTTTTTCGGCCAGGCCGTAGGCCATTTCGAGGTAGGCATAGTCCTGAAGGTTGTTCATGCAAATAGGGCGTCCACAAACTGCTCGGCGGAAAAATCGAGCAGATCGGTCTCTCTCTCTCCAGTCCCGATGAGCTTGATCGGGAGGCCCAATTCGTCGGCGATGCTGATGACGGCTCCCCCCTTGGCTGTGCCGTCCAATTTTGTCAAGAAGATCCCCGTGATACCGGAAAATTTAAGGAATTCCCGGGCCTGGATGATGGCATTCTGGCCGATGCTGGCGTCCAGCACGAGCAGGATTTCCTGGGGAGCCCCCTCGATCTCGCGGGCGATGACGCGCTTGATTTTTTCCAGCTCATTCATCAAGTTGGTGTTGGTGTGGATCCTTCCCGCCGTGTCCACCAGCATATAGTCCAACTGCCTGGACTTAAAGTGCTGAACGGCGTCGAAGACGACGGAGGCGGGGTCGGCCCCGTATTGCCCCTTGATGATCGGAGCGTTCAGCCGCTTTCCCCAAACGGCCAGCTGTTCCTGGGCGGCGGCCCGGAATGTGTCGGCCGCCACGAGAAGCACCCGTTTTCCCTCTTCCTGGAAGCGATGGGTCAGCTTGGCCAGCGAGGTCGTCTTCCCGCCGCCGTTCACGCCGACCATCATCAGGACGCCGGGAGCGGCGTTCAAGCTGAGGCGGGAAGGAAAACGGGACAGGATCCGGATGAGCTCCTCTTTAAGAGCGGCTTCGATCCCGGAGACGGAATCCGCCTTATTTGTCTTTTGCCGGATCGCCTCGACGATCTTCTCGGTCGTGGCCATCCCGACATCGGAGAGAATCAGCGTTTCGGCCAGCTCTTCAAGAGTCTCCTGGCGCGGCTTTCCGCTTTGAAGGAGCTCGTCGAATTTCCGCTTGAAGGTCAGGCGCGTTTTGGCCAGTTTTTCCCGCAGATTTCCTATCATGTTAAAAAGATTATAGTTTCACCCTTCCTTAAAGTCAACTTGGAGGGAGAGCCGCTCGTCAACGCCCAGGAAGTAGGGGGCACGAAGCATTTACCCCGGGTCCTGATTATGTTACATTGAAGAGCGATTATGGATGATTCAGTCTGGATCGTCGCCTCCCCCCGGGATGAGGCCAAGCGGCTGGCCTCCGAGCTGGGCATCCCTCAGGCGATCGCCCAGGTCTTGATCAACCGGAAGATCACAGAAGCGGAACAGGCCCATCTATTTCTGGAGGGCAGGCTGGCCCAGCTTCACGATCCTTTCCTGATGTCCGGCATGACGGCCGCCGTGGAAAGGATAAAATCGGCAATCGCCCGGCGCGAGAAAATCCTCATCTTCGGAGACTACGATGTGGATGGCGTGTTGTCCGTGGTCATGCTCGTGAAAGCCCTGGGCTCTTTGTCCGCGGACGTCGAATATTTCATCCCGGAACGGTTGAAAGAAGGCTACGGGATAAAGGATGAGCACATCGCGGTGGCGGCCGGCAAAGGAGCCCGGCTCGTCATCAGTGTCGATTGCGGAATCAAGGCCAACGGATTCGTCCGGAAAGCCAACGAGCAAGGGATCGATGTGATCATCACCGACCACCATCGCCCCGGGCCGGAGCTTCCCGAGGCGCTGGCCGTTCTCAACCCCGTCCTGGAAAGCTCCGGCTACCCGGATAAAAGCCTGGCCGGCGTCGGCGTCGTGTTCAAATTAATCCAGGCGCTTTTTGAGCAGGCCGGCCGAGCGTCCATCCTCCCGCACTATTTAAAGCTTGTCGCCATCGGCACGATTTCCGATGTCGCCGAGCTGAGGGGGGAAAACAGGATCCTGGTCAAGCTCGGGCTCCAAGGACTGGACAGTGTCTCCAACCAGGGTTTGAGAAGCCTGATTGAAATCTGCGGCCTCAAAGGGAAGAGGATCTCCGAGGGGGATATCGGGTTCAGGATCGGCCCGAGAATCAATGCCGCGGGACGAATGGGGGCGACGGACCTCGCCGTCCGGCTCTTTTTCTCGCCGTCGCTCGAGGAAACGGCCGGGATCGCCCGCCATCTGGATGAGCTCAACTCGCAAAGGCAAACAGCCGAGGAAAAGATCCACAAGCAGGCCTTGGGCCTGATCAAAAAAAGATCTCTGGATAAGAGGCACAAAATTTTGATCCTGGGCTGCCAAGATTGGCACAGGGGAATCATCGGGATCGTAGCCTCCCGGCTTAAAGACGCCTTCTCGCGGCCGGTCGTCCTCTTCGCTTATGAAGACGATAAGGCCTTCGGCTCGGGACGGAGCATCGGCGAATTTTCCCTGATCGAATGCCTGGACCAATGCCGACATTTTTTCTTGACCTACGGCGGCCATCCCTTCGCCGTCGGTTGTTCACTCGAACGGGCCAGCATGCCGGCGTTCAAGCAGGCGGCGAACGCCGTTGCCGAGGCGCGCCTGTCCGACGCCAAGCTGCGGAAAAAAATCCTGATCGATTCAAAACTCGATTTTTCGGATATCAGCGCCGGTTTTTATGAAAGCCATTCCCTTCTCTGTCCCTTCGGCGTGGGGAATCCGCGGCCCGTCTTCCTGACCGAAAAGGCGGAGATCGTCGGACCGCCCCAAAACCTCCAGGGCCGCCATGCGAAATTCCTCGTCCGCCAGGGCAGCCGGGTGTTCGAGGCCATTGCCTGGGATCGGGGAGACTGGGCGAAGAAGGTCTCCAAAGGAGGCCGGGTAGACCTGGCCTATACCTTTCAATTTTCCAGCTACTTGGGCGAAGACAGGCCGTATCTTTGCCTCGAGGGATTGCGGAAGTGAAGCGCTCGCCCCAAAAAACCGCGAAGGTCCCTCCGGCCAAGCTCATCAAGCCCGCCCTGGCCGCCGCGCTCGTCGTCGTCATCGGCACGATCCTGGTTTACTTTATCGTCCATTTGAAGCGCCGGCCGACCATCCCACCCGATAACAAAGAGATTGCCCAACAGAAGATCGAAGTCCAGGAAAAGGTCGATTTTTTCGATTTCAAAGGTAAGATCAAAGTGACGGCTGCCCGGAGATATCTAGGGGAAGACAACCTGTATCATCTCGTCGGCCCCGTGGAAATCATCGATCAGGGGAAAAAGGGAGGCGGAGAGGTCAGCATCGCCGGCCAATCGGTCATCTATGATAAGGACATGAAGCATTTCGCCATGCAGGGCAAGGTCAAGGTCCGGTCCCAAGGCGTCCTGCTTGAAGCCGAGAATTTTGATTACAACAGGGAAGAGGAAATCTTTAGGACGGACAGCGGCATTATCCTTTCGTCTCCGCGTTTCTCGGGTTCTTCGAAACAGGCCGTTTACTCATTGAAAGAGAACGAGATAAGCCTGGAGTATGACGTGGAATTCGAGATCGTCCCCCGCCTGGAGAATCCCGAACCGCTCCAGTTCAAGGCCGACAAGCTCGTCTACAGCTTGAGGGATCGAAAGGGCAGGATCGAAAGCCGAACGGATGAATCCCCGATCATCCTCCTCCATGGAAAAAGCCGGGGACGAGCGAACTTGATAGAGTTTGAGCAGTTTTATGATAATGATGACCTGAAAGTCCTTTTTCTCAAGGGGCGGGTCAAAGTAGACCTGGACGAGAAAGAGAATGTCGGGCCGCAGAAAAAAACAAAAATGCCGGACGAAAAGGCCGTTCCCGGCGGGCCGCAGCCTGGCCGGGAATGGAATTTTTTCCGGAGCGAAAAGCAGGAGATCGAGGCCGAGGAAATCAAGATCAGGGCGTTCCTGAACCTGCCCGAGCTCCATGCCGTCGAAAGCAAGGGCGGATGCTCTTTCAAATTCATATCGGCGTCAGGAGAGCAGACCCATGTCCGGGGGGAGGCCGTGGATTTTATCTTCAGCCGGGGTGCCAGGCTCCGGGAATTTCGTGTCTTCGAGGAAGCCCGGATTTCCAGTCTTCTGAAGGATAGCCAACAAGACCGCCTCGTTGAGGGCAAGACGATAATCCTGGACGGCGAAACGCAAATCGTCCGTGTCCAAGGGAAGAACGGTGTTTCGGCACGCTTCGCCTCTCCGAGGAATGAGGTGACGGCGGCAGAGATCGAGATTTCGATCCAGGATGACAGCTTCGGAGCCAAGGGCGGGGCCAAGGCCGTCCTTCGGCCTCAGATGGAGACAAGCAGCGCGACGGGGTTCTTTGCCAAGGACAAGCCCGTTTTTGCCAACGCCGGGTCCATGAGATATTCGGCCGGCGAGAAGCGTTTTATATTGAGCGGGCAGGTGAAAATGTGGCAGGACAAAAAGGTCCTTCTCGGCCAGGAGGTTTCCTTCAACGAGGAGACGGGAGAGATGCAGGGCCATGGGGATATCAAGTCCATCTTTCCCCATACGCCGAAGGAAGGAGAAAAAGAAGAACGCGTAGAAATTTCCGCCGGCCGGATGAGCTATGATCCCAAAGCCAATCAGATCTTCTATGAAGACGGCTGTTCCCTGAAGATGAGAAATATCGACCTGAGCGCTGGTCTTATAACCGTCCTGCCCGGAGAAGCAGCCGGGAAGGTCCGCTCGATGAGGGCCACGAAAAAAGTGACGATCATCCAGGAGGCGAGAGAGGCCGTCGGGGAAACGGCGGAATACGATGTGGAAAAAGACACGATGGTCCTCACCGGCCGGCCGGTCCTGACCCTCAAGGACAAAGGCACGGTCAGGGGTGACAAATTGACTTTCCGCCTGGGCGATGGTACAATCCTCGTCGAAAATCAAGATCAACAAAGATCGGTGGCAGTTATAAAATCGTGACCGATGAAATCCTATTTAAAGGCCGTCCAGCTCACCAAAAGCTATCACGGAAAGAAGGTCGTGGATGATGTCAGCGTTGAAATCCGGAGGGGCGAAATCATCGGCCTCCTCGGGCCCAACGGAGCCGGAAAGACAACGACCTTCTCCTTGATCCTGGGCCTTGTCCCCCAAGATTCCGGTCAAATATTTTTAGACGGAGAAGAGATCACGGAGTATCCGATGTATCTCCGCGCCCAGCGGGGCGTCTGCCTTCTGCCCCAAGAGCCTTCCGCGTTCCGAAAGCTCACCGTTGAGGACAACCTGCGGGCCATCATGGAGACCTTGCCGGAAGCCTACCCTCAAAGGGCGAGCAGGCTGGGAAAGACCCTCAAAGAATTCGGGCTGGAAAAGCTGGCCCGGGCTAAGGCGGTCACATTATCCGGCGGAGAGCGAAGAAGGCTGGAGATCGCCCGGGCCATGGTCTCCCAGCCGGAATTCATCCTTTTGGATGAGCCGTTCACGGGCATAGACCCGATTGCCATCGAGGAACTGCAGAAGATCATGAATTCCCTGAAAGAAAAGGGCTTGGGCGTCCTCGTCACCGACCATAGCGTCCGGGAGACTCTGAAGATCGTCGACCGCGCCTATATCATCGACAAAGGAAAGATTTTAATGGAAGGGACCCCCAAGGAACTCGTGACGTCCGAGGAGGTCCGGCGAAGCTATTTAGGAGAGGAATTTCGTCTGTGAAGAAGGGCGGCCTGGCCGCTCCGGATTTAAACAATGGTGATGAAACAGCGGCTTGACCAGAGGCAGGTTCAAAAATTGATCCTGGCTCCTGCCCTCCAACAGGCGATCAAGCTCCTGCCGCTGACCAACCTGGAGCTGATCGAAGTGATCGACGAGGAGCTCTCCGAGAACCCGCTCCTTGAGCTTGAAGAAGAAGCCGTCGAAAAAAAGCCCGAGGAAGTTGCCGAGGAGACGGCCAAGGAAGCGGAGAAGGAAGCGGAGAAAGAAGAAGAAAAAAGCGAACCTGCGGAGGAGCCCGCTCCGGGCGAGCCGGGAACCGAGGATCTTCCGGAGACGCCGGAGAACCACGAAGAGCTGGAGTTTGAGTCCTATTTTCAAGAATACTTCGACGATGGCTTTCGTTCGCTGTCCTATGAACGAAGAGAGATCCCCTCTCTCGAGAACACGCTTTCCAAGAGCGCTTCCCTCTGGGACCACCTGAACTGGCAGGCCAACCTGACGTTCTTTGAGCCGGCGGACCAGGAAATCGCCCAGCTCATCATCGGCAACATCAACGAAGACGGGTACTTGACGTCCTCCCTCCCGGAGCTCGCCCAGGCGGCCCAGACGACAGAAGAAAAAATCAAGGAAATCCGGGAAAAGATCAAGATGTTCGACCCGGTCGGCGTCGGCAGCCTGGACTTGAAGGAATGCCTGCTCGCCCAGATGGATTATCTTCAGCTCAAGGACGATGTGACCCGGACGATCATCCATGAGCATCTTGGCCTCCTCGAGAAATCGGATTTTGCCCAGCTGGCCAGGCTTTTGAATGTTCCCATGACGACGGTCAAGTACCAAATCGAAATCATCAAGCGGCTCGACCCAACTCCGGGGCGCAAGTACACCGAAGACCGGACGAACTACGCCGTGCCGGATATCGTCGTCAGCAAAGAAGGAGCGGACCTCCGAATCGTCCTGAACGATGAAGGGCTGCCCAGGCTGCGCGTCAACTCCTACTACAAAACCCTCCTGGCCAAGGCGTTGAAAGAAAATCCGGAGGCCTACCGCTTTCTTAAGGACAAGATGAAAAAAGCCCTCTGGTTCCTGCGCAGTCTCGATCAAAGAGACCAGACCATTTACAAAGTCGCCAAGTACATCGTCGACAAGCAGCGGGATTTTATTGAGAAAGGCATGGATTTTATCCGGCCGTTGACCCTGATGGAAATCGCCCAGGAGATCGGCGTCCATGAATCCACCGTGGGTCGGGTCGTCGCCAACAAATATATCATGACGCCCTGCGGCGTCTTTTCCTTGAAGTACTTCTTCCACAAGTCGCTCCACGATGATTTTGGCGAGGGAGTTTCTTCGCTGCGGGTCAAGGACAAGATTCGGAAGCTCGTCGAAAACGAGGACAAGAACAGCCCCTTCAGCGATATCGAAATCGGAGAAATCCTGGCCCGGGAGAACTTCAAGATCGCCCGCAGGACGGTGGCCAAGTACCGGAAACAGTTAAAAATCTTGCCTTCCCATATCAGAAAACGTAAGTTTGTCATGGAGGGATCTTCATGAATATCCATTATACGGCCCGCCGGATGCGGTTCACTCCGGATCTCCGGCAGTACTGCGAAAAAAGGTTCAAGTCGCTGGAGAAACTCCTGAATTTCGCCACCGGGGTGGACGTGATCTTGGCGTCCGGGAAAAACAGGCAGCAGGCCGAGATCCATATCAAAGCGAAGGGCGCCGGGCTCGTCGTTATCGAAGAGAGCCATGATATGCTCAACTCGCTGAACCTGGCCTTCGACAGCCTGGAAAAAAAGGTCAAAAAGGAACGGGAGAAGTACCGCGAGAAAAAACGGCGGGGCGGCCGCGAGCGAAAGGCCTTCGCTATTCCGGCGGAGACCGTCGAAAGAGAAGGGCGGATCGTACGGGCCGACTATTATACGCCCAAGCCCCTGACCCTGGAAGAAGCCCTGATCCAGTTCGACTTGAACAAGAAGGAAGTGTTCATGTTCCGGAGGGCGGGTGAGGAGAAATGGGCCGTCCTGTTTCGTCGGAAGGACGGGAACTACGGACTTGTGGAACCGGAATGAAGAACGAAGAGCCGGGCCTTGCCCTGAAAGTCCACCAGCTCCTGAAGGAGGACTTCGTCCTGGCGGACCTCCAATCCCAGACCAGGGAAGAGGTTCTTCAGGAGCTGGCCCAATTCATTAAGGCCAAGACGGCGGAGCTCTTTGAACAAGACCTGTATGAAAAGCTGCTGAAGCGGGAGAATTCGCAGAGCACGGTCGTCGGAGAGGGCTTTGCCATTCCGCACTGCAAGATCGAAGGCGTCGAATCACCGTTCGTCGGCCTGGCCGTCTCCAAAAAAGGCATCAGTTTTGATGCCGCCCACGGGAAACCCTCTTTCGTCTTTTTCGTGTTTGTAACTCCCGCGGATCATCCCAGCCTGAACCTTCAAATCCTGGCCGCCGTGGCCCATCTCATCCGCCGATCCCGGCATCTTTCCAAAAAACTGACCAGGGCCCGGACGAGCCGGGAGATCCTGGACATCATTCGGGAGGAAGAAGAGAAATTCTCTTGAGCAAGAATGCCGGTCACGAGGCCATCATCCCGGGAGGACTTCTCAAGATCTTCGGCCTGGGTGTACTGATCATCGGCGACAGCGGCATCGGCAAGAGCGAGAGCGCCCTGGAGCTCGTTTCCAGGGGATACCGTTTTGTCTCCGATGATGTGGTCTATGTCAAGAAAACGGCCTCGGGCCGTCTTGTCGCCAAGGCCCCTTCTCTCAGCCGCTTCTTCATGGAAATCCGCGGGCTGGGGATCATCAATATCAGGGAAATCTTCGGCCCCCCATCGATCTGCCGGCAATCGCGGATCGACCTGGTCATCAAGCTGAAAAAATGGCACCGGAAGAAGGAATATGACAGGCTCGGCCTCCGCTTCCCGGAGGATTATGAGGTCTTGGGAGAACGAATCCCTCAGCTCAATATTCCGGTCGCGCCGGGCAGGAACATTGCCACGCTGATCGAGGTCGCCTGCAAGGTCCACATTTTGCGGAAAAAAGGATACCATGCTCCGGAGGAGATCGTCGAACGCCTGGACCGGGCGCTGGCTTCAAGAAACAAGCGGGCCAAAAGGGGCGGATTATGAAAGACGACAGGTTCTTGATTATCACCGGCTTATCGGGATCAGGCAAGACCGTCGTCAGTCACTTTTTAGAGGACCTGGGCTATTATTGCGTGGACAACCTCCCCGCCAAGCTGATCCCCATTTTTCTCGAGCTCTGGATGCGCAAGGAGGTCGAGATCGAGAAAGTGGCGCTCGTCGTGGACATCCGGGAGCACGGCTTTTCAACGGACTTCCCCCAGGTCTGGGACGAGATTCGGAAGAAGACCTCGCCCAGGCTGATCTTCCTGGACGCGTCTGACGAAGCCCTCGTCAAGCGATTCAGCGAAAGCCGGCGGCCCCATCCCCTGGCCCACCGCAAGCCGATCCTGGAAGGCGTCCGGCTGGAGCGCAAGAAGCTCGCCCCGATCAAAAAGATGGCCGATGAGGTCATCGACACGACCGTCTTGAGCATCTCCCAGCTCAAAGATATCTTTTCTCAGAGGTTTTTGAGGAAGCGGAGCGAGCGGCTGCGGGTGGTGATCGTCAGCTTCGGCTACAAGTACGGGATTCCCCTGGATTCCGACCTCATTTTTGATACACGGTTTCTGCCGAATCCGTTCTACATGGAAAGCTTCCGGGACAAGACCGGGAGGAACAAGAACGTCCGGGACTTCATCCTGGGTTCCCCCGAAACCCGGACCTATCTGGCCGAGCTCTTTCGTTTCATCGACTTTCACATGCCCCGCTTCCTGGATGAAGGGAAAAGTCACCTGGTGATCTCGATCGGCTGCACGGGCGGGCGGCACAGGTCCGTGGTCATCGCCGAGGAGCTCAGGGATTACCTCCGGGGCCAAAAGTATGATATAAAGATTTTTCATCGGGATATTTTCAAATGATCGGCGGAATCATCGTCTCCCATGGAAAACTGGGGGAGGAGCTGCTCAATGCCCTGACCATTATCTTGGGCGAGGCCCCCAACATCGAGGCGATTTCGATCGGCTGGTACGATGATGTCGAGGACTCCAAGAAGAAGATCAACCAGAGCCTGAAACGGGTGGACCAGAAGATCGGGGTGGTGATTTTCACCGACATGTTCGGAGGGACGCCGTCCAACCTTAGCTTCAGTTTTCAGAAGGACGACCGGGTCGAGATCATCACCGGCGTCAACCTGCCCATGCTCATCAAGTTCGTGTCGCTGCAGCGGAGCAATAATCTCAAGGAGGTCGCCCGGAAGGTCATCGAGCAGGGGAAAAAAAATATCCACCTGGCCAGCGCGCTGCTCGGCTCCAAGCAGTCCTAGAGGGGCATCATGCTCGAGACAGCGATCGTCATCAATAACAGGCTGGGGCTCCATGCCCGGGCGGCCGTGAAATTTGTCAACATGGCCAACCGGTTCAGCGCGGACGTCAAGATCGAAAAGGACGGCAGCGAGATCGACGGCAAAAGCATCCTCGGCATCCTGACTCTGGCGGCCACCCAGGGCGCCGAGATCGTCCTCAAAGTCGACGGCGCGGACGAAGAAGCGGCGCTCAAATCCCTGGTGGCCCTCATCAACAACAAATTTGACGAGAAAGAATAATCGACCATGGAATTCATCCGCCTGAGAGGCATCGGCGTGTCACCGGGCATCGCCATGGGCGAGGCCGTTCTCACCGAGCGGATCATCTTTACTTCGAGGAAAGAGGACATCTCGCCCCAGGAGGTCGGGGCGGAGATCCTGAGGCTCGCGGCCGCCGTCGGCCGGACAAAGGCCGAGCTCATCGAGATCAAAGAAAAAATCCGGGAGAAAGTCGGCGCCGAGCATGCCTATATTTTCGAAGCGCACCTGCTGATCCTCGAGGATCACACGCTCGCCGCGAGCCTGGAGCGGATCATCAAAGAGGAGAAGGTCAAGGCCGAGTGGGCGCTCTCCGTGATCCACGCCCGGTACCAAAAAATCTTCGACTCGATCAGCGATGAGTATTTCCGGCTGAGGAAATCCGACGTGTCGGATGTCCTGGCCAAGATCTACGGGCACCTGGAGCCCAAGCGGGACAAGAGGAAGGACGACGACGGCGAGAAGATCCTCGTCGCCCATGACCTTCTGCCCTCGGAAGCGGCCACGAGGCTCAGTCAAGGAAACGTCCTGGCCGTCGCCCTGGATATGGGAGGCCAGACGTCTCACGCCGCCATCCTGGCCCGGTCGATGAACATTCCCACCGTTGTCGGTCTCCATAACGGCACCCAGAGGATCAAGAGCGGAGATATCCTCATCGTTGACGGGACCGACGGCGAGATCATCGTCAACCCTCCTCCCGCCGTCCAAAAGGAGTTCCTCAGCAAGAAAGATAAATATAACAATTACCGGCGGGAACTCAAGAAGATAGCCAAGTGGAAATCGGTCACCCTGGATGACGTCCGGTTCTATCTCATGGCCAATATCGAGCTTCCGGAGGAGATCAGTCATGCCTTTTCCTACGGCGCCGAGGGCATCGGCTTGTTCCGTTCAGAATTTATCTATCTCCAGAGGACTTCGCTGCCGACGGAAGAGGATCATTTTGAGATCTATTCCCGCCTGGCCAAGGAAGCTTATCCTTTCCCGGTCTATATCCGGACGATCGACATCGGGGGGGAAAAAAGCCTCCCCCAGCTACAGATCGAGCTGGAGCCCAACCCGGCCTTGGGTTTGCGGGCCATCCGGTTCTCTTTGAAAAACAGGGACCTGTTCAAGATCCAGCTCCGGGCCATCCTCAGGGCCAGCGTTCTTAAGAACATCCGCATCCTGATCCCGATGATCACCGAGGTCGAGGAGGTCGGCGAAGTGAAGCACCTCTATGGCGAGGTCAAGGAGGAGCTCGAGGCCAAGAAGATCAAGTTCGACCGGAACATCCCGCTGGGAGTGATGATCGAGGTCCCGGCGGCGGCGGCCATGACGGATATCCTGGTCAAGGAAGTGGACTATCTCAGCATCGGGACCAACGACCTCATCCAGTATTATTTGGCCGTCGACCGGTCGAACGAGTATGTCTCCTATCTCTATAAACCGCTCCATCCGTCCGTGCTCAGGCTGATCAAGTTCATCATCGACGCGGCCGCCAAAGAAGGCAAGGATGTGGCGATCTGCGGAGAGATGGCGGCCGACCCGCTCTCGGCCATCGTCCTGCTCGGGTTCGGGCTGAAGAAATTCAGCATGAACCCGATCTTCATCCCCAGGATCAAGAAGGCTTTGCGGGCCGTCGAATACAAGACCGCCCGCCGCGTCGTCCATCAGGCCCTGGCTCTCAAAACGGCCCAGGAGATCGAGGAATACCTGATCGAGAAGCTGCTGGTGAAGCACCCGGGCGTGTTCCTGATGGGGCAGTAAAAACCATTTCCCAGAATTCCTCGTCAGGTCGATAATCTCGACTTCATAAACGAGGATCGTGTTCGGCGAGATGTGGAAGCGCTTCTCGCCTTTTTTTTCCTTGGCATAGAAGCCTCCGATGCCATAGGACTGCTCACCGGGGACGATCAGAATTCTCTTCTCGCCGCGCTATTCGGTCAACCGCCGATTTCGCCGACGCCTGGATTCAGGCCGTGTTCTTGACAGCGATCCGGGCGGGGAATAACATTAAGGACAGGAATCTCCTATCCTTACCATGTGTTGGGGGCCGTAGGGCGAAGGCTCTCTGCCTGGTAGGCGGAAAAGCCGGGATGAAAACTGCTCCCTGGAAAAACAGAATCCTGACACAAGCTCCATTCAATCGTGACCTGGCCGGATATAATCTAAGGCATCGATGCCGTTTGCGAGGCAACCCATGGGGTTAGCACTTTGGCTTCGGCCGCCCCGTCGCACCCTGGCGGTCTTTCTCTGCCTCATGCTTGTCCTTGGCGGCGCCCTGGGCTGGCTCGGCTGGCAATTGCTGAAACAGGATCGCGCGCTCGAAGGACAGCGCGTCCAGGAACGCCTGGAACTTGCGGCGGACCACATGGCCACCGCGCTGCAGCAAAGCCTCACGGACCTTGAAAGCTATCTGAGCTTCGTCCCAAGCCCTGGCGCGAAAGAACCGCCGGACGGCGTGATGGTCCTGCAGGTGACGAAACGCACCGTCAACGCTTACCCACCCGGCTGCCTGCTCTACTATCCCGTGATTCCGGACGGCGAAGAACCGCCGGCTGCGACCTTCGTCGCCGGCGAGACCCTGGAGTACCAGCGCAACGATCCGGCCAAAGCGGCCGAGGTCTTCCGGGAGCTTGCGCGATCACCGGATCCGGCGGTGCGCGCCGGCGCCTTGCTGCGTCTGGGGCGAAACCTCCGCAAAACCGGCCGCCATGAGGAGGCCCTCCAAGTCTACGGCGAACTCGCGCAACTTGGCCGGACCTGCGTCCTGGGACTGCCGGCGGAACTGATGGCGCACGAAGCGTGCGGCACCGTGCTGGAAGCGATCGGAAAGCGCGAAGAACTGCGGAAGGAAGCGTCGCTCATGCATTCGGCCCTTTGGAGCGGCCGCTGGAGCTTGCTCCGCCCCGCCTGGGAGTTTCATGTGGAAGAGGCGCAGCGCTGGTCGGGGGGAAGTCCCTTGACGGAACGCGAGCAGAACGCACTCGTGTTCTCGATCGCCGCGGAATCGATACACGGCCAATGGGTTGCCGAGCCGGAATCGAAAGGGCGCCGGATTCTGAAAATTGAAGGCCGGCCGGCGCTGATCTCCTGGGCGGGGACTTCGGATCGGCTTGCCGCTGTGTTGGCGGGGCCCGGTTACCTTGGTTCGAAGTGGAAAGAGGCTTTGCAAGACCGGCGTGTTCAGGGCGCCCTGGTCGACGCAGACGGGCAGGTGATGATCGGATCGTTCAACAAGAGCGGCCAACAGGCCGTACGGACGGCGGCTGCCACCAGACTGCCCGGGACTCTGCACGCAACCAGGGCCGATCCCGGCGCCGACGAGGCAGGCTTCGCCGGGCGTCGCCGCCTGCTGCTTTCAGGATTCGCGGTGCTGGCGCTGGTGCTTCTAGCGGGCTCCTATTTCATCATGCGCTCCATCGACCGCGAGCGTGCCGTGGCCAGGCTCCAGTCCGAGTTCGTGTCGGCGGTGTCGCATGAATTCCGGACCCCGCTCACATCGCTGCGCCAGCTTTCGGAGATGCTGTCCAAAGGGAGGGTTCCCACGGAAGACCTGCGGCAGAAATCCTATGACATTCTGTCCCGCGAGAGCGAGCGGCTTCAGAGGCTCGTCGAGTCGCTGCTGGATTTCGGCCGCATCGAGGCGCGCGCGTTCCACTATCACTATGAGCTTCTCGATCCCGTAACGTTGGTGGGCGACCTGGTGGCCGAATTCCAGGAGAAGGCCGCCGCCCAGGGCTACCGCGTCGAACTGGCGCTCTCAGGGGAGTATCCACTCATCCACGCCGATCGCGAAGCGCTCGGCCTGGCGCTGAGGAACCTGCTCGACAACGCGGTCAAGTATTCGCCGGACTGCCGCACCGTCTGGGTCGAGATGGCGCGCGAACAGGGCCGCCTGGCCATCCGTGTCCGGGACGAGGGCATGGGAATTCCGGCTTCGGAGCAAAAGGAGATCTTCAAGAGATTCGTCCGGGGGACCGGCTCCAGGGCAGCCAATATCCAAGGGACCGGCATCGGCCTGGCCATGGCGCGCCACATCATCGAAGCCCATGACGGCGAGATCCGCCTGGAGAGCGAACCCGGCAGGGGCAGCACGTTTACCATCCTGCTGCCGTTGGAGAAGATGGCATGAAACGCATCCTGGTGGTGGAAGACGAAACCGCAATCGCGTTTGGTCTGCAGCTGGACCTGAAGAACGAGGGATACGACGTGGAGATAGAATCGGACGGAGAAAGCGCCCTGCGGCGGGCGCGGAGAGAAGCCTTCGACCTGATCCTGCTCGATGTCATGCTGCCGCGAAAGGACGGCTTCGAGGTCTGCCGCGAACTGCGCCGGGGCGGATCGAAAACGCCTGTCATCATGCTGACCGCCAAGGCCCAGGAGGCGGAGAAAGTGCTGGGGCTGGAGATCGGCGCCGACGACTACGTGACCAAGCCCTTCAGCCCGCGCGAACTGCGGGCCCGGGTCAAGGCGGCGCTCCGCCGCACCGCGGAAGACGATTTGCCGATATACCGGTTCGGCGACGCGGAAGTGGATTTTGGGCGTTGTGAGCTGCGGCGCGCCGGCAAACCGGTGGAGCTGACGGCCCTCGAGTTCAAGCTGCTCACCGCCTTTGTCCGCAACGGCGGCAAGGTGCTGAGCCGGGATCAACTCCTGGATCTCGTCTGGGGGCACGGCGCGTTCGTCACCGATCGCGTGGTCGACAACCACATCGTCACCCTGCGGAAAAAGGTCGAACCGGAACCTTCAGAGCCCCGCTACATCGTGAGCGTCCGCGGCCTGGGATATCGTTTCGATGGCTGAATAAAACCCAATCCTGACAATAGCGCGGATACTCTCCTGACAATGGAGCCGTAACATGATAGGCGGGAGGGAATCACAATGAAACCAGCAAACTTAGTTCTTTTCACCGGGCTGCTCTGTGCGGCCCTGTCCGCCGGATACCTGGCGAATCAGGCGAAGGACAATAAGGCGGAGGTGGCGCTCCAGGCCGCCATTAAAACAGAAACCGTCGATGGAAACCTGAAAGGCGCGATCGAGCAGTATCAGAAGCTTGCCAATAGCAGCGATCGCGCAGTGGCGGCGAAAGCGCTGATCCGCATGGGCCAGTGTTACGAGAAGCTGGGCGACGTGGAAGCGACGAAGGCCTACGAGCGAGTGATGCGCGATTTTGCCGATCAGAAGGAGGCGGTGGAACAGGCGCGGGCGCTCCTATCCGCCAGTCCTCGCGACAAAACGCTCGAAAGCGGGCTCGCCTTCGGGAGGAAGTGGGTGCTTCCACCAGCCGTTGGGATATCGGCCCATCCGTCGCCGGACGGCCGGTACATGTACTTTCAAACCGAGGACTGCATGTGGCAGCACGATCTCACGACCGGTGAGGATCGGAAGATGATACAGGGACAGCTGCGCAACGACCCGCTCGTACGTCTTGACGTGAGCGTCGGTACCCCGGAAGTCTCTCCGGACGGCAAGCAGATCGCTTATACGCGGCTGACCGTGAAGGGCAAATCGCAGAGTTATGAACTGTGGGTCATGGGCATCGACGGCTCGGGCGCGAAGTTGGTGATGAAAGACAAGGAGAGACGTCTCGCTCCGAAAGGCTGGTTCTCTCCGAAAGGCTGGTCCCCGGACGCCAAGCACATCCTGATCGTTGTGTACAGCGATATGACCCCGCCTCTAAACCTTTCGCTTGCGCTCGTGACGGTTAAAGACGGTTCCGTCCGCCCCATCGGGGACCAGGATGACTATAGCTCTGGGAGTTTCTCACCGGATGGAAAGTACCTTGTGGCACATAGCAACTCGAGGCGTGAGGGCCAACTTGTAGCGGTGCCTGGACGACTCAAGTTGATCCCCGTGGACGGCAGCAGGGAGATTCCGCTCTACGAGAGCCCGGCGAAGACCTGGGCGCCCCTCTGGACGCCGGACGGGCGCAGAATCCTGTTCAAGAGCGACCGGTCAGGCACCACTGACCTGTGGTCCTTGCGAATGAACGGGGCCAAGCCGGAGGGCGAGCCTGAACTGGTGAAGCGGGAGGTCGACTCGATGAATCTGCTTGGCTTTACACGCGATGGCTCATTGTTCTACTCCACGAGCACGTTCCAGTCGGACGTTTTCAGCGCCGATCTCGATCCGGCCACGGGGCGTGTCATCTCGAAGCCCGCCCAAGTGAATCTGCGCTTTGTCGGTTCGGTCGGCTATCCGGTCGAGTGGTCGCCTGACGGGCAATTCCTGGCGTATGCGAGGACTTCCGGCATGAGAACCAGCGTGACCAGCCTTGTTGTCCGATCGGAACGGACGGGCGAGGAGCAAGAGGTCGGGCTGACGCCGACGTTCTCGGGGCGCACGATCTATCGGGCCCAGTGGTTTCCCGACGGCCGATCCCTGCTGGTATCGGACTACGCCATAGGCCGGGTCTTGCGCCAGATCGACGTTCGGAACGGCCAGGTCAGAACGTTTCTCGACCTGAGCGAAAATCTGTTGAACAACAACACCCACATAGAGAGGCACCTCTTCGCCCCGGCCATGTCGCGCGACGGGAAGGCGCTCTACTACCTGCAGGTGTCATCCGGGTACAGCAGCATGCGGCTGATGCGGCGCAGTATGGAGAACGGCGAGGAGAGAGAGTTGCGCAGGAGCAAGGGGCGCCTCGCGATGTTGGGTGTGTCGCCGTCCCCGGATGGCCGGCACTTGGCGTTTGTTCAGGCGACTTTGGACCGGGATACCGAAGATCTGAAGAATGCGTCTCTGATGATCATGTCGGCGGACGGTGGAGAGCCTCGCGAGCTGCTTCAAACCAAGATTTCTTACTTCGAGGTCAAGTGGGTAGGCAACGGGCGCCTGCTGATGATCCGTCAACCGGAGTCATCAGCGCCGCCGGAGCTATGGTCCGTCCCGATCGACGGCGGCGAGCCGCAGCCATCAGGTTTGGCCATGCCGGGATTGTACGAGATGACAGTGCACCCGGATGGGAATCGCATCGCCTTCTGCAGGACCACGGGACCGGTCGCGGAAGTGTGGGCAATCAAGAACCTGCTGTCCACGCCCAAGACCTCACGCTAGTGGGAGCCTCAATTCGGTGACAAGCTACTGGAATTCCCCAATTTAACCTCGCAGTTCCTGTACCGAACCGGCACCGAAATTGAGAGATTCGTAGCCTATCACCGATTTATCTCCTTCTAGGCGCTATTCAGTCAACCGCTTAATCTTCTTCCCGGGAATCGTCCGGCCGTTTTGGGTCATGACCATCCCGGTGACCATTCCCGTCGCGTCCTTGACGAACTCGACCTGGCCGTCGACCACCTTGAGGAAGAACTTGGTTTCGGACTCGGGAAAGATCTCGAAGGCCGCTTGGCCGGAAGCGGCCGGCGACCAGTCCGTGGGGCGGGCGGCCACAACGGCGGCGACTCCTGCGGCGAGGACGACGAGGACTGCGGCCAAGAGGCGGCGCTTCGTCGAGATTCCGGTTTTGAAACACGGCATCGTCATGATCTCTCCTTGTCAACTGGGATGAAGATCGTTATCAAAGCGACGGATCCATATTATACGATTAAAAATGAAGGATTTCAGTTCTTAATGGTCCGGCCGGAGTCCTGCCGAAATGGATACCGGATGCCATAAAGGACCTTGTGTTTCTCCCTTGTGTCCCGAGCTTCCTATTTAGGGCCGGAAGACCGAAAGCTCCAATTCGCGGATGAGGCGGAAGTGCCGATGATCGCCGGTGCAGAGCGGGAAATGATTCTCCGCGGCGGTGGCCGCGATGAGGGCGTCCGCGACCCTCAGTCCGGACGAGAGTCCGAATTCCTCCATATAGATCGAAGCTCGATGGCCGATGTTTTCAGTCAGCGGGAGGTTCGCAATTGCGCATTCTTTGAGGAAGTCCTTGATGAGGCGCGTTTCGCCCCTGTCGGCCGCGCCCTGAAGAAGTTCCATGAAACTGACCACGGAGAGAGAACGATCGGCATCCTGATCGATCAGCCGGGCCGCCTTGGCGTTTCCCCGGAAAACCCAGATGAGGACGTCCGTGTCATAGAGCATGGCGCGTTTTTCGAAGTTTGGCGACGACGCCGTGAACGCTCTTCATATCGGCCCGGTCCCGCCACATGCCGAAGGCACGATGGCTCATGGCGGAAACGGCCTTTTTGGGCGGACTCGAGCTGGGGACGATCACGCCCTTCACCTTCCCCCGATAGAATAATGTCACGGACTGATTCCGGTCCAAGGCCTTGACGATCTCCCTCGACCGCTTCCGCAGATCTAAAAACGTAGCTTTCATGGCCGTCCTCTCGGCGCTTAATTGATCACTTGAAGTGTACATTTAATTCATTCTCGTGTCAACCGCATTTTCCGCTTTTCCCATCGATCATCGGTGCCAAGATATTCTAAAATCTTAATCGATTCCGATTGAATTCGGTAGCTCTCAAGCCTGAGGTCATTATCAGCCTTTCGACATTTAGCTTCGATGATGCTGTACTTCTTGAATTGTTTGTCCGAATCAAGATCTCGAAAAGGAATTGGATAAAGGCGAACCCATTGAAGACGATCAATATCCAATCCGGCACAACATACGGTCTCGCCATAGGAAATGCTGGGAGCGGGATATGCCTTGACGGTTATGAGAATTCTTTTATTTTCGAATCCCGATGTTTTCAAATGTGACGAACCTGGATTTTATGTCCTTCTATTTCGAGAATTTTCTGTGCGACAATCGAACGGTGGCAGTTTTCTGGCATTCGTTCGAAACACATCAAACAGCTCAATCCCTCATCAATGTAACGGACGGCTTCGCGAAGAGAATTGGAGTTCAAAAGGAGATGCTCCGTATAGGACCGGAAAAAATCTTCATAATCCAGATCTGCCTTCAGCTTGTGCCGGATTTCCGAAGGGCTTCCCAAAGAACGAAAATGAACATACTCAATGTTCTCGGATTCCAGCCTACTCTTAAGGACGGACTTGGAGAATCCTTTTTTCCGAGATAAGGGAATTTCTCTGATATCGATCAAGCGTCTGATATGAAAAGATTTAAGATATAAGACAAATTCATCCAAATTCCGGCCTTCATAGCCGATGGTGAATAATTCTCGGGGGTTCATAATCGTAATTATACCAAATTCATAGTTATAGACACTATAAACTATGAAAATTTCTCACGCTTGCAAAAAATGGTTAAATCCATCGGCCCAATCCGGCCGGGACAATCCGCCATTGCAGGATCTATTTAGCCGAATTGTGAGTAAGGAGCCTTGACATCTCAATATGACCAGAATACAATAATGGTCATAAGTCATCATGAGACAGATTGCCCAGCGCGACGACATTCGCGACCTGATCCTTGACGGGGTTGACGTTCTTTTGGCCAGGTACGGCTATAAAAAGATGACCATGGAGGACCTGGCCCGGCAGGTCGGGATCGGCAAGGGCACGATCTATCTTCACTTTCCAGGCAAGGAAGAATTGACTCTCTCTCATATCGACCGTATCGCCGGGCGGCTTCTCGAGCGGCTCAACGCGATTGCTCGCTCGTCGGAGGCTCCGGATAAACGCATCCGGAGGATGCTCACGACACGGGTGCTGTATCGGTTCGACAGCGTGTCCCACTATTCTCAGAGCCTTGACGACCTCTTGTCGTCGGTAAGGAAAGGCCTCTTGGCCAGGCGCGAGACGCATTTTGAAAAAGAGGCGGATGTGGTCGAGAAGGTCCTGCGGGAAGGCGACCGACTGGGCTTATTGGAATGCTCCGACACACGGACGGCCTCGCGGGTTCTTGTCTGGAGTACCAATTCTCTGCTTCCGTTCAGCCTGACGGCCTGGGAACTGGGGAAGAGAAAAGAACTGGAAGAGCGGGTTTCCCGCATCGCGGACCTGCTTTTAAGGGGGCTGGCCCCCCGTCAGGTGCACCGCACGAACCGGACGCGATAGTCTAAATTCGTTTTATCCGAACACAAGGAGGTTCGACATGTCCAAAACGGCAGCCCGGTGGATTCTCATTTCAGTTGTGCTTGCCTCGCTCTCCGCTCCGATCGTCTTCAGCCAAGAGGCGGAGAATCCGGCCCTCGATACGGCCAAAAAACAGACGATCGTGGACGAGATTTCCAAACTCCTGAATCAGAATTACATCTTTGCCGAGACGGCGAAGAAGATGGAGGAGCAGATCCGGAGCCGGCTCAAGAACGGCGATTACGACAAGCTTTCCGGGGCCCGGGAGTTCGCCTTGGCCGTGTCGCGGGATTTATCGACCGTGAGCAAGGACAGGCATTTGGGTTTCGCGTTCGCGCCCGAAATGGCGGCCGAGATCATGCGCCAGAGGAGCCAGAATGAAAACGAGGCCAAGGCCGCCCGCGAACGGGAACTCACGGCCGCAAAACGAAACAACTTCGGCTTTCGCAAGGTGGAGCAGCTCCCGGGGAATATCGGGTATCTGGATTTCCGGTCTTTCGCGTCCGCCGACCAGGCCGGGGGGACGGCCGTGGCCGCGCTGAATTTCCTGGCCTACTGCGATGCCGTGATCATCGATCTGCGTCAGAACGGCGGAGGCGATCCCTCGCAGATCCAGCTCATCAGCTCCTACTTCTTTCCGGAGCCGACGCACCTCAACGATCTTTACTACCGGGCGAACGACACGACGGAGAACTACTGGACTCTTCCTTACGTCCCTGGGGTGAAGCCGGTCGCGGCCGACCTGTACATCCTCACCAGCGCCCGGACATTCTCCGGGGCCGAGGAGTTCTCCTACAACATGAAGAGCCTGAAACGCGCGATTCTGATCGGGGAGACGACCGGCGGAGGGGCGCATCCCACGAACGCCATGATCGTCCAAGAGAAATTCATCCTGCGGGTCCCCGTCGGCCGCGCGATTAATCCTATCACTAAGACAAATTGGGAAGGCACGGGTGTCGCTCCGGACATCCAGGTTCCGGCTGCCCAGGCGTTCGATAAGGCGTACACGATGGCCCTGGAAAAACTCTCAGCCAAGGCCTCCGATCCCCAGGGGAAAAGGGAATTCGATTGGGTCCTCACGGCCCAAAAAGCCAAGCTGAATCCGCCGCATATCGAAGAAAAGGCTTTGAAGATGGTTGCAGGCGTGTACGGGGAGCGAAAAGTCACCTTTGAAAATGGCGTCCTCCAATACGAGCGGACCGGTCCGAAGTACCGGCTGATTCCTCTGACCGAAACCCTCTTTGCCGTGGAAGGTCTCGATTATTTCCGGGTGGAGTTTGTGGTGAAAGAAGGAAAGGCGGTCGAATTGATCGGACTTTACGATAATGGAGAGCGACAGCTTTCTCCACGGACAAAATAGGCCTTCCGCCGTCTCGTGCAGAAAGCCGTCATCGTCCTTTCCCTGCCGTAAAGAAAAAATATTTTTCATCGACCATTTTCGCCACAGCTGAATGGAACCATATAATTGCTCCTCCGGGTCTCAGAAGATACAATCCGCATTTTCTATGGCTCTGGGAGAAAGTGCTCGCTTCTAAAAATCTTTATTTTCGGTTGTACAAATCTTCGATCCGGACGATATCCGACTCTACGGAGCGGCCGAGCCAGATCTCCATCACCCGGGCGGGTGATTTTCCGACGCATTTCAGCCGGTGAGGGGCTTTTCTGGGGATGAAAATTTCCTCGCCTTTTTTGGGGCGCCAGGCTTTTTGGCCGACGGTGATCTCCAGGCCGGGATCGAGGACGACCCAGAATTCACTCCGGCGGCGATGGAATTGGAGGGAGAGTGAGGCGCCCGGCCTGACGGTGATGATCTTGAGGCTTGCGGCGTTTTGATGGGGATAGGCCCGGAATTTTCCCCAGGGCCGGATGTCTTCGACGATTTTTTTTCGGAAGGTCCGTTCTTCGTTAGAAGGGGACTTCATCATCGCCCTCGCCCTCAGCCGGGGTCTGGCTCTCCCCTTCGCTCGGAAAATCCTGGACCTGGGCTTGGGCGGCGGGTTCGGCGGCTGCCTCGGCTTCCGGGGCGCCTTCGCGCCGGCCAAGAAGGACGATGCTCTGGGCTTCGATCTCGGTCGTCGTCCGCTTGTTCCCGTCCCTGTCCTGCCAGCTGCGGGTGCGAAGCTTCCCCTCGACCAGAATTTGTTTTCCCTGGTCAAGGTAGCGCTCACAGAATTCCGCGAGCTTCCCCCAAACGACGATTTTGTGCCATTCGGTGCGAACGGAGCTTTCGTTGGTGCTGGGGTTGAACATCCGCTCGTTCGTGGCCAGGCTGAACCGGGCTACGGACCGGTCTTTTTGGGGAAGGACCCGCAGCTCCGGCTTTTGGCCGAGCCGGCCGATCAAAATGACTTTGTTCAGGCTGTTGACGTCTCTCATTTGATTCCCTGGAGCTCCTTAAGTTTTTCCTGAGCGTTTTTGGCTTCCTCTTCCAGCGGGTACTTCGTGATCAGAAGCTTGAGCACGGCCACGGCTTCATCCTTCTTCTTCAATTCCGCCAGGCTGAAACCTTTTTTCAGATAGGCCGTGGCGATCTTATTGCTCAGGGGGTAGCCGATAATCAGGTCGTTGAATTGCTCAATGGCCTTGTCGTATTTTTTCTGGCTGAAATAGCACTCCCCGATCCAGTAAAGGGCATCGTCGGCGTACGGGCTGGACGGAAATTGCTCCCGGTAGATCGTCAAGCCGTCGATGGCCAGGTCATAGTTGCCTTTTTCATAATCGGAATAAGCGGTGTTGTAGAGCTCTTGGGCGGAAAGGTTGGTCTTGGGAGGAACCGGCGGGGCCGTCTTTTTGTCCTTCACCGGTTCCTCTTTCTTGGTCTTTTTCGCGACCGGGGCTTTTTCGTCCTTTTTTGGCGGCTCCTGAACTTGGGGGGCAGGGACCGTCGGCTGGTTCTTCAGGGCCATCAGCTCTTCGACGATCTTCAGCATCTGGCCGTCGATTTGTTGAAATTTTTCGAGGAGCGCCTGGTTTTGGGCGGGAATGTTATTCAAGGAGTCCTGGGATCTGGACTGCTGGGATTGGACGAGCTTGAGCTGGATGGCCAAGTCTTTGAGCTGGTCTTTGATCAGCCGAAGGTCCTCGGCTGCGGCGTCGAGTCTTTTCTCGAGCTTGAGAAACTCCTGCTTCAACTGCTGGACGTCCTGATAGATGAGCTCATAGGTCTTTTTGCTCTTGTCCTGCCCGGAAGAAACCATCGGCCAAAGGACGATGAGCAAAATCCCGAGGGCTCTTTTCCACATAACCAAAATTATTTTTCGATGATCGTGAACTGCGCTCTTCTGTTTTTCTGCCAGGCGGCCTCGTCGTGGCCCAAGTCCAGCAGCTGGCTCTTGCCGTAGGAAATGGTTTTCAGACGGTCCTGGGCGATGCCGAGCGAGAGGAGATAGTCGAACGCGCTCTTGGCCCGCTTGTCGCCCAAGGCCAGGTTGTAGTCCTCCGTGCCGCGCTCGTCGCAGTGGCCTTCGATCAGGATCTTGGCCGTCTTATACTTCCTGAGCCAAGTGGCGTTGGCTTCGAGGGCGGGCTTGGCATCTTCCCGGACGAAGTACTTGTCATAGTCGAAATAGATCATTTTGAGCGGCTGCTGTCTGTTGATTTCATCGAGCGACTTGGCCATAAAAATTTCTTCCTCGGTCAGCTCGGGTTTTTTCACCACGGGCGCCGGCTCCACCTTTTCCACCTTGGGCTGCTCCTTGACCTGGGGTGGCGGAGGGGGAGGAGCCTGCTTGGCCTTCGGCTTGCAGGATACGGTGAAGGCAAAGACCAATAGGCAGACCAGGGATAGCATGATGACTTTTTTCATGAAGCCTCCTCTTTGTATAGTACGTCCGTTGAGATTTTTGACATCACTCAACCGCCCATTTTATACATCGAAAATCCTATCCTGTCAATAAAAAGAGGCGCTCCTTTCTTAAATAAATAACGCGGGAATTTCGGTTTTTTCTCAGAAGGAGGCTTAGTTCGACCAGTCGGCGAGCTTGTTCTGGCCCTTGGTCGTCAGCTGCTTGAAGTTTTGGCCGTCGGCATCGATCGAAAAGATCTGAAGGCCGCCCTTCGTGTCCGAGGTGAAGACGATATGGCGGCCGTCCGGCGACCAGCTCGGCGATTCGTTGCGGGCGTTCGACTCGGTCAGCTTGGCGATCTGGTTTGTCCGGATGTTCAGGATATAGAGGTCGAAAAGACTTTCGACACGGGCGACAAAGACGATCTTGTCGCCGGCCGGCGACCAGGCCGGAGAATCAAGGTACGTCGAGCCGCCGAAGCTGACGCGCCGGACGTTGGAGCCCTCGGCGTCCATGACATAGATCTGGGGCGTGCCTCCCCGGTCCGAGGTAAAGACGATCTCCCGGCCCGTCGGCGACCAGGACGGGGCTGTATCGATGCCTGGGTTGAAAGTCAAGCGTTTGACGGCGAAGCTCCTGCGCTTGATATTGTCGTCGGTCGCCTCGGCCGTGTAGATTTCCGAGTTGCCGTCCATGGTGGACGAGAAGGCCAGCTTTTTGCCGTCAGGCGACCAGGAGGGGCAAAAATTGTTGCCCTTGATCGAGACGGCCGTCCTCGTCCCCTCGTAGATATTCAGGATATACAGTCCCGGGACAAGATTCTGAAAGGATGTATAAGCGATCTTTTTGGCGTCGGGAGACCAGGCCGGCGAATAGTCTACGACCTTGTTGAAGGTGAGCCGCGTCGCGTTGACCCCGTCGTAGTCCATCATGTACAGCTCGTCGTTGCCGTCCCGGTTGGAAACGAAGGCGATCTTCGAGGTGAAGATGGGTTTTTCGCCGTAGGATTTCATGATCTCATCGGCCATCCTGTGGGCCAGGTAGCGGATGTCGGACTTTTTTGCCTGGTAGCGTTTGCCGGGGAGGATCTGCCGCTGGGACTTGACATCGTAGAAGTACCGCTCAAAAACGAGGTCTCCTCCCTGCCCTTCCGAGGCGTCGCCGACGAAGAGGACGTTGGCCTGGATCGATTCCCAATCCTTGAAAAAAATATTTTTTGGGTCGAGCGGCCGGACGTAACTGTAATAGCTTTTGGGGACAAGCTGAAAGATCCGGGTGTATTTGATGTCGTCGGACAGGACCTGATGGATCTCATCGGAAGCGGCTTGGATTTGGGCCGACGAAGAGCTCGTCACGAACTTGGGCAGAGCGAACGAAATGGCCGGCATCCCGCTGGTAATGGTCATCACGACGTCCTGCTGGGAAAAAACAAGCCAGGCCGCGGCCAGGACCAGGATTCCACAGGCAATGAGTTTTGATGTTTTCATTTGGAATGCTCGAAAATGAGGATGATGCCTAGATACTGCTCGTCATAATCGGCCGGAAGGGGCGGGAAGGGCGCCGAGTTCATGATCGCCCGGACGGCCGAGGAGTCGAAGGCTCTGACACTGCTTGACTCTCTGACCTCGACATTAGAGATCGTGCCGTTTCTGAAGATGCGAAAATAAACAGCCGTCTGGAGAGTCCCTTCGACGCCGGGATCGACCAGGGAGGTGAACCAATTGGAGGAAATCCGGTCCCTGATGATCTGAAGATAATACTGGTAGGGGAAATTCGAGAGCCCTATCTGCCCTGCCAAACCCGATCCCGTCCCCTCGCCAAAACCGGGGCCCCCGGCGCCGATGGTCAAGCCTGAGCCCTGGCCTGTGCCTGGTTTCGCCCCGGCAGCCCCGCCAGATTCCGTGTCCTTGCTTGGAGCGGTCTTCGCCTTGGCATCCGGCTTGGAGATGACGGCCTGTTTATCCGGTTTTTTCTTGGGCTCTTTTTTCGGCTTATCCACGGGATAGCGTAGGGACGACTTCGGAGTTTCCTGGAGCTTTTGGGCGGTTGTCAGGTCTCGCAGGGTCTGTTTTTTGATCTCCGTCGCGGCCAAAGAGGCTTTCGGCGCCGCCTGCCCGCCGCTGCCTCCACCTCCTCTTCCTCCGCCCCCCGGCATGCCGACAAAGTTGAGGGGGATATAATGGATCACACCTTTGCTCGACGGCTTGGGAAGGTGGGGCGAGGCGATGATGATGGTGAATAGGACGACATGGGCCGTAACGGAAAAAATCATCGCCCTCTGGAAAGCCTTGGGATTGATAGCTTGTCGGGCCGTCATTTCTTGTTTTCTTTGGCCTCTTTGGGCTGGGTCATCAGGCCGAGAAGTTCGATGCCGGCTTTTTTGATGATGTCCATGATCTCGATCACATATCCGTAGGGAATGGTTTCATCGGCCTGGAGATAGATGACCTTTTTTTGCTTCCCGTAGTAATAGTCCCGGAGGCGCCGTTCCAGGAGGTTGATGTTGATCACGGAATTTTCGATATGGATGAATTTGTCCGGCGTCACGGTCAGGCGCAGCCCCTCTTCGGCCGGCGCGGTGTCGGTTTCGGCCTGGGGCAGGCTGACGCCGATCCCCGACTGCATCATCGGCGTGGTGACCATGAAGATGACGAGGAGCACGAGCATGACATCGACAAAAGGAGTGACGTTGATTTCCGAGAGAGACGTGCCGATCTCTCTCTTGGCTCGGATGGACGGAAGCTTAGGAAGAACCATACAATCTATCTGCGATGCTTAAGAGTTCCAGGGAAAAATCCTCCATCTCGGAGATCTGGTCTTTGATCCGGTGGAGGAACGTGTTATAGGCGATGACGGCGGGAATGGCCGCGAACAGCCCGAAGGCCGTCGCGATCAGGGCCTCGGCGATGCCCGGCGCTACCGAGATCAGGCTGGCCGACCGCGTCGAGCCGATTTTTATGAAGGCATCCATGATGCCCCAGACCGTTCCGAAGAGGCCGATGAAAGGTGTGACGCTTCCCGTTGTGGCCAGAAACGACATCATCTTTTCCATGCGAGACACTTCGGCGTTCGAGACTTTGGTCATGGCCCGGTTCAGGTTTTCCAGCCGGGTGAGGCTTTGGTTTTCGGACGGGTTGGATTTGGCCAGGTAGGACATCTCCTTGAAACCGGCTTGAAAGATAGCGGCCAGGGGGCTGCCCTCGTACTTTTTCGTCGCGTCTTGGACGTCGGTCAGGTTCCGACTCTTTTTATAGACGGACAAAAACCTCTGCGATTGAACGGACGCGGCCTTGAGGGATTTCCTCTTAAAGATGATGATCGTCCAGGAGAAAACCGAGAAAAAGAGGAGGACGAGGAGAATGGCCTGGACGACCAGGCTGGCCCCGGTGATGAGCTTAAAAATATTCATAAATCTCCTGCATCAAAAGTAGCATAGCCAGGCAGGATTGTCAAATTAGGGACTCGGCGCTTCATTAAAGGAGGGGGGCCTGTCACCGACCAGCCCCATCATCCTCGCTGAAAAATTTGGGGTTAAGTACTAGAATTTCCTAATTCGGCATATTTCCCCAAATTTTCGTCAGCTGCGGTGGCTGGGGCGCCCCGGTCGGTGCCACCCCACTTTATTTTATTCGTGCGTTGCCCCTCGTCCTGCTAAAAAAACAACGTTTGTTAGCTTATAGAAATAAAATTATATCGGCATGGGTGGCACGTCCGTGACAGGACCCATGCCTACCTTAGTTTCACGCCAGCAGGCGGGAGAGGATATCGACGGCGACCTCCTTGGCCTGTTCGCCGCTCTCCGCGGTCGGGCCGACGCAGGAGGGGCAGCCGTCCTGGCAGGGGCAGGCCGCGATCGTCTTCAGGCAGGTCTCGAGCAGCCGTTTTTCCAAATCGAAGAGCGAAGGGCTGAGGCCGATGCCGCCCGGATAGTTGTCGTAGATGAAGATATTTGGTTCGAAATCCATCTCGAAGTAAAACGGCGTGCCGTGGAGGGGCTCGATTTTCGCCAGCATGTCCTTGGGCGGCACGGATTCTCCCGTCGAGTTGTCGCCGATGGAGGCCCCGATGTCGTGGAGGTCGCACATCAGGAACAGCGGCGAGACGTGGTGAAGGATGTAGGCCAGGCCGTAGAGTCCGTTGATTTTTTGCTCAGATGAGAAGGGCAGCGCTTGGAGGATCGAAGCGGGAACCGTCAGCCAGTAGGATGTCGTGTGCATCTCGTTCTGAGGAAGGCTGAGGTCGCCGGCCCCGACGTTTTCCATGGTGTGGAACTTGATCTTCTTGAAGCCCACGACCTGGGTGGCGACGTGGACCTCGCCGTGGGCGGTGTCGAACCGGTCCAGCCGTTTCTTGTCAAAGATGTCCAGGATCTTGATCTTGGTGTAGTCGATGGCGTCCGTGTAGTAATCGACGTCGGTCTTTTTGACATAGGCCTTGCGCTGCTCGTAGTCGAGCTCCTCGACGAAGTACTGCTCACCCTCGCAGATATAGATGGCCTTGGGATGGAGGGTGGTCAGGGCCGAGGTGAAATCGACCTCGGCGATCGCCTTCGTTCTCTCCGTGGCGTCGACGACGACGAAATTGTCGGAGCTGATGCTGCGCAGGCTGATGCCGTCGGCGGGATAGGCCTCCGACGTATAGTACCACTTGTCCTTGGAATGGTGGACGAGCTGGTCCTCTTCGAGAAACTTGAGGATCTCGCCGATCTCGACGATGCCGAATTTTTCGCCGTCCTGGAAGGGAAGCTCGAACGCCGCGCATTCGACATGGTTGATCAGGATGGAGAGGTTGTCGGGATTGATCAGGGCTTTCTCAGGGCTCTTGGAGAAGAAGTAATCGGGATGGTTGACGATGAACTGGTCGAGCGGAGAGCTGGAGGCTACAAGCACGGCGGCGGACATCCCCGTCTTGCGGCCGGCCCGGCCGGTCCGCTGC
Source organism: uncultured Eubacteriales bacterium (assembly GCA_964537875.1). Lineage (GTDB taxonomy): Bacteria > Acidobacteriota > Aminicenantia > Aminicenantales > UBA4085 > JAPKZH01. The sequence goes on from CAZIDN010000002.1 coordinate 122,566, forward strand.
CAGGTGCTGGCGATCGTTCCCGGGTAGCCGGCCAGCACGGCCACGTCCAGCGTCCCGATATCGATCCCAAGCTCGAGGGCGTTCGTGGAAACGACGCCGAGGATTTTTCCCTCGCGCAGGCCCTTCTCGATCTCCCTTCGTTTGAGGGGAAGGTAGCCGCCCCTGTAGCCGCGGATGAGCCCCTCGTCCTTGATCGTTTTTTCGATGTCTTCCTTGAGATAGGTGACGAGCACCTCCGTGATCAGCCGGCTCTGGGCGAAGACGATGGTCTGAAGGTTGTTTTTGAGGAAGAGAGAGGCGACGCGCCGGGCCTCGTTGACATACGAGCGGCGGATCCCCAGGAACCTGTTGACGACGGGCGGCGTGTAGAAGAGGATGTATTTTTCGCCGCGGGGAGCGCCGTTGTTGTCGATCAGGGCCACGGGCGCTTCGATCATTTTTTCGGCCATCTCCAGAGGGTTGGCGATGGTGGCCGTGCAGAGGACAAACTGCGGCGACGAGCCGTAGAACTGGGCGATCCTCTTCAGTCGCCTGAGGACATTGGCCAGGTGGCTGCCGAAGATGCCGCGGTAATTATGCAGCTCGTCGATGACGATGTATTTCAAGTTTTCAAAGAGCTTGATCCATTTCGTGTGGTGGGGCAGGATGCCGGCGTGGAGCATGTCCGGGTTGGTCAGGACGATGTGGCCGCGGGCCCGGATGGCCTTCCGCGCGTCCTGGGGCGTGTCGCCGTCATAGGTGAAAATGCGAATCTCTTCAGGAAGGAGTTTGATGGTCTCGTCGAGCTCCGCCCGCTGGTCGTTGGCCAGGGCCTTGGTCGGGAACAGGTAGAGCGCGCGGGCCGAAGGATTCTTGAGAATGGAATCCAGGACGGGCAGGTTGTAGCATAGAGTCTTTCCCGAGGCCGTCGGCGTTACGACCACGACATTCTTTCCCTGCTGAAGAGCTTCCCAAGACGAATATTGATGGGTGTAAAGCCTCTCGATGCCCTTTTCCCGAAAAGCCTTGATCAGCGCGGGGTGGATTTCCTTCGGGTAGTCCTGGTAGCTCCCCTCTTGGGCGGGAAGATGCTTGATCGCCCGGAGCGAATCGTTCTTGAGGCTGATCTCTCTCAGCATCTCCAGAGATTTGATGAGATTCTCTTCGCGGCCCATGGTCTCGAATATGCTAGCGTATTGTCGAAAAATGGTCAATCGCGTAAAATAAAGGGTTATGCTCAAAGAAATCGTCGTCAAGAAGGCGGCCCAGCACAACTTGAAGCAGATCGATGTCCGCCTGCCGCGGAACCGCCTGATCGTCGTGACCGGGCCGAGCGGGTCCGGCAAGTCCTCGCTGGCTTTTGACACGCTGTTTGCCGAAGGCCAGAGGCGGTACATCGAATGCATGTCGGCCTATGCCCGCCAATACATGGAAATGATGGAGAAGCCCGAAGTGGAATCCATCGAGGGGATCTCTCCGGCGATCTCCATCGACCAGAAGACGATTTCCTCGAACCCGCGTTCGACGGTCGGCACGGTCACGGAGATCTATGATTTGCTCAGGCTGCTGTTCGCCCGGGTCGGCACTCCCCACTGCCCGAGCTGCGGCCGGCAGGTCAGCCCCCAGACCGCCGACCAGATCGTCCGGAGGATTCTGGATTCCGGCTCCGGGGAAAAAGTGAAAATCCTGGCACCCGTCATCCGGGGCCGGAAGGGTGAATACCACAGGCTTTTTGACAGGCTCAGGAAAAAAGGCTTCCTCCGGATCCGCGTCGACGGCCGATTCCGGGACCTCGAAGACAATATCATCCTGGAAAAAACCAAGAAGCATACGGCGGAAGTCCTGGTGGATGAGATCCGCTTGTCCCCGGCGTCACGCCCGCGGCTGGAAGAGGCCGTCGACCGAGCCCTTGAAATTTCCGAGGGCGAGGTCCTTCTGCTCGGAGGACCAGGCCAGGAATCCTATTATTCCTTGAAGCTCCGCTGCCCTTACTGTGAGATCAGCCTGCCCGAGCTCGAGCCGCGCAATTTCTCCTTCAACAGCCCCTACGGAGCCTGCCCGAGATGCCACGGGCTGGGCTTCGAGACCATGTTGAATGAGTGGGGCGAGGTGGAGTTGTCCGAAGAGGTCTGTCCCCAGTGCCGAGGCAGCCGGCTGAAGCCGGAAAGCCTCTCCGTGAAAATCGGAGGGAAAAATATTCATGATTTGAGCGCTCTCGCCGTGACCGGCCTGATCGCCGAAATGGAGTCCTTCACCTACACCTCCGCCCAGGAGCTCATCGCCGCCAAGATCCAGAAGGAGATCATGTCCCGCCTGAACATCATAACCGAGCTGGGGATGTCCTATCTCCAGCTCAGCCGGACGACCGGCTCTCTTTCGGGCGGAGAGGCGCAGCGGGTGCGGCTGGCGGCCCAGGTCGGGGCGCGCCTGCGGGGCATCCTCTATGTCCTCGATGAGCCGACAATCGGCCTCCATCAGAGAGACAATAAGCGGCTGATCGACCTGCTCCGCAAGATCCGCGACGATGGGAATTCTGTGCTCGTCGTGGAGCATGATGAACAGACCATCCGTTCGGCGGATTTTATCCTGGACCTGGGGCCCGGAGCCGGCGAGCAGGGCGGGTTTATCGTCGCCGAGGGCAGTCTTAGCCGGATCCTTGGTTCTCCCGATTCCTTGACGGCCAAATACCTGAGGGGCGATATGAAGGTCCCCGTCCCCCCGGAACGACGGCCGCCGAAAGGATGGCTGGCGATCCTCAAAGCCGGGGAGCACAACCTCAAGGATATCAACGTCCGCATCCCGTTGTCCTGCATGACCGCGGTCACGGGAGTCTCGGGTTCGGGGAAAAGCACCCTCGTTTACGATATCCTCTACCGGAGCCTGCAGAACAAGCTCCATAAAGCCGCCCAGAGAGTCGGCATTCATCAGGAGATCCGGGGTGTGGACCAGATCGACAAGGTCATTTCCGTCGACCAGAAGCCGATCGGCCGGACGCCGCGCTCCAATCCTTCGACATACACCGGGCTTCTCACCGCCCTCAGGGAGCTCTTCGCCCGGACGCAGGAAGCCATGATCAGGGGATACACCGCGAGCCGCTTCAGCTTCAACCTGGCCGGCGGCCGCTGCGAAGAATGCCAGGGAGCGGGGGTCAAGCGGGTGGAGATGCATTTTTTACCCGACGTGTTCGTCACCTGCGACCGCTGCGGAGGGATGAGATACAATAAAGAGACGTTGGCGGTCCGCTACAAGGGCAAGAATATCGCCGATTTCCTGGCGATGACAGTCGATGACGCCTATGAATACCTGAAGGCGCAGCCGGAGCTGAAAAGAAAGCTGGCGACGCTCAAAAAAGTGGGGCTGGGATACATTCGGCTGGGCCAGCCGGCGCCGACTCTCTCCGGCGGTGAAGCCCAGCGCATCAAGCTGACCAAGGAGCTGGGCCGGAAAAACACCGGCCGGACGCTTTTTCTCCTGGACGAGCCGACGACCGGCCTCCACTTCCATGATGTCCGCAAGCTGCTCGAGCTCTTGTCCGAGCTGGTCAGGCTGGGCAATACGGTCGTGATCATCGAGCATAACCTTGAAGTTATCAAGGTTTGCGACTATATTATAGACCTGGGCCCTGAAGGCGGAGAAGACGGCGGCCGGGTCGTCGCGGCCGGGACTCCCGAGACGATAGCGGCCGCAGAGGACTCTCACACAGGGCGGTTTTTGAGAAAGGCGCTGGCCGGGACGGTTTCGCCCTCTTAGGAAAGAACGATGGCTTTTCATGATATCGCCGGCAACAGCCGGGTCAAAAAGATCCTGAGGCTTTCCCTCCGGCGGCAGCGGGTACCCAATTCCATGCTTTTTTGCGGTCCCCAGGGCGTCGGCAAAAGAAATGCCGCCCTGACCTTGGCCAAAGCCCTGAACTGCCTGGAAAAGACCGATGATGCCTGCGAGGAATGCCTGCATTGCCGGGCCATTCACGGGGGGAATTTTCCCGATGTCATCGAGATCGTCGCCGCCGGCGATTTCATCAAGATCGATCAGATGCCGATCGTCAAGCAGTTGGCCTATCTGAAACCGATGTCGGGCAGACGCAGGGTCTTCCTCGTGGACGAAGCCGAAAAAATGAACGAGGAGTCGGCCAATTCGATCCTGAAGGTGCTGGAGGAACCGCCGCTCTTCACCCATATCATCCTGATCACCGAGAACCCCGCGTTTATTCTCCAGACGGTCAAATCGCGGTGCCAGGTCCTGAGTTTTTCCCCGGTCTCCAAGGACGAGATCGAGCAAGCGCTCCGGGACAGAGGCTACGAAGAGGAAAAGGCCAGGATCATGGCCCTTCTTGTCCGGGGCAACCTGGAGCAGGCGCTGGGGCTGGAATGGGAAGAGATCCAGAGGAGACGGCAGGAAGCCTGGGAGCTTTTCCACGCCCTCATCAGCCGCGGCGAATCTTCCCTTTTCTTGAGAAAGTATGCCTTCCAAAAGCGGAATGTGGTCAAAGAGGACCTGGAACAGATGCTGGAGCTGTTTTCCTCTTTCTGCCGCGATTTCGTCTTGATGAAGGAGAACGGCGATCCTGCCCTGCTCTTCAATCCGGATTATGAAAGCCGGATCCGGGAGGGCGAGAAATATTTGAGCTATGAACAGACGCTTAGCTACTTGGACGGAATCGATGTTGCGATGACGTCCCTCGGCCGGAACATGAATATCGGCCTGCTGGCGAGCGCCCTGTATTCCCGGATGATAGGATGAAACCATGTCCGCATTAGTCTGTTTGTTATCCGAGCGAACGGGAAAGATGATCCGCGCCCAAAAGGGCGATATCGAGATCCAAATGGGCGATCTCTGCCTGGTCGAATCCGAGTTCGGCGGCGACTTGGCCACGGTGACGGACGTCTCGAGCGAGGTCTGCCGACATCCGAAGATGGCCCAGGAAGCGCCCAAGATCATCAGGAAAGCCACAGAGGATGACACGCGCAAGTTCAGCTGGCTCCGGGAAAGGGAGAACCGGGCTTTTGACTTCTGCCTGCAGCGGATCAAGGGCCGGAACCTGGCCATGAAGCTGACCGCGGTCCGCTATTTTTTCAACGAGAAGAAGGGCGTCTTCTTTTATACCGCGGACGGCCGCATCGATTTCCGTCAGCTGGTCAAGGACCTGGCCAAGGAGCTCAAGATGCGGATCGAGATGAGGCAGGTCGGCGTCCGGGACGAGGCGAAGATCGTCGGCGGGCTGGGAGTCTGCGGCCGGCCCCTATGCTGCGCGAGCTTCATGAAGTCCTTCGAGCCCGTGACTATCCAAAAGGCCCGCAAGCAGCAGATCGTCATCAACCCCACCAAGATTTCCGGATTGTGCGGTCGCCTGATGTGCTGCCTGGCTTTTGAAGAAGAGAGTCTCGGCCGGATGTATTCCGAGTCAGAGACGCTGATCGAAGATTAAATTTTTATTGCTTCTTCTGAACTTTATTCCAGGTTATTGCGTAAATATAAATGTAAAGAAGACGGAAGAGGTTTACCATGAAAAAGTGGATTTTACGCGGAATCGCCTCCCTTTTCATCCTGATGTTTTTCTATTTCCTCTTTGCCTGCGGTAAGAAACAGGCGGCGAACAAGATCGTCGCCGTCAACCGGGGCGATATCCAGGAAAAGGCTCTGGCCGTCGGCACCATCGATCCGGAAAAAGAAACCAAGGTGAAATCGACCATCCCGGGAATCGTTGCCGAAGTGCTTTTCAAAGTGGGCGACCCCGTAAAAGTCGGGGCGCCCCTTTTCAAAATCTCCCCCAACCCGACGCCGCTCGAATACGTGGAAGCCCGGCGCAGCATGGAAATCGCGGAAGTGACCATGAACAAGCTGAAGGCCGACTGGGAGCGGCAGATGCAGCTGTTCAAAAGGGCCTTGGTCTCACAGGCCAATATGGACTCCGTCGAGAGCTCATACCAGGAAGCGAACCTCAGGTACAAGACCGCCATGGAGCGGCTCGAACTCCTGGAGAAGGGGCGGATCCATATTTCCAACCGGGAGATCGATTCCATCATCAAGGCCCCCCTCGACGGAGTGATCCTCTCCCAGAACGTGTTCCAGGGAGATCCCGTCGTGCCGCTGACCAACTATCAGCCCGGCACCGAGCTCTGTTCCCTGGCCGACATGGAGAGCCTGCGGTTCAAGGGCACCGTGGACGAGATCGACGTCGGCAAGATCGCCTCCGGAATGGAGGCCGAGATCCAGATTGGGGCCCTGCCCGATATGAAAATCGGCGGAAAAGTCGAGCGGATCTTTCCCAAAGCCAAGAAGGAAGGAAACGCCACCTTATTCGACATCGAAATCTCCATCGGCAAAACCGGCGGGCAGACCCTGCGTGCCGGTTTTTCGGCGACGGCGAGCATCCGGATCCGCGACCGCAAGCAGGTCCTGATGCTCCCCGAGCGCCTGATCATTTTCGACAACGGCAAGCGCTTCGTCGAAGTCCCAGAAGGCGAGGGCAAGGGCGAACAAAAAATCCGCAAGGTCGAAATCCAGACCGGCCTCTCCGACGGCCTGAACATCGAGATCCTCTCCGGCCTGAAAGAGGGCGACAAGGTCGTCGAGAGGCCTCCCCGCGAAATCAAGTGACCCGGTAAATAGGCGGCCAAGCCCATGATCGGCATCTTCTTCCGCAACCTTTTCCGGGACCTCGTCCGCCAGCCGCTGAGGACCGCCTTAACCCTTTCCGGCGTCGTCTGGGGTACGTTCTCCGTCGTCCTCTTGATCGCCTTTGGCGATTCGGTCTCCAAAGCCCAGATCAAGCGGTTCCACGGCATGGGGCAGGGCATCGTCCTCGCCTTCCCCTCACGGACGACGCTTCCCTGGCAGGGATTTCTCAGGGGCAAGGCCGTACGGATCACGCCGGAGATGGTCGAGGCGGTCCCGGAAAAAGTCCCCGGCATCGAACTGATCAGCCCCGAGTTCGTCGGCAGCCGGCTCATCAGCTATGGGCGGAAGGAATACCGGAACACCATCCGCGGCATCAATCCCAAGTTCGAGTTGATGCGCAACACGATCGCCGAGAAGGGCCGGTTCATTGACGCCGAGGATATGGCCGCCCGCAAGCGCGTTTGCTTCATCGGGGACGTCCTCGCCACGGACCTCTTCGGGACCCAAGAGCCCGTGGGCAAAGTCATCTTCATTGAAAGTGTCCCGTTTATGGTCGTCGGGGTGATGCGGACAAAGCTCCAGAACTCGAACTACAATGGCCAGCGCGACGAGCGCTGCGCCTTCATCCCCTGGACGACCTACACGTCGCTCTACGGCTTCAAGTATATCTCGAACTTCATCTTCCGTCCCCTCGACCTCGGCCGGAGCAAGGCGGTCACGGAGGACGTCAAGAAGCATTTCGCCAAGCTCGGCGGCTTTTCCCCGGCCGATCCGGACGCCATCTCTATCTGGGACACCTTGGATTTCGAGAAACAGTTCACAACCTTCTTCCTGGCGTTCACGGTCTTCCTGGGGATCATCGGCTCGTTCACGCTCCTCGTCGGCGGCGTCGGCGTGGCATCGATCATGAGGGTTGTCGTGGACGAGCGGACGCGCGAGATCGGCATCAAGCTGGCCGTGGGTGCGCGACGCCGGACGATCCTCTGGCAGTTCTTCAGCGAGTCGCTCGTGATCATGCTCCTTGGCGGACTCGTCGGGTTCGGGCTCTCGGCCGGCGTGCTCCGGGCGACCAAAGCCTTCCCCGCGGGCGGGTTCACCGACTTCGTCGGCATTCCCGTCCTCAACCCTCTCGTCATCATCTCAACGGTCCTGATCCTGCTCGTCATCGGCGTCGTTGCCGGGATGATCCCGGCCCGGACGGCCGCTTCGACCGACCCTATCGAGGCGCTGAGGAAATAGAATGAACCTGACCCTGCCCCGTTTTTTCTGGAGAGAGTACCGCAAGCGCCGGAAGAAGGCCTCACTTATCACCTTCGCCCTCTTCTGGGGGACGCTGTCCATTCTGCTGCTCATGGCCTTCGGCCAGGGCATGACCATCCAGTTCAAGGTCGCGTTTTCCGGCCTCGGCGAGACGCTGATCATGGTCTACGGCGGCCAGACCTCCCTCGAATTCGAAGGCCTGCCTAAAGGGCGTCCGGTCTCCCTCTATCCGGAGGACGTCGACTACCTCAAGGAAAGGATCCCGGAGATCCTGCGCATCGCCCCGGAATCGTACAATTACCTGCAGGTGTCGGCCAACGGCAAGGAGATTAACCGCACCGTCCACGGCACGACCGCCGAGTTCGCCCTGATGCGCACGCAGGTCCCCCGGCTGGGCGGCCGCTTCCTCAACGCCGACGATGTTGCGGAGGGGAGGAAGGTCGCCTTCATCGGCTGGAAAGTCGCGGCGGACCTCTTCGGCGGCGCAAACCCCGTCGGGAGCCAGATCGTCATCAACCGCATCCCCTTCACCGTCATCGGTGTGTTGCAGAAAAAAATCCAGGATTCGATGTACCAGGGGCCGGATGCCGACCAGATCTATCTCCCGTTTTATGCCTACCGCCAGATCGACAACCGGCGGCGCATCAACCAGATCCACATCCAACCCCATGAGGCGGCGCAGTCCAAGCTGATCGAAGCGCGGGTCCGGACGCTTCTGGGAAGAAAAAACCGCTTCGACCCCGACGACCGCTACGCCCTCAGCTTTTGGAATACCATCGAGGACGCCAAGGAAGGCATGGCCATCTTCAAGGGGATCGAAATCTTCCTCGGTATCATCGGCGCCCTGACCCTGCTCATCGGAGCGGTCGGCGTCACCAACCTGATGTATGCCGTCGCCAAGGAGCGGACCAAGGAGATCGGGATCAAGCTGGCGATCGGCGCGCGACGGCGGGTCATCGTCCAGCAGTTTTTCCTGGAGACGCTGTTCGTCTTCGCCAAGGGGACGTTCTGGGGGTTCATCGTCGCCTTCAACATCGTCCACCTCATCCGCCTCGCCCCGATCAATTACGATTCGTTCGGAATCGAGGCTTATCTGCTGCGGCCGGAATTCTCCCTTCAAATCTTCGCCGCTTACGTGGCCATCCTGGGGGTCCTCGTCTTCCTGTCGGGGATCTTCCCGGCGCTCAGAGCGTCTCGGTCAAACCCCATCGAGTCACTCCGCTATGAATAGAGGGTCATCATGATCGAACTTCAAGGCATCACCAAGGTCTATAAGACGGGGAGCCAGATCCTGGAAGCGCTCCGTAGCGTGTCCCTGAAGATCGGGCGGGGAGAGTTCATCTCCATCATGGGGCCTTCCGGATCGGGGAAATCGACGCTGATGAACATCATCGGTTGCCTGGACACACCGACGGCGGGGGAATATGTCCTCGACGGCGACCGGGTGGCCGGCCTGTCCTTCGATCAGCTCGCGGCCGTGCGCAACCGCAAGATCGGCTTTGTCTTCCAGAATTTCAACCTTCTTCCCTATGCCACGACATGGGAGAACATCGAGCTTCCCATGCTATTTGACGGGAAAAACGCCCATAAAAGAAAAAAGCGAATCAGCGAGCTGCTGAACGCCGTCGGACTATACGACCGGCGCGACCACCGGCCGTCGGAGCTTTCGGGAGGGCAGCAGCAGCGGATCGCGCTGGCCAGGGCGCTGGCGAACGACCCGCCCATCTTGCTCGCTGACGAGCCGACGGGCAACCTTGACTCCCGGAGCGGCGAAGAGATCATGGCCATTCTGAGCGAGCTCTGGAAGGCCGGCCGGACCATCGTCATGGTCACCCATAACGACCGGATCGCTTCTTATTCGCAGCGGATTATCCGTCTCCTGGACGGCATGGTCCAGGATTGATTGACGCAGAGACCATAATAGAGGGTCATGATCCGACCTTGGCCGGGGATACGCGAGGTGGCCCGGGTGGTGAATTCTAGATAATCCATCGACTCCAGGAAGGGATTGTCCCGGCCACATTGGTAACCTACTTTGCCTTCCTTCTCCAGTAAGGAGGGCCGTCCCAGAGATAAAAAAAGAAGAGAAAATAGATATTCGAGTTGTAAACAAATGTTGATACGGCGATGGAGAAGGCGGCGCGAGGATGTTAATAGGCAGCGAAAGTTTTTAAGTTGTCATCAACCCATGAAGATTTCCGGATTGTGGGGACGCCTGATGGATTGTCTGGCTTTTGAAGAAGAGAGCCGCGGCCGGATAGTTTCCGAGTTTGAGACGCTGTCAAGACAGGGAACGAGCATGTTACGCCACATTTGGATACTTGACATCGATCCCGACAGATAATATCTTTATATCAAGATAGATGGTAAAGATTCCCAGCTTATTGGGAGGGAAACTCGCGCCGCGCAATAAAGCTATTTATTTTCCCTCTGAGCTTCGTCGGCCGCAGGCCCGCTATAACGATTCGAACGATTTGGCCCGGGCTTTCTCGAAAAAAGGGCTTTGCGGAAACGGAAAAAGGCCATAAAACTATGAATAGGAAGATAAAGGAGGAACGATCATGAGGAAATTCTTTGCCCTCATCACCGTCGTGCTTTTGAGCTCAAGCCTGTTCGGCATGCGGGTCGGGACGATGCAGGTCGTCGATCCCGCACGGCCCCAGTCAGCCCAAGACATCCGGGCCCAAAAGGCCGTCTGGACGTTCCTGGCGGCCGAGATCGAGAACGGCCATTTCTTTCTCAAGACCGTCCAGCGCGACACACTCAGCCCGGTTGAACACCGCCGCTACCAGCAGATGTTCGCCGGCCTGCCGGTCTGGGGCGGCGAGATCATCCAGCACGTGCGCAACGGGAAGGTCGAGTCCTACGACGGGGAATATTTCATCATCTTGCAGCTCGATCCGAAACCGCGCCTGACCATGGCCCAGGCGCTAGAGTCCCTGCAGGGAATCCTCAAGGAAACTGGCCTCGAGATCGCCGCCGAGCGGAGCGAACTCGTCATCTTTCCGCAGAACGACCACGAGTTCCGGCTGGCCTACAAGCTCTGGGTCCGCAAGCCGAACGCGCCGATGTTCAACGAGACGGCGATCGTGGATGCGACGACGGGGGCCGTCCTGCTCCACTTCTCCAACATTAAGTCCGAGGACATCATTATCGGTGTCGGGCTTGGCCAGCGAGGCGATACCCTGAAGTTCCCGACCAGCCAGTCCGGCGGCCAGTATTTAATGAAAGACTCCCGCGTCGCCCGTCCTTTTGTCCAGCAGACGTTCGACTGCAAGCACCAGCTACCCGCGACCGTCTATGTCTCGAGCTCGGCGAGTAACTCCTGGCCGAGCGACAACGTCGTCAACCTCCATACCTACATCGGCTTCAGCTATGATTTTTATTTCACCAAGTTCGGGCTCAAGGGGCCGAACAACGCCAATATGACTTTGAATGCCTTCGCCCATATCTTCTCTATCCCTTCCGAGTTATATGATAACGCCCAATGGAACCCGGATGGAATATACGGCATGGGAGTGTATTTTTTCGATCCCTATCTCTCGGGCGAAGATATGGGCGCGGCGATCGACATCGTCGGCCATGAGTTCAGCCACGCGGTTACAAACTTCCATGCCAATTGGGATTACTCCGGGGAATATGGGGCGCTCGACGAATCATTCTCGGATATCATGGGTACCGCCCTGGAATTCATGTTCCAATCCGAGGGCACCGGTTACAACAAGGCTGATTGGTATAACGGCGAAGACGCCAATAGCCCCTTTTCTTACAACAAGTGCCGCTGTCAACAAAATCCCAACGTCAACTCTCAGCTCAAAAACAGCGGCTATCCGTCCCAATATTGGTATCCCGATCCGGCTCATCTTTCCCAGAAGATTCCGACTCTCTACTACTCTGGCGGGATCGTTGACAATGATAACGTACACTATAACTGCACGATCTATCCCCACGTATTCTATCTCCTGGCCCATGGCGGCACGAATCCCGTCTCCGGGATGTCAGTCTCGGCTGTGGGGCTTGAGAGCGCTACCAAAATCTTCTACGACGCGTTCGTCAACCGGGCGGTTAAGAAGACGGACTTCCTCGGCATGGCCAACGCCCTGCTCGCCTCGTCCTACTACCTCTACGGATCGAGTTCGAACGAGTACGCCCAAGTGAAGCAGGCGCTCCGGGCGATCGGCTACACTGTCAATTAAGGAGACTTGCGTGAAACACAAGAAAGCGATTCTCATCATCCTCCTCCTTGCGGTCTTTGCCGCCTCGGCCGCCTTCGCCTCCGAGGCGATCAAGGTTAAGGTCAAAGTCCAGCTAGCCAACGTCCGCAAGACCCCTGATCTCAAAGGCGCCGTAATTCAGCAGCTCCCGATGGGGACGGTCCTGAACGTGCTTGAGAAAACGGGAGATTGGTACCACGTAGCCCTGACTATAAGCGGCGGGCCGGCCGAGGGCTACATCCACACTTCGGTCGTCGAGGAAATGGTCGAGGTCTCGATCCCAGCGCCGGCCAAACCGCCCGCCGGCCGGCCGGCTGCCCCGCCTGTGCTCGTCCCCCAGCGGCCGGCGGCCCCCACCGCCCCTGCGGGCAAGAGCGCCTCCAAGAAGTTCTTTCTCTCCGCGGGCTACCAGATGGGCTTCGCTTCCGAGAGCCAGAGTCTTGGCTACAACCTGTCCATCTACCAGGAGACCGCGGATTTCGGTCTGGACTACAACTTGAAGAAAGGCAACACGATCGACGCCGCCTTGGGGCTCTTTCTCGGCCAGGCCTGGGGCGTAAAGTTCGGCGGCGGCATGACCTCGCGCGATTTTGAGGAGACGACCTCGGTCTCCATCCCCCATCCCCTGTGGATGAACAGCCCCCGCAAGGGAACGATCACCGGCGCCGGGCTGAATATCAGCGAGATCGATCTTTATTTGAACCTCTTCTACCTCTTCCGGTTCGGAGCGCTCGCCCTGGAGCTCTCCGGTGGCCCCTCCTATGTACTCTCGACGGCGATGATTGTCTCCAACATCACATTCGCCGAGACGGGCTATCCGTACATGACGAACACGATCAGCCAGTCCCAGACGGAATTCAAGGCCAATGCCTTCGGATTCAACGCAGGTGTGTCGCTTGGCTACGACTTCGGGTCCTCGTTCGGAATTTTCCTCGACGCGCGCTATGTCATGGCCAAGGCGACCTACCAGCCGGGCGGGGACATCCCCGATCTCACGGCCACCCTTGGCGGCTTCAGAGCCGGGGGCGGCCTCAAGGTGATGTTCTGAGACCGGCGGGGCGGCCTTTCGCCCCGAAAGCGCCCTGAGCTTGGCATTGGGCGCGGCCGCCGTGCCCGGGCCGAGGGCGGCGGCAAAGTCAGGAGGAATAGGCCTGGGTTATAAGACGAGAGGAATCGTTGTGCTGTCCGGCTTTTAAAGAAGAGAACCGCGGCCGGATGGTTTCCGAGTTTGAGACGCTAATCGCAGATGAGGGCCGGATTACTTCTGTTCCGTGATCGTGAATTGGGCGACGCGGGAGACCGCAAGCAGCGTCCCTTTCTGGGAATAGGCTTTGACCTGCCATGAATAACGCTCGCCGGGTTTTAGCTGCGATCTGATCTCTTCCGGCAGAACGATCCTGGTGTCCTGGGTTGTGCCCGTCCAAATCACCTTGTGGTTGGAAAGGGTCACCCTGTATTCCACGTCCTCGCCGAGAGCTTTCCATTCGATAAAGGCCGGGGCGGAGGAGAGGCCGCCTGCCGGAGCGATGGCGTCGATGGATGCTCCGCGGACGGTCTGGTCGCCCGTGAAAACAAACTGAGGGGCGTCCTGTTTGGACCTCGGGACCACGGCCAGGACGACGACAATGATCAAGGCTGCCGATACAGCAGCGGCTACCCACTGACGGGGAGTGAGATAGGACAGGACTTTTTCTGTCCAGGGCACGCTTTCGACCACCTGATGGGCGGCCTCAGGAGCGAAGATCTGAGCCCCCTGGTTTTTGACGGTTTCGATCAGCGCCTGGCGTTCGACCGTCTTTTGAAAGCACGAGGAACAATTGAAATAGTGGTCTTCAAACTTCCATTTTTCGTTTTCGGAGAGTTTATTCAGGAGATAAAGGTCGATGGTTTCTTGATGTTCGCATTTTTTCATCTTGGCACCTTTCCTCATTTTCGTTTCATTGGTTTAGTCGCCATGTGTGACAAAAAATGGAAAAATTATCCCGTCAGGATTTTTCTCAGGAGCTTCTGGGCGTAGTTCACCCGCTCGCTGACCTTGGCCGGGGTAATGCCCAATTTGCGGGCGACCTCCTCTCTTGAAAGGTCTTTAAAATAATAGAGATAAAGGACATCTTTGAACTTTGGCTTGAGCTGCTTGATGGCCTCGGCCAGCCGGGCCGCCCGTTCATCCCGTTCCACTTGGTCATGGGGGTCGGGCAGCGGGCTGACTTCCGGGGCATGCCTGAGAACCCTCGTTTTCTGCCGGATATAATCGATGATCCGCCGGGTCGTGATGGTATAAATAAATGTACCGACCGAGGACTCCCCCCGGAACTCGCCGGACTGGATCTTTTGAATGGCCTGCATCATGATCTCGTTCACGACGTCTTCCCAATCGGGATTTCCCCCGCCCAGGGACTTCCTCACCTTGAAGCTGACGACAGGCCGGTACTGAGTGACGACCTGGTCGAGGTCGGTTTCCGTTTTGCGGGCTTCTCCGGGATTCATAATTTTTTTTCATTATATATCCTGGCCCCCTCCTTGACAAGCTGGATACTCTTGGAGTGCGCCTCCTTGAAATCACACATTTGGAGTGCTTCCACCCTTAGAAGGAATTCAATTTTTTTGCCGGCGATGCGACTAAACCTTTGTTCTGAGAGGAGAAGTCATATGGAAAACGGCCTCATCGTCGAAACTTCCCAGAAGG
>CAZIDN010000002.1:137422-150245 GCA_964537875.1 uncultured Eubacteriales bacterium
TCTGAGAGGAGAAGTCATATGGAAAACGGCCTCATCGTCGAAACTTCCCAGAAGGCCGGGGAGATCAACGCCCAGATTCAGAGCCTCAAAGCCCTGCTCCATTTTGACCGGGAGCGGGCCGTTCGCGGGGATGATAATGCCCCGGTTTTGCCGTCTTTTATCGAAAATCCTCTGACTTGGCCGGCCCAAAACCAAAAGTTTGCCCGTGTCCTTTCGGCCAAGAAGATCCTCAGAGACCTCAGCCGGCCCGGAGAGTTCATGGAGGCGAAAGAAGCCGTTCCCCTCTCCGCACGACCTTCGGAAACGCCGGATCATTTAAGGTCCGACCTCCTCTATTTTATCGCCCTGACCGATCTCAATGAGGAGACATTCGGCCATTCCCAGCTCGTCGCAGGCTATGCCCTCCTCCTGGCCCGGGAACTCGGCATAGAAAACGTGAGGTCCCTGGCCGAAGTCGAACGGGGGGCGCTCCTCCATGACATCGGGAAGATCGGAATTCCGGAATTCATCTTGAAGAAAACGACGCCGCTGACATTCCTGGAATGGGAAATCATCAAAGAGCATCCCGTCGTGGGATTCGAGATCATCAAAGAATTTAGTTTCTTGGCCAAGGCCGCCCAGGTCGTCCTTTATCACCACGAGCGTTTCGACGGCAAAGGATATCCTTGCCGCCTGGCCGGCGAGGCTATTCCTCTGGAAGCCCGGATCTTTTCCATCGCCGACACGATCGATGCCATAACTTCAGACAGGCCTTATCGAAAAGGCCGGAGCTTTGAAGAAGCTTTTGGCGAGGTCGAAAAATGCGCCGGGACCCAGTTCGATCCGGCGCTGGTTGAAGTGGCGCTGTCCATCCCGAAGGCCGACTGGCTCGAGGCCAAGAGGAACACGCTCAGGCGGCTCCGTCCCCCCACCATCCATTAATCGGAATTCTTTTCGGCGGCCTCAGCGCAGAGCTGGGCCGTATGGACCACCCGGAATTTTTTCCCTTCCTTCTTGAGATTCGCCTTCAACTGAAAAACGCAGCCGGGGCAGTCCGTGGCCACGAGAGAGGCCCCGCTGGCCAGGATCTTCTCTCTTTTATCCTCCCAGAATTTCGCCGAGATTTCCGGGTTTTTGAGCGAGAATACGCCGCAAAAGCCGCAGCATGTGTAAGGCTCTTCCTCGAGTTTCGGCTTGAATCCCAGCTTTTCCAGGAGTTGGCCGGGCTCGTCCTTGAGCTTCAGGTCGTTTAGATAATGGCAGGGGTAATGGTAAAAGACCTCCCCTTTTTCTGAGGATTTTTCGTCCTCCGGAACGAATCCTTTTTTAACCATAAATTCGGTGAAATCATAGACCTTTTCCGCCCAAGCCACGGCTTTTTCGTCCAGCTCGGGATAGAGTTTTTTCAGGAAGGAGTTACCGGTCGGACAGACGGTGAGGATGTAATCGGGCTTTTCTTTTTCAAAAGATTCGAGGTTTGACGCCAGCAGTCTCAGCACATCCTTTTCGTGGCCGAGATGATAGCTCGGCGCTCCGCAGCAGGCCTGGTCGGCCGGCGAGACGACTTCAAACCCGAACGGCGATAGGGATTTTATGACGCTCTCGCGGATTTCCGGGAAGAAGAATTTCACCAGGCAGCCCTGGAAAAGATAGATTTTTTCGCCCTGTTGCTCTTGGGCCGGGGCGCTCTTTTTGGGATTGAGGCCGGGGAAGTTCTTTCCCTTGGCCCAGGCAAAAGGCAATTTTTTGAGATGGCCGTTTTTGAGCCAGAGCCTCTGCAGGACGGCCAGGATTTTAGTCCCCGTATCGGCCAGGACCCGTCTTCGGAAAACGCTCGACAACAACCTTTCCCGGATGGAAGGGCCTTCGGCGTTCTTGAGCTTCAGGAGGATCTTGCTCGTGGGGATGCCGACGGGGCAGAAATCTTCGCATTTTTTGCAGTCGGCGCAGAGGTCGAGAAGCCTGGACGCTTCTTCAGGCGACCGGGTGATGGCCGTCAGAAGGACGCCGATTCCTCCCGGGTACACGGAGCCTCCGAAGACATGTCCGCCGACGGCCTGGAAGACGGGGCACTGCAGCATGCAGCCTCCGCATTTCAGGCAGTACAGGATCTCTTCGAGGTCCTCATCTTTGGAAATGTCCAGCCGGCCGTTGTCGATGATGACGATATGGACTTCCTGCGGCCCATGGACGCCGACGACGAGTTCCTTTTCGATATCCGTTGTCTTGCTGGGCCCGGTGATGAACGAGACATAGGACGTCAGCTTGAGCCCCGAGGAGGCTGTTGTCAGGGCCTTGATCAGGGTGACCGCCTGTTCCATGGTCTCGACGAACTTCTCGGTCGTGACGAGGGCAATGTGGACCGAAGGCAGGGAAGTCACCAGTCGGGCGTTGCCCTCATTGCTGACGATGACCAGCGTGCCGGACTCGGCGATGGCCAGGTTGGCGCCGGAAATCCCGACGTCCGCCTCGGCAAAATATTTGCGCATCTCTTGGCGTGCGATCTTGACCATTTCCTTGATGTCCGGGGGGACGGGCCGGCCCAGGTGGCGGGAAAAGATCGCCGCGACTTCCTCCTTGGTTTTATGGAGGGCCGGGGCCGTGATGTGCGACGGCCTCTCTTTGGCCAGCTGGACGATCCACTCGCCGAGGTCTGTCTCAACGACCTTGTAACCCTTGTTCCCCAGATGCTCGTTCAGCCCGATCTCCTGGCTGACCATGGACTTCGATTTCACGATGAGCTTGGCCTTATTCTCGCTCAGGATTTTTTCGATGACGGAAAGCGCATCGCCGGGCGTCGCAGCCTGGTGGACCCGGGCCCCCGCTTTTTCGGCTTCTTGGCTGAATTGCCGGATCAGCTCGGGGAGCTTTCCGACGCACTCCTGCCTGATGGCCCGGGCCATTTCCTTCGTCGAGGTCCAGGGGATCTCTTCGCGGGTTTTTTTGTATTTGGAGAAATGCTGGTCGGCGGCTTTTCCCAGAGCCCGCCGCAGGTTTTTATTGCGGAGGGCCTTTTTGACTTCCCGCCGCTTTAATTTCCGAGAGAACAACTATCCTTCCTCCCCCCTGCTCTTTTTTCTCATATTGTCCAGGTAGGTTTTGACATCGATGAGGATGTTCCGGGGCTTGCTCCCCTCGGAGGGCGCCAGGATGCCCTCCTGCTCCATCTGGTCGATGATCCGCGAGGCTCGGGCATAGCCCAGCTTGAGCTTGCGCTGGAGGTAGGAGGCCGAAGCCTGGCCCGTGGACAGGATGAGCTCCACGGCCTTGTCGTAGAGGTCGTCTTTTTCGTCGAGGTCTTCCCAGACGTGTTCGCCCGTGCTTTTGATGACGCTCACGATTTTTTCATCGTAGCTCGGAACGCCCTGCCCGCGGACGAATTTGACGAGGCGGCGGATCTCCGGGATCGAGACGTAGGAACAGTGCAGCCGGAGGAGCCGCGGATAATTCGGCGGCATGAACAGCATGTCGCCGTTGCCCAGGAGCTTGTCGGCGCCCGCCGTATCCAGGATGATCCGCGAGTCGATATGGGACGGCACGCGGAAGGCGATCCGGCTCGAAAAATTGTTCTTGATCGTTCCCGTGATGACGTCGGTCGAGGGCCGCTGGGTGGCCAGGACCAGGTGGATTCCGACCGCCCGGGCCAGTTGGGACAGGCGGGCGATGGCGTAGTCCACGTCCTGGGCGCTGACCATCATCAGCTCGGCCAGCTCGTCGATGATGATGACGAGATAGGGAAGGGGCTTGATCTTCTTTTTTTCCTCGTCGGTGAGCTTGCCTTTCTTCTCCTTAAGGATCTGGGCGATCTGGTGGTTGTACTGATCGATGTTCCGCACCTTGTGCTCGCTGAGCATGTGGTAGCGGTCCTCCATTTTTCTGACCGCATCCATGAGGATGATGCCGGCTTTTTTTGGGTCGTTGATGACGGGGCTCAGCAGATGGGGGATCCCGTCGTAAAGCGTGAATTCCAGACGCTTGGGGTCGATCAGGATGAGCTTGACCTCGTCGGGCGTGGCCTTGTAGAGAATGCTGGTGATGAGGGCGTTCAGGCAGACGCTTTTGCCCGTTCCCGTGGCCCCGGCGATCAGGAGGTGGGGCATCACGGAGAGGTCCGTGACATAGACTTCATCGTGGACGGTTTTGCCGAGGGCGAAGGCGAGCTTGGAGGGAGAATTGAGGAAGTTCTCGGACTGGATGATGTCCCTCAGCCTGATCGTCTCCCGCTTGTTGTTGGGGATCTCCACGCCGAGCGAGGACTTTCCGGGAATCCTCTGGATACGGACCGATTCGGCGCCGAGGGCCAGGGACAGGTCCTCGGAGAGACCGGCCACCTGGCTCACTTTGATCCCCGGGCTGGGATAGAATTCGTAGGTCGTGATCACCGGGCCCGGATGGTATTCTTTGACCTCGCCCTCGACGTGGAATTCCCTCAGCTTCTCTTCGATCCGCTGTTTTTTCTCCATGAGCTCGTTCTTGTCGATCTGCTCCATGGGCTTTCCGGCATCGAGCAGGGTGAAAGGAGGAAATTCGTAATTGGCCCGGGTCTCCATCTCGGGAAAAAGATATTGTTCCGGTTTGGGAGGCTCCATGGTCAAAGGCTTGATGGAGCTGGATTTGAGCTCTTTTTTCTCGTCTTTTCTGGCTTCTTTTCTCGACTTCTTTTCTTCGGCGCCTTCGGCCGTTTTCGCCTTATCCTGTTTCGGCACTTCCGCTGTCTGCCCTTTTTTCTCGAAGGTGGGATTTGTCAGGAAGTCTTTTTTCTGCTTTTCGACGCGCCGGGCCTTCTGGCGGTCGGTGACCTTGATCCTGACTTCCTTGAAGGCGAAGGCGAAGAAGCGGGAGAAAAAGTGGAAGACTTTTTTAAAGGAAAATCCGGTGGAAAAAATGATGAACATGGCGGCCGCGGCCAGGAGGAAGATCAGGCTGCCGGTGCTGTTGAGGAAGCCGGTGAGAAAGGAGTTGAGGAGGTCGCCCAGGAGGCCGCCGAACAAGATCTTCGTCCCCCGCCAGGAGACGTTTTGGAAGAGAAGCGTGAGCAGCGGGCAGAGGATGAGCAGGAGAAGGACGCCCCCACCGGTCTTGCCCAGCAGGTGTTTTTTTTCACCGGTCAGGACGGCTTTGACGCCCAGGTAGGCCATCATGAAGGGGAGGAGGAAGGCCGTGAACCCAAAGCCCTGGAGCAGGGCATCGGCCAGCCAGGCGCCGATTTTGCCTCCGTAGTTGTGGGCTTTCCGGGCGGCCGAACTGACGCTGGCCCAGGACGGGTCCTGGGCGTCGAAACTGATAAGGCTGATGAGAATGAAGGCGGCCAGACAGATGAGAAGGATGCCGGCGACTTCGGAGAGATTCGGGTGTTTTACCTTTTTTGATTTTTGCCTGGCCGCCGCCGGCCTCTTTTTCTTCTTGCTCATCGACCCGAATTATACCATATTTAGTTGACGATGGGCACGACCGCTCTTTCTATGGGAAGCCTCTCGATTTCCGTGAAAGTCCGGATGGGTCCTGTCACGGACGTGCCCCTAACGTCCTCGCGCAAGACCCTCCCACCCACCACTCAGGCGCTTCGGACGTTACGGGGCAACATCCGCGCCACCCAACCTGTTCTTTATCACGGAAATCGAGATGCCTCCCTTTCCATTTGAATTGACTTCGGGCGACTCAAATGATATAAAGGACCGGGGAGGGTCAAAGGAGCAACGAGCGATATGTCTTGTAAAAAGCTGGGCCTGATCGCGGTCTTAGGAATCGCCAGCCTGCCCGTCCTTTTTCCCCCGGACGTGCGGGCGGGCCAGAGGCAGGGGACGTTTGAAATCTATCTCGGAAGCTACAACATCAACGAGCAGCGCTTCAAGGACGTCTATGAAACGGGCGGGGCCATCCGGGGCATTCTCCTGTCCTCGGCCCTTTTCTATAATTTTGACTTTTACACGGAGATCAAGGCCTTTTATAAGGTCGGCAAGCTGACCTACACCAAAGACGAGACGAAGCTCCTGCTGGTGCCGGTCTCGCTGGGTGTCCGCTTTGTTTTTCCGAGCCAGATCATTCTTCCCTACATCGGCCTCGGCGGCGACGTCTATTTATATTATGAAAACAACATCATCGGCACGGTCCTGAATATGGCCAAGGGCTACCATGTGCTCGGCGGCGCCTATCTGCAGCTCGGGAAAAAAATCCCTCTCATGCTGAACGTGAAGCTGAAATACACGTCGGCCAAAGCCAATGAAAAAGATCTGAGTCTCCAGTTGGGAGGCCTGGAATACGGAGTCGGCCTCGCCATCTCCTTCTGACATTCCCTAAGGAATGATTAGGACCTTCAAAAAATCGAGCCGGCATGGGCCGGCAGTGCTCCTCTTCGCCCTTCTTACGCTGGGAATGACCTATCCTCTCGTGCTGCATCTTGGCGACAGCATCCCTTCCGACCTGGGCGACCCCCTTTACACCGTCTGGGTCTTGGCCTGGGATTTCCATAAACTGGGCGATGGGCTGGCCGGCCTTTGGGATGCCAACATCTTCTATCCCCACCACGGAACCCTTCTGTACGCGGATTCTCTGCTGGGCCTCGCCTTCCTGGCAGCCCCTTTTCTAGCCCTCGGCGTTTCCCTGGTCTCGGCCTACAACATCCTCTTTCTGTTGTCCTTCTTCCTGGCCGGCCTAAGCATGTACTTCCTGGTCGTTCATCTGGCGAAGTCCAGGGCGGCGGCTGTGCTGGCGGGCTTCATCTTCGCTTTTTTCCCCTACCGCTTCGCCCATATCAGCCATCTCGAATTACTGTACATGGCCTGGATGCCATTTTGCCTTTTATTCCTCCACAGGTTTTTCCAACGGCCTTCTTATAAGAACCTCTTCGCCGCAGCCGCATTCTTTGTCCTTCAGGCGATGAGCTGTGCCTATTATGGGGTCCATCTGGCGGTTGTCGTCGCTCTTTTCATCATTTTTTTTGGCTGGCGGACGCGCCTCATCGTCAGGGCAAGCTTTTGGGCGAAAATGGGCCTCCTCGCCGTCTGCAGCCTAGCCGTCCTAGGCCCACTTTTTTATCCTTACATCCGGGTCCACCGCCAAATGCTGTTCGTCCGGTCGCTCACCATCATCAAGTACTATTCGGCGCAGCTCCAGCATTTCCTGGCGGTCCCGCCGTGGAACGCAATCTGGGGCGGGCTGACAAGCAGCTTCGGAGCCCAGGAATGGCAGCTCTATCCGGGGATCATCCCCATTCTTCTGGCCGCCGCTCTGTTCGTGCTGCGGCCGAAAAGCACGCCGACGACCGCCGGCGAGATTCCCGGACCCCTCCGTTTGTCCGACAAGTTCTCTCTGCAGTTCTACGGGTTGATGGCTCTCCTTGCCTTCCTGCTGTCTTTGGGACCGGCCATCCAAATTTTCAATGAGGTCATCCTTCCGGGCCCCTACAAGATCCTCTTCAGCTGGGTCCCCGGCTTTCAGGGGCTCCGCGTTCCAAGCCGGCTGTCCGTCATGATGATGCTGGCGCTGGCCGTGTTGAGCGGATTCGGGGCCGCCCGCTGGGTCGGAAGGGCGAAGTCGTCCTGGGGAAAGACGGCCGTGCCGCTCGTCCTCGGCGGTCTCCTTTTTACGGATTTTCTGTCTGTTCCTATCCCACTGGCCCGGATGGAAACGACAGGCCGAGTCCCCGCTGTCTACTCGGCCGTCAAGGAGCTGCCGGAGGGAGCGGCGCTCGTCGAGCTGCCCATCCCGCCGCGGGGCCAGGCTAAGTCCCGGGAAGCCCTTTATCTCTACTATTCCACCCATCACTGGAAAAAGGTCGTCAATGGCTACAGCGGGTATATTCCACCCGGGTATACGATCATCGGGGAAGCCATGCAGAATTTTCCCTCTGCGCCGACCTTCAAGCTTTTAAGAGACCTTGAAGTCGGATACGTTCTGGTTCACTCCAAATGGTTCATGGGCATCGAGGGCAAGAAGATCAAGGCCGATCTCGATGATTTTCCCGGCGAGGTGAAACTCCTGACGGCCTCCGAGGGAAATTACCTTTATCAGCTTGCACCCCGGCCGAGACAAGAGAAGGAAGAGAGCGGCCTCACCGAGGTCGGGGACAAGCGGACGTGGACGGCTTCCAGCAATTGTGCGAATGGACAGGCCCGTTTGGCCTTTGACGGGAATCCGGAAACGGGCTGGTCGACAGGGCGCCCGCAGAGTGAGGGCGATTATTATTGGCTTGACCTTGGTGAGACGCTGCGGCTGCAGAAGATCGAATTGTCCTTGAACAAGAAGCCGCTCGACTACCCCCGGGGTTACAAGCTGGAAGGCTCGGAAGACGGCTTGAGCTGGCAGATCTTGAGTGAAAATTCCTTTTATTTTCCCGAGCTTACGGCCGGCATGATCGAAGATTACTCGAAATACCGGGTAGAGATTGTGTTCGAGCCCTGCCGCGTCAGATTTCTCCGCCTGACATCGACGCTGTCGCATAAAAATCGCCCCTGGTCGATTCAAGAAATTGTCTGCCGGGGCGAAAAAACCAAAAGCTGATTACTTCTCCGTTATAGCGGCCGTCTTGGCGCTTTCATTCCCATCCTTATCCACGGCCGACAAGGCATAGGCATACTTCTGCGTCAGCGACAATTTGCGGTCGTCATATTTAAAAGTCGAGGTAGTCAAAGTTGCCAAAAGCTGGAATTGTTCGTCGGTTTCTTCCGCTTTCCTGCGATAGAGCTTGTAACTCGCCAGGTTGTTGTCGTCATTGTCGGAATTCTTGGCAAACGTTATCGTGTTGATTTTATCGCTATAAAAGAGGATTTTGTTGATTGCGGTCTGGAGGGCAACGGCCGTCGGAGGAAGCACTCTGATTTTTAGCTTGAAAGTATAAAAGATATCCCTGTCTTCCCACAGCGGCCCCCGCTGATCAAAATAGACCAAATGAACATCTCCGTTCGGCGCGACGCGAATACAGGGCTCTCCCGAATGATAGGGCGAGTTTGTGAAGTTGATGATAGTTGACCATTTCTTAGTTCCGCTGGCCTTGTCGATTTCGTATGTCTTGCCTAACACTTCCCAATTGGACCCCCCGACATTCTCATGCCATACGATATACAGCTCTTTGGTCGTCGGGTTGACGGCGACGCTCGCCGTTTCGGAAAGGTCGGGCGTCTGCGAAATATTTTCCGTGGACTGGAATTGCCCATTCACCGTTCTTCGGAGATAGACCTCGCTGTTCCCGCTGGTCAGATCATGCCAGACGACATAGGCTTCACCGTCGGCATCTGCGGTGACCTTCGGGTAAGTCCAGTCGAGGCCTGTGGCGGGGCTGATCTGGACGGGGCTTGTCCATGTGTTGGCATTTGTCGGCGATGGATTCTTTGAATACCAGACGACAGCCCCGGCAGGCCGGGTGATCCATACCAGATGGGCCGTTCCCTTAGCGTCGATGCACATTTGGGACAAGTAATTGCTGCTACCCTCATTGACGGGAATAAGATCAGCCTGGCTCCACTGACCGGTGCTGGCGTTTCGATATTTAAAGCCCAGCTTGAATACGTCGACATCGGCCATGAATATAATAAAAAGATTTTTGGTGGTCGGCGAAACAGCCGCCGTTACGTAGCTGCAACTCGCCGACGTATCGGACGTGAGGACGCGGCTCGTGCCGACGCTTCCACCGCTGTATTCGAACCCAAAGATCGACATCAGAGAGCGCGAAAAATCCCCGTCGTGGTAGGCAACCGTAGCGTTTCCCCCGTCCGGCGAAGCCACGATGGTCGGAAACCCTACATCGTCAATCTGGGTGTAGATGAGGGGCGCTCCAATTTTCGATGTCCCCCACGTACCGCTCTCATTCGTATTGAACATCATGTTTCGGGCATACCCGCCCGTCCAATCCACCCAGGTCACATAGGCTTTTCCCTTATCGTCGAGAGACAGGGCGGGAGATTCACTGGGGAGACCCGTGTTCGAAATGTTGACGGCCACGGCCCAGTCCGGGCCGGCAATTTTCGAAGCCGCCCTGATTCTTTTATCGATTCGCCGGTGGGCCTGGGGAGCCGCCGTCATGGCCAGCATCAGGACACAGGCCGATGCCAGCGTCAAAAATATAATACACCTCTTTTTCATGACGTCACTCCTTTAAAATTAAAAGCCTTATTATACTTAGAGCGGGCAACTTGTCAATCGGCGGGCCCAAAACGGAAAAGCGTTCATCCAATATTCGGGCTAGACGGCATCGTAATCCCCCAGAGTTAGATACCATTTTTTGAGGTCGAGCAGGTCGGCCGGCGGGGGGCCGGGCGAGTTCCAGTGGAGCAGAATCGGGAATTCGCGGGGGAGAAAAGCTTTGGGGCAGATAATGTAGCCGTTGCGGCGCAGCGCCTGGACGACGGGGCTGTGCCTGAGCATCAAGCACAGGCCGAGGGCCGCCCCTCGGGCCCGGGCGTGCCCGTTGAAGGCCGCGATGAGTATCTTGGCCGCCCGTTTTCCCTCCCTCGTTTTTTCGACGAGGATATCGACAAGCATGGCACAAGGAATGCCTCCGATCTCCGTTATCCGGGCCACGAGGTACCCGCGCATCTCTCCTCTTGAGCGAGCCCCAAAGACATCGTATTTCCGAGTCGGATGGTTGGTGAACCGCCATTCCAGATAAGCGCGCTCGCGGATGAGAATATTCGTGTGGTCAACCTTGACCTTGTGCCAGAACCGATCGAATTCCTCGGTGAAGCTGGCAACTTTTTCGACCCGCATCGATCGATCGTTCAGACGCGGCTTGAGGGCCGCCAGGCCCAACCGCCAGAAAGGGTTGGCGGCGAAAGCGACGGAGCGCATCAGGATTCCGCGTTTCGGTCCGCTGGATTTCATAATCCGGTTCAGGTCAAATGGCAGGATCCAGAGCGGGAAGCGGCCGATTTCCTGATAGCCAAGGCGCCGCAGGCAGCTGCGGTGGGAGTATTCGTTGGAGAAGCCAAAGTTGAACAGGGCATGGTCCTGCCCGGCCAGCCTGTCGACTTCTTGTTGAAGAAGGACGTAGATACCGCGGCCCCTGTATTCCGGATGGGTCATAACATTGACGCCGACGCTACCCTTCCGGAGATCGGGACCGATCTTGTGCCGCATGGGGATCGCCGCGCAGTGGCCTGTCACGGCGCCGCCTTTTTTCATGATCAACTCATAGGCCGGGCCGCTCGGATTTTGATCGTACAGCCATTCAAGGTAGCCCGGTTCGCCGATATCGCTGTCCGGGAAACAAACGCGGGCCAGGGTCCGGACGCCTTCGCGGTCCGCCTTCCCGGGCAGGATATCGGCTTTAATCAAGCGCAGAGCGCGGGCCATCACCCGCTCTGCCTTGGCTTTGGCGACGGCGGTTTGATCGTTCACGGCTCGATCCTCCGAAAGATTTTGATCTCGGGGTTGATATCCTTGATGTTGGTCAAGATGCGGTCCGTTTTTAAAAAGAGCCAGTCCAGGGCCGTTTTATAATGGAAAGCCAAGGCGTAGCTTCCACGATCCCTGTCGAGTTGAGTGAAGAAAAGATGGCCGGGCGTATTCTTGGCGAACGACCGGCTGTAATCCACGTTGAAAAGAATGAAATCGGCCTTTTTCATTTTCTGAAAGGCCCGCGGCGAGGGCCTCAGGGCGAACCATTTGAAGTTATCTAAACGCGGCACATATTCGAGCGGGCTGGCCACGCCGACAACAGCGTTTGGCGGGATATTTTTTCCCATCCATTGTTCAATATGATACCTAGAATCCTTGACCATCAAGACATCCACCGAGGCCGCGTACAGAAATGTGAAACCAAAGAGGAGGAACAGGCCGGCCCATTTGCCCGCCGCGAATTTTTGTGTGGCCCCCATCGTGTCTGAGAGGGCTTTGCCTCCGAAGAAGGCCAGAACGATGCAGATGGGGATATTGAAGCGGTCGTAATTGTAAAGGATGATGTTGATGTAAAAGAGATAGTAGGAAATGGCGAAAGCGGTCAAGGACAACAGGAGGACATTCTTTTTCGTCCGCAACACAGACGCGGTGAGACCCAGTCCGCAGACCACAAACAGAGGCCAACCGTGGCAAAACTGGATTTGCCGGAGGGTCGCCCAGAGCAGACGGAGGTGGTCGGAAAGAGTATTCTCATAAATTTTATAATCTTGGCTCAAGGGGCCCGCGATCATCCGGAGGTGATTGAGAAATCCTTGGGCATTGAAGAGAAGGTTGTGAATGATGAGAAAGGCCCCGACGGCAAGCGCCAACGCATAAAGGTTGTTCCGGTTGAACAAGGCGCGGACAAACGCCCGGGACCGGCCCGCTTTTTTCTGCTCGAGCCAGCGAGAGAGGATGATGACGAGCGGCGGAAGAACATAGAGCCCGTAGGCCTGGTCTTTTGTGCAGATGGAGCAAACGGCTGTCAAAGCAAACAGGTGATAGGATTTCGCGGCATGCGTTTTGAGGATGCGGATGAAGAAAAACACGGACCAGACGAACCAGAAGATAAAAGGAACATCGAGATTGGCCATTTTGGAATAGTAGACGAAAGGAACAATGAGGGCGGTGATCAGGGCGGCGAAGAGGGACGACCGTTTGTCATAGATTTCCAGGCCGCAGCGGTAGACAAGATACACCGTCGCCGTGGCCATGGCCACGCTGAGAAGCCGCCCCATATAGAACAAGGCTGTGTATGTCGAGAGTTGGGGGAAGTCGAGGACCTTGAGTTTCTGGAGGAGGATAAAAGGCAGATAAAGCAGGCTCAAGAGATAATACTGGAGGGGTGGATATTTGTCGGCCCAATTGTTGGAGAACCATTGATGCATGCCTTCCAGCACTCGGGACGGGGGAATCTCATCGGGCGCCCAGCCCCGATAGCTGGGCAATCCCCACCAGATGCCGACCAGGCTCA
>CAZIDN010000003.1:0-145811 GCA_964537875.1 uncultured Eubacteriales bacterium
AGATTTTTGGACCAGACAAGATGCAGGTAGTCTCTGGCGCCCATGCTCTTGAGCGACGCCATCAACTTGGGGATGTCCGTCCTTTTGTCCGCCGTCTGCACCCCGATGAGGGCGTAATCCCCGAACATCGGGACAAACGACGGCACTCCCGGCCCCGTAAAGCCGCCGCGCGGTCCAGCTTTCTCAGTCGCCTTCTCAGGAGCCCCCAGCGATGGTTCAATTAAGCCGGGAACGATGATTGTGACGGCAACGATAAATGCAGCCCAACCCCGTTTTTTACTCATCCCCTCCTCCTTTCCAAAAAAAATCATATCTATCTATGATATTATCAGGCGGCTAATTTCCTTAAATACCTTCGTCATATTCTCTCACTGAATATGCGGGAATCCGCTAAAAAGCGGATTCATAACTGATGGAGAACCGGATCAATCAGCTTCGTTCGGGTGTCAGCTTCGCTTAAAAGCATTTCCCCGCACCTGAGATCAATCAGGAATTATTGTTTATTCGGTTTTAAATATCTGATAATCGTCTTCACAAATTGATCCCCACTGGCAAGAATTTTCTCAGCTTCTTCTTTGGAAATCACGAAGGTGAATTCATAATCGCTAATCTGCCTCTTGGCGAAAGCTCTATTTAGCTCTCGGCTCATTTCTTTTGGAAAAATTCCTGTTTTAATGAAATGTTCACCAAAGGCCGCGATGACCCCTCGATGCGAAGAAAAGGACATTCTTTTCTTTAATAGAAGCGCTTGAACGGAATAAAACATCGCATAATAGGTTCTTGAGACCGATGATTCAAAATCGTTCTCTTCAAGAAGGAGCTCGGCGCTTTTGAGATATTTTTTTGCTCGATGAATAAGAGCTTCTATCTCCTTCAAGCAGGAACTCCTTCCCGCCTGACGTTGAGAAGCAGGGGGCTATTCAAGATCGAGAAATTTCTTTCCGAAATCGGATATACAGACAGGAGCACACCATATTTCAGGTTTATCCCTGCGATAACATCAATAATTCTATCGATTTCTTTTCCAGGGATGACTCTTCCTTCAAGAACGAGAACAAGGTCGATATCAGAATCTGGGGTGGCCTTCCCTCTAGCCCAGGAGCCATAGAGAATGATTTCCTTTAGCTTTTCACCATAAACTTTCTTAACTTCCCTTTTAAATTCGGCAAGCACCTTCTTAATTGGCATGATCCCCTCTAGGTGGCGAAAAAAATATATCCGCAGGCCAAAGAAAAATTTTATCAATATAATTATCCTAAGTCAAACCCCAACTTGCCGGGCGCTTCGAAAAAAAAGGGCGGCACCTTGCGATGCCGCCCTTAAGAAATATCGCTGTGGGGTTTCCGGCCGCTTAGCGCCAGGTAAACTTGCCAACATCCCCTCCAAGATGCTGGATGGAATCGACAAGGAGCTGAGCGATGTACCGGGCATTGTGGATGAATCCGTGGGGCTCTTTCTTACTCATATGCAAGTTGTAGGTGGACCTGAGCCCTTTGGCGTCGAACGAGTACCTGTTCGAACTCGAGGCCTCGTCGGGATCCACAATCCCGTCGCCGTTGAGGTCTTTGAACCAGTAGGGATTGGTATTGGGATCATAGGCCGCTGGACTGCCGAGGCCGGCCGTATAGAGAAGCACTCGGGCTAACAAAACATCCTCGAGTCCCTGGATTTCTTCCCTGAGCGATTCCTTGATGTTCCCATCGGCGTCGTAGTCAGGGATGTTGGCCGGACGGATCTTTTCAAAATCGAACTTCTCCGGATCGGCCCCCTTGAAGGGTTGAGAAATGTCGTTGCCGTGGCAGAGGACGCAGTTTTCCTTCAGCGGCTCTGCGACATTATGGGCCCGCATTGTCCAATTGTGTTCTTCTTGGACGACCGCGGTGCCCATATGACATTGGACGCAGGTGTTGAACCGGCCGCCGTGGTTGGCAAACGGCTGGCGGACCGAGTAGACCTTTTCCGGAAACTCATAACCGCCTTTGACCTCGGTGCCGAAAAAGATGGCCGCGGAGGGGAAGTAGTGGACGTTGACGAAATTAAAGGGGCCGGCAGGTTTCGCGTTGATAGTCGCATCAACAGTAGCTTTGGCTTGGCGGCCTTGGTGGCAGATCATGCATACATTGCTGGAGTCGCCCATGGTCGCCGTCAATCCCGAGGGGAATGTCACCAAGGGAACTTGCCTCAAAGCCGGAGGAGAGGTGTGACAGGTCGTGCAGAGCATGCCGTTGGCGATTGGCTCGGCCTGAGTCGTCCCATTCTCCAGAAAATAGGCCAAGCCTGTCGTGGAATGGCACCTAGAACAGGTCGCCGGGACCTTCTGATCCACCGTATCGTCCCAATCCCGGTAGGGCATGCTCCCTCCGTTGAAGTGGCCTTCGTCCTCCCGGCTCATCTCGGACAGGTCCACGGGAGCGGCCAGTTTCGTGTTTAAATCCTCGATCGAGTCATAGAGAAGCTCGATGATGTACTTCCCGTTGTGGGCGAAGCAGTTGGGATCTTTTTTGGCGACCTGGTAGTTATAGGCGGCCTTGAGCAGCCGGGCCGTGAAGGCGCTATAGCCGTTCGTGGACACCGCTTCATTGGGATCGGCCGCGCCGTTGCCATTAGTATCGAAAAACCAGTAGGGATTTGCATTCGGATCATAGGCGATTGGCGTGCCGACGACAGTCCTGGCGTATCGCTGGACGGCGTCGAGCTCCTTGGCCATCATGTCCTGGATCTCGTAGTACATGCCTTCGCTGATGTCCCCGTCGCCGTCATAATCGACCTGGGAGCCCACGTAGCGGATATCTTTGGGGTCCTTGACGCCCACATGGCAGGTGTTGCAGGCCTTGAGATTGACTTCGAGGGAATGCGGGTTGTGGCACGTATTACAGGCATTGTAGCCGGTGATATGTGAAAACCGGGCATCATATTCGTGTCCCGCGTATTCATAGCCGCCCTTGACGAAGGTTCCAAACTGGGACGCCGCCGCGGCGAAGTAGTGGATGTTGGAGAACGTGAGCTTGGTGCTGGGCGTGTCGTCGTTCGGCAGGCTAAGGCTCGTGATCTTCGTATCAACGGTCGTCTTCGAAGCGCGGCCCTGGTGGCATTCCATACAGAGTCCTTCCGGTCCGAGATTATTGATCGTCATGCCCGAGGGGAAGACAACCGATGGATTCTTCCGGAGAATGCCCCTCTCTTTGTCGATATGGCAGACATCGCAGTCGACCGTTGTCCCAAGCGCAGCGGCCTTATCAACGACGCCGGGAGTGGACCCGTCCACGCCGAGATAATCCTTGTATCCGGGCGTGCTGTGGCATTTAGCGCAGGACGCGGAAATTTGGCCATCGGCGTCCCAGTGCCTGAACGGTTCGCCGGTCTTGTCCGCGTGCCCGGACGTTTTCCAGAGTTGTTCCGCTCTCATTCTCTTGGAGACGCTGACGGCCAGACCGTTGGAGCTGGGGAAGGCCAGGAACAGGCCGACCGCGGCAACGACCATGGCAGCGGCGATTATATAAGGTTTCTTTAACATCTGATCCTCCTTTTCAATCATTCCCAGCGGTAGCCGAAGGAAAACTCCAGGATGTTGGCTTTATAGTTGTTGAACCCGGAATCCTTCTCTTTAAAGTTGACATAGCGGTAACCAATCTGGGTGATGTATCCGCCTGGAAATGTATATTCAAGATACCCTTTCAACATGGTGCGATCGATCGGCCAATAGCCCGAATTCGTGTAGCTGTTGACATAGGCCCCGACCTTCCAGCCCTTGTCCAGGGCATAGGAGAACGAAGCGTCGAGCAAGCTGGATTTTCCTCGGTAATGGATCGGCCAGAGGAACGTGCCGGCCGGGCCGGACCAGTAAGGATCAAAGCCGACCCGCCGGTCCGTATCGCTCTTGAAATCGATATAAGAATAGCCGGCTGAGGCGTTGATTTTCGCGGCGTTGTAGCCAAGGCGCAGGTTGAACTGGTTGTTCGAGGCCTTCCAGACATCGCCGTAGCCATCTTCTCCATAAACGATGCGGAAGTCGGCGCCGCCCGGGATATCGTTCTTGGTCTTGGTCATGAGATAGCTGGCCGAAGCACTGAAGCCTTTCCGTTGATATCTGGCCGTGGCCCGGAAGCGGTCGAACAGGGTGGGCGATATGAGCGTGAAGGGGTCGTCATAATTTCCGTGTTGGTAGTCCAGGGTCAGCTTGACGTTTTTGAAATCCCACTTCAAGTTGCCGAACAAGCCGTTCTGGACGGTCTTCTCGGCGAAGGTGACGGTCTGGAAATAGGCGTCCGGAGGCGCTAATTCGTCATTACCGTCCTCCCCTTCCTCGCTCCCGGGATTTTTGAGCGTCCGCTCTTCGTGGCGATAGCCCGCCGTTAGGGTGAGGGGGGGCGAGAATTGGTATTGGAGGCCGGCTTCGATGCCCAGCGTCTCGAACCCGAAATCGGCGACTTCCCGGACGCCGTTAATCGTCAGGCTTCCGGTCTGATCGAAGTTGTTATAGCGCACGGCACCGATGACGGCTATTTTATCGAAAAGAAGATAGGTCAAGTCCAGGTCGTAGAGCTGGATCTCGCGTTTGAACTTGCCGGCTCCGCTCAGGTCGGTCGTGAAGATCCTGTCGAGGTAATCGATCCCGCCTGCCTGCTCGGAGTAGGTCAGGTTGGTATCCTGCTTGCTGATCAGGGCGGAGCCTTTGACGATGAGGTTGTCTAAGGGCCGGGCGTTGATGCGGAAAATATGAAAGTTGGACTTGAAGTCGTAGGGCTGATTCAGGCGGAAGTAATCGAGGGATGCCGGATAGGCGGCCCCAGGTCCGCCGTCCGCGTAGCCGGGGAGGAAGAGGCTGTTCGAGTTTTTGTAATCCTGGATCCGTTCCTCGAAGACCAGGGAATAGCGGTTGATATGCAGGTCGAAGCCGAAGGCCACTTCGGTCAGCTTCTCCGAGAGGGGCTTGTCGGTCTCGATCTCGAGCCGGTTGATGTCGAATGTCGTGACACTGCTTCCGGATTTGGTAAAGCGGTCGAAATTCAGAAAGACGTTGATATTTTTGCTCACGGTCAGGCTGAACAGGCCGCTGTCGGAGATCCGGCTGAAATCGAAACTGTTGGTATCGAAGAAACCGCGGGGCCCGACCCGGTCTCCGTAAAAATAATCGGATTTCCTTCGGTCGAACTGGAATTTGTAGGTTCCGTATTTCTGGATAGACAGGCTGAACGTCTCGAACGGATCGCCGCCGAAGTTATAGACGTTCATGTCGATCCGGTCGAACAGCTTTTTGAGGTCGTTCGTGGCCAGGTAGGTCAGGTTGAAATTGAAAAGCCGGACGCCCTTTTCCAGGTTGATATGTTCTCTGTATTTGTCGTAGGCGCCGCTGGTGTCGACCGCGCGGTAGCCGAACGTGAAATTGCCGTAAAAGTTCTTTTCCTTGTCCTGGGCTTGAAGCGCCAGGGCCTGGGAGAAGACGAGAGCCGCAAGCAGGGCCGAGACGAGGCTGGACGTTCTTTTCATCTCGATTCTCCTTTACTTGAGGAAGATCTTACTGAGGTTCGAGCCATGGATCGTGGCATGGCAGGACGTGCAGTTGGTGGTCTTCTCGCTGAAATTCTTATGCCACTGGGGCGCGAAGGTGTGGCAGCTAAAGCACAGGTCGGCCGTGCTCTGGTAAGTCAGCATATGGCGGTTGGGAGAGCCGTGGGAGTCATGGCAGACGGTGCAGCCTTCGACCCGGGAGGATCCATGCTCGTACAGGAAAGGCCCGCCCTTGCCGGTGTGGCACTTCAAGCAGGCTTCCTGCTTGAACCCACCGAGCCGCTCTCGTGTCTGAGGCTCATGAGGATTATGGCAGGAGGTGCAGCCGAGGATTCCTTCCTGCAGCCTGTGTCGTTCGTTCAGGTTGAACTTGGCGAAGACGTCTTCATGGCAGGCGTAGCACGATTTGGTCGCGCCGGCCTTCAACAGGTTTGGGCTCGTCTTGGCCGCATGAACAGAATGGCAGGTTGTGCAATCCAAAGAGGCTTTGCCGTGGGGGCCGGACATGAACCTGGAACTGCTATCGGCATGGCACTTCAGGCAGGTTTTGGATTTCTGCGTGGAAAGATCGGCCGGCTTGAAGGCGAAGATATTAGCTCCGCCGCCTTCCTGGATATGTTTCCCGGCCCCGGTGTGGCACGAGGTGCAGCTGGCCGCTCCGATCGCCGCGTGGGGCTTTTGGGCAAACCCCTTGACGGCATCCTCATGGCACTGGCCGCAGGTCTCGGCGTCCTTCGCCGTCTGCTGGACGGGCTTGGCAGCCGTCAGGAATCCGGCGGCAAGGACTGCCAATACGAGGAGCCCGAACGCCTTGACCGACAAGGCGATCAGCTTTTTTTGTATTTTCGCTGGCAACTTAGACCTCCTTTGATATCGCTGGGTATTTATGGAATATTCGAATTTCGGCGTTAAGGCCGGGATCTCTTTTCGTCCGAAGAGAACCCGGGCTTCCCGCACAAAAAAATATCTTCATTGGTTCTTGTCCTCTCTGGCGAGGCTCAAAGCGTTTTGGGCGACCGCTTTGATATTCTCGGAAACAAACGGCTTTTCCAGGATCAAAAACGTCTTGAAATCGCCCAGCGTCTGTTCCGCTTGCTCCTTGGCCAGCGCCGTGAGGACGATGATCTTGGCCTTTTCCTGGCCGGCCAGCAATTGCCCATAGAAAGCCGTCGCCTGGTCTCCGCAAATCTCCAAATCCGCAAAGATCAAGCCATAGGGCTTTGAATTCGACAGCTTTAGGGCCTCATCCGTGGTGGCGGCGGTGTCGACTTCGTACCCCTCTTGGGTAAGGATCTGTTTCAAAGACCACCGGATGAGCTTTTCATCGTCTAAAATTAAAATTCTAGGCATCCAAAATATTCCTGGCTGCGGTAATAAGCAGGTTTCATGCCAATCTTTCCGATAATTCCTATATATTTAATATATTGAAAACGAATAAATTATCTTATTAAAAAAACAAGGAATGAGATTTATTCGGAAAAAAGTGGGTGAATTGACCCTCCGGTGGGTGAATTGACCCGCTAATACAAACGCAATAATTATCGTGTCATCGCCAGGGTTCGCAAGGACGATGGAATAGCTATTATGGCGCTAACATTAGTAGAAAGGAGCTCTCAATATCAGCTAAGCTGCATTAAAAATCGTCGGGTGTGGCGCTGCCTCCAGAGCCGGAACTCTCTCCTTCGTCCTCGCCTTTTTCTTTCGCCCGCTCGGCTTCTACGGTAGCCTGCTCGATCTCTTGGTCGAAGTCATCGCCCAGGTCTTCGCCCATTTCTTTTCCCATCTTCTTCATCCATCGGGCGACGCTCTTAGGGTCGTTTTCATCAAGACCGCCGAGCTTTGAAGGATCGGCCATGTTTTCGAGCCGGCTTTCCTCCGAGCGGAAGATCGCCACCCGCGAGACAAGCTTCTCCACATTTCGGCTGCCGCAGTGCCTGCATTTCGGGTCGAGTTTGGCGTTGGCCGAGAGAGTGAGAAACACGGATTTTTTCCGGCAGTCCTTACAGCGAAATTCGTAGATGGGCATCGTCTATTATTCGGGGTCAAACCTACTCGTTACGCAAGATTCTCTCGGGAAAGATGCGTAACGAGTAGGTTTGACCCTATTCATTATATCAGATCAAGATGTCGGTTTGCCAGCCGAGCTTGATGAGCTCGATCTTGGCGGGATCGCTGTTGCCGAGCTTGTGCTTGGTATCTGCCAGGGCGATATGGTGGGCCGACGTCTCGAACGGGCGGTCCTCGCCGAAATGTTTCAGCCGCTGAGCTTTCAAGATCTGGAGTCCGGTGGCATCCACAGCCACGACATCCTGTCCGGCGACGAGTCCTTTATAGGGCCAGAGATATTGTTCGTTAAAGCCGCGCGGTCCGATGTTATGGAAAAGCGGCGTGAGCATGACCAGGATGTTCAGCTTCGTCCTGTCTTTGACCGGAGGCAGATACCAGATGGAGGCCAGGTCGGCACAGGCGTCGCCATGATAATCGGGACGGTTGGGGATAAACTGGATATAGTTCTTGATACAACCTCCCATGCCGGCCCAATAATGGGCGCGGGCAGGGCGGGCGTTGATAAGCGCAGTAGCTTGCTGGAAGATCGGATTATTCAGCACTCCGCTGTCGGCGATAGCGATTTTGTCTTCAGGGAGACCTGCGTCCATGACTCTCCGCTTGATCGCCTGCTCGACTTCTGCGCCCGTGGGGAGAGACCGCCAGGAGTTGGTCTTGATCCCGACGATATCCGTGGGCTTGACGATCTTTTTCCAGGCTGCGACCGGGTCCTTCTCGCCGAACAATGCCTTTACGGCGTCATCCACCATCTTCTGGATGACTTCGGCGTTGAATTTTTTATCGTCCGTCACCGCATTCTGATCCCGGACAAGAACAACCCGGGACTTCTCGGGAGATGCTGTCGATCCCCATTTGCCCGAGGGGATCGGTGAAAAAGGCACGTTTGTAATCGACTCTTCTTTCGGCACCGGGACCGCCCGCGCCGCGCAGCTGAGCGCTCCCGCCAAAGGAGCGACCGCGGCGGCCCTTAAAAAATCCCTGCGGGTGATGACTTTCTTCTTCATTGATGTTTCCTCCTTATGACTCGTTAAATATCATTTCTGCGCTCCTTTTAGCGTAGCCATCCCCTTCACTAAAGCCATGAGATTGCTTTGTCGCAAGGCTCCTCGCAAAGACGATTTATAATATTATATTTTAATCTTTTTCTCGACCTCCGCCAGCAAGTCTTTGCCCGCCGCGGCCGTCGAGGCGCTAAAGACAACCGTCAAAAATTTGCCCTTGACGCGGGCCGCCGTCCACTTCTTGTCCTCGGTTTGGACTAGGCCGGGCTCGACCGCGTCGGGCATGTAGATCTTCGTGAAGCCGGCATAGGCTTGAGAGGCCTTTTTCGGATCCGCATAGCCGACGAGCAGCAGATAAGTCCGATCTCCTTTTTCGCCCAGTCTGGCCAGGATGGCTTCCGTCGTCTGGTCGAGGTTCAGAATGTTTCCGTCGCTGACATAGAAGTGATAGTTGAGGATGATATAGTTATGAAAATAATGAACGTTTTTTTGGGAGGCCATTCCGGCCGGCAGGAAATTGAGCAAGGCCGGCTTCGCCCCGTCTTTTCCGATCGCCGCCGCGATATGCTTTCCAAGGGCCGTCAAGGCTTGTTTCGCCTCGGACGTTTCGGCCTCGGCCATGAGCGAGATGAAATAGCGGTCTCTCCAGAAGGACAAGAGGCCGCTCTTGTACGTGCTTCCCTGGCCGATCCCCCAATCGTCGCCTTCAAGGTCATGGGTAAAAACACCGAAGGCATCTCGGGAGGATCCCATATCGAATAAATCCACGAGGATGTCCGGCTGGCCGTCTTTCTTCAAGCGGCGGGCGAACAGCCGCTGGAAGTTATAGGCCCGGTAGACTTCGCCGCCGCCGTCGATATAGTCAAAGATTGTCTGGGGATCGAACCACTGGTCATCGCCGGCTGTCGTCCAGCCAAGTAGATCTTCAGGCAGGAATGCCGGCAGGTCACGTTTTTCCATGGTTTTGTCTTGGCCCATGACGGCAGCCCCTCCCACAACAAAAAAAATGAGGATAGTGACGAAGACCCTGTTTCGCACAAAAATGATATTATCAAAGCTCATTTGATTTTTAAAGAATAAAAAAAATTTGGCCAAGAGGGCCATCTTTCCATAATGACATTCTTGGCGATTTATCGTTGGCCCTTTTTCGCCGACCCAAAAGGAATCAGGGTTCTCGGCGCTTTATCGGCGATTCCTTCTCTGGATTTTCAACCCGGCGCTGACATATTTTCGCAAGAATTTCACGGCCTCATCCGAGCGGCGGAACGCGGGAATCCCGGCCTGCTCGAGATGGGCGGCCATGGGATCATAATCCGCCCCGGCGTCGATGTTGACCACAAACGGCTTCTCCGTCGTCCGGAAGAGCTCGATCAGGCGCGAGGATGTGCTTTCGGGATTGTAAATGCTCTCGACATACCCGTCTCCCGGCGGTAGCGTCTGCATGGCCATCGTCATCGGCACGGGCGATATGACGCCACAGTCCACGTTCGGATCTTCAAGCATCGCCCTGGCGGACTCGACAAAAACCTCGTCGTCGGCCATCGGCGTGATATCGAGAGGATTTTTGATGTCCTGGAGGCGGTCGATGCCGAGCGGTCCCAGGATCCTCGAGAGTCGCTCTTTGGTAGCGTCCGTAAAAAAAGCCAGCTCCAACCT
Organism: uncultured Eubacteriales bacterium; assembly: GCA_964537875.1. Classification (GTDB taxonomy): domain Bacteria; phylum Acidobacteriota; class Aminicenantia; order Aminicenantales; family UBA4085; genus JAPKZH01. The sequence continues at coordinate 10,233 of CAZIDN010000003.1, forward strand.
TTCCCGGTTCTTGATGCTGTCCGCCATGATGACGCTTTCAAAGCCAGCGTTGCTGATCAGGCCGATGCGATTCCCAGAGAAGCTTTTTCCGGCCAGGCCCATCAAGCCCTTGATAAAGCTTTCGAACTCGAAAAGGCTGTCGGCCACGATGACGCCGGCCTGCTCGAGCACCGCCCGGCAGACATTGTAGTCGCCGGCTACGGAGGCGGTGTGGCTCGAGGTAGCCAGCCGTCCTTCCGGCGTCCGGCCGCTTTTATAGAGGACGATCGACCGGCCCTTTTTGCGGAGGATTCCCGAAGCCGCCTCGGCGAGCGCATACCCATCGCCCGGCTTAAAACCTTCGACATAAACCGCAAACACTTTGGCCTCGTCCTCGCCCTCGAGATAGTGAAGATAATCAGAGACGCGCAGGTCGATTTGATTGCCGAGCGAGATCGCGTAGAGGGGCTCATACCGCTGAAGCTTGCTGATCCGCGAGACCATAAACGCGCCGCTCTGGCTGATGTAGACCAGGTTCGACGGCGGATTTTTGGGCCACTTCAATTTATATTCGGGGATGAATGTCGTGTCGTACCGTCCAGGCTTGGAATAGATGCCGAGGCAGTTGCCTCCGTTGACGGCGGGCGTGAGCTTGCCTTGCTTGCGGCTCTCGGCGATGAGGCCGACGATTTTCTCCTCCAAGCCTTGGCTGCCCGTCTTCTCGCCAAGGCCGCCGGCGATGATGATCACAGAGCGGGCCTTGCCGTGTTTGATCAGGTCGGCCATGACTTCATAGCTCTGCTCGGCGGCCAGGGTCAGCACAAAAAGGTCTACGGTCACAGGCAGCTCGGCTACGCCCGGAACGCAACGGCAGCCCTCGATCTCGGAGATTCCCGGTTTGACGACAAAAACCTTTTCGCGGGGAAAGCCCTGCCTCAGAATATTATTCAATATGATATGACCGAGGTTCATCCGTTCGGAAACTCCGATCACGGCGATGGATCTCGGACGGAGAAGATGTCCGATCGCGGCGATCGGCCGGTCCTTGATGGAAACATGGGAGCGTGAAAAGCGGCACAGGCCGTCGAGAGGGATGAGTTTTCCCGCTCGGATCACAAACGGATTCACCTCGGCTTCCTCGATGACGAAACGGTTGCCCGGTTTGAACGGAGAATAGTGTGCCGCCAGCTCAAGAAAACGAAAATAGGTGTCCCGCAGCTCCGGCAGGGCCAGGGCCGGCGCTTTCCCGCGGAAGGGCTTGACAAGCTTGTCGTAGACGGCAAGCGGCTCGAAGTGGGGCAGGATGTCTTTTTTCTGAAGAAGGTGAGCGGAGCCGATCGATGCCGCCTTTCCCTCTTGGATCCTTTCGCTCAGGTATTCCACTTCCACGCCGCCGGCGCCCATGGTGAGGATGGGGCCAAACTCCCGGGAATTGCGGATGCCCATGAGCAGTTCGGAACCGAAGCCGAATTTCTCGTACTGGACTTTTTCCAAGACGAGAATGCCGCGGATGGCCTCAACAATGGCCGGCTGCGAGAGGGAGCGGACGGATCCTTTCTTTTCAAACTTGCCAGCCCAATCCTGAAATTTTCCGGGAACGGCTGCCAGCATCTTTTTACAACCGGCATTGACGGCGGCCGGATTGTTTTTGACAAACATCACGCCGCCGACATCGGTTTTATGGAGGATACGGGGAGAGACGACCTTGAGGACGAGCTCGGGGCTTCTCAAGCCGGCCAGGTCCGCCCTGTCGATCTTTTTCCCTTTTGCCACGAAAATGAATTTAGGCGTGCGGAGACCGGCCTGTCTTAACATCCGGTAGACTTCATGCTCGAGCAAAAAATTGCGCCCGTCTTTCTCGGCCCTCTCGAAGATCCTGTCGATATTCTTAAATTTGATTTTCATGATGGAATCCTTATGGCCATAGCCAGGCGTTTTTCGCCTTGGCAATCCGACGCAGCCATCTCTCGCGCGGCAAGAGGAGATTCCTCGCTTTGCTCGGAATGGCCATGCGCGTCGGATTGCTCCTTCACGATGCTCCCCGCAACGACGTCTAATATCCCGCGGCTCGCCGGCCCAGCTCAAAGGCCTCCAGGTTTGCCTCAAGGATGAGCTCGCCCCGCGGCGCAAAAAGAACGCGGATATATTCAAGCAGGCTCTCCTCCCTGAGGATCAAAAATTTCGAGGCAGCGCCCAGCATCACCGTGTTTTGGGTCCGGCTCGAGCCCGCTTCCTTGGCCAGCTTTTCGGAGTCGACGATGATGCTCCCTCTTATACTTTGGAGCCTCACCAGGAGGCCCTCCCTGTCCGGATAATCAGGAATATTGATATAGGGCGTGCTGCTCGTGACGACGATGCCTTCGGGCCGGAGATAATCCAAATAGCGCAGCGCTTCAAGAGGTTCTACGCTCAGGATCATGTCCGCTTCGCCGCGCGGGATCAGGTCGCTCCATATCCTGTCCTTCGACAGCCGCAGGTGCGATTGGACGGCTCCTCCCCTCTGGGCCATGCCGTGGACTTCGGCCTGTTTGATGAAGAGCCCTTCTTTGAGGGCGGCGTTGTCGATCACGGTGGCGATGGACAAGATGCCTTGTCCGCCCACCCCCGCTAAAATGATGTCCTGTTTTCTCCGCGGCTTCATCGTCTCACCTCTTCCTCTTCTTGCGGGCCTCTTCAAGGCATTCCCGAACCGCGACGATCACCGAGATTCCCGGGTGGGCGATTTCTTCCTTGATGACCTGGGCGTTTTTATCCAAGTACTTTGGCAAAGGTTCGATCACCCGGATGTGCTCTTTGGGGACCCCCACCCCCTCGATGATCTTCAGAAGCCTTTCTCCCGAGGCGAAGCTCGGCTGGCCTCCCGTCATCGCCACCGTGCAGTTGTCCAGAATGATGAGGACCATGTTCGTGTTGAAGGCCGCCGCGCCGAGGAGCGGCGTGATGCCGGAATGCCCAAACGTCGAATCTCCGATGACGGCGATCGAAGGATGGATGCCGGCCTCGGCCCCGCCCTTGGCCATGCCGACGCTCGCGCCCATGCAGACGCAGGTGTTGACCGCGTTGTAGGGCGGATAATAGCCGAGCGTGTAGCAGCCGATGTCGCTGAAGACATTAGACCGCTCATACCCTTCCAGGGCTTTCTTCAAGGCATTGAAAGTATCGGCGTGGGGGCAGCCCTGGCAGAGCTGTGGCGGCCGCCCGGCCAGCTTGAAATCCCCGAGCTGCCGCAGTGGGAGCGGCTTGAGGTCCATGGCCCGACGGACGATCTCTGGAGAAAGCTCTCCGGAAAGCGGAAGGTGCCCGCTGAGCTTGCCGATCAGATTTTTCCCCGCGACGCCGAAGAGCCCCTTGAGGCTTCTCTCGATCAACGGATAACCCTCTTCTGCCACCAAGATGGTCTCGGCATGGTCGATAAGCGTCTTCATCTTGTCCTCGGGAATGGGATAAGTCGAAACCTTTAGGATCGAGGGCTTCTCCTTCGCGCCCTGGAGATTTTCCAGCACATAATTATAAGCGATGCCGGAGGCGATGATCCCGAGTCGTGTGTTTTTTGGGTTTATCTCCAGCCGGTTGAACGCCGAGGCATTAGAGAACTGGATCAGCTTGGCCTGCAGGTCAAGGATCCTCCGGAACCGGGTCCGGGCATTCGCCGGGAGGAGAGTCCAGCACTGGCGTGCACCAAGATGGAGGTCGTTCGGCCGGCGCGGCTCACGAGGTTCGACGCCGGACCGGCTGTGGGAAAGCCGCGTCACCATCCTGATCATGACCGGGATATTCATGTCTTCCGAAAAATTGAAAGCCTGGCGAGTCATGTCGTAGGCTTCCTGGTGGTCAGAAGGCTCAAAACAGAAAATCTGGGCGAACTGGGCGAAAAAGCGGCTGTCCTGCTCGTTCTGCGAGCTGTGCATGCTGGGATCGTCGGCCACGGCCACGACGAAGCCGCCGTTGGCCCCGGTCAGAGACGAGCTCATAAACGGGTCGGCCGCGACGTTCAGGCCGACATGCTTCATCGAGACCAGCGCCCGTCTTCCGGCAAAAGAAACGCCGAGGGCTTCTTCGTAGGCCACTTTTTCATTCACGGACCAAGAGGCGATGAAACCATGGCTTTCCTGAGCAACTTTGACCAGGTATTCCATGATTTCCGAAGCGGGCGTTCCTGGATAGGAATAGGCCGCCGTCAGACCGGCATGGATCGCGCCGAGGGCCACGGCCTCATCGCCGAGCAATATTTCTTTATTCATCCGATGACTCCGTCAGTCTCAAAGTCCCAAAGGACACCCTATTTTCTAACCTCACTCGCAAAGTGTCAAGCTGGACACTCTTGGAAGGAAACCCTTGCTTAGGGTTTCCTTCCAATGCTCGTCAAATCCCTTTAATTTCCCCTATTCCAATTAATTCTATAAAACCTATAAAATTATGTTGAAATATTTTTCCGCCTGGGATAAGATGGGCGTGTCCACTTAGGATTTTGAGCATTTCGTAAAGGAGTCTTTCATGATAAAGCTATCGACAAAAGGAAGATACGGCACCCGACTCATGCTCAATCTCGCCCGCCATTATAAAAATGACCAGCAGGCCGTGATCCTCAAAAGCGTCGCGGAAGATGAGGCGATCTCGATCCGCTATCTTGAGCAGATCATCATCCCCCTCAAAATCAACCACCTCGTCAAAAGCATCCGGGGCGCGGGCGGCGGCTACATGCTCGCCCGGAAGCCCTCTGAGATCAGGGTCTGTGACATCCTCCAGGCCCTGGAAGGGTCCTGCAGCCTCGTCGAGTGCGTCGAGGACGAGACCTTCTGCGACAAGATCAAGACATGCGGGACCTATGAGATCTGGAAGGCGGCCACGGAGCTGCTCAAGAACTATTTCGACCGCATCACCCTCCAAGACATCCTGGAAATATCGGATAAAAAGCTCGCCGCGGCCAAAAAGAAAAGCAAGGCGAAATAATCCGAGCTCCGTTTTTTTCCGACGATGATCATTTAATCCCCACATCCCTTCTCAGGCGATGAGACATCCCAAAAACTGGAACCTGCGGAGCAAGGTCCTCCTCCACATCATCGTCTTCGGGGCGTCCGCGGCCATCATTCTGACGTTTATCTATATCCGGACGGAAAAATGGCTTATCCAAGCCGCCAGCCGGCAGAAAATTCAAATCGTCAGCTCGCTGGTCAATGCCAGTCTTTTTCGAGCCATGAAAGCCGGCCACGAGCAGGAAGTCCAGTCCATCATGCAGGAGATCGCTTCTTCGGCGGCCATCCAGACCATCCGCATATTATCCCCGCAGGGCAAGGTCTTGCGTTCGACGCAAGGTCAAGAGATCGGGGCCGCCGCCGACGGGCAGATCCAAAAAAGCCTGAGGGGATTTCTGTCTCGAAACATCCCCTCTGAAATCTCGATGGTCAAGGCGAAATCGTTGGCCCAAAGCTTCATCCTCCTCGAGAACAAAAAAGAATGCCTAGGCTGCCATGCCCCGACGGAAAAAATCACCGGCATCCTGGAAGTGGAGGTCGACAATTCCGCTGCCGAGTCCTCCCTGAGGAAAAACCAATGGAAAGGGCTGGTTGCGGCCCTAGCCGCACTCTCGCTCCTGACCTTCATCATCCTGCGTCTTTTCGAGCGGATCATCAACCGTCCCATTTCTCAGCTCAAAAAGAACATGGAATCCTACCAGGTGGGCCACCTGGCGCCGTCGCCGGCGGCCGTCAAACATGACGAAATCGGGAGCCTTGTTGAAAGCTTCCGCCTCATGGTCGGACGGCTCGAAGAGGCCCATCGGAAAATCGAAGATCTCTACAACCAGCGGATCGAAAAGGCGGAACACCTGGCGGCCTTCGGAGAGCTGGCGGCCGGCCTGGTTCATGACGTCAAGAACCCGCTGTCCGGAATCCGGGGAGCTATCGAGATCATCGACCAAAAAACGCCGCCGTCCGACCCCCAAAAAGAGATCTTCGGAGAAGTCCTTATCCAGACGGATAAAATCATCACCATCCTCCAGGATGCGCTGGATTATGCAAAACCCAGCGCCGCCAATTTTCGATTCGTCAACCCCAACCTCTGCGCCGAAAATGCCATCCGGCTGGCCGAGACCCAGTTGAAAGGAAAAGAGATCCGCCTTCAATTCCAAGGTCTCGAGCCCGAGAGTCGGTTCTATCTGGATCCGGACAAGATCCAGGACGTCCTCCTGAACTTGATCCTCAACAGCATTTCTGCTATACAGAAAAAAGGTCAGATCGAGATCCGCATGCAACAGGGCCCCGGCAAAGAACTCCGGATTCGTGTTTCCGATGATGGGCACGGGATCCCGGAAGCGCATCGGGACCAGATCTTCAACCCCTTCTTCTCGACAAAAAAGGAAGGGACGGGCCTGGGGCTTTCGATCTGCAAGAGAATCATCGAAATCCACGGAGGGAGCATTCGGGTGGAGAGCCAAGTCGGCAGAGGAACGACCTTCTTTATCGAAATCCCCCCGTCCCCCGCTGGCCGTTGAGTATGGGCAAGAAAACAATCCTGATCGTCGACGATGAAAAACTCATGCGCTGGACGCTCCAGCAAAAATTGACGGAATGGAACTACCAGGTCGTCGAGGCCGAGACCGGCCGGGACGGCCTCGTCCGGGCCGAAGAGGAGACGCCCGACCTTGTTCTCCTGGACGTGAAGCTTCCGGATGTCAAGGGCACGGATCTGCTGGAGGAGTTCAAGAAAAAATGGCCGGACCTTCCCGTGATCATGATCACGGCCTATGGAGCGATCGAGGACGTCGTGGCCGCCATGCGGAGCGGGGCCTACAACTTCTTGACCAAGCCTATCGACCTGGCTAAACTCCAGAGCCTCCTGGAAAATGCGCTGGAGGCCTATAACCTCAAAAAAGAAGTCGCCTATTTCCGAGAGAAAGAATCCCGCCACTTCCATCCCAGCCAGATCGTCGCCCGGACAAAGGGCATGCTCCAGGTCCTGGACATGGTCCAAAAAATCGCCGAAAGCGAAGCTTCGATCGTCCTCTTGCAGGGCGAAAGCGGGACCGGCAAGGACCTCATCGCCCAGACGATCCACCATCTCAGCCGGCGCAAAGATGCGCCTTTCCTGGCCATCAATTGCTCGGCCATTCCGGAGAACCTGCTCGAAAGCGAGCTGTTTGGCTACGAAAAAGGGGCTTTCACGGACGCCAAGCAGCAGAAAAAAGGCCTGGTTGAACTCGCCGATCGAGGCACTCTTTTTTTGGATGAGATCAGTACCCTGAGCTTTTCCCTCCAGGCCAAGCTTCTCCGTTTCCTGGAAACGCATACATTCAAAAGGCTGGGCGGCCTAAAGGACATCGACGTCGACCTCCGGGTCATTGCCGCGACAAACCATGATCTCACGCTATTGTCCCAGGAGGGAAAATTCCGGGCGGATCTGTTCTACAGGCTCAATATCTGTCCCGTCTACCTACCGCCCCTGCGCGAGAGAAAGGACGATATCCTTCCGCTGGCCCGGCATTTCATCACGAACTACAACATTAAATTCGGCAAGAAAATCGAAGGGCTGGAGAAGGAGACCGAACGGCTGTTGGTGGCTTACGACTGGCCGGGAAATGTCCGGGAGCTCAAGAATGCCATCGAGAGGGCCATGATCTTCGAGGATCATCATCGAATTTCCGCCCAATATCTCCCCATCCACATCGAACAATCCCCTTCCCGTCTAGCGGGTCGCGAGAACATCCAGGAACTCCAGGAAGGCCGTTCGCTTCAGGATTTGGAAAGAGATGCCATTATCCAAGCCCTGCATAAAGCGGGAGGAAACAAGACGCGGGCGGCGGAGCTGCTCAAGATCTCGCGGGACACGTTGAGATACAGGGTCAAAAAGCTAAAGATCAGTCCCAGTCCATAACAAATTGACTTTTTTCCCCCTAGAATGCTATAGAAATAGAACCTTGGATGCATCGGCAAAATACATTCTCATTATAATAAAAGACGTATTCGCACATTTTTATATTGCAAAAATCCGAATAATCCTATAAAATCGCTCGTCTTTTTCCCGGGTTCCGGGCAAGACGGGAAGGGACACGGATAATGAAGGCTTTCATAAAATTTTTTACATCGATTCGGCTGGCGATCATCCTGCTGATCATTCTCGCCGTCGCCTCCGTGCTCGGCACCCTGATTCCTCAACAAAGAGGCCTGGAAGAGTATGCCGCGAGGTACGGCCAGTTCGCCGGCCTTCTCATCCGCCTCCAGCTGACACGGCTCTATCACTCGATCTGGTATCTGGCCATCCTGGGGCTCTTCGCCCTGAACATCATCGTCTGCACGCTCACCCGCCTCTCTCCGAAATGGAAAAAAGCGGTCAGGCCCCATGTCCAGGCGGAGGCCAAAAGCCTGCTGGCCTTGAAGATCAAAGATCGCTACAAGAAGAACGCCCCCCTTTCAGCGGTGAAGGCCGAGCTCGAAAAATCGCTGGCGTCCTCCCGCTACCGGCTAAGGAGTGCGGGCCAGGATTCTAAGGTCCATCTCATGGCCCGGAAAAAAATCCTGGGCATCTTCGGCTCGGATGTCGTCCATCTCGGACTGCTGATCATCCTGGCCGGCGGCATCGTCAGCGGCCTGACGAGCGTTCGAAAGGAGCTGGCCTTGAAGGAAGGTGAGACGTTTCCCGTGCCGAAGTCTTCTTTTGAGCTCCGCCTTGACAAATTCACAACCGAATATTACCCGGACGGAAGCGTCAAAGCCTGGAAAAGCGCCGTCACCGTCATCGAAAACGCGAACCCCGTCCTGGCTAAAACGATCGTCGTGAACCGGCCTCTCACCTACCACGGGTATTCCTTTTACCAAACCAGCTACGGCTGGAACTGGGACAATCCTGCCGTCGAAATCTGGTCGAAGAAAAAAAACGACCCCTCATTCCTGAAGAAGCTCAAGCTCAAGGTCGGTGAACAAGTGCCGCTCGACGACAAGGACCAGACATCCGTCTCCGTGGCCCGTTTCATCCCGGATTTTGTCCTCGGTGAAGGGAACGAGCCGCAGACGCGCTCCCTCCAGCCCAACAACCCGGCCGCCTTTGTCGAAGGATTCAGGGGCGGCGAGAAGATCTTTTCCGGCTGGATCTTCGCCAACTTTCCGGATATGGACCGGATCCATGCCGCCAAGGAAACCGACTTGTCGTTTGAGCTCAAGAGTTTCGAGGCCGGTCAGTATTCGGTCCTCGAAGCAGCCAAAGACCCGGGAGCGAACCTGATCTGGATTGGGTGCATCCTGACGATGCTCGGCCTGGCCCTCGCCTTCTACTGGCCGCACTGGGAAATCAAAGCGGTCCTGGAAGAAAGCCAGGGCAAGACTGAGGTCATCGCCGGCGGGATCGCTCTGAAGAACCGGGACAGCTTCCAATCCGAATTCGAAAAAATTATGACATCGGCCAGGAGAACACAATGAGCGAATCCACGCTATTTGTCATCGCCTTTATCCTTTATATATTATCGGCCTTTTATTACCTGGGTTTTCTCTTTTCCAAAAAGCCCAACTCGGCCAAAACCGGGTCGGCCCTGGCCGTGGCCGGCCTTATCATCCATACCGCGGCCCTCATCGTCAGGACGATCGAAAGCGGACATGCTCCCTTCACCAACATGTACGAATCGCTCTCTTTCCTATCCTGGGCCTCGGTCCTGGCCTATGTCATCATAGACAGAAAGTTTAAGATTCCAAAAATCGGCCCCTACCTCATGCTGATCGTCATCGGCCTGATGGCTCTGGCTTCCTCACCCCTGATGCCCAAAGAGGCCACGCCGCTCGTTCCGGCCCTCCAGAGCTACTGGCTCTGGCTGCATGTCTCGGTGACGCTCCTCGGCGAGGCGTTCTTTGCCGTCGCCTTCATCACCAGCATCATGTATCTCGCGGCCAAAGAGGCGGATAAAAAAGAAAAATGGGACTCGGTGAGCTACCGCTGCGTGGCCGTCGGCTTTCCGCTCTTCACGCTGGGTGGGCTTGTCTTCGGTATGGTTTGGGCCTACAAAGCCTGGGGTACCTACTGGAGCTGGGACCCCAAGGAAGTCTGGAGCCTGATCACCTGGTTCGTATTTGCCCTGTATCTACACACACGGATCGTCATGGGCTGGAAAGGAAAGCGCTCGGCGGTCATCGCTATCATCGGTTTTTTGGCGGCCCTCTTCACTTATTTCGGGGTCAACTACCTGCTGTCCGGGCTCCACAGCTACGCATGAGATCAAAGAACCAAAGACACCTTGAGGAAAGACCTGAGATGATGGATCTGGATCCCTCCAACCCCCCTTGGCCAATCAAGGGAGGATGGACTTCCATCCATTTCGGAAGAGGAAGCAAAAAGGAATTAGGTGATATGCTTAATTGCCAATAAGACGAACGAGAATGAACAACGATCCGATCGCACCCGACAAGAAAAGGAAAAGAAAAAAGCGGCTGAAGATCTTTCTCATTGCCTTGGGCGTCTTCCTGGTCGTCTTTGTCGCCTCCGTCGAGCTGACCTCCACCTCCAAATTCTGCTCGGCCTGCCATTATATGAAACCTTTCTTCGAGAGCTGGAAGGCGTCCTCCCACGGCCAGGTCGAATGCAAGGTCTGCCATTATCCGCCCGGATTGAGGTCGACACTTCAGGCTAAAATGGAAGGCCTGGTCATGGTCGGCCGCTACTGGACCAAGCTTTACCTCAAATCCAAGCCTTGGGCCGAGATCCAGGACGAAAGCTGCCTCCAAAAAGGCTGCCACGACAGAAGGCTCCTCGAAGGGCCGGTGAAATTCAAGACCGTGGCCTTTGACCACAAGATCCATTTCACCGACCTCAAGCGGGGCAAACAACTCCGCTGCACGAGCTGCCATTCCCAAATCGTCCAGGGCGAGCACATCACCGTCACCGAGGCCAGCTGTTTTATCTGCCATTTCAAGAAAAGCGAAAGTTTCCCCAAAATCAACGACTGCGCTCACTGCCACAAGAAACAAGATCTCGTCTCGGAAAAGACCTCTCGATTCAACCACACGACGGTGTTCGACCGGGGCTTCCAATGCGACAAGTGCCACAGCCAAGTCATCATCGGCGACGGCGCGGTTCCCCGGGAGAACTGCTTCAAGTGCCACTTCGAAAAGGAGCGCTTGGACAAATACGGCGACACCGTCCTCATCCACGACAATCACATCGCCAAGAACAAGATCGAGTGCACCCAGTGTCATCTGGCCATCCAGCACAAGATCGTCAAGGACGTCGAAACGATCGCCGACTGCCGGACCTGCCACACCGGCTCCCACCAGGCCCAAAAAATCTTGTTCGCCGGCCAGGGAGGCAAGGGCATCGATCATCCCATGCCCAACGTGATGTTCGAAAAGGGGCTCAGCTGCAAGGGATGCCATATGTTCCACGAAGAGACCGGCGGCCGCCTGGTCAAAAGCGAAACATCGGTCTCGAAAGATAAAGCCTGCGAGTCCTGCCACGGGGCCGGATTCGCCAGGATCCTCAAAGCCTGGGAGACGTCCACCCGGAAGAAGCTCCAGACGATCAGCGCCGTTTACCAGCAGGCGGCCCAGGAAGTACGGCAGGGCCGGAGCGACGGCCGGGCAAAAGCCGAAGGCCTGCTCGAAGAAGCCGCGTTCAATATCGATGTCGTCGAGAGGGGCAAGAGCGTTCACAACATGAATTACTCCCAAGAACTGCTCTCGGTTTCCTTGGATAAGATCGAAGAGGCCCTCCGCCTGGCCGGGTCTTCCTACAAGCCCGACCGCACTTCCTTTATGCCTCAAAACACGGAGAATGTCTGCTTGAGCTGCCATTCCGGGATCGAGGAGATCAAATCCCCGGTCTTCGGTTTGAGCTTCCCTCACAAAAGCCACGTCCTTATCCAGAACATGGCCTGCGCGATCTGCCATTCCAACGCCAAGAAGCATGGGGAGTTCATCGGGTCGAAAAGCGCCTGCGCCTCCTGCCATCACAAGGACGCTAAGAAGGATTGTGCCAGCTGCCATGAAACGCAAAAGACATTTTATCAAGGCGGCACGCTGGCCGATATGAAAATCCCGAAAGACATCATGGCCGAAGCAGAGACGGACTGCGCCGCCTGCCACGTGAACAAGCAGAAACAGGTCGTCCGGCCCGGGGCGGATTCCTGCGTGGAATGCCACGGGGAAGAAAGCTACCGGAAAAAATTCCAGGAATGGCGCGACTCCATCAAGGCTCTAACCGAGGATTTGAGGACAGCCCTCCGCGACGCCCGGAAAGCGGCCCTCACAGACGAGCAGAAATCCCAGGCGTCCGCCGTCGAATCCGCCCTGACGGCCATCGAACAGGACGGGAGCCTGGGGATTCACAACCATGCCTTCATGGAAGACGTCTTGACAAAAGCCCTGAAAAAAATTAAATCTTTAGGAACACCTTCGAATAATGAACAGACGGACCTTCATTAACGGGTTTTTTGGTGGATCGCTCCTGGCTACCGTAGCTTCATTCCTCTACCCCGTCATCCGATACATCCTGCCGCCCAAGCAGGCCGAGGCCGTCCAGAAAAAAGTGGCGGCGGCCAAGGTCGGCGACCTGGCCCCGAACACAGCCAAGATCTTCAAATTCGGCTCATCGCCCGCCATCCTGATCAACACTCAGGACGGCAAGCTTCTGGCCTTCTCGGCGACCTGCACCCATCTCACCTGCACGGTCACATACCAGGGCGACACGGAGACGATGTTCTGCCCCTGCCATAACGGCCGGTTCGACCTGGCCGGGAACGTCATCTCCGGGCCACCGCCCGCGCCCCTGGAGTCCTACAAGGTGGACGTCGCGGGCGAGGATATTTTTGTCTCGAAGAAAGCATAGGATGAAAAAAGCCGGCCGGAATATCTTCGCTTATCTCGACGATCGCTTTCAGCTCCAAGGTCTCTTCGATTTCGCCAAAAAAAAGAAAGTCCCCGAGCACCCCTACTCATTCTGGTACTATTTCGGCGGCATCTGTCTCTTTCTGACCGGCATCCAGATCATGACGGGAATTCTTCTTCTCCTCTACTACACGCCGTCGATCGACGGCGCCCATGAAAGCATCCAGTTCATCATGAGCCAGGTCAAATTCGGCTGGCTGATCCGCTCGGTCCACAGCTGGACCGCCAATATCCTCGTCGGCGTCATCTTTGTCCACATGTTCTCCACGTATTTTCTCAAGGCTTACCGTAGGCCCCGGGAGCTGACCTGGATCACGGGATTCTTGCTGTTGGTTATCTTCCTGGCCTTCGGCTTCAGCGGCTATCTCCTGCCTTGGAATGAGCTATCTTACTTTGCCACCCGCGTCGGAACGGATATTGCCGGCAGCTTACCCCTGATCGGGGAGTGGCTGAAGACGCTGATCCTCGGCGGCTCGTCTGTCTCCCAGGCTACTCTCTCCAGGTTCTTCTGGTTCCACGTCGCCATCCTTCCCATGGCCGCCTTCTTTATCATCGGGACCCATGTCCTTCTCGTCCAGATCCTCGGCATGTCGAAGCCCATCCGGATCAACGAAGCCAAGGTCAAGGAAATATCTTTCTTCCCCGATTTCCTCTTCAAGGACGCTCTGGGATGGACACTCATCCTCGTCCTGATCGGCGTCCTCTGCGTCTTTTTGCCTTGGGAAGTCGGGAAAAAGGCCGATCCGTTCACCGCCACCCCCCTGGGCATCAAGCCCGAATGGTATTTCACGTTCATGTTCACGACGCTCAAGCTCCTGCCGTCCCACATAATTTTCATCGAGGGCGAGAAGCTGGCCATCCTGGCCTTCATGATCGGAGGCCTCCTCTGGATGTTTGTGCCCTATCTCGACCGAAGGGCGGCCAAAGAGAAAGGAAGCCCGGTTTTTACCTTGATCGGAGCGGCGATCTTCCTCTACATCGTCGTCATGACCATCCTGACGTACACCGTGCGCGGATTATAGATCCATGAAAAACGAGATGATGATGAAAAAATGGTTTTTGCCCCTGGCTTTATCTTGTCTGCTGTGTTTCCCCCTGCTCGGATTCGGCCAGAAAGACAGCTGCCTGGACTGCCACAGCAAGCTCGAGGCCGAGCTTCGCGCTCCGGCCGATGCCTTTAAACAAGACATCCATCAACAGTTCGGCCTGGGCTGCGCGGACTGCCACGGCGGAAACCCCGCCCAGGATGATGAAGACCTGGCCAAAGACAAATCATTCAAGGGTGCGCCCAAGAGGGCCCAGATCCCCGAATTCTGCGCTTCCTGCCATTCCAATGCCGCCACGATGCGGTCGTTCAACCCGAACTTGCGGGTGGACCAGCTCAGCCAGTATTGGACGAGCCGGCATGGCCAGCTCCTCAAAAAAGGCGATACCAAGGTCGCCGTCTGTACGGACTGTCATGGCCAACACGGCATTCAGTCCACGAAATATCCAAAATCCATGACGTTCCCTTGGAACATTCCCCAGACCTGCGGCCGCTGCCACGCCGGCGCCGACACCATGAAAGATTACAAGATCCCTACGAACCAGCTCGATGAGTATAAGCAAAGCGTCCACGCCCATGCCCTGTTCGATAAGAAGGATATGTCGGCCCCGACCTGCAATGACTGTCACGGCAACCACGGCGCGTTCCCTCCCCAGGTCAAGAGCATCGCCTCGGTCTGCCGGCAGTGCCATCCTTCCACGGGCGAGCTTTTTTCCAAGGGCCCCCACAAAAAGGCTTTCGATGGAATGGGGATGTCCGAATGCGAAGCCTGCCACGGCAACCATAAAATTCTCCGGCCGTCCAATGATATGCTCGGCACGGGAGAAAAATCCGTCTGCATCCAATGCCACAAATCTGGTTCCAAAGGCTATCAGGCGGCCTCCGACTTGGGGCGGATCTTCGACGCCCTTCAAACGCAATATCAACGGAACGAAGATATCCTGGCCCTGGCCGAAAAGAAAGGCGTCGAAATCAGCCAGCCGAAGTTCCATCTCCAGGACGTGAACACGATCCTGGTTTCGGCTAAAAACCTGACGCACGGCCTGGCCGTCGCGGACATCCGCCAGAAAGCGGCCGAAGGAGAGAAGATTTTGGCCGATATCCGGCAGGCCGGCGACAAAGCCCTCCAGGAGGCCAAATTCCGGCGGACGGGCCTGGTCATTGCCACGGCCTTCCTCGCCCTCTTCGGCCTGGCCCTGTTCCTGAAAATCCGCGACATGACAAGATCGGGCTTCCGACCTTGATCTAAATTTATTTTTCTTATCTACTTTATCGAAATTCTAATTTTCCGGATTGACAAGGCCGGCCCTCTCGGCTAAAATGGAGCATTCCAAAACACGTTAGGAGGCACCATGAAGAAGGTTATCATCCCGGCCGCCCTCCTCACCCTGGGCCTGTTTGCGGTGAACGTCTCCGGCCAGAATTTCACGTATGTCGGCTCCCAGAAATGCCAGATCTGCCACAAGACCGAAAAGCAGGGTCAGCAGTTCCCGATCTGGGAAATGAGCAACCACGCCAAATCCTTCGCCGCCCTGAGCTCCCCCGCGGCCGCCGCCAACGCTCAGGCGTTGGGAGTGAAAGACCCGACGACGGATCCAAAGTGCCTGAAATGCCACGGCCCGCTGGCCGAGAAAGCCGCCGAGCTTAAAGCCGAAGGTGTCAATTGTGAAGTATGTCATGGACCCGGCAGCGCCTATAAAACGCTGAGCATCATGAAGAACAAGGACGAAGCCGTCAAAAACGGCCTCAAGCTCTACGGCAATGCGGATGCCATCAAGACGTGGTGTTTGACCTGCCATCAGAATGCGCATGGCAAGACGTACGATTTCGCGGCAGCCTGGGACAAGATCAAGCACCCCGTCCCCGGAAAATAAGTCCCTTTCCAGCCGGAAAAAGCCTGACGACTGAACATGGATGGCCCGGGGCGCAACCTCTGGTTTTCCCCGGAACAACATAAACACCATAAAAAGGCTTTCTTTATGAACAAACGACCGCTAGCACGAATTGTCCTCGGGCTTTTGGCGGACACTCTTCTGACCGTCCTCGTATTCGGTCAAGCTCCTCAAGCCAAGAAGCCCGAGGGGACAGAGAACCGGAAATGCCTCTCCTGCCATGCCGTGGATACCCTCTCGGCATCGGTCCACGCCGATCTCTCCTGCACGGACTGCCACCAAATCACGATGAAAGGGGGAACCGCAGAGCTCCCCCATCAGAAGAAAAAAGATATTCCGCCGGCCAGTTGCACGGCCAAATGCCACCAGGAAAATCATCTGCCGAGAGCGGGAGAGAGCCCCGTCTATTATCCCGACAGCGTCCACGGCAAAGCCTACCTCGAGAGGGGCGTGCAGGATGTCGCGAAATGCTGGGATTGCCATGGCAAGCACAACATCAAAAAGACCCAAGACCCCGCCTCGACCGTCAATCGGAAAAACATCCCGCTCATGTGTTCCCGCTGCCACGAAAACATGAGCGTCATCGTGAAGTACCACATCCATGCCGAATCGCCCTATCAAGAATATATGCAGAGCGTCCACGGCAAAGCCCTCTTCCAAAAAGGCCTGGTGTCTTTTGCCGCCGTCTGCACGGACTGCCACGGCGTCCACAATATCCAGGGCGTCGGAGAGCCGCATCTGGCGGCCAAGAATCCGGAGACCTGCGGAAAATGCCACACCCTCGTTTTTGACGAATATAAACAAAGCATCCACGGAAGGGAGGCCCTCAAAGGCAACACCGACGCTCCCCTGTGCGTCGACTGCCATGGCGAACATACCGTGGCTTCCCCGAAGGACAGCCAATCGCCGACATCCAAGACCCATATCCCCGATACGTGCTCAACCTGCCATGCCCGGCCGGAGATCATGAAGAAATACGGGATTCCCGAGGACAGGACCAAGACGTTCATCGAAAGCTTCCACGGCATCGCCATCGGCTTCGGCGACAAAGCCGAAGCCGACTGCTCGAGCTGTCACGGCATCCACGACATCCGTCCCGCTCAAGACCCGCGGTCCAAGGTGAACCCGGCCAACCTGGCCAGGACATGCGGCCAGCCCAGCTGTCATCCCGGGATGCCCGAAAAAATCGCCAAGGCCAAGATCCACCGCGACGTCAACGAAAAAAAATCAGGCGCTCCGTTCTATGTCCAGAAGATTCTGCTCTGGGTCCTGCTGGTCATCGTGGCCCTGACGGGGATCTGGTTTGTCCCGGAACTCATCAAACGAGCCAAACGTTCAAAGACCAAATGACCCAGAAGCTATTTTTTTTAGCCCTGTCCTTAAGCCTGCTGGCGGCGGCGGCCGCGGCCTCCACTCTCCCTCCGGCCTCGAATGACGACTGCCTCGCCTGTCACAGCGACTCGAACTTGAAATCGAGCGCCGGAAAATTGCTTTTTGTCGACCAGGATAAATTCAAGGCTTCGGTTCACGGCCAGGCCGAAATCGCCTGCATCGACTGCCATGCCGACCTCAAGAAAGTCAAGGATTTCCCGCATCCGGAAAAGCTCCGGCCGGCGAATTGCGCCGCCTGCCACGAAAAAGATGCGGCCCAGGTCAAAGCCGGCATCCACGGCCAGCCCCACGAAGGGCAAAATCCCATCACGGTCACCTGCGGGGACTGCCATGGGACGCACGAGATCCGGGGAAAAGATGACCCGGAATCCACGATCTTTCCCATCAACCTGCCGACCACATGTGAAGCCTGCCATCTTGAACGGGTGAAAACAAAACGCGGCAAAGGCTTCATCGAGATGTACAACCGGAGCTCTCATTACAAAGCCCTGGAAAAGGCCGGTCTGACGCTGTCGGCCAACTGCGCCAACTGCCATGACGGGCATAGCATCCGCAGCGTCAGCGATCCTCAATCCCTGGTCAGCCGGAAAAATATCATCCGCACTTGCGGCGCCTGTCACGTCGGCATCCGGAAGGGCTACCTGGAAGGCGTCCACGGCAAGGATTATGTCAAAGGCAGCCAGGACGTGCCTGTCTGCACGGACTGTCATAGTGAGCACAACATCCAGTCCCCGGAAGATTTGAGCTCTCCCGTCTATGCCACAAAAGTCGCCGGGATTTGTTCCCGATGCCATGATGATGAGCGCCTGGCCCGGCAGTACGGTTTCCTCACGTCCCGGCTGAAAACATACTCGAGTTCCTACCACGGCACCGCCTCGAAGTTCGGGGAGACACGCGTCGCCAACTGCGCCAGCTGCCACGGCTTTCATGACATCCGGGTCTCGACCGACCCGAAATCCCCTATCTATCCGGAGAACCTTTCCAAAACCTGCGGAAAATGCCACGCCGGAGCCGGGAAGAATTTTGCCAAGGGAAAAATTCACGTCGTTTCGGAGAAGACCGAGAACAGATGGGCCTATTTCGCCAAGATCTTCTACATCGTTGTCATCGCCGTCCTGATCTCCGTCTTCCTGATCTTCATCGCCGCCGATCTCTATCACAGGCTGAGAATCCGATGGAAACACTAAACTCCTCCGACCTCATCCGCGACGACGAAATCTTCTTGCGGATGAACCTTGCCGAAAGGATTCAGCATTTTCTCCTTATCCTCACCTTCACCATCCTGATCGTGACCGGACTGCCGCTCATTTTCTACGAATTGAAGATTTTCAAGTCCCTCATGTCGTTCGAAAGGGCTTTCTACATCCGCGGCGTTCTTCATCGCATCGCCGCCGTGATCTTGATCGTCAATATCATCTGGCATTTTTTTTACACGATCTTCACTAAGCGGGGCCGGAGTAATTTTAAGGAGATGATCCCGAAGTTCAAGGACGTCCGGGACGCCTGGGATCTCTTCTGGCATAACGTCGGCCTGACCCAGCTCCTCTACAAGAAGGGCGTCCTCAAGACATTCTTCGAGAAGCATCCTTACTGGCTGTTCGAGACAGAGCCGGAATTCGGCCGCTACAACTTCATCGAGAAATTCGAATACCTGGCCGTGGCCTGGGGGTCGTTCGTCATGATCTTGAGCGGGTTCTTCATGTGGAACTTGGAGTTCTCGCTGAGGCTGTTCCCGCTCTGGGTCCACGACATCTTCGTCATTATCCACGGCTACGAGGCCATGCTGGCCTTCCTGGCGGTCATCATCTGGCACATGTACAATGTCCACCTCAATCCCGAAGTCTTCCCGATGAGTAAGATCTGGCTCAACGGAAAGATCTCGGGACGCGAGCTGCGGACGCTCCACCCCCTGGAATACAAAAATATCATGGAAGAGCGGAAGAGGATTCTCGAATCCGAAAGCCTGTGAAAAGGCGAGCCTAACGATCGCTTCGCTCTCTGCCGTCTTTCCAAGGAGCATTTGGCGATGAATTCATGGGAGGATGCTCCTTGGAGGGGTGGCAGGGCGGGCGGGTATTCCCGCCGCCCGTTGGAGGGGGACCCTGTGAAAGGGTCCTCCTCCAAGAGTGTCCGGGGGGCCCCCGAACCACGCCACCCGTCGGGTGTCGTCGCTCCCATTCTATTTAACGGAATGCTCTGGGTTTTTAACTGATGATTAGCCCCTATCGGCAATTTTAGTTTGACTTATGCCGGCAGGCGCAGAAAAAAGGTTTTATCAAAACCCCCCGCCATCTACCTATCTTAGACGAGCGGTCGTATGCCCCGTGGGTTGAGAGGAAATCGCTCTAAAAATTACATAAAGAAACACATGCGTGGCAATTTGCCCCATTTAAAGCGAGGCATATTTACACTTTTTTCTTGACATTTGGTTTTTCCAGCCTTATATAATTAATAAAGAAATTGAGCTAAACAAGGAAGGTAACCTATTTTTACCCATCCGGGCTGTTTTTATTCCCCACAAAAGCCGGACTTTTTTAAACGTTCAAAGCCTCATTTCGGCGCCGTACTTAAGCCATCGGATCAAAAGGCCTTCAATCCCCTCTCTTTATCCCAGGGACGGGATCGAAATAAGAATAGCCTGTAGATTTTCCAGGGCATTATGCCCCAGGTCGATCAAAAGGAGGCTTTATGAAGATTTCGAAAAAGGTCAAATACGAAGAAGAGCTGGATCCGTCTTTTCTGGATGAAATCAAAAAGATGTCGGATTGCCAGGAACTCGACGCGTGTATTCAGTGCGGCACATGCAGCAGTTCCTGTCCGATGTCTGTTTATATGGATCATCCGCCCCGCAAGATCATCGCCTGGGTGAAGAACGGCTTTGCGGACGAGACGCTCCGGAGTCTTACCATCTGGCTCTGCCCGTCTTGCTACACCTGCCAGGTTCGATGTCCGGCCAAAATCAAGATCACCGACGTGATGTATGCCCTCAAACGCAAGGCCATCGAAAAAAAGGTTTATCCCTCGAGATTCTCCATCCCGGTCTTGGACAGGGAGATGTCGCGCATCATCGCCAAACACGGCCGCAATTCCGAACTATGGCTCATCCTCGGCCTCTACCTCAAGTCCCTCAATCCTTTTGGCATGCTCAAGATGGCCCCGCTCGGACTCAAGCTGATGAAGGCGGGCCGGATGTCGCTCCGCAGGGAATCCATTAAAAATAGAAAACAGCTCAGATCTCTCTTGAACGCTCTCAAGGAGGGGACCCCATGAACGGATACATCTACTATCCGGGCTGCTCTCTCAAGGGCAACTCACGTCACTACGAGGAATCCATCCTGCCTCTCTTCAAAGAAGTCGGCCTGCCGCTCCAAGAGATGGACGATTGGAACTGCTGCGGCGCCACGGCCTATTTCTCTGTTGATGACACGATGGCGGCGGCCATCTGCGGGCGCAATCTATCGATCGCTGAAAAAACGGGCAAAAACATTATCGCTCCTTGTGCCGGCTGCTACCTGACGCTGAAAAAGTCAAATAAATTTTTGAATAGCCGGCAGCCGAAAGCGGCCAAAATCTTGAAAGACCTCAAAAACGCAGGCTGCGAATATCAGGGGACTATCGATGTCAAACATCCCCTGGAAGTCCTTTTCAAGGACATCGGCCCCCAGGCCATCAAAGCCATGGTTCGAAATTCCTTATCGGGATTGAAGGTCGCCTGCTACTACGGCTGCCAACTCGTCCGTCCCTATACGGACTTCGACGATCCAGACTATCCGACAAGCCTGGATGTCCTCATGGAAGCCGCGGGGGCCAAAGCGGTGGATTTCGTGGCCAAGACACGATGCTGCGGAGGCTCTCTCTCGGGAACGATCGAGGAGGTCGGCCTTCGTTTGAACTATATCCTCCTCAAGGAGGCAAAAAGAAAAGACGCGGATCTCGTGGTCACCATCTGCCCTCTCTGCCAGTTCAACCTGGAGATCAGCCAAAGCAAGATCGTCAAACGGTATAAGGAGGACATCCGGATGCCCATTCTCTATTTCAGCCAGCTCCTCGGACTCGCCTTGGGAATTCCCCGAGAAGAGCTGGGCTTTAAGCGGTCGATCATCCCCCTGCGATCCCTCTGGGAAAAACTCGGCCAAGGAGGAGCCCGATGAGCCAAAACGGTCAGCCCCGAATCGGTGTTTTTGTCTGCGATTGCGGCACCAACATCGCCGGCAAAGTGGATGTGGCCGATGTCATTGCTTTTGCCGCGAAGCTGGACGACGTCGCCGTCGCCAAAGAATACAAATTTATGTGCTCGGACCCCGGCCAGGAACTGATCAAGCGGTGCATCAAAGATTATGGCTTAAACCGGGTCGTCGTCGCCTCCTGCTCTCCCCTGATGCACGAGCCGACATTCCGGGGCGCGACGGCCGAAGGCGGACTCAATCCTTTCTACCTCCAGATGTCGAACATCCGCGAGCAGGTGTCCTGGGTCACCTTGAAGCCGGCAGACGCCACGAAAAAAGCCAAAGCTCTGATTTCTGCCGCCGTGCGCCGGGTCGCCCTTCATGATCCTCTGACCAAGAAAGAAGTCCCCGTCCGCCCCGAAGTCTTGATCGTCGGCGGAGGGATCGCCGGAATCCATGCCGCTTTGACATATGCCAAATCCGGCAAAAAAGTCTATCTTGTCGAGCAGCAACCGTCCATCGGCGGCCATATGTCCGAGCTCGACAAGACATTTCCGACGCTCGACTGCTCGGCCTGCATCCTGACCCCGAAAATGAGCGAAGTGGGAAAGCATCCGAACATCGAATTGCTGACCTGGAGCGAAGTCGAAGAGATCTCGGGATATATCGGAAATTTCAAGGCGAAAATCCGGAAGAAAGCGCGCTATGTCGACATCGACAAATGCAACGGCTGCGGCGCCTGTTGGGAAAATTGCCCGACGACGGTGACGCCTTCGGAACGGATCATCCGCAAAGGAAAAATGATCATCAAACGGGTGGATAAAGAGACATCATTCGCATGAAGCTTAAAGAGATCCAAGGCCTTCTTCAAGCCGATCTTGTCTGGGGCACGGAGGGACATCTCGAAAAAGAGATCGAAGCCGCCTGCGGCTCGGACCTCATGAGCGACGTCCTGGCTTTTGGCCGGCCGGGGCAAATCCTGCTGACGGGATTGACCAATGCTCAATCCGTCCGAACAGCCGACATCATCGGAGCGAAAGCGATCATTTATGTCCGGGGGAAAAGGCCCGAGCAAGAATGCTTAGAACAGGCCTCTATCAAAGGCATTCCCGTGCTCTCCACGCCTCGGATGATGTACGAAGCATGCGGAATCCTCTACAGCCATGGGCTTCCTGGAGTCTCTCCGTCCCAGACTGCCGAACGGCAGACCGATGTCTACGGGAAGGACGCCTTTTCTCATTCTTTTGAGATCACGGGAAGGAATTTCAGCCGGGCCGGGAATGCTTCGACAACCGTGAAGGACATTCTGGAAGACATCGGCATCAGCCCGGCCGTCATCCGGCGGGTGGCGATCGCCGCCTATGAAGCGGAGATGAATGTCGTCATGTATGCCGAGCGAGCAGAAATGACGCTCTATTTGACCCCGAACCTGATCTATTTGCGACTCCGTGATAAAGGCCCCGGCATCCCCGATATCGAGCTGGCTATGCGGGAAGGGTATTCGACGGCGACGCCGGAGATGAGAGAGATGGGATTCGGAGCGGGCATGGGCCTTCCCAATATCCGAAAAAACGCCGACCGGTTCGAGATCGCCTCTGAAGTCGGCAAAGGGACGAACCTCGACATCTATTTCGACCTCCTCCCCAAGCAGGAAGGCGGCGCATGACTCCTCGGGGTTTTTCCGTTTACGTTGACACGCAGAAATGTCAGGGCCGGATGAAATGCCTCCGGGCCTGCCCCACCCAGGCGATTCGGGTCAAGAGCGGAAAAGCCCGGATCATCCAAGAACGATGTATCGACTGCGGCGAATGCATCTCGGCCTGCCCTCATCAGGCCATCATTCCCCTTACAGATCCTTTCGGTGAGCTCACCAAGTTCCGCTACACGGTAGCGATTTCCTCGCCGGCTCTCTACGCCCAGTTCGGTCGGGAAATCCTGCCCGATAAAATCCTCGGCGGCCTGAAATGCCTCGGCTTCGATGACGCTTTTGATCTAGCCCAAACCTGCGGCATGGTCAGTTTTTCGATCCA
Organism: uncultured Eubacteriales bacterium; assembly: GCA_964537875.1. Taxonomy (GTDB): domain Bacteria; phylum Acidobacteriota; class Aminicenantia; order Aminicenantales; family UBA4085; genus JAPKZH01. Next base: position 33,594 of record CAZIDN010000003.1, read on the forward strand.
GGAGTATCTCCGAGACCATCCGGGGCCGAGGCCCGTCATCTCCAATGCCTGCCCGGTGATCGTTCACCTGATCCAGGTCAAATATCCCAACCTTCTCCCCCATATCATTCCGATCGACATGCCCCGGGAGATCGCCGCTCGAGAGATCAAAAAATCCAAAGCCCGTCAATACGAGCTCAAGGAACAGGATATCGGGACCTTCTATCTGACGCCGTGTCCGTCCAAAATGGTCTCCATCAGACAGCCCTCGGGCAAGACCCGATCCTATCTTGACGGAGCCATCGCTATTTCCGACATCTACGGCCCTCTTCGATCCGCCATGGAAAACGTCCCCCACGGGAACTACCGGCAAAGCCTGGAAAACATCTGCATCCTGGGCATCGGCTGGGCCATGGTCGGCGGCATCTGCCGGACCTTGCGCCTCCGGAATTCTCTGGCCGTGTCGGGCCTGGCGGAAATCATCAAGGTCTTCGACGATATTGAACGGGGAAAGCTCAACAACATCGATTTCATCGAAGGCTATTCTTGTCTCCAGGGATGCGTCGGCGGCTCGCTCAACGTGGAGAATCTTTACGTCTCCTACAACAAGATCCTTAAGCTCATCGAAACCCTTGAATTCGAAAAAATCAAAGCCTGCCCGGACATTCGGACGATGCGCCAGCTGTACCGGGAAGGCTATTTTTTCCGCGAAGAGAAATTCGAGCCCCGGCCGATCAAGCCCCTGGATGAGAACCTCTCCAAGGCCATTGCCAAGCGCAAGGAAAAAGAAGCCCTCTTCGAGACTCTTCCCAAAATCGACTGCGGCGCCTGCGGTTCTCCGACCTGTCTCACTTTCGCCGAAGACGTGGTTCGCGGGGAGTCCGGGCAAGAAGATTGCATCGTGAAAACGGCTCGGCGGAGGCCGCTCGACGCCGGTCCGGAAAGCGACATAAAGTTTCATCAAGGAGGAAAACCATGAAACTCCGGGATCTTTCGGGCCAGTTGTCCCTGAACATCCTCCAAGCCCAAGGCGATTTGGACGTCTCGGTCAGCGGAGGCTACACCAGCGACCTCCTGAGCGACGTCATGGCCTACGGCAAGGAGAAAAACGTCTGGATCACCTGCCAGACTCATGAAAACATTGTGGCGATCGCCAAGCTCAAGAACTTAGCGGGGATCATTCTCGTCAACTCCCGCAAACCGGACCAAGCCACCATGCAGAAAGCTCGAGAGGAAAATGTCGTCATCCTGGGCACATCGGAACCCGCCTTCGCCGTCACGGGAGCCCTGTACAACCTGCTAAAAAAATAAGGCCATTGAGGGAATTCAAAGCCGATCTCCACATCCACACCTGCCTCTCTCCGTGCGCCGATCTGCGCATGTCGCCCCGGAACATCGTCGCCGAGGCTAAACGGAAAGAACTCGATATCCTCGGCATCTGCGATCACAATTCCGCCGAAAACGCCGAAGCCTTGATCGAAGCGGCCGGCCGGCTCGGACTTTGCGTCCTTCCCGGCTTAGAGATCACGTCTCAGGAAGAAGTTCATATTCTGGCCTTGTTCGGTGAGCTCGAGGCGGCCCTCTCCATGCAGGAGAGAGTTTATGCCTTCTTGCCGGGGGAAAACAGCGAGTCCGTCTTCGGCCAACAGATCATCGCCAACGCAGAGGACGAAGTCCTCGGCTTCAGCTCAAAGTTTCTGGCCGGGGCGACGACATTGAGCCTGGACGAGGTCGTCGGTTTTATCCACGTCCTTCGGGGATTGGCGGTCGCCTCTCATGTGGACCGGATGGGCTTCGGCATCATCGGGCAACTCGGTTTCATCCCGCCTCGATTGGACCTGGATGCGCTGGAGATCTCGCTTCACATGTCCTGGGACAAAGGGCGAAGGCAGTTCGGCCCGGGGCGTCCTCTGATCTCTGCCTCAGACGCCCATTTCCTGGACGAAATCGGCCAGGCCGCGACTGAATTCCTATTGGAAGAGGGAACGCTCGACGAAATCAAAATGGCCCTCAAGGGCGTCAAAAACCGGAAAATTATACACTGACGGAACCATGGAAGACTTATCGCTCCACATCCTCGACATCGCGGAAAACTCTATCGAAGCCCAGGCCAAGCGGATCGACATTCGGATCGAGGAAAATCATCGACTCGACCGGATGATCCTTGAAATTTCCGACGACGGGCGAGGAATGGACAAGGCATTGCGGGTCAAGGCGCTCGATCCTTTTGTCACCACCAAGACAGCGCGTCGGATCGGGCTGGGCTTATCCTTGCTCGCCCAGGCCGCGAAAGCCGCGGCAGGAAAACTGACCCTCCGCTCCCGGCCAGGCCGGGGAACGAAGGTTCGCGCCACATTCGAGCTCAGCCACATCGATCGCAAACCGCTGGGCGACATCGCTCAGACCCTGGCCACGTTGATCGTGGCCCACCCCGGCCTCGACATTCGCTACGTCCATCAGGCCGACCAAAGGACGTACGTCTTCGACACCCAGGATCTCCGTTCTCAACTCGGCGGTATATCGCTGGCTATGCCGCAGATTGTCGCCGTAATCAGAAAAGCCATCCAGGAGGAGATCCACGAAATCAGGAGGACATCATGAATGAGCAACACGTCTCGGAAATCCTGACCCGATATCAAGGAGACTCCAGCTCGATCATCGCCATCCTTCAGGACATTCAAGAGGATTTCAGCTATCTTCCCCCGCCGGTTCTGAAGATAATCTCTCACGAACTCGGAATTCCCCTGAGCCGCATCCTGAGTCTGGCGACCTTCTACAAAGCCTTCAGCTTGAAGCCCAAGGGCAAGCATCGGATTCACGTTTGCCTCGGGACGGCTTGCCACGTCCGCGGCGCCCAGCGCATCATCGAAAAATTCGAGCGTGATCTGGGCATCAAATCTGGAGAAACATCAGCCGACCGGGAGTTCAGCCTGGACGCCGTCCGCTGCATCGGCTGCTGCGGGCTGGCTCCCGTGGTCATGATCGGCGAGGACGTTCACGGAAAAGTCACCCAGACAAAGATCCCGGGCCTTCTCAAGAAATACAAGAAATAAAGGAGAAGCGTCATGCCGAAACTTACCATCCAAGACCTGGAAAAGATCCGAGAACAGGCCCGCCGCGGCCTGGTCATCCGAGAGGGCGGCGCATTCAAGGCTAAAATCAACGTCCACATGGGGACGTGCGGGATTGCGGCCGGGGCGCGGACCATCATGACGGCCCTCATGAAAGAAGTTGAGCGCCGGGATCTCCACGACATTCTCTTGACGAGCTCCGGATGCGCGGGCCTATGCAGCCAGGAGCCGATGGTCACCGTAGAATTGGCCGGCCGGGCGCCCGTGAAATATGTGAACCTCACCGAAACGAAAATTCAAGAGATCTTCGAGAAGCATGTCCTGGGCGGCACAATCGTTAAGGACTATGCTCTGGGAATTGGAAGCGAGAAGACCGACTACTGAGGAGGAATGCCGTGGCCGAAAAAGAAACCCAAAAAACCTACAGGATGCATTTGATGATCTGCGCCGGAACGGGATGCGTCTCCAACCATTCCTACGAAGTCAAGGAAGCCTTGGAGAAGGAGCTCCGCAAGCACGGCCTGGAGAATGAGGTGGCGGTCGTCCCGACCGGGTGCAACGGATTCTGCGAACGGGGTCCCATCCTGGTCGTCCAGCCCGGCAATATTTTTTACCAACAACTCTCCGTCAAAGATGTCCCCCATCTCGTCGAGGAGCATTTTCTCAAAGGCCGGCCCGTGGCCAAGCTCATGTATTCGCCCCCCGAAACGAAGCAGCCCGTCCCCGTGCTTAACGACATCCCATTCTTCAATAAACAGGTTCTCATTGCCCTGCGCAACCGCGGTCTCATCGATCCCGAAAAAATCGAAGAGTCCATTGCCCACGACGGCTACAAAGCCATGGTCAAGGCCCTGTCCGAGATGAAACCGGAGAAGATCATCGCCGAAATCACGCTGTCCGGCCTCCGCGGCCGCGGCGGCGCCGGCTTTCCGACGGGCTTGAAATGGCAGCTCGTCCGCAACGCAATGAGCACAAACGGCGGACAGAAATACATCGTCTGCAACGGCGACGAAGGAGATCCCGGGGCTTTCATGGACCGGAGCATTCTCGAGGCCGATCCCCACTCGGTCATTGAAGGCATGGTCATCGGGGCCAAGGCGATCGGGGCGACAGCCGGATTTATCTACGTTCGGAATGAATACCCCTTGGCCGTCGAGCGGCTGAGCATCGCTCTGAAGCAAGCCCGCGATTACGGTCTTCTCGGACAGGATATCTTAGGCACCGGCCTCGATTTCGATATCCAGATCAAGCGCGGAGCGGGCGCGTTCGTCTGCGGCGAGGAGACGGCGCTCATCGCTTCGATTGAGGGAAGGCTCGGCGAGCCGAGACCGAGACCTCCCTATCCCGCCCAGAGCGGCCTCTGGGGGAAGCCCACCTGCATCAACAATGTTGAGACTTGGGCCAACGTTCCGACCATCATCAACCGGGACGCCAAGTGGTATGCCGGCATCGGGACCAAGACTAGCAAAGGCACCAAGGTCTTCTCTCTCGTCGGCAAAATCAACAACACCGGCCTCGTCGAAGTCCCGATGGGCATCACCCTGCGAGAAATCATCTACGACATCGGGGGCGGGATTCCGGGCGGGAAGGCGTTCAAAGCGGTCCAAACCGGCGGCCCGTCGGGAGGCTGTATCCCCAAGGAAAAAATCGACCTTCCTATCGACTACGAAAGCCTCAGCGAGGCCGGCTCGATGATGGGATCGGGCGGAATGGTCATCATGGACGAGGATACATGCATGGTCGATGTCGCCCGCTACTTCCTGACCTTCACCCAGGACGAGTCCTGCGGAAAGTGCACGCCCTGCCGCGAAGGCACGAAAGCGATGCTCGAGATTCTGACCAAGATCACCGAAGGCAAGGGAACGCCGGAGGACCTGACGCTCCTTGAAGACCTGGCCCACGCCATCAAGGACACGGCTCTGTGCGGATTGGGAAAAACCGCTCCCAATCCCGTCCTCACCACACTCCGCTATTTCCGAAACGAGTACGAAACGCACATTCAAAATAAAAAATGCCCGGCTCATGTCTGCCGCCCGCTCAACGTCTACACGATCGACCCCGGCCTCTGTCTCAGCCAAGGCCACGGCTGCGACGTCTGCCGGCGCAATTGTTCCTCGGAGGCCATCGCCGGCCAGAAGAACGAGGCCCACGCCATCTTTCAGGACAAATGCATTAAATGCGGCGTCTGTTACGATGTCTGCGCCTTCGGCGCCGTGAAGGTTGATTGAGGAGGAAGGCTATGGTGAATCTAACAATCGACGGAAAACAAGTTGAAGTGGACGAAGGCTCGACCATCCTCCAGGCCGCGAAAAAAGCGGGAGTCCGGATCCCCACGCTCTGCTTTCATCCAGTCATTGAGCCCTATGCGGCCTGCCGCGTCTGCGTCGTGGAAGTCGCCCTCAAAGGAAAGAACGATCTTCTGACATCCTGCGACACCAAAGCTGTGGAGGGCATGGACGTCCGGACAGCTTCCGAGCGGGCTTTGCGGGCCCGGCGCCTCAATGTCGAAATGCTGCTGGCCCGGGCGCCGGCCGCCGAGCCGCTTCGCGAGATCGCCAAAGAACTGGGAATCGAAAAACCTCGATTTCCGATAAAGGATCCGGACGAAAAATGCATCCTCTGCGGCCTGTGCGTCAGAGCCTGCGAGCAAATCGTCGGCGCCTGCGCCATCAGCTTCATCGAACGAGGAACGGACCGCCATGTTTCCACTCCCTTCGGGGAGGAATCGGAGGCCTGCATCGGGTGTACGGCCTGCGCTCATTTCTGTCCGACGGGCGCCATCACGGTTGAAGACAAGTACGGCCGCAAGGTCATCCATGATGAGATGTACCTCGGTCCGACGACGGCCATCCGGGTTCCCACCCGCCAGGCCGTGCCCATGGTTCCGTTTATCGACAAAGAGGCCTGCATTCATTTCAAAACGGGCGAGTGCAAGGTCTGCGCCAAAGTCTGTGATCGCGACGCCGTGAACCATGAGATGGAGGACACCATCCAGGAAATCGAAGCCGGCTCCATCATCATCGCTTCCGGTTTCAAGACGTTCGACGCCCGCCGGATTCCAGCCTACGGCTACGGTCGCTTCCCGAATATCATCACGGCCATGGAATTCGAGAGGCTGGTCAACGCCTCGGGCCCCACGGGCGGAAAAGTCCTCCTGGCCAACGGCGAGGAGCCCAAAGCCGTGGGGATTATCCACTGCGTCGGCTCACGAGACGAAAACTACCACGCCTATTGTTCCCGCGTTTGCTGCATGTACTCCCTGAAGTTCGCCCATCTTCTCGGCGAAAAAACCAAGGCTACGATCTATGATTTTTATATCGATATGCGCTGCTTCGGCAAAGGGTACGAAGAATTCTATCACCGCCTGCTCAAAGAGGGGACGAAATTCGTCCGCGGACGAGTGTCCGAAATCACAACTCTAGCCCTCACGGAAAAGGAAGAAGGAAAACTCATCATCCGCGTCGAAGACACACTCCTCGGCGCTGTCCGAAGGATTGCCGTCGACATGGCCATCCTGGCTGTGGGGATGGAACCGAGCATCGATCACAATCGCCTGGCCAAGACATTCAACATTTCCTGCAGTCAGGACACATTCTTCCTGGAACGCCATCCGAAACTGGCGCCGGTTTCATCCTTTTCCGATGGGATTTTTCTGGCCGGAACCTGCCAGGGACCAAAGGACATCCCCGACACGGTCGCCCAGGCCGGCGCTGCGGCGGCGGAGGCGCTGGCCCTGGCCGACTTGGGAAAGGTGGAACTCGAACCGATCACGGCGGTCATCGACGACAAACTCTGCTCGGGCTGCCAGATCTGTGTCGGGCTTTGCCCGTTCACAGCCATCACCTATGAAAAGGACGAGGGCCACTCGGAGATCAACGATGCTCTGTGCAAAGGCTGTGGAACGTGTGTCGCAGCCTGCCCGAGCGGGGCTTCCTACCAGAAGCATTTCCGCGACGAGCAGATCTTCGCCGAGATCGAAGGGATCTTTCTCGTTTGAATAGATAATGGAGGAAAGCCAAACATGAGCCAAGAACAGTTTGAGCCCAGGCTGATCGGGTTCTTATGCAACTGGTGTTCCTATACGGGCGCAGACCTGGCCGGCACCGCCCGCATGGTCTATGCGCCGAATATCCGGATCATCCGGGTGATGTGCACGGGTCGCGTCGATCCCCAATTCGTTTTAAAAGCCTTTCACGAAGGTGCGGATGGAGTCTTGATCTCCGGGTGCCATCCGGGCGATTGCCATTACCAGGAAGGCAATTATAAAGCCATGCGGCGGCACAAGCTCCTCTCTAAAATGCTCGAGCAGTTCGGAATCGAGAAGGAACGGTTTCGCCTGGAATGGGTTTCGGCTTCGGAAGGAACGAAATTCCAGCAGGTCTGCAATGAATTCGCCGAACAGGTTCGGAGATTGGGCCCCTTGAACCTCGACGGAAACAGAGGTGAGCAACATGAGCAACGCCAAGCCTAAGGTCGCCTTCTACTGGTGTTCCTCGTGCGGGGGATGCGAGGAGTCGATCGTCGACCTGGCCGAGGACATCCTCAAGGTGGTGGCGGCCGTTGACATCGTCTTCTGGCCGGTCGCCCTCGATTTCAAAAAGAAAGACGTCGTGGCCATGCCCGATGGTTCGATCGCCGTAAGCTTCATCAACGGCGCCATCCGTCTCTCCGAGCAGGAGGAGATGGTCAAGCTCCTGCGCCGAAAATCCGGACTCGTCGTCGCCCATGGCTCCTGTTCTCACATGGGCGGGATCCCGGGTCTTGGCAATTTCTGGAACAAGGAGACGATCTTCCGGCGGGCCTACCTCACCACCCCGTCCACGGATAATCCTGGAAAAATCGTGCCGCTCGAAAAATCGATTGTTGACGGCAAGGAACTCACCCTGCCCAGTTTTTTCGACACGGTTTACGCCCTGGACCAAGTGATCGACGTCGACTACTATCTGCCGGGTTGTGCTCCGCCGCGGGACCTCATCCTCAATGCCGTGACCGCCATCCTCGAGGGCAAGCTCCCGGCCAAGGGATCGGTCCTCGCCCCGAATAAATCCGAATGCGACACCTGCGACCGAAACAAGACCAAGCCGGAGAAACTGTCCATCAAAGAGATCAAGCGCACCTGGGAGGTCATCCTTGATCCCGAGAAGTGTTTCTTGGCCCAAGGCGTGATCTGCATGGGACCGGCCACTCGCGACGGATGCGGCCACCGCTGCATCAACGGCAATATGCCCTGCCGGGGCTGCTTTGGTCCGACCGACCAGGTCTACGACCAGGGCGCCAAGTTCCTCTCGGCCTTGGCCTCGATCCTGGACACCAATGATGAGAAAGAGATGGACAGGATCGTCGAGTCCATCATCGACCCGGCCGGAACGTTCTATCGATTCGGCCTGCCCAAGTCGATCCTAGGGCGGAAACGAATGGAGGCCATAAAATGACGCAAAGAATCACCATCGATCCGATCACCCGTCTCGAGGGTCATGGCAAAATCGAGATCTTTCTTGATGACAAGGGAGACGTTGACCGGGCTATTCTCCAAATTCCGGAGCTCAGGGGTTTCGAGCAGTTCGCCGTCGGCCGGCCGGTCGAGGAGATGCCCCGGATCACGCCCCGCATCTGCGGCGTCTGCCCGACCGCCCATCATATGGCCGCGGCCAAGGCCGTCGACGCCGTCTTTCATGTCGAGCCGACTCCGACCGCTCGTAAAATCCGGGAGCTCATCTACAACGCCTTCATGATGGAGGATCACACCCTCCACTTTTTCTTCCTGGGCGGTCCGGATTTTGTCGTCGGCCCTACGGCTCCGGCCGCCGAGCGCAACATCCTCGGCGTCATCGGCAAAGTCGGCCTCGAGATCGGGGGCAAGGTCATTCGCGTCCGCCGCGAGTGCCGCGATATCATCAGCTATCTCTGCGGCAAGGTCATTCATCCCGTGAGCTGCGTCCCGGGCGGCGTCTCGAAAGGCCTGGATGAGGAGCACAGGGTTCAATTCCTGGAGACGGCTAAATTCGCCGTAGAATTCGCCCAGTTCGCCCTCAAGATTTTCGATGACGTCGTCCTGAAAAACAAGAGCTACGTGGACCTGGTGTTGAGTGATGCCTATACCATAAGGACCTACTATATGGGCTTGGTCGATGACAAGAACAAAATCAATTTCTATGACGGAGCCGTCCGCATCGTCACGCCGGAAGGGAGGGAGTTTGCTAAGTTCCGGCCCCATGAATATCTGGAGCATATCGCCGAGCACGTCGAACCGTGGACCTATATCAAGTTCCCGTTCCTGAAAAAAGTTGGCTGGAAGGGGTTCGTCGAGGGGAACGACAGCGGTGTCTACCGCGTAGCTCCCCTAGCCCGACTAAACGTCTCCGACGGGATGGCCACGCCCCTGGCCCAAGCGGAGCACGACCGCATGTATGAGATCCTGAGAGGGAAACCGGCCCACAACACCCTGGCCTTCCACTGGGCGCGGCTGATCGAGGCGCTCCAGGCTGCCGAAACCATGATCATGCTCCTCGAGGATAAGTCCATCACTGACCCGAACATCCGCACCATCCCGACGGAAATGCCGACCGAGGGCGTGGGGATCGTCGAGGCTCCCCGCGGCACACTCATCCATCACTACAAGACCGATGAGCGGGCGATCGTGACTGAGGCCAACCTCATCGTGGCCACGGTAAACAATGCGCCTGCTATCAACATGTCCATCGAGAAAGCGGCGAAAGCTTTCATCAAGGGAGGGCAGATATCAGAAGGCCTTCTCAATATGGCCGAAATGGCCTTCCGGCCTTATGACCCCTGTCATGCCTGCGGGACACACGCCTGGCCGGGGAACATGCCCCTGATCATCAACATTCGCGGCCATCGAGGAGAACTTCTCAGGCAGCTGCACAGGTGACAAGAGAATCCCATTCTCTGGTATAATAGCCATAAAAGAGCGAAAGCCGTATGAGAAGTCCTCAATTTTCTTTGCGGACAAAGCTCATCCTGAGCTTTCTGGCCGTTATTGTCCTCGGCGGCTTACTCTCGCTTTTTGTCGGATCTAAACTCATCCGAGACACGCTGATCTCTCAGGCTCAGGCCAAAGTTCGCCACGACCTTTCCTCCGCCTGGATGGTCTTCAATGAGAAGGTCAGTAACATCAAGGAAATCGTCACCCTGACGGCAGCCCGGGAGGGTATCCGGGGTGCTCTTCAGAGAGGCGAGATGGGTATCCTCATCCAATACCTGGGGCATGTTCGTTCCGAAAACGGTCTGGATATCCTGACCCTTCTCGACCGAGAGGGTCGGGTCCTCTTAAGAACCAGCTCCCCGGATGTCGCGGGCGACGACGAATCGCAAGATGAAATCGCTCGCCTGGCCCTTGAACGAAAGACCGTCGCCGGGCCGCAAATCATTCCGCGAGGGGAGCTCCTCAAGGAAGGCAGGACCCTCGCCGATCAGGCTCTCATGGACATCATCCCCACCCCGATGGCGGCCCCTCGCGCCGAAGGTCAGGAGACGAGCGGGATGATGCTCAAAGCGGCTGCCCCGGTTCTCAATGAGACCGGCGCCTTGATCGGGGTTCTCTACGGCGGCATTCTTCTCAATCGAAACTACGAAATTGTCGACCGCGTCAAAGAAATCGTTTACAAGGGAGAACGGTATAAAGGGCGGGAGACCGGAACTGCGACGATCTTTCAAAATGATCTGCGCATCTCCACGAACGTCAAGAATGAGCAGGGACAGAGAGCCGTCGGGACTCTTGTCTGGCAGGAAGTCAAAACGGCGGTCCTCGATGAGGGGAAGCCATGGCTCACCCGGGCCTTTGTCGTCAACGATTGGTACCTCACGGCCTATGAGCCCATAAAAAGCGTCTCCGGCAGGACTATCGGCATTCTCTATGTCGGTACGCTCGAAAAGCCCTATCTCGATACGGCCAGCCGGGTCATGAGGACGTTTACATTACTCGCCGCCCTGTGCGTCGTTTTCCTTCTTGTCGTGCTCTATTTCTCCACGACGAGGATTATCCGTCCCCTCCAGAAGATGGCGGCGGCGACTCGAGAAATCGCGAAAGGCCAGCTCTCTCACAAAGTCGAAATGAATTCCCGCGATGAAATCGGTGCGCTCGCCGAATCGTTCAACCAAATGACCGACCATCTCCGGGGGGCCAATGAGAAGCTCGTCGAATGGGGAAAAACGCTGGAGAAAAAAGTCGAGGAGCGAACCCAAGAGCTTCGTGAGATCCAGGCTCACCTGATCCAATCCGAGAAGCTGGCCTCGATCGGCAAGCTCGCCGCGGGCGTTGCCCACGAAATCAACAATCCCTTGGGCGGGATCCTGATCTACAGTCACCTCATCCTGGAAGATACACCCAAGGGCAGCCCCCATTGCGAAAACCTCAAGAAAATCGTCAGAGAAACTACCCGCTGCAAGGAAATCGTCAAAGGGCTCCTGGATTTCGCCCGCCCTAAAGAGCCGCAGATGGTTCCCACCGACATTCATGAGCTCTTGGATAAATGCCTGGCCTTGATGGAGAGTCACTCTCTTTTCCAGAATATCCGTATCGAGAAATCTTATGCCCCCGTCTGCCCGCGGATCATCGCGGACAGCGGACAGCTCCAACAGGTCTTCATGAATATCATCCTCAACGCCGCCGAAGCGATGAACGGGAATGGAACTTTGACCCTCCGGACTTCGCTCGATCCGGCCCGCCAAGAAGTCGCCGTCGAGATCGCCGATACCGGCCACGGCATAAAAGAGGAGGATAAACGGCGTCTCTTCGAGCCATTTTTCACGACGAAAGAAGTCGGCAAAGGCACCGGTCTCGGCCTGGCCATCAGCTACGGCATCGTCAAAAAACACCAGGGGACGATCGACGTCCGCAGCGAGGCCGGCCAAGGGGCCGCGTTCACCGTTAGGCTGCCTCTGAAGAGAACATCCCCATGAGAAACGGCATTCATATGCTCATCATCGACGACGAAGAGGCCGTGCGGGACTCCATGAGCCAGGTTTTGGTCAAGGAAGGCTATGCGGCCAAAGCAGCCGAGACGGGGCGAGAGGGCATGGCGCTTTTCAGCCAGGAGACGTTTGAGGTTGTCTTCCTCGACCTGAGACTCCCCGACATCGACGGTCTCTCCCTGCTCCGCCAGATGAGGGAGGCGAGCCAGGAAACACCGGTCGTCATCATCACGGCCTATGGTTCGATCGAATCTGCCGTGGAGGCCATCAAGCTCGGTGCCTTTGAATACCTGGCCAAACCTTTCACGCCCGAGGAGCTTCGCGTCGTCACAAAAAAAGCCTTGGACAACCGGATGATGATCCTGGAAAACATCCTCCTCCGGCGGGAGCTGAAAGCCCGCCGCGAATTTGATCAGGTCGTGGGCCAAAGCCAAGCCATGCGAAACGTTCTCGATATCGTCGCCCGGGCCGGCCCTACGGATTCCGCGGTGCTGATCACCGGAGAAAGCGGAACGGGCAAGGAGCTCGTCGCGCGGGAAATTCATGGTCGCAGTCTCCGCCATTCTCAGCCCTTTGTCACCGTGGATTGCGGCGCCCTCGTCGAGCCGCTGCTCGAAGACGAACTCTTCGGCCACGCCAAAGGCGCCCTTGCCGGCGCCCGCGAGACCAAGCACGGGCGGTTCGAGCTGGCCAACGGCGGCACGATTTTCTTTAATGAAATTGCTCACCTCAGCCTCCCCAGCCAAAGCAAGGTCTTCCGGGCGATCCAGGAACGGGAAGTGACCCGCTTGGGGAGTGCTCGTCCCATCAAAATCGGAATCCGCATGATCGCTTCGTCCAGCGCCAACATCGCCCAGGCCGTCAACCACGGAGCCTTCCGCGAAGACCTATTTTACCGTCTGAGCGTCGTGCCCATCTACCTGCCGCCTCTCAGGGACCGGAAGGAAGACATCCCGCCTCTCGTCGATTATTTCCTTCAGAAATACGGCCGAAGAGCGGCTAAAACCATTTCCGGCGTGTCCAACCGGGCCATGCTGGCCTTGACCGAATATGACTGGCCGGGCAACATTCGGGAACTGGAGAATACCATCGAGCGGGCCGTCGCTCTCTGCCGGGGCAGCGAGATCGAGATGGAGGACATCGTCAGCCACGGAATCAGCATGGGCATCCCGGCGCTGACCTGGGCAGGGGGCCAATTCAAAACTCTGTCCGATATCGAAAGAGAATATATCAAAGCCGTCCTTCGCGATCAGGAAGGGAATAGAAGCCGGGCGGCGACGATCCTGGGGATCAACCGGAAAACACTATGGGCAAAGATCAAGAAATATGGCCTGGAAGGGAGGGATTCCAAATGACAAAAAAACCGTCAAAAATCCTGGTGATCGATGACGACCCGGATTTTGTTGAAGCGGTCACCGTGATTCTGGTCTCGGGCTCGCACGAAGTTACCACAGCCTCTGATCCGGCGGAAGGGAAAAAAAAGATCCTGTCCGAAAAACCGGACCTTGTTCTTCTGGACATCATGATGGACAGTCTTTTCGACGGCTATTCTTTCTGTCACGCCGTCAAAACCTCGAAAGAATTCGAGAGTGTCAGGAACACGCCGATCATTTTCGTTTCGGCCGTCAAAGAAATCGCGGGCTCCCGATTCGGATTTAAGGGCGATGAGCAGGGAATGGCCGGGCCGGATGATTACATCGATAAGCCGGTCAAACCGGCGGAGCTTTTGGCCAGGATCGACAAGCTGTTGAGAAAGTGATCCGGGCCGGGTTTCGGGCGGAAAAGCCCTCAGCCCTGCTCGGATAGTGCCAGGAGGCACTCTAGTCATGCCGGAACCCTTGGTCTTAATCATTGACGATGAAGAGTCCATGCGCGATGCCTGCGCCCAGATTCTCCTAAAGAACAAGTATCGCACCGAGGCCGCCGGCGACGGAGCCTCGGGGCTTCAGAAAATCCGGGATCTTCGGCCGGACGCCGTCATCGTCGACCTCAAGATGCCGGGAACCAGCGGGTTCGAGGTCCTGGAACATCTCCGGCTTTTCGATCCCCAGGTCGCGGCGATCGTCATCACCGGCTACGCGACCGTCGATTCGGCCGTTGAGGCGATGAAAAAAGGAGCCTACGACTTTCTTCCCAAGCCGTTCACTCCGGAAGAATTGCGGCTGATTCTCGCCCGCGCCCTGGAACGCCGGCGACTCGCCCTGGAAGCCGACGCCCTGCGACGAGAAAAAAAGCTGCTGGAGGAGAACATCATCACCATGGTCTCCCACCAGCTCCGGAGCCCCCTGGTCGCGATCCAGCAGTACTTCGAGGTCATTCTGTCGGGGATCGCCGGCGATACGGCGGAGAAGCCAAAAGAGATGATCCGCAGGGCTCGAGAACGCCTTGACGCGCTCCTCAATCTCATCAACGACTGGCTCGATCTTGCCCGCATCGACAAAGGGAAGCTCGTCGGCAAGCTCGAGCCTCTCAACCTGCGCAGTTTGCTCGAAAAACTCATGGAATTTATGAAACCGCTGGCCAAGGAATTCGGTGTATCCTTGGAATGGGCCGGCTCACCCGGTCGCACGGCCGAAGCTCTTGGCGACAAGGAGACGCTCGAACAAGTCTTCACGAATCTCATCAGCAACGCCATCCAATACAACAGACCGCAGGGCCGGGTGGGCATCAGCCTCAGAGAAGACCCGGACTGCCTCGTCGTGGAGATTCAAGACACGGGCATCGGGATATCCCAAGAGCACCTCCCGTTGATCTTCGACCAGTTTTTCCAAATCAGCCGGGGCGAATCAAAAAAGATGAAAGGATCGGGACTCGGGCTGGCCATCGCCAAGAAGATCGTCGAAGCGCACAACGGTCGGATCGAAGTCTCGAGCACGCCCGGAACCGGCAGCACGTTCACGGTTCGGCTTCCGAAGGCTCCACCGGCAGGGGCGACCGATTGAAAATTCTCGTTTTAGGTCTGGGTAACGATTTCTATGGCGATGACGGAGTCGGACTCGAGGTCGTCCGAAGATTAAAGAAAGAATGGGTCGCCGCCCATCATCGACCGGCGACGGCCTGCCCGGTGGAATTCGTGGAAAGTCTGCTGACGGGAATCGCTCTCTTAGATGTGATCGTCGGCTACGACGCGCTCGTGATCGTCGATACGATCTTCAAGCCCGACCCCGTCACAGGACGCGTTCGTTTCCTCGAAGCAAAGGATGTGCGGGATATTCCCGGGCCCTCCCCCCACTATGTCTCCATCCCTCAGACATTGACGATCGGGAGGCAACTGGGTCTCAAGATGCCTGGCGTTGTCAAAATCATCGCCGTCGAGGCGAAGCCTCTCTATCATCTGAACGAGGATCTCAGCGAGGACATGAAGCGCCGCCTTCCGGACATCATCGGCGCAACAAAGGACGTCCTCTCGAATTTAGACGCGCTTTCCGATTGAGGGGTCCCGTTTTTCCCGCGCCTGTCCTCCCCCGTTGCAGGCCGTTCCTCGATGATCAGAAAGACGACTCGGCGTTCAATGATAAGAAAGGAATATCAGAGATACTTGCCCTGAATATAATCTTGGAGATGACCGATGGTAATTTTGTGCTCGGAGATGACTGATTTGACGACATCTCCGATGGAAATCAGGCCGACCAATTTCCCCTTCTCAATGACCGGCAAATGCCGGATACGTTTTTTCGTCATGAGGGCCATGCATTCCTCAGCGGGCGTTTCGAGGCCGACACAATAGACCTGGCAGGTCATGATCTCCTTGACAGGAGTGTCCAGTGACGATTTGCCTTTGAGGATCACTTTTCTCGCATAATCCCGTTCCGAAAGGATGCCCGCCACCTGGTTCTTATACATCACCGCGAGCGCGCCGATTTTTTTATCCGACATAAGCTTGAGGGCATCGATTACTTTGGCTTCCGGCGAAATGGTCCAGACCTCCGATCCTTTTTCTTTGAGCATGTCTTTAACGGTATGCATTTCCACCTCGTCCTTTACAAATTTTCATTCTAACAAATAGGCAGATAAAATCTGCATATTTTGTCTCTTAATCCAGACACGATTCTTATATCTCAATTCGCAATAAAAGTCAATCATTTTGGGAAAGCATCTTCGTTTGTATGATTTTCTATCGGCGTCGGAATCGCCCCCAGCCCCCTGAGGAACCAGTCCCGTCGGGCACTCTTGGAGGGAAACCCTTATTCTGGGTTTCCCTCCAACGCTCGCTTCGCTCTCTGCCTCCTTTCCAAGGAGCATTTGACGATGAATTCATGGGAGGATGCTCCTTGGAGGGGTGGCAGGGCGGGCGGGTATTCCCGCCGCTCGTTGGAGGGGGACCCTGTGAAAGGGTCCTCCTCCAAGAGTGTCCGGGGCCCCCCTCCGCTATGGGGGCTTCAGGGGCGATTCCAACGCCTCTTTGAAATCGCCTATTTAGAGAGATGTTCCTCTTTTAGCATCCTCGCGACGCGGGAAAAAAGCGACTTAGAAAGCTGGCGGTCGACTCCGGCTTCGCCATCGATCAACGATCTTTCTGAGTTCGTGGGCGGCGGCTTCCGGGTCCGGCGCAGAGCAGATGGCGGAGACGACGGCGATGCCGTCGGCGCCTGCCTCCATGACCGCGGCGGCATTGGACGAGTTGATGCCGCCGATAGCGACCAGCCTATGGCGCGAACGCGAACGCAGCAAGCGCAATCCATGAAGCCCCCACGCCGTCACGAGGTCGGTTTTTGTCGGCGTCGTGAAAATGGGGCTGACGCCGAGATAATCGACTTCCAAGTGATCGGCGGCGGCCTGTTCCGGCGTCTCGACGGAGAGGCCGATGACCGCATCCGGACCCAATAATTTTCTCGCTTCGCCCGGAGGGATATCGGTCTGCCCTAAATGGACGCCGGCAGCCCCGACCGCGAGAGCGACATCGAGGCGGTCGTTGATGATCAGGGGCACACCGAATGACTGTAGGACTTTTTGGATGCGCCGGGCAATGTCTATGTACTCTGGGATGGGGCGGGATTTCTCGCGCAATTGGACAACGGAAACGCCGCCGCGGACGGCCGCCTCGACGACCCATTCGAGCGACCGCCCCAGCGACAGGCCTTGATCGGTCACCAGGTAAAGGCTGAAATCGGGGATTTTTTTCACGCCGGCTCTATTCTCAGACGGCTGCGGATATCCTCTTCGCTGAGCCTGTAAAGGGCATCGAGAAAATGCGTTTGAAAGCTGGCCGGTCCCCGCGACTGCTCAGCCGCCATCTCTCCGGCCATCCCCATGACGGCCATGGCGTGCGCCGCCGCTTCATAGGGAGAGGGATTGACGGCCGCGAATGCGCCCGTGAGGGCGGAGGCCGTGCAGCCGAGGCCTGTCACCCGAGGCATCATGGGATGACCGTTGGCCACACGGACAAGCCGATCCCCGCTGAAAATCAGATCCACGGCCCCGCTCACGCTCACGACGCAGGCGTGCTTTTTGGAGAGCCCTTGGGCGGCTTCGGCAGCCGCATCGGCCGCATGCCGGCTGTCGACGCCCTTTGTTTCGGATTCGGTATAATAAAGCGCCCTGATCTCCGAGGCATTACCCCGGACGATCGCGGGAGGTGTTTCCTTGAGGATCTGGAAAGCCGTCTCGGTCCTGAAGCGCGTCGCGCCCGCGCCGACGGGGTCGAGCACGATGGGGATGCCGCGTCGGCGCGCCTCAGAAGCCGCTTTGAGCATGGCCGCGATCCAGGGCGCGCTGAGGGTTCCGATATTGATGACGAGCGCCTTGGCCAGGCGGACCATGTCTTCGACTTCTTCGGCGGCATGGGCCATGACCGGCGAAGCGCCGATGGCCAGCAGGGCGTTGGCCGTCGTGTTCATTACCACATAGTTCGTGATGTTATGGACGAGGGGGGCTTCCTTTCGGATCCGCTGCACATCGTTCCAAACGTCTTCGGGCTTGAACATGGCCGACCTCCCCTCAATAAAAAAGCCGCTTTCCCGGGCCATCGCCGGGGAAAACGGCCTTCTGGAAACGGCTCTTTCCGTTTTCCTCCGCCGGCATGACCCAGGTCAGTTACTCAGGGTTTGTTCTCAGCCTCGCGCCAGGCGCTTGAGGCACCCCTAAACGGAATATGTTCGTTTAAAAGCGAATGATATTTACTTTTTCTTCATCGGGCAGTCTTTGGCCATGGGGCAGCCCTCTTCCCCTGCGCCCGTCTTGGCGGCGTCTCCGCTTTTGCCCATCGTGCAGCACTTGCCCTCTTTCATCATCGCCGCGTGCTCCTGGAGCTTCTTCACGCTCTCGGGATTCTTCGAGGTCATGGTGATTACGACGCCGTCTTTCGTGTTCTCGAACTTTCTCTCCACGTCCTTCAGCATCATCGGGCAGTTTTCCATGGCGCCGGCCATCTTTTCGCCGGGCTTCATCTGCATCTGCTGGCCGTGCATGCCGCCGCCCATATGCATCCCTTGACCCATGGGCTTCGTCACGTCTTTCTTGGCCAGATATTTGTCCGGTTCCTTGGAAAAGGCGGTCTTGCAGCCCTCGCTACAGAAATAATAGGTCGTGCCTTTGTAATCATAGATATATTTGGCGTCGGCGATTTTGACCGACATGCCGCAGACCGGGTCTTTGGCCGTGTCGTCGGCCTTCTGCTGGGCTACCCCGGCCATGACGGCGATAAAGGCCACCGCCAGCAACAAAGAAAAAATCTTCAGATACTTGGACATTGAGAACCTCCGTTCTTCGAGTATTCGTCGTCGGATCTTTCTATGGAACAGGGCCAAACGGGCAAATCCGACCCTCCTATTTTACTGAATTTATAAAAATAATCAAGATGGGCCTCCAAATTTCCATTAGGCAAGCCCGACGGGTCCTGTCCCGGTTCACCCCCGGCGCCCCTCGCGGACCATCTTGTTCATTTCCAAGCACTTATTACCAAGGCACAAAACGCTCGGGTCGGCGGGGGGCCCCCGAACCGTGCCACCCGTCGGGCATCGACTCTATCTATCTTCATTAATATTATTCGGCAATCAATAATAGTGGATCATAATGACAATTTTGGGATGGACGCTCTTGCGGGGAAATCCTCTTTAGGGGTTTCGCCCAGCGATCGTCTTGCTCCCTACCCTCTCTCCATGGAGCATCGGGCGTTGAATTCGTCAGGAATACACTGGGGGGTGGTGGCAGGGCGGGAAGGTATCTCCGCCGCCCGTCAGCTCTTCTTTTTTTTGGATAGGAAAAAATACCAGTTGACGAAAACGACCAGGGCTAAACCCGCGACCGTTACGATCATTTTTGCCGTCATTTCATTCCTCCCGGGAGGCCCAGCCTCACCCGTCTCAACCGCAATGAGTTGGAAACGACGGACACCGAGCTCGAGGCCATCGCCGCCGAGGCCAGGATGGGGTTGAGGAGAATGCCGAAAAAAGGAAACAGGACGCCGGCTGCGACCGGAATGCCGATCAAGTTGTAGATAAAAGCCCAGAAGAGATTCTGCTTGATTGTCCGGATCGTCTTCTGGCTCAGCTCGATGGCGTTGGCCACGCCGTTGAGGTCTTCCTTGATCAGGGTGATGTCCGCGGCTTCCATGGCCACGTCCGTGCCCGAGCCGATGGCGATGCCGACATCCGCCTGGGCCAGCGCCGGGGCATCGTTGATCCCGTCGCCGACCATGGCCACCTTCTTTCCGGCCTCCTGGAGCCGCTTGATCTCCCCCACCTTGTCCGCGGGCATGAGCTCGGAGATGACCCGCCCGATGCCGGCTTTTCGGGCGATGGCTTCTGCCGTCCGCCGGTTGTCGCCGGTCAGCATGACCACTTCCAATCCAAGTTTTTTCAATCTTTCCACGGCCATCGGAGAATCATCCTTCAACGGATCGGCAATAGCCAGCAGCCCTGCCGGCTGTCCGTCAACGGCCAGATAGACAGGGGTCTTGGCTTCGATCGCCAGCGCCCGGGCTTTTTCAAACAGCGGGCTCGAAACGATTCCGCGCTGCTCCATGAGTTTTTCGTTGCCGATAAGCACGCGCCTGTCGCCGATCTCGGCCTCGATCCCGAGGCCTTCCAAAGCCTGGAAATTTTTGGCTTCGGGCAGGATAAAAGCGCTCTCCCGGGCTTTTCTGACGACCGCTCCGCCCAGGGGATGCTCGGAGGATCTTTCTGCCGCCGCGGCGAGCTTGAGAACGTCGTCTTCGGAGAACGGAGCGAGGGCAATGACATCCGTGACGTCGGGCTCGCCCTTGGTCAGGGTGCCCGTCTTGTCGAAGACGATCGTCGTCACTTTGTGGGCCGTTTCCAGGCTTTCGCCGCCTTTGATCAGGATCCCGTTTTCGGCGCCTTTTCCCGTCCCCACCATGACAGCCGTGGGAGTGGCCAGGCCCAAGGCGCAGGGACAGGCGATGATCATCACGGCCACAAAATTCAACAGGGCAAAAGTCAGGGCCGGTTTTGGCCCGAAATCGAACCAGGCGATAAAGGTCAGGATGGCGATGGAAATGACGATCGGGACGAAATAGCCGGCGATCACATCGGCCAGCCTTTGGATCGGGGCTTTGGACCCCTGGGCTTCCTGGACAAGCCGGATGATCTGGGCCAAGGCCGTGTTCTTGCCGACTTTGGTCGCCCGGAATTCGAAGCTTCCCGTCTTGTTGATGGTGGCCCCGATGACTTCGGCGCCGTCTTCTTTCTTGACCGGCATGCTTTCACCAGTGATCATCGATTCATCGACGGCCGATCTCCCCTTGGTTACGATCCCATCGACCGGTATCTTTTCGCCGGGCCGGACGACGACGATGTCTCCCACCGCGACGTCTTTGACGGGAATATCCATTTCCCTGCCCTCGCGGATGACGCGGGCCGTCTTGGGCTGAAGCCCGATCAACTTTTTAATCGCTTCCGAGGTCTGCCCTTTGGCTCTGGCTTCGAGCATTCTGCCGAAAAGGATGAGGGTGATGATGACTGCCGATGTGTCAAAATAGACATCGGGCATCAAGCCCCCGGCCCTGAAAAAAGAAGGGAAAACCGTCGCCGCAACGCTGTAAAGATAAGCGGCCGATGTGCCGACGGCGATCAGCGTATTCATATCGGCGTTTCTATGCTTAAAAGCTCCCCAAGCTCCCCTGTAGAATTGACCGCCGATCCAGAACTGGACGGGCGTGGTCAGGGCCCAGAGGAGAATAAAGTTATTGAGAAGCGGGGGAATCCAAGGAAAGAAATGGGGGGAGCTTCCGATAAAAATGACGACGCTGAAGGCCAGGCCGATGAAGAATTTTCGTCTGAGATTTTTATACTCCTTTTCCCGGGCCTTCCGCTCGAAATCCTCGTCGATCTCTCCCGAAAGCTTGATCACTTTGTAACCGGCCGATTCGATGGTGGCCCAGATCTCCTCGATGTCCATCTCGGTGGGGAGGTACTCGACCCTGGCCTTGCCGGTGGCCAAGTTGACGGCCGCCTTGAGAACGCCTTTTTTTCCGAGAAGGGCCGATTCAATTTTCTGAACGCAGGAAGCGCAGACGATCCCTTCGATAAGGATATCAATAGCCATCGGATTTTCCTTTTATTCGTGTTTCCTGAACTTGATGAGGATATCGATGATTTCCTGGACTTTCCTCTCTTTTTCCTTCCGGCCGCGGTCTGCCAGAGAGTCGGCGACGCATGTCCGCAGGTGGCGGTTGATGATATTCTCTTCAACGCTTTTGATCGCCCCGACGACCGAGCTCAACTGGGTCAGGATATCGATGCAATAGCGGCCGTCCTGGATCATTTTTTGAACGCCCTTGATCTGCCCTTCGATCTTTTTCAGGCGCCCGAGTTCCTCAATATGGGAAGGGTTCTTTTTCGTCATCGTTTTGGCCTCCATGATGGAGCATACCATACCCCCCTATGGTATGTCAAGAGCGGCCCGCTCTTTCCAGCCCCGACAAGCTCAATCATGGGAACAAATAGATTTGCGCGCCATATTGACAGAGGGTGCCGATTGTGGCCATACTAAACAAGGCGTATTAATTCGGGGGATAAGAAAATGAGTAAAACCCTAAAAAGAATCATTTTGGCGATCCTCCTCGCGGTGCCCATGATCGCCAACAACTGGAATGCCGCCGGACAAATCCTCTCCGAGCCAATCCTCCAGAAATATATCAGCGGAGAAGCCGGAACCGTTTATTATGTGGACGGGACCTCCGGCAGTGACTCGTATCCTGGAACACAGTCGATGCCCTGGAAGACGATCCGGAAAGCGGCAAATACCCTGAAAGGCGGAGATACGGCCATCGTCAATCCGGGAACCTATAACGAGAGGGTCGTTATCACCAGCTCAGGAAGCAATGGGTCCCTGATTAGCTTTGAGGCCCAGGGGACGGTTCAATGCCAGGGTTTTACGGTCAAAGGGAATTATGTCCAGGTCAAAGGATTTAAAGTCACAGCCACTCAACCGACGTGGGATGCCGAAGGATACGGCATCTGGGTCGAAGGAGCCAACTGCATCATCGAAAATAACCATACGTATTATTGCCCGACCGGGGGAATCGTCACGACGGCGAGTTCTTCGGCCTGCATCATCAGGAACAATAAATGTCAACGAAACGCTCTGAACGGCCTAGAAATTGGCGGCGTCAGCCATCTGGTTGAAAATAATGAAATATGGGCAACGATTTGCTATCACACGCCGACAAATTGGTCCCCCAGCGGCGATGCCAATGGAATCATGGTTTGGGGGTCCGGGCACATATTCCGAAGGAATTATATTCATGACATTTCCTATAATGATTCGGAAAACCAGGGCTACGCTCCTCTTATTGATGCCTTTCAAACAGTGGCCGATGGGCGTCATCCCGGAGGCGCGACAAATGTTTTGTTCGAACGAAACCTGGTCATTCTGACCGGCTATCGAGATCCAAGCGCCCATTGTATCGCCTTCAGGTTGAGGGAGGCCAGCTTTATCACGATCAGAAACAATATTTTGATCGCCTTTGGCGGAACGGAGACGGGGGAAAATGGAGGCACCTGTCACCATGTAAAGATCCAGAACAACACCTTGATCGGCAGCCTCGCCTACCCCCCGTCCTTATGGCCGATAGGAATTAGCTTAGACTATTGCCCCTATTCGACCGTCAAAAACAATATCGTCTATGACCAGGTGAATTATCCCATCTATCTTTCGGGGTCGAGCTTTACGGGCCTCGAGATCGGTTATAATTGCACCTACAATTCCGACGGAACCACTCCCATTGGGACACCTCAGCCCAATGACCTGTGGAGCGTCAATCCCAAGTTCGTCAACGCGGCGGGGCGGGATTATCATCTTCAATCGAGCTCTCCCTGTATCAATGCCGGAAGCGCTATCGCCGATAATACCGCTGACTACGAAGGCAATCCGCGACCCATCGGCGCAGGCTGGGATATCGGGGCCTATGAGTATACCGGTCTTCTGCCTTCCCTAAGCGCTAGTGTCAGTGCCTCTCCGACGTCGGGGCCCGTCCCTCTCACGGTCAAATTCACAGGTAGTGCCAGCGGCGGCACGCCTCCCTATTCCTATCGCTGGGATTTCGGCGACGGCCAATCGTCCACGACCCAAAATCCGTCTCATACCTATTCCACGGCCGGAAATTACACGGCCACCCTGACCGTTACGGACCGAGTCTCTGATACTGCCAAAGCCTCGGTGAACATATCCGTCGGGAATCCTGCTCTAAGCGCAGCGATCACGGCTGATCGGAAATCAGGAGAAGCTCCCCTGACTGTCAAGTTCATGGGGAGTGCCAGCGGAGGCACGGGGCCCTACACCTACAGCTGGGATTTCGGCGACAGCCAATCCGCCACGACCCAAGAAGCGCCTCATACCTATTCCACAGCCGGGACTTTCACGGCAACCTTAACCGTGACAGACAGTGTTCCTGTAACGGCGACGGCTACCGAAAAAATCGATGTGAACGTTACTCCTTCTCTTCACGCCAACATCAATGCCTCTCCGACTTCCGGGAAGGCTCCCCTGACCGTCCATTTCTCCGGAAGCGCCAGCGGCGGCACTCCTCCTTATACCTACAGCTGGAATTTCGGCGACGGCCAACCCGGAACAGGACAGTATCTATTTCACATTTACTCCGGACCCGGGACTTATTCTGCTACGCTGACCGTCATGGACAGCCGCGGCGAAGACAATACGACTTCAGTAAGCATTATCGTTATCCCAAAAAGTCCGTACGATCCTGTCGCCCTGTTTTCTGCGAGTCCCGGCCATGGTCTTCTTCCTTTGCAGGTCCATTTTGACGCCTCGGCCTCTTATGCCCCGGCTGGAAGCATATCCAGCTATGACTGGGATTTCGGCGACGGCACGGCTGGTTCGGGCAAAACCGTGAGTCATATTTATTACCGGCGAGGCACGGTTCCGGTGACCTTAAAGGTCACAGACAGCTCGATGAGGACGGCGACGGCAACAAAAGAAATCCTTGTCCTTTCAAAACCGACGGCGTTTTTTACTTCTCGAATGCTGATCAGCACTGCCCCTTGGATTTTCGGCTTTGATGCCTCAGCCTCGGTTGATTCGTATGGAACAATCGTGTCCTACAAATGGCTTTTTGGTGACGGGACCTCAGGCAGCGGCAAGACGATCATCCATTCTTTTCCCAAACAGGGAACCTATACGGTCAGGTTGACTGTCGTGAACGATCAAGGCTACGCCTCCGAAGCCTCAAAGACCGTCACGGTCGAAAAAGACAACCGTGAGCGCCGCAAATAAGGGACAAATCGCCCCAACCTAATACAAACGCAATAAATAAAGTGACAATGTATGGGCGGCGCTTAGGCCGCCCTCAAGCCCCCGTAGCGGAGGGGGGCCCCGTCGGCTTTTCCGACGGGGGGAACCGACGGGACTGGTTTCCCGGGGCTCGGGGGCTGCGGGCGGCCTATGCGCCGCCCGAACGGGGATGTCATTTTGATTATTACGTTGATATTAATTTTCTGCCTTGACGTCCACTCGACTCGCTCACTATAATACGCCTTCCTTTTTCTCCCTCTAAAGGTATAAGAACGATGAAGAAAGAGTATATCCCCGGCTGGATCCTGATGGCGGCCGTCGGCGTCATTTCCATGCTGCTCTCAAACTTGATCGTGGCCGGAGGAAAGCATCCCCTGGAGGCGACCGCCATAGCCGTCATCCTGGGCATCCTGGCCAGGAATCTCGGGCTTGTCCCCAAATTCTTTCACGCCGGCATCAAATCATTTGAAGAACTCCTGATCTGGGGCGTCGTTCTCATCGGAGCGACGCTGAACTTCAAGGACCTGCGCTCGCAGGGCGGACAAATGCTCTCCATCATCCTGGTCACAATGGTCGTCAGCTATTTCGTGATTTATTTTCTCGGCAGGCTTTTCAGGCTCCCCCCGACTCTTTCCACCCTGCTTTCGGTCGGGACGACGATCTGCGGAGGTTCGGCCATCGCCATCACGGCGCCGCTGATCAAAGCCAAGGAAGAAGAAACCAGCTATGCCATCGGCACGATCACCCTCTGGGGCCTGGTGGCCATTCTTCTTTATCCAAAGATTGCCCAGGCTATGGGCGTGGGGGATATCGCTTTCGGTGTGTTCGCGGGCACGGCCATCCACGCCACGCCCCAAGTCGTAGGGGCGGGCTTCATATTCTCGGACCTGGCGGGAAAAACGGCCACGGCCGTGAAACTTGTCCGCAACTGTTTTATGGCTCCCCTGGCCTTTTTGATCGCCGCCTGGTTCACGCGAACGCATCTCGAGACGGCGAAAAAGGAAAAAAAACAGGTGAACTGGGCCAAGGCTTTTCCCTGGTTTCTGTTCGGCTACTTTATCATGGCCGGGCTCAATACAGCCGGCTATTTCAGCAAGACCGGCGTCGACGGCCTAACCTGGCTGGGGAGGTTCTTGATCATCATCGCCATGGCGGGGATCGGTTTGAGCACGGTCTTTGGCTCTTTCAGATCGGTGGGATTGAAACCGCTGGTCGTCGGGCTCCTGGGCGCTTTGGTCGTGGCTGTCTGCAGCATAGCCATGATCAGCCTCGTCCTTTAATCGATGATTCCGCCGCCGAGGACGGCATCTCCGTCATAAAACACAACGGCTTGACCCGGCGTGATCGCCCTCTGCGGCTTTTCGAACTCGACCCGGATGCGGCCCCCCTCTAACGGAGAAATCATTGCTTTCGCCTCGGCGTGCTTGTAGCGGATCTTGGCCTGGACAGTCTTCGGCTCGGTCAGCTTTTCAAAGCCGATCAAGTTGACATCGGACGCTTCGAGACGGCTTCGATAAAGATCTTCGTTTTTTCCGACAACAATCGTATTCGTCTCGGCGTCGATCGATAGGACATACAAAGGATGCGGAGCGGCTATTCCCATTCCCTTCCGCTGGCCGACTGTGAAATGGATGATCCCTTCGTGCTCTCCGATGACACGGTTTTGGAGGTCCAAGACTGGCCCGGGACGGAAGGCCTGGGGAATCCTTTCTCTCAGAAACTTCGCATAATTCCTATCCGGAACAAAGCAGATCTCCTGGCTTTCCTCTTTTTGGGCCACGGGAAGGGCAAGCCTGGCGGCGATCTTCCGGACTTCCTTCTTGGTCAGCCCGGCCAAGGGAAAAAGAGTTTTGGCAAGCTGGGTCTGGGTCAGCGTATAAAGAAAATAGGATTGATCCTTGTCTTTGTCTTTTCCTTTTTTCAAAAGATACCGGTCTGTCGCCGGGTCGAATTCAATTTGGGCATAATGACCGGTGGCCACATAATCCGCTTCCAGGTTTCGGGCACGCCCGAGGAGCAAATCGAACTTAATGAACTGATTGCATCGGATGCAGGGATTGGGTGTCCGGCCGCGGCCGTACTCCCGGCTGAAATCCTCGACCACGGTCCGTTCGAAGTCACGCCTGAAATCGACCACATAATGAGAAATTCCGAGCGCGATGGCCACGCGGTTCGCATCCTCCTGGGCCTGCCAACCGCAACAACTCTTGAGGCTTTCGGAACGGCAGACCTCTTTGGGCAGCGAATAAAGATTCATGGTGATGCCGACGACCTCGTAGCCCTGCTCTTGAAGCAAGGCCGCGGCCACGGATGAGTCCACTCCCCCGCTCATGGCCACGACGACTTTTTTCGGCGTTCTGGCCCTTTTCACCATGGTTCTTTTTGCGTCCGATGATCTCGAAGGTTGATTCTATCACTCTTTGCCGGCAAGATAAAATCATGAGACTGCTTTGACTCTCAAAAACCGCTTTGCTATAGTTATCTCATGCCCCGCTCGGAAAAAACTCGGATTTTTCTGGCCTTTTTAATTTTTCATCTCCGCGTCGGAATCCGAGTCGCCCTGCGCATCCTGGCGCCGGTCCTGGCCGCCATCTTCGGCCTCTATTACATCCTCAAGCCCGAATTCTTCATGTTCCTGGCCCGGACGATTTTCAAGGAAAGCGGGAACCTGGCCTTGGGCCTCTTTTTCGCTTTGCTCGTCTTGCCTGTGGCTTTTATCGTCAGCCCGCGTATCTGTTATGGCCTGGGCGGTTGGGTCCGGCATCTCCCGGCCGGTTCGGCTTTGCACCGCCGTTTGGCTGCGCTGGCGATATTCGCGGCCATGATCCCGGTACTGACCGTGCTGGGGGCGCTGGCATCGATTTCGCTTTGGACGAGCCGTCAAGATGTCATTCTCTCGATACTCAGCCTGGTCTCTCTTGGCCTTGCTTCCTCCGCCAGCTCCCTTCCGGTCAAGAGGCGACCGATCACAGCGCCGCTCGGAATCCTGGCTTGCGTCCTGTGCGCATCCGGGACCGCCGTTTTTGTTGGCCTCGGAATCGGACTCGTTCTTGTTGCCGATCAGCTCTCGGGGCCGATAATGCCGGTTCGAAAATCGCGCCGTTATCGCGGCCTTTTGAAAGGATTCAGCCTCATGACGATTCTGAGTTGGCGGGCCGTCCGGCTGAAGATAGCGCTGCCCTATTTTTTTTCTATTCTCGTTTTGCTGGCAAGCGGCCTTTTTCTCCGGAATAACAGCTTGAACCCCCGCCTGATTTCGGCCGCCGTCCGGTTCGGGGGAACGCTGTGTCTGGCGGTCTTTTTGGCGATCCTGGCCAATATCCTCGCCGTCAAGAGGCCGCCCTGGCCGTGGCTCCGGTCCCTGCCCTTGTCTTCTTCCCAGAAGATTCTTTCCGATTCATTATTCTTGGCAACCCATGCATTCATTCTTCTTATCCCCTTTTTTGTGATTCACAAGCCATCCGTTGTTCCCGTGGCCGCTTTTATCCCCGTCGCCGCGGCGCGGACCTCGGGCCTCATCCGGCAGGCGCGTGAACTTCGCTCGGGGGCGGCAGGGACATTGCTGCTCGAAGGCTTTGTCGCTGCGCTCTTCCTGAGCCTGTGGTCGTGGACGGCGATTCTTTTTCTTGCCTGCACGCCGCCGGCATTCCTGGATGCCGTCCGGAAGGAACAAAACCAAAGAGTCAGCCTGTGGCTCGAGATCCACCATCTGGCTGCGGGCGACTCTCTGTCATGGAGTCCGTGATGATCTGGTTTCAGAATGTCTCGTTTTCCTATCAAAAGGGCGAACCGATATTCAAGGACCTCAACCTCGAGCTCGGCCCCGGCCTGACCATGATCCTCGGCCTGAACGGATGCGGGAAAAGCACGCTCCTCAAAATGGCCGCCGGAGTGGAACATCCGGATTCCGGTGGGATTTTTATCGACGGCCATGAGATATGGAGGGAAGAGATCGCGGCCCGGCGCAGCCTGGCTTTTCTACCTGAACAGCCGGACCTAACGCCTTATGCGACGATCCAGGAAATCCTCAGGTTGGTCTGCCGCTTGAGACATGAATCGCTGGAAGCTGCAAATCAAGCGCTGGAGGTTTTTGGCTTGGCGGCCGTCGCCAATCGCTCGGTACGCGAGCTCTCTTTGGGGCAGAGGCGCCGGGCGACATTCGCCGCAGCGTTTATCGGAAGCCCCAAGCATATCCTCCTAGACGAGCCGTTGGAAGCCATGGATAGACAGATCCAGGGAGAAATTTTGGGCTGGGTTCAAGCCCGAGTCCGGGCCGGGGCGACAGTCGCCGTCGTCTCTCATGCCATCGAGCAATTCTTCGACCTTGCGACTCAAACGGTCGGATTAAAGGACGGCAAAGCCGCAGTTTTTTCTGCGCTTCCCGAGAATCACGAAGAAAAGATGAATCTGCTTGAACGCCTGGCCCGGGGGGGATAGAATATTATTTATCCGGCTGCTCCGTTCAAATCCAGGTGGCTAAGCGAGACGAAGCAAGGGCAAAAGAGCTCTTAGAGGACTTGGGATAGGGCCTCCCAGCGATTGCCTGAAGATGGGTTTTGTGTTAAAATCTTTTCGATTCTTTTCCGAAGGAGAACACCATGTCCGGTCATTCCAAATGGCATTCTATTAAGCATAAAAAGGCCGCGGCGGACTCCAAGCGCGGCAAGATTTTCACCAAGATCATCCGTGAGATCGCCGTGGCCGCGCGCGCCGGCGGCGGCGACGCCGATATCAATCCCCGCCTGAGGAAGGCCGTTCAGGACGCCCGGGCGGTCAACATGCCGGCCGATAATATCAAACGGGCCATCATGAAGGGCATGGGCCAGCTCGAAGGCTCGACCTACGAAGAAATCATCTACGAAGGCTATGGGCCGGGCGGCGTCGCCCTTTTCGTCACAGCCCTTTCCGACAATAAGAATCGGACGGTCTCCGAGATCCGGCACATCTTCGCCAAGAACGGCGGACGGATCGGCGAATCCGGGTGCGTCTCCTACCGCTTCAAACGGCAGGGCTACATCGATATCGAACAGGCCAAGGCCACGGAGGAACAGCTCATGGATATCGCCCTCAACGCCGGCGCCGAGGACATCCGGGAAGACGGGAGCAACTGGGAAATTACCATGTCCCCGGAAAAATATGAGACCGTCCTCGAAGCCGTGAATGCGGCCAAAATCGAGATCGCCGCCTCCAACGTCGGCTACATTCCGCAGGACTACGTCCACCTCGAGGGCAAGCAGGCCCAACAAACCCTGAAGCTCGTCGAGGAGCTCGAAGACCACGACGACGTCCAAAGCGTCTCGGCCAACTTCGACATCGACGAAGAGGAAATTGCCAAGTATGGGGCCGACTAAAGCCGGTATCGATGCGGGTACTCGGGCTTGACCCCAGCAGCCAATCCACGGGGTTCGGCATCATCGAATTTTCCAACGATTTATACAGGGTTCTCGAATACGGCACGATCAAGCCGCAGCGGCGCCTGCTATTCCACGAAAAGCTCAACACGATCAAGCTGGCTGTCGAGAGGCTCATCGATCGCCACCATCCTGAAGAGGTCGCCATCGAAAACCCGTTCTATGCCCAGAACATCAAGACGGCGATCACCTTGGGCCAGGTGCGAGGGGCGGTTTTGGTGGCCATCGCCGGCCGGGGAGTCGCCCTTTTTGAGTATTCGCCGCTGGAGATCAAGAAGGCCGTGACCGGATACGGCCAAGCCGATAAGAACCAGGTCAAGGTCATGGTCAAGGCGCTCTTGCGCTTGGATGAGGCGGACTTGGAAGAGGATGCCTCGGACGCACTGGCCTGCGGCTTCTGCCATCTGAACACGCGGCTCTATCAAAAAAACATCGAAGAATCGAAGATCTGAAGCATATTTTTGATTTCCTGCCTTTTTTGTTTTAAAATGCTCACGAAATGATTGCCTATCTCAAAGGGACCATCATTCAGAAGACGCCCAGTCAGGTCGTTGTGGACATCGGCGGCGTCGGCTACTGCGCGGCCATCCCGCTTTCGACGTATTTCAAGCTGGGAGAGATCGGCGACCCGGTCGAGCTGTTTATTTATACCCATCTCACGGACAATGCGCTCTCTCTCTACGGATTCATAACCAAGGATGAGCGCGAGCTGTTCTTGAAGCTCATCGCCATCTCCGGGATCGGGCCCAAGTTGGCCATGAACGTGCTGAGCGGGATCGAGGCGCCGGATTTCGTCGATGCCGTCAAGAGGAGCGATGTGGCCAGGATCGCCCTCGTTCCCGGCATCGGGAAAAAAACCGCCCTGCGCATCACCATGGAGCTCCAGGACAAGATCGAGAAGAAAGAAAAGCTCTTGGCGGTCCGGGGATCGAAGGAAAAAGAAGACTTGGTCTCCTCCCTGCTGAACCTCGGCTTCCGGAGGAAAGAGGTCGAGCGGATCGTGGACGAGACGATCCAGGCGCTGGGAACCGAGGCCGAGTTCGAGAAGCTGCTCCGGGAATGCTTAAAGAGAATGGCGAAGGTCTAGGACAACTCCAAATCCTTTTTCTTAAAAGGGAACAAAGCAAGATTATAGACTTTGACGGTCAAGTCCATTACAATCATGCCTAAATAGAGAAGATGAAATGGAGCGCGCGATGCCTGCCGTCCTGACGCCTGTTAGAACAAAAGAAGACCTTCTCTTTGAAGACAGCCTGCGGCCGAGAAACTTCGACGAGTTCGTCGGCCAGGAAAAGATCAAAGCCAACCTCAAGGTCTTTATCCAAGCGGCCAAAAAACGGGACGAGCACCTCGACCATGTCCTCCTCTACGGGCCTCCGGGCCTGGGCAAGACCAGCCTCGCCTACCTGATCGCCAAGGAGCTGGGCGTCGGGATCAAGCCGACCGCCGGGCCCGTCATCGAGAGGACGGGCGATCTCTCGGCCATTCTATCCAACCTTCAATCGAAAGAAATCCTCTTCATCGACGAGATCCACAGGCTCCATCCTTCGGTGGAGGAAATTCTCTACTCGGCCATGGAGGATTTCAGCCTCGACATTGTCATCGGGCAGGGACCGAGCGCCCGGAGCCACAAGCTGAAGCTGCGAAAATTCACCCTGATCGGCGCGACGACGCGGGCCGGGCGAATCACGGCGCCGCTTCGGGGACGGTTCGGCATCATCCACCGCCTGGATTACTACAAGGACGAGGACTTGAAAAAAGTGATCCTGAGGTCTGCCTCCATCCTCAAAGTCAAGGTCGACGAACCGGGCGCCGAGCAGATCGCCCTCCGGTCTCGAGGGACGCCGCGCGTCGCCAACAGGCTATTGAGACGGGTCCGGGATTTTGTCGACGTGAAAGGGAAAGGCATTATAACGGCCAAAGAGGCCCAGGACGCTCTGAACATGATGGAAGTCGACTCCTTGGGTCTGGACGACGTCGACCGCAAGATCCTCATGACCATCATCGAAAACTACGGCGGCGGGCCGGTCGGGATCAATACCATCGCCGCGGCCATCGACGAGGAGAAGGACACCATAGAGTCCATTTATGAGCCGTTCCTGATGCGCATCGGCTTCCTGGAGCGGACGATCCGCGGACGAAAATTGACGGCGAGAGCCTACGAGCATTTGGGCTTCGCCCATCCCCAGCCCGGCCATCCTCCTCATCAAAAGAAGCTGTTCAAAGATTGACCGAGGAGATCGCAATCCTTCGTGCGAAGAATTTGGGGACATGTACCGGAATTTCTTAATTCGGTACGTGTCCCCGAATTCCGAACGCTTCAACATGGAAAGACTCGATAATGCACATTTCCGAATTTGACTACGACCTTCCGACAGAGCTGATCGCCCAGCACCCTCTCCCGCGAAGGGATGCCTCACGGATGATGGTCGTCCTGCGCAAAGAAGGGCGAATCATCAACTCCAATTTTAGCGATTTGCCCGGCTACCTCCAGAAAGGGGACGTGCTTATCCTCAACAACACCAAGGTCATCCCCGCCAAGGTGTGGGGGATGAAGGACGGAAAAGAGGTCGAATTCCTTTTTCTCAAGCAAAGGCAAAAGGGCTTTTGGGAAGTCCTCTGCCGGCCGGCAAAAAAAATCAAGGCCGGGGACCGGATTAAGTTCGCCGCCAACTTCGAGGGAACAGTCATCGAAGTAGGCGAGGAGGGAAGGCGTGTTTTAAAATTCTCCGCCGTCGATGTCCTGGACCGCCTGCGGGAAGCCGGGTATGCTCCGCTCCCGCCATATATCAAGCGGAAAAAAGCGAACATGGACCTAAGGCCAGGAGACCTCGAGCGATACCAGACTGTTTTCGCAGAAAAAGAGGGCGCCATCGCCGCGCCGACGGCCGGACTGCACTTTACACCTCAAATCCTGGACCTGATCCGGAACAAGGGCGTCGAGATTGAGCAGATTGCGCTTCAGGTAGGCCTGGCCACGTTTCAGCCGATGCGCGTTGAGCGCATCGAAGAGCATAAAATGCTCGAGGAGACATATAGCATTAGCGAGTGTGCGGCAAAAGCCGTCAATCAAGCCAAAATGGAATCGCGGCCCGTCGTTGCAGTGGGTACAACCGTGGTCAGGACTCTGGAAAGCGCATTTTTGTTGGGTTCTGATCGCGATTCGGAGAGGCAAAAAGACCGCTCATCCTCTCCTGCCCTAAAGCCCGGCGGCAAGGTGAGGATATCGCAAAATATCGGCGGGATCCGGCCCGGAACGAACAGCACTTCTCTCTTTATATATCCGGGCTTTGAGTTTCAGGTCGTCGATAAACTCCTGACAAACTTCCACCTGCCCAAATCGACGCTGCTCATGCTGGTTTCCGCTTTTGCCGGCCGAGACCTAATTCTCCAAGCTTATAGAGAAGCCGTCCTTGCACGGTACCGCTTCTTCTCCTACGGCGACTGCATGCTGATTCTCTAGGCCGTGATGATCCCCAGTGGCGGGTTGGTTCTCCATTTTCCACGCGTAAAATCGGGAAAACTGACCGGCTTGCCCCTTTTAGCCACCGAGGTGCAGCTCAACTCGACGATTACGCTCCAGGCAGCTGCATCGTAGACATCCTGGTCCGTCGGCTCACCCTTGCGCAGGCTCCAAACCAGTCGATAATCTTCGATAAAATCCATCCCGCCGTGCCCTCTCCCCTCGCCCTTCTGGGCCAGGGCTTGCCACAGCGGATGCTCGAACTCGGCGGCGAATTTCTCGAAGTCATCCCACTGGTGGGGCTTTGCGGCCCGGCCCTCGATATAAATCCTGTCCGGCCACTTGTGGGCGATCCCTTTTGTGCCCTGGACAAGATTGATCCGGGTATAAGGCCGCGGCAGGTTCGTATCATGGATGAGAATGATGGTCCGGCCGTTTTTCGTCTGGATGAGGCTTGTGTTCACATCGCCGAGGGCATACCGCTCCTTCGCCTGGGGAGAATCCTGCCCGAACTTTTCGACGGCATACTCATGCAAACCCCTCGATGGGCTGCTCAGGGAGACAAGGTAATCGAACTGGTCGCCGCGGTTGATGTTCATGCACTGGGCCACCGGACCCAGCCCGTGAGTCGGGTAAAGGTTGCCGTTGCGCTTAATGGCGTGCGCCCTCCGCCAAAGCCCTTCTCCTTGACTGCTGAACTTGACATCTCGAAGGTCATGCAAATACCCGGCTTCGGCATGGAGGACCTCTCCCAGCACTCCCAGGCGGACCAGGTTCAGGGTCATAAGCTCGATCCGGTCATAGCAGCAGTTCTCCTGCATGACACAGTGTTTGTTCTTTTTTTCGGCCGTCTCCACCAGCACCCAGCATTCATCAAGCGTGATCGCGGCCGGGACTTCGGTGGCCGCGTGCTTTCCGTTCTTCATGGCTGCGACACAGACGGGCACATGCCACTCCCAGGGTGTGGCCGTGAAGACGAGGTCAAGGTCCTCCTCGGCGCACATCCTCTCGAAATCCCGCGGTCCCCGGGAATAGCCATTGGGCTTCGGCTGGCCGGCGTCCACGACCCATTTCTGGGCGCGTTCCACCTTCGCCTCGACGATATCGCATATGGCCTTGATTTGGACGCCGTCGATGTTCAGAAAATTCTGGACATGGGCCGACCCCATGCCGCCCACGCCGACAAATCCCACGCGGACCGGGTCAATCGGCGCGACCTTGAATTGCGACCGCGCTTCGCCGCTGCCCCCCGCCTCCGCGGTCGAGGAAAGGTTCAGCCCGGCCAAAGCCGTTCCGATCCCAGCCATGGCCCCCGCCTTGAGAAACTCCCTGCGGCTTGGGCTTTTTATTTTATTGTTCATGAAGCCCTCCCGGTAAAAGAATCATCTTTTCTCTTATACTCAAAAGTGCCGCTGAAGTAAACTGCGGCTTGACAAAAAATGCCGGGCCGGTTATTGATTGAATATCTTACTTATCGAGGATTGACCATGAAAAAATATTGGATTCTTGTCCTGATCTTGGTCGTCCCGCTGGTTTTGCTCGGGCTGACGGGATGCTCAAAGCAACCCGGCACCGGCGAAGAGGCCGCCGAAGAAACGGAAGAGCCGGCCGAAGAGACCCCGGAAACAGCGGCTAAGCCGCCCGCGCCCAAGATGAATGACGATGTCTAC
Organism: uncultured Eubacteriales bacterium; assembly: GCA_964537875.1. Classification (GTDB taxonomy): domain Bacteria; phylum Acidobacteriota; class Aminicenantia; order Aminicenantales; family UBA4085; genus JAPKZH01. The sequence continues at coordinate 68,830 of CAZIDN010000003.1, forward strand.
GTAGAAATCAAAGCCCGTTCTGCGCTCATCTACGAAAAATACAAGGATGACCCGGACCAGGCCCAGAAGGAGATCGAAGTTCTCTACGAAAAATTCGGCGTGACCTTCGCCGAATACAAAGAATTCTCAGGCAAGCTGACCTTCCAGCACACCAACGAACTCGAAAAGCGGGTGGTCGATTTTATGCAAAAAATCGCCCAAGAATATCGATAATCCCGTTCACAAAAGCAGCTTCCGCTTTTTGTTCCAGCGCTCGCGGAGCCTGACCGAATCGAGTCCGATATAATTTCCCTTGGACAGGATAGGCGTTCCGGTTTGAATCACCGAAACGAAAATGGTAAACTAGGAACCGATGACCGACGACCTGGCCATGAAAGAGAAGCTGGAGGACATCCTCTCCCCCAGCACGACCGCTAAATCCTTCCGTATCACCGTGATCTTCGGTTACAAGATGTCCCCTGCTTACAAGAAAGCTGTGGCTCTCGCCAAGCGGAACCCAACATATCAAGAAGAAGGAAGCGGCGAATGGATCCGCCATTCAGCCGTCTATACTCCCGAGGACGTGGAAGACCTGTTCGAGCTCTTCAACCTTGTCCATGAGTGGGAAACGACGGAAGTCCTGGTCAATCATAAGAAGCTTCCCTACGGTCACCAGCTCTGGCTCCCCTTGATGTGGTTTTACCGCATCAAATAAATTTCTGCAGATTATTCGCCCGAGCCTTCTATAGCAATTCACGAAAAATCACCATCCTCTTTCCAAAGGGCTTCACATTCTCGGGAAGTATGAGTTAATATTATAGCTCTGTTCATTTTCTACCGGTACTCAAAAAATGAGTGATTTTCACTTCTCTTTCAGGAGGAATCGATGAAATCATCTCTTCGTAGACTCTGTATCCTATTTTTAAGCATCGGCCTGGCCTTTCTGGCTTTTGCCGACGAGGGCATGTGGATGCCCCACCAGATGAAAGGCCTGAATCTCAAAGCCCTCGGCCTACTCATGAATCCCGACGACCTTTATAAAAAAGACGGCACGGGCCTCATGAGCGCCGTGGTCAACCTGGGCGGCGGCACCGGTGAGTTCGTCAGCGCCGACGGCCTTATCCTGACCAACCACCACGTGGCCTTCGGCGCCATCCAGAGGGCTTCGAGCAAAGAAAAAGACTATATCCAGAACGGTTTCCTGGCCATGACCCGCGACCAGGAAATCCCCGCCCAGGGCTATACGGCCGACGTCCTGCTTGGATACGAGGAAATCACGCCCAAGGTCCTGGCCGTCTTGAAACCGGGCATGACGCCCCGGCAGAAGTATGATGTCCTCGAGAAGATCACCAAAGAGCTCATCGCCCAGGCCGAGAAAGCCGGGAAAGACCTCCGCTGCACGATCGCGTCCATGTACAGCGGCAACCAGTATTATCTCTACAATTTCAAAAGGATCAAAGACGTTCGCTTGGTCCTGGCGCCTCCTCAAGACCTCGGCAATTTCGGCGGCGAGGTGGACAACTGGATGTGGCCGCGCCACACGTGCGATTTTTCATTCTTGAGGGCCTATGTGTCCGCGGACGGCTTAGGCGTCGATTATAACGCCGCAAACATTCCCTATCGGCCGAAATCCGTGATGAAGATTTCGTTGGACGGCGTCAAGCCCGAGGATTTCACCTTCGTCATGGGCTATCCCGGCGTGACCTATCGAAACTACACCCTGGCCGAGCTGCAGGCGGACATGACGGCCATGGCCAAGAGGATCAAGGATATCCAGGACACGATCGCCTTCTTCGAGAATGCGGGCAAAAACAACAAGGAAGTGGAGATCCGCTACGCCGGCCGACTCAAAGGCATGTACAACGGGATGAAGAATTTCCAGGGCAAGCTCGAGGGCATGGAGAAGTACGGCCTGATCGAGAAAAAGAAGGCCCAGGAAAAGGCCTTTTTGGATTGGGTCAACGAGGACCCTGCCCGCAAGAACAAATACGGACGGGTCGTGGACGACCTCGCCCAGTTCATCAAGAAAAACGAGGCGTTTTCCGCGAAGAGCCAGCAGCTCAATACCATCCTGGGCGGCTCGACCCTGCTCTCTCAAGCGTATTCAATCTACCGGACCGTCCAGGAGCGTCAGAAGCCGGACAAAGACCGGGAACCCCAGTACCAGGACCGGAACCTGCCGTACATTAAAATGAACATCCAGCTCGCCGAGCGGGGCTACGAGATCGGCACCGACCGCGCTTATTTCAAATACACGCTAAAAAAACTCCTGGCTTTGCCGGAAGGCCAGGTCCCGGCGGCCTTACGCGAACTGGTCCAAAAGAAATCGGAGAAAGCGATCGACGATTATGTAGACGGGCTCTATGCGAAAACGGTCCTGGCCAAGCCCGAAAAGCGGCTTGAGCTCTTGTCTCAAAAACCGGACGTCTTGGCCAAGCTTGGCGATCCACTGATCCAATTGGCTGCAGAGCTTGAAAAAGATCTGAAGGTTATCCGCGAAGAGAGCAAGGCCATGGGGCAGGAGCGCGCAGACCTCAAGAAGGCCTATGAAGAGGCGGTCCTCTCCCAGAAGGGAGGAACACTCGCGCCCGATGCCAACGGCACAATCCGCTTCACATACGGCCCGGTCCGGGGCTATACCCCCAAGGACGCCGTCTATTACGAGCCCCAGACAACCCTCAAGGGCGTCCTCGAAAAAGAGACCGGAACGTTCCCCTTCATCGTTCCCGACAAGATCAAGAAGCTGTATGCCGCGAAGGATTTCGGCCGCTACGTAGACCCGCGGCTCAAAGAGGTTCCCACCTGTTTCCTCAACACGACCAACGTCACGGGCGGCAACTCGGGCTCGGCCACGCTGAACGCCAAGGGCGAGCAGGTCGGGATCATCTTCGATATGACCTATGAGAGTGTCATCGGCGATTATTACATCATTCCCGAGCTGCAACGCTCGATCTCGGTTGACATCCGCTGGGTTTTGTTCGTGACCGAGAAATTCTCGGGCGCCACGCACATCATCAAAGAATTGGGATTTTGATCATCAGGAGATAGATCTATGAACGCGAAGAAAATTTTCACCTGCTTGGCCATGTTCGTTTTCCTGGCCTCATTCGCTTTGGCTGTCGAAGAAAGCCGCTTCATGCGCTATCCCAGCATCTCCAAGGACAAGATCGTTTTCACTTACGAAGGCGACTTGTGGCTCGTCGGCGCCCAGGGAGGGACCGCCGGCCGGATCACGACTTTTCCCGGCGTGGAATCCTACGCGAAATTCTCTCCGGACGGCAAATGGATCGCCTTCACGGCCAGCTATGACGGCGCCTCGGCCGTCTATCTCATGCCGGCCGAGGGCGGCGAGCCCAAAAGGCTGACCCATAATCCCGGCATGGCCCAGGTTCTCGGCTGGACGCCGGACGGAGAAAAAATCGTCTATCGCTCCATGTTCGAAAACGTCGTCGGCCGCGACCCCAACCTTTATTTCGTGCGGAAGAACGGCTCGGCGCCCGAACGGTTTCCTCTCGACCGCGGCGTCCTCTGCAGCTTTTCTCCAGACGGAAAGAAGATCCTCTACAGCCGGCGCGGCAACGAAGAATATTACTGGAAGCGCTATAAAGGCGGGCAGTACATGGATATCTGGATGTACGAATTCGAGACGAAGAAATTCATTCCGGTCTCGGATTATGTCGGAAAGAACAGCTACCCGATGTGGATCGGCGATTCGATGTATTTTGTCTCGGACCGGACCAACGGGATCGCCAATTTTTACACCCAGAACCTGGCCACCAAGGAAGTCAAGCCGATCACGCAAAACGGCGATTTTGACGTCATGATGCCGTCCACCGACAGACAGAATATCGTCTATGTCCAGAACGGATACATCCACGTTCTCGACGTCAAGACAAACCAGTCCAAGAAGATCCAAGTTATGGTCCCATCCGACCGCTGGGCCCTTCGCAACAAGGTCATCAATCCTAGGGATTATATCCATTCCTTCAACATCTCGAATGACGGAAAAATGGCGGTTCTCGAAGCGCGGGGCGATGTGTTCACGGTACCGACGGGCAAGGAACCGGCCAACAATCTTTCCAACACTCCCGGCACACGCGAAATGTACCCGGCCCTCTCCCCCGACGGAAAAACCATCGCCTTCTTTTCGGAAAAAACCGGCGATTATCAGCTTTACACCCAGAAAGTCGAGGGCGGCGAGTGGACGCCGCTGACCACGAGCCTCGACCGACTCGTCTATCATCTGCTCTGGTCACCCGACGGAAAGAAAATTCTGTTCGGCAACAAGGATTTCGCTATCTTTTATGTGGATATCGCCACGAAAAAATTGACGAAGATCGATGAATCCAACCAGATGAAGAACGACGAGTTCTACTGGGAGATCAGCGATTACAACTGGTCCCCGGACGGCAAATGGATTTGCTACAGCTTCGTCCAGTCCAACCGCAACAACCAGATCTTCCTGTATAACCTGGAACAGGGCAAGTGGTATGCCGTGACCGATGATTTTTACGACAACCTCAATCCCTGTTTCGACGCCAACGGCAAGTATCTGTATTACCTGTCGAGCCGTAATTTCAACATCATCATGGATTTTTACGAAGACAACCATGTCATCACCACGCCGCAGCAGGTCATGGTCGTCCAGCTCCGCGACGGCGAAAAGCCTCCCTTTATCGATGCCGCTCCCGCTGAGAAAGTCGAGAAGAAAGGCGAGCCCGAGCCGTTCCGCATCGACATCGAAGGCATCCAGAAGCGGACGTATCCCCTTCCCGTATCTGCCGGCAACTATTTTTATCTCAAGGCGGGAAAGGGCAAGGCGGTCTGGTGTTCGGTGGAGCAGTTCACGGAAGATGAATACGAGGAGATCTTCAAGCCCCGCGGCGCCACGAAGTGGAGGCTGCACATTTTCGATATGGCCGATAAGAAAGCGGCCGTCCTGACCGACAGGATACGCGATTTCGATGTGTCCGCAAACGGCGAACAGCTCATCATCCAGAGGGAAGGCGATCTCCTGACGACAACTGTGGACAAGGCCTACCAATCCAAAGCGAGCGGCGACAGGCTCAATGTGTCGGGCATGACGTATCTTGTGGATCTGCAGAAAGAATGGAACCAGATCTTCAGCGACGCCTGGCGCTGGTACAGAGATTTCTTTTACGATGCCAATATGCACGGGAGGGACTGGAAGGCCATGGGCGAAAAATACCGCGCCTATATCCCCTATCTCTCCTCCCGGGATGAGTTGAATTGGATGATGTCACAGATGGTCGGGGAGCTGTGCGTGTCCCACACCTATATCGGCGGCGGCGATTATGGTCCGGCGGCGACGCCGCCTTCGATGGTCTTCACGGGTCTGCTCGGCGCAGACCTCGTGCCTGATTCGAAATCGGGATTTTACAGGCTGGAAAAGATCTACGGTCCGACCGAAGTGAACCTCAACCTGACGAGCCCGCTGGTCAGGCCGGACATGGATATCAAGGAAGGCTATTACCTGATCGCCATCAACGGCACGGAAGTGAAGGCGGGCGACGATTATTTCAAGCTGCTCCAGGTGACGCCGGGAAAAAAGGTCAAAGTGACGGTCAACAGCCAGCCGACAGCGGCGGGCGCCAAAACCTACGAGGTCGAACCCATCCGCAGCGACTCGAGCTTGAGATATTTCCGGTGGCTGACCGACAACATCAAGAAGGTCGACAAGGCTACGAACGGGAAGGTCGGCTACATGCATATCAACGCCATGGGGTCGGGCGGGATCGGCGAGTTCGACAAGTTCTGGAGGGCTTTCCGCTATAAGGACGGGATCATCATCGACGTCCGCCGCAACTCCGGCGGCTGGACGGAATATTTCCTGATCGATAAGCTCGAGAGGCAGATAACGGCCTTCAACGTCCTCCGTAATATGGTGCCCTTCAGCTATCCTCCTTCAGTTGGAAAAGGCCAGTATGTCGTCGTCTCCAACGAGAACAACGGCTCCGACGGAGAAGCGTTCGTTGAAGACTTCAAGGCCCGCAAGCTCGGGACGGTCGTCGGCGTTCCCTCCTGGGGCGGATTGGTCGGCATCTTGAACCGGCAGATAACCATCGACAACGGCTCTGTCGAACAGTCGAACAACGCCTTCTACGGACGCGATGGTAAATGGATCGTCGAAAACCACGGCGCAGACCCGGACATCTTGATCGATAATGACCCAGCTTCGGTCATGGCCGGCCGAGACGCCCAGTTAGAGAAAGCTATCCAAGTGATCCTGGAGAACATCAAGAAAAACCCGTTCAAGTTCCCGCCGACGCCGGCTTACCCGAAGAAATAAGAGACGGGTCCCGGCTGGGCATGCCAGCTAACCCTGGACTTTGCCCCAGATTCTGGCCGGCCAGGGGCTGAAAATTTATTTCTTCATGCGGCCGTCGCCTTCGGAAAAGCCGGAGCTTCCCGCTCCGCTTTTCATTTGGAAAGGCCCGGACGAAACCGAACTCCTAACCGCCCAAATCCTGGGTTCATACAACGGGACGGAGGACAGCCTCGAAGAGCAGATCGAATCCACCCGCCGGCATTTCGCCCCCACCCTGCCGAATCAAAGCGCCTTCGCCGTTTTTTATGGAGTAGGAAATCACGGCGGCGGGCCGACCGTGGCCGCCATCGAAAAAATCAAAGAGCTTCAAAAATCCAAACATTCCGGGATCCGGTTCTCGACTCTAGATAAATATTTAGCCGCCATTGTACCCGACCAGAAATCCTTTCCCGTAGTCTCCGATGAGTTACAGCATCACGCCCGCGGCTGCTATTCGGCGGCCGCTCAGGTCAAATCCTGGAACCGGAAAAGCGAATGGGCGCTGCTGACAGCCGAAAAAATCGCCGCCCTCGATGCCATTTTTAGCGACTCCCGTTATCCAGCCGAGCGCCTCAAAGCATCCTGGGAGAAAATCCTTTTCAACCAGTTTCACGATATTCTCGCCGGCTCCGCCATCGAACAGGCCTACGTAGAAGCTCAAAACGACTACGGTTTTGCCCTGTCCGAAGCAAAAGAGATTACGACGAAATCCCTGCTGGACTTCGCCCTCAAAATCAACACCATGGTCGGCGCCGGACCGGATTGCGCTCCCTTCCTTGTCTTCAACCCGAATTCCTGGAAAGTGAAGAAGCCCATCGAGGTTGAAATGGAACGCCTGGGCGAAGGCCATCCGTCATTATTGACCTTCGACGGAAAACAAATTCCTTATCAAGAGATCCGGACGGCCGGCGTTAAAGTCGGGAGCCGCATTCGCTTTGTCTTTCAAGACGAATTTCCTTCGCTCGGCTATAAACTTTATTACTTGGATTTTGGAAAGGCCCATGCTGCTCAAGCATCTAGAGTGCCCGAAACTCTGGGAAGCGAGAACTTCAGCATGGAAAACGGGCTCGTGCGAATCGCATTTGACCCTGCTTCAGGCGCCATCCGCTCGTATTTTGACAAAACGTCGGGTCGGGAATTCTTGAGCGCACCTGCGGCGGTCCCAATCGTCCTCGAAGATACGGGCGACACCTGGGGACACAAAATCGTCTCCTACGATAAGGATGTCGGGCGCTTCGGCCAGGCAAAATGGACCCGGATCGAAAACGGGCCCGAGCGCAGCCGCCTCCAGGCTCGATCGAACTTTGGAAAAAGCATGATCGTTCAAGATTTCACCCTTTATAAAGACAGGCCGGAGCTTTGCTGCCGATTTCTTGTCGATTGGCAGGAATACTATAAGGTGTTGAAGCTGGCTTTTCCATCGGTCCTGAAAAATGGGACTCTCACCTATTCCATTCCATACGGATTCATCAAGCGGCCGATGAACGGCATGGAAGAACCCGGCCAGACGTGGGTGGACATCAGCGGCTCGGACGACAGGGGAAATTTCGGAATCGCCCTCCTCAACGACAGCAAGTGCGGCGACAGCGTCAAAGACGGCGAAATCCGGCTGACGATTCTCCACAGCGCGGCCTGGTCCCAACACGACCCGGAAACCCTGACCGAAAGCGAAGGCTACCGCTTGATGGATACGGGCACACACGAATTCTCCTATGCCCTCTTCCCCCATCAGGGGGATTGGAGAGACGCCGGGATTGCCAGAGAGGCGGAGGCCTTCGGGATGCCGCCGGTGGCCGTCCTGACGGACAGGCACAAGGGTGAGATGGAGGGGCAGAGGGAATTTCTCTCGACCTCTGCTTCGAATGTCGCGGCCACCGTCCTAAAAATGTCCGAGAGCGGCGGCGCCATAGTGCTTCGTTTGGTCGAGCTTCACGGAAAGCCGACACAGGGGACTATGACCTTTCCTTTCTACAAATCCCCGATTCACTTCGAACTTCGTCCTTGCGAGATCAAGACTCTTCTTTTTCCGCTGAATAAGCTTCGCCCACCGCGCGCGACGAATTTGCTTGAAGACTGATTAGGGCCAAACCTGCCCGTCTAAAGTTGATTTGTTGAGACGAACTTGCATCCGCGGCCAGCCTTGCCGAAAACGAAATTTTTATATTCAAATAGGCACGTAGTTTGAGACTAAAGTCATCGTCATAATTGATTTTTACGTCTCATTTAGCTATTAGGTCTACGGAGATATCATTCACTTTAGCTTCTGTAAATGCTTTTGAAAGAACTTGCTGCAAAGATGAAAGTCCGAGTGGCCGGATACCATCTTAAAAATACTCTCTCTTAAATTCGTAGCCGCCAGATTTTTCGATCTCGATAACTTTGATGCAGCCCGGAACTTCCTCGTAGATACTGTTATACTTCCAACCGCATCCCGGTGAAATCTCAACTTCATCGGGCAAGGCTTTCAATACTGCTTCAATAAAAACGGGGCGAATATGTGGACAATGACGATAGCGATGCAAATTGGTCATTACTTCATGTCTAATCCGCTCCTTGTCAAATACCCAAGTGTATTTGTTCTTGAACACGCCGCTCTTTATAAATTGACCATAGGAAAACCATCGAGCCCATTCAGTCCAATCGAGCTCGATTTGTCGACAGCCCCAAGGATTGATTCGGTTATCATCTTTGCCAAAGCAGTACTCGATTGGACGATAGGCCGCGTTACGTTTTTCAACACACCAGACGAAAGCGAAAGTTTCGTTCCAATCTACCTCGGTACCATTGTTATAGTATCTGCGATTACGAATGCCACCTAGAGCATCAGCAAGATGAGTTACATCGATAAAAGCTTGTTCAGGCCAAGAAGTAAGATACCACGTCTTTTTCGCACGAATACAGCTTTCGAATTTAGGGGCTTGCTTCGCCAGTTCAAGAGCTTTTGTGAATCCAGATGCAGTTGATTCGGAGAACTCAATGACGTGTCCAACCTTCGGAATCTCAAAATTAGTTTGAACGGCTTCCTCAGGGGCTTTAGATAGCTCTGTGCCACAGTTCGGGCAGAACTTAGATTTGGAATCAGCCTCGGTTAAACATTTTGGACAAGATACTTTGAATAACTCCTTAGAAGCACGAGCCGCAGCTTCTTTGAGCATCAAATCAAATTGTGCTGCGCTTAGCCCTATTGCCTCGGAAAAGCTTGATAGGATAATTTGCTCCTTATCCGAAAGCTCTCCATCGACAAAACAAATATACATCATATCGGCAAGATTGCTGACTTGTGCGACAAAGTTGCCGCATTTAGAAACAGCATATGTGCCCGCCTCAACTGCTTTGCGAGCTAATGCGAGGGATGACTTCTTCGCTCCGATCTTAGCTCGAATATCGTCCAGCGCAGCAAGTTCCTTTGGCGAGAGTGAAGAATCGATATACGCTACGAAGAATGAATTAGCCAAATATAAAACTTGTTCTTTATCGGACAGTTCTATCATTTGCTACCTCATCTTTCTTGGGGAAATTCCCTATTCCAGTGCAAATTCGACTTCCCCTTTGAGTTAGGATTCCATGCTATGATCTCATCAAAAATATATCGCTGGCCAACAAGAGATGTCAAGGAAGGAATGGTTTTCCAGCCAGAAAAGAGGCTAGTGTACAGTAGTTCGCAATTTGCCGAAGGGCAAAACGTTAGATTGATCCGACGGTCAGGCGTTCTTTTTTTTGATATCTGCCCATCCCAAGATAGCTACAACGATTGAAAGTAAACCAATTAGAAGCGTAGATAACAGGAATCGTTCTCGATTGCGGAAGCTGTCTATCCACCGACGTATATCACCGAGACTGCAAGCTGCCTTAGCTATGCGTTCATTTTCAGGTACATTATCGCGGATTCCTCCACGTCCATAATTGTAAAAAAGCAGTACTGGCGAAGTTTCAGGAACAAATCTTGGATCGACGTCCACTTTTGGCAATCTCTCATCCCAAGCGCCAGGGGGAGATAGCGTACCACCCAGCCGGACCACCGCCGTTGGTACTTTTCCACTCCTATAAAGTATTTTTACTTCCTTATTTTCTGTATTCGATATGATGAGTTTTAAAATTGGTCCGAATTCCCGTTCATCATTAAAAATGATTATTTCGGGATAGCCTCTCGGACTTGATAATCGAGAAAGACCATCCAAAGCGATTTTTCTCCCCGAAATTCGGTCAGCCAAGCCGATGTATTCAAACGTTGCATATATGATAGTCAATATCGGTATTAAAACAGTTAAAATGATGCGTCTTCGTTTTTTCATATCTTAGTTTTAAGTACGTAACAACTTAGACCAGAAGCGGCTCTTAGCCGTCTGCTGAACCGATTTCTTAGGCAACTCAAATCTTCTCGCCTAGGCCAATGTGCAGGGGGCAGAGTGTTCCGACCGCATAGGCTTCAAGAAGTGCTCGTTTTCTCGGATCTTCTAACTCAAGAAACTGATAGTTATATCCTTCTTCCCGAAGGATTGCTCCGTTGCCTTTCAGGTAATCATTTATAAACGAAGATGAACCATGAAGATGATTTTTAAGCCTCTGACGGATTCCATATCTGCCGCGCACGGTCCTTCCTACATGAAGAACAGTCTCATTCTTGCGGATGATATATACACCTGGCTTGGATGGTGCATCAAGGAGTTGACCGTGAAGGGGGAATGATCGTTTTGTTTGTGCGCACAATTCATCGAATAGCATTTTAATTTCTCGGCTTTCATTATTCATTGCGTCATTTTCTTTTCTTGCCCAACGCCCCGGATGAGTTTCGTTTTGCCCATAGCGGGCAAAAGTGAGCTCCACCCGTTTATTCGGCAATTCATTGTTTTCTTTTTGCAGCGGCAGTAATTATCTGACTTACAATCGCGACAAAATCGTTGATGTCTAGGAAGAAGTTAGGATAGGCACGGCGTAGCTTGTCAATAGGCCCGGCAGACACGAGAACCGGCTCTATTTTCTTACCACGTGCGGCCTCTGCCTCGACTTTACCGTAGTCCTTTACTGCTTGCTTAAAGCTGTCTCGATCATAGGGTTTGATCTGAACGGTCTGCTTCAGAGAGTTCAGAATAATCAGATGATAATACCAGCTTTTCCCTGAACCCTTGCTCTTCACTATCGAGTCTGCTGCAACAGAGAAACCCTTCATCTTGTCTAAGGCTTGAAGACCTGCCTCAGCATCAGCAACTGCCTGAAATGTATCCGCCTGCGATAGGTGATTGAAGCGCGGAACTGGAACACACTTCTCATTATGCGTAAAAGCCGATGAAACTATAGCGAAGAAGTCCAGCCATTCCTTGTCACCTTGCCGAGACTTTAATGCTTGGCCGAGAAATGTACCCATTGTTTCTACAGCTGTTGCCCATGTGTGCTGTAGCTTCGTACGTATTTGGAGCTCCAATCTTAAACCGTTATAGCTGGGGACCTGTTTGTTCTTATACCTGTAGACAAAGTGGAGACTTCTGTAGCCGTCTTCACTTCTCGGGTTTTGAATATAATCCTTTTCTTCAATCATTTCATGTGCAAGCCGGCGGCTATTGCGGAATTCATCTGCGAGGCTGTAAACATCCTTTACTGAACTAAGGATTGCGCGAAGACCTCCGATATCCTGCATGGTTGTTAGTTTCATGGCATGATATCTTTTCAGCTTGTCGATGATGGTTGGCATGCGTTTGAGACGCTGGGCAGCCATTGGTTCATGGGAGAATCTCTTGAGCTTGCCTCTTAAGTTCGCCTGGAAGGTATTGATTGGATAGGCATGGCAGGCGCGCCATCTATCAGCCAGATCTCTCGCCCACTGGAGTTCCTCGGGGGACGGATTGTCTTGAATAAGGATCTGCCCCGCCTTATTGATTTGGTTTTTCGACTCTTTAGGGACAGGAGAAAACGCCATCGATAAACCTCTTATCTCCTTAAAATATTACAAATACTAAAAGACTCCGTTCATCTCTCTATGCCGAACGCTTGGGACGAGCAGCGAGCAGCGCCACCGCCTCTGCTATCGGGCCCCACCTTCCCCCTCTTGGTTGCCGCAGGACGCAAAATGCGGATGCGGAGAATCGCCGCGACGCATTCGCGCACAATTGGAATAGCGGTCGACAGATATTCTATCTCAGGCCCCTTCGATTGGCTATCTAACTTTTAACATAAAGCACGCTTTTCTTGATTCATATCTCCTTTAATTCACGTCGTATATTATGCGATTCCATCGAATGTCCCCGCAAAACTGTAGTATTATCTTAAAATTATTCATGCTTGATTGCAAGCCGCTTCTGACGTTTTTCATTCAGAACTTAGGGGATCGCATCAACCTTCTTGCCCATCTGCATCTTCTGATGACCGAAGGCGGGGCGGACAATGCAGGAGTAATCCATCCAGATCACCGAGGCGAAAGTGCAGCCGCGGCCAGCGCCGCCGAAAACGAAATTCTTGTCTTTAACTTCAGTCGGAAAAACCTTACCGCATTGTTATAGAAGATATCACGTTTTTGCTCTGGCGTTAAGAAATCGGCGGATTCGATGCTTTCCACAGCCAGGCGGATGGATTCCGGCCAAGCCATATTATTGGAGCCGAACATGATCCGTCTCCCGTCGCCGGCCTCAACGAGCCGCCGCAAATAAGCGTGAAACTCTTTGCGAGGGACGAGCCAGTCGATCGCTCCCGTATCGACATAGACCTGCGGATAATAATCGAGAAGTGCGATCATTTCGTCCAAGAGAGGCCATCCGGCGATCTCAGTCCAAAAGCCGGGGATAATTAGGTCGGGACGGCTGCTTTCCATATTTGATACCTGGAATTTAGGCAGGAGCATAAAGCAGATCGTATTGTTATTGACAATTAGTCTACTTTTTAGTAGTCTACTCTAGAGTAGACTAATATCAAATAAGGGTGATAATGAAATTCGTCAACAGAGAACGGGAGATGGGCGCCCTAGAGAAATTCTGGCAGGCTAATGAAGCGCAGCTTGTCGTCATTTATGGAAAAAGGCGCATTGGCAAAACAGAGTTGATCAAACAGTTTATCAAAGGAAAGCCGCACGTTTATTTTTTGGCTCAGAGAATAAATGATAAAGAAAACCTGAGGCTGCTCGGCGAGGCGTTCGGCGAATTCTATTCGGATGATATTTTGAAGAGAGCGGGCTTTCAGGAGTGGAAATGGTTTTTCGAATATGCCAAGAATCATATCAAAGACCAAATGGTCCTTGTCTTTGATGAGTTTCCGTATCTTGCCGAGGCCAATAAAGGAATTTCATCTATTTTTCAAGCCGGGTGGGATGAGCACCTAAAAAATATCCCAGTGTTTCTTATCCTTTGCGGCTCGAGCATCGGCATGATGGAGGATGAAGTGCTCTCCCAGAAGGCGCCTCTTTTTGGCCGAAGGACAGGTCAGATATTTCTTAAGCCTTTTTCCTTCTCCGATGCCGGCAAGTTTTATCCCGGCCTGGCTTTTGAGCGCTGCCTGGAATTCTTTGCCATCGCCGGAGGAAACCCGAGCTATTTAAAAAGATTCAGCCCTAACATCTCACCGGATAGGAATATGGTTGAGAACATCCTCCAGCCCGAGGCCTTTCTTTATGAAGAGGTGGAGTTTATTCTGCGCGAGGAACTCAGGGAGCCACGGAACTATTTTGCCATCTTAAAAGCCATCGCTTTGGGGAAAAATAAGTTCGGAGAGATCGTGAATGAGACGGGACTCGCGAAAGGCATTTTGCACAAGTACTTATTCATCCTTGAAGACCTCCGCCTCATTCAAAAAGAAGTCCCCGTTACAGAGAAGAACCCCTTAAAATCAAGAAAGGGACTGTATAAGCTTCAGGATCAATTTATCAGATTCTGGTTCAGGTTCGTTCTGCCCAACAAGAGAAACATTGAAGAGGGGACGACCGATTATGTTATTAAAAAAATAAAAAATGATTTTCCTGCACTTGTTGCCGACAATTATGAGACTCTATGCCAGGAAATTATACGGAGCCATGAAGACAAATTATTCCCGCTAGAACGCATCGGCCGCTGGTGGAATAGGAATGAAGAAATTGACCTTGTTGCCCTAAATGAGGGAGAGAAGAAAATTCTTTTTGGCGAAGCAAAATGGAGTAATAAATCTGTCGGGATCGATATATACGAGGATCTAAAGCGGAAGTCGCAACTTGTCGATTGGAATAGGGATGGAAGGACTGAATACTTTTGCCTATTTTCAAAAAGCGGGTTTACGGAGAATTTGTTGAAAATCGCCAAAAAGGAGAAAATTGTACTATTTCAGAAGGATAGGTTCATCGAGCAAGGGCGAGGCGACGAAAGAAATCTGGTATTATGATTTTTCAGACCTCAATATAACCAAAAAACAGCCGCTGACCTTGGAGCATTTTGACGACTTTTTCAAGTTGCTGCCTGAGCGGGCGGCGAGCGAGCAGTCCTGGAAAGTGCCGATAGAAGAGATTGAGGCGAGAAACTATGACATCAAGGCCGTCAATCCCAATAGAAAAAGTGTGGAAGATACGCGAACGCCGGAAGAGTTGATCGCAATCATCGAAGAGCAGCAAGTGGAGATTGCGAAAGCGATAAGAATGCTAAAAGAAAAGGGCATTTAGGATTCATCCAAATCGAAATTCTTGTTTTTCACTTCAGCCGGAAAAACCTTACGGCGTTGTTATAGAAGATATCACGTTTCTGCTCCGGAGTCAGGAAATCGGCGGATTCGATGCTTTCAACAGCCAGGCGGATGGATTCCACGCCCGGAACCGAGATTTGCCAAGCGATATAATAAAGGAAAATCTTGTAACACGGATCCTATCGGGATCACAAGAAAGTGTCCTATTAAGGATTCGAATGGGGAATCGCCATGAAAACCGGCGTTAAATCGTTTTTCATTTTTTGTCTCTTAGTCGCGATGTCGGTCGTCATCTTCGCCTCTGTCCGGGGCGGCCAGTTTAAGGTCAAAACCGAGAAAGAGCTCACGGTCGTCACGAACGGCCGGAAGCCCGACTCACCGAAGGGCACGGCGACCAAGCTCATCCTCGAAGAGATCTATACCGTCGGCGGCGGGGATTCGCCCGAAGAATCGTTCGCCGAGATCGTGGCCCTGGATGTCCTCAAAGATGGGACGGCGTATGTTCTCGACATGAAAGACAACCGGGTCAAAATCTTCGACGTCCGGGGCAAGTTCCTCCGGGCTTTCGGCAGGAAAGGCCAGGGGCCGGGGGAATTGAACCAGCCGGTGGGTCTCATCATCACGACGGAGAACGAAGTCCTCGTTGAAGACGTCCTCAACCAGCGTCTGGCCGTATTCACCCTCGACGGAAAGTTTCTGCGGCATATCTCCACAGCGAAAGCCCTTGGACTCTCCGGGATCAAGATAGACCGACGGGGCTTGATCGTCGCTCGTTCCATGGGCCTGGGCGATGCCGGCAAGGTGTTCATGGACGTCAAGACGTACGACAAGGACCTCAATCCGAAGATTAAGCTGGCGGCCGTCGAGTTCCCGATTTCCTTGCAGAGTAAGCTCAATCCGTTCTCGGCGATGACCCTGCTTTATGAGTTGGACGGCCAAGGCCGCCTGTATCTCGGCAGCCAAAGAGGCTATGAGATCAAGGTCCTCTCCCTGGAAGGTGAGCTCGTCAAGACGATCAGGCGGGATTACGATCCCGTCGCCATCACCAAAGAGGACAAAGACGAGATGCTGAAGCTGATCCCAAACATCTCCGGCGTCAATGTCAAAGACATGATCCAGTTCCCGGAGGTTTTCCCTCCTTACGGCAATTTCGTCCTGGCTGACGAGGGCCGGCTCCTGGTGCGGACGTATGAAAAGGGACGGGTGAAAAAAGAATTTTACTGGGACGTTTTCGACGCCGAAGGGCGCTTTGTCGCCAAGGTTCCCATCGCGCACGAAATTCTGCTCTGGCGTGACGGGAAAGTTTATTTCATCGTGGAAAATGAGGATGGATACAAAGTCCTCAAGTGCTTCCGGGCCCGCTGGGAGAAGTAGAGCTTCTTATTCTTCTATTTGACAATTCGGGGAGATCGAGGCATCATGAGGCGAGAAGGACGGGATTGACGAGGCGACTTGATATGCGTAGTTCTCCAGACTCTGCTCGAAAGTCCGACCGCTTCGTTCCCTGTGTGGTTTGTCTTGTATTTCTTGCGATAACGAGAGGTTTCTCATTCGATCAGACAAGAAAGTTGCTCGTTTCCGCGAAAACGGTTGAAGACGCCTTCGAAAAAGTCTCTGACATTCAGCTCGAGACCCTTCCTGAGTGCGCCATTTCTTTCATCACAGACCTGGCTGTCGATACCGAAGGACGCTATTTGATCGCCGATGGCTGGCAGTCGAGGGGCGTCTACATATTTTCTCGAGAAGGCAAGTTCATCCGTGAGCTGGGCCGGCGGGGTCAGGGTCCCGGCGAATATCAAACTCCGGTCAGCATCGCGGTCGGCGCGAATGGAGATGTTTGGGTGGCCGATTTCAGCGGAAATCGGATTTTGGTCTACGACAAGGAATGGAGATTTAAGCGTGCGATCCTCGGTCAGCCGCGAATACTCTATTTTCTTCACCTCAATAGCAAAGACGAGATTTACATGTACAGGAGCCAGGCGAATCCCTTGAAGCCGGACACGTCCGATACGATTTTTCGATATGACCGAGATGGCCGTAAAATATCATCATTCGCTCCTTTTCCGGAAGAGGCGCTCAAGGTGAAATTCTGGGCCGGAAACGACGGCATGGACATCGATAAGGATGATTTTATTTACGAAATGAATCCTTTATCTTATCGAATCCGGAAGTTCGCCCCCGACGGAAGTCACATTACCTCATTCGCTCGGACGACCAAGCTTTTTAGGATAGTGACGAAAGAAGGAGTAACGCCCCTCATCGTGAACGGTCCCTTTTGTCTCGAGAAGGGTTTTATTGTCGCCCAAGTCAATAAGCATCTTGAGATTTATGACACCGGCGGTCATTTCGTTGTCGGCGAGATCCCGTTCTCTCGAAGGATCATCGGATCTCGGGGGAATTGCCTCTATGCCGAAGCTTCGGACGATGATGCCAACCTCGAGGGCAACCCGAGAATCTTGGCTTATAGACTTATCCACTAGAACTTGGGCGGCGTCCAAAGAATCCTTCCTGCAGGCGTCAGTAAAAATAAGTTTAATCCTCGAGCTTGTACTTGCCGATGCTTTTAAAGCCTTCGGCATCTTCATCAATCATATAGAGAAAAACGCCGCGGACGACGATGAAACCCGGGTTAAGATAGCGCTCCGCAAATCCGCCCGGAAACTCCAGGTAAAAGCAGTCAATATAGCGTCCGTCTTTGTCGAAGACGTCCACCAAACGGTTCTTTCCGGCATCCTTTGTCGATGTCACGGCCCACAATCGATCACCTTGGACAAGGAGAGTCCGGATATCGTCATAATATTTGCTCGAACGTAAGGTATATCCCTGGGGTTTTTTTGCGAGCGGATCTTCGGCCACGACGATGCGTTTATACTTCCGACTGAAAATCCTTTCTATGACTTTTTTCGTTATGTTGAACTGAACAATCCTGTATTCCGAAGTGTGATGGACGAAAATTTGGTCAGGCTCTCTCATGGCATAACCGAAGTTCGCCCACCAATACCAGATGCCTTGATTCACAAAATAGAACCGTCGTGAAAATTCTACGGCCTTTTTGATCTCCTTGAGGTCCGCGGAGAATTCCTCGAGATTAATCGGCACATCCATTTCCCCGCCGTTTACCGGCCTTTTCTCAAGAGGAGGCATGATGGGTCGGAAGATCCACATTTTCCCGCCGAGTCCGAAATGCCCGTCTGTGTGAATGACGTCTGTCTTCACTTCTTCAAGCAGCCGTCCGGCGCGATCGAAGACCATAAATTTCGGCGGCGAGATGGCCAGGACGATGATCTTGTCTTTCATGATAACGGCCGTCGTCCTCATGCTCGCCTCACCAGGCCCTTGGCCGGGCCGGACCATCTTGGCAACAAACCTTCCGTTTTCATCATACTTATGCAAGGAGAAATCATCATAGAAATAAATCGCCCCGTCCTCACCGACCTGAAGATCATAGGGGCCCCGGAAGATCGTCTCCTTCCCATCATCCCTGATTCTCATGGCCTCTTTCAGGATGATCGTCCGGCCGGCGTTTTTGGATAAGGGCTTATCCGGATTTTGGACAAGCTGCTGGCCGGCGGCTGAAATCGTCGCCCATAAGGCCAGAGCGCAATAAGACAAAATCGTCCGAAAAAGCAGTCCTTTCAGGCGAACTTCGTTGCTATTGCCCATCGCACATCCCCTCCCTGAAGCATATAATTCATAAAGCAAAATATGGGCGAATGATCTCAACGGAAGTCAACTGCGGCTTCGCCCTCATTATCTAATACTTAAGATCCGGCCTAAAGGTTAAGCATGAATTTTAGGAAGAGGCGGGTTCAGGCCGATGATTGGATCATCAATCACCTTAAGTTAATATTGAACATGATGCTGTAAACAAAGCAAGACTGGCAATTATAGATATTAAAGTGGAAGGGAGCACAGTTGTTACAAGGACTACGGAGTAAAATGATGGTTATAAACTCCTGGGGATTGAGGAAGACTATGGTATTTGTGTGATTTGGATTTTAAATCATAGAAAAAGGTCCCGCAAGTAACATTCGAAGATTTAGCCGAGAAAATTGATATTATCTATCAGTAGTGTCCCATCTGTGATTTTAATAAGTCGCATATCATGCATATATTACACAGATTACGGCCGATTTACGGCGTAATCGATTTGAACTCAAATTCTATTTTCTTTCTTTGTAACTCCAATTATTTCAACACGTATTTTTGTATAATATTCTTAATGGGACAGCACTGATTATCTATCATAAATTGCACGGGATAAATAATTTTGATAAAATAATTTTTCTAATAAGGGGAGATAGTCCATTCGGGTTGCTGTAAAAAATTTGAAACTAATGAAAATAAGTTCCTATTCTTGGTTAAGGAGACATCGGAGGACAGTTTAAAATGAGAGCAAATTTTCTTAAATACTCGAAAATTATTTTAATTTTAATATTTCCTTTCCTTGTGTCAGTTGAAGGGAAAAATCAAAAATCCCTATCGAATTTGTATAAATCTGGGAATGTGCGGCTTGTCGCTGAAAAAGTCATCGATCACAATTCGTTTTTTCCGGCGGCCAATGTGGCCTCCCAACAGGTTATCGAGAATCCGGAGAAGCCGCTGAGTGCCAAAGCAGGCCGGGTGATTCAACTCAAGGAAATTTCGCGGATCACGGATAAAGAAGGAAAATTCTTCTTTGTCGAGCCATGGGATGTTTTAGCCGGAAGGGACGGTTCAGTCTATGTGCAAGAGCCCAAGAGGCTTTTGAAATTTGGCGTTAACGGCAAATTTGTCAAGAACCTTCTCAAGTGGGGCGAAGGTCCGGGAGAGCTCAACGGCAACCTGACGGGTGTTATAGTCAGGGAGGATGATATCATCCTTTACTCCTCGAACATCATGAAACTCGTCCGCATAGACCCGGACGGCAAATTGATCGAGGACAAGAAATTCTCTAAAGGGCCTTTTGGCAGCCTCCTGGGATATCACGACGGAAAATTCTTAATGATGAAGCGTATGTGGGAAGACATGCCGAAAATAAGCGGCCTTTATGAAGCAAAAAACCAGTTGATTGTCGTCACAGAAAAGGAAGAAGTCATTGAAACGTCTTTTCTGCTGCCGACGACCGAATCTCGCTACGTATGGCCGGGAGGAAGAATGGCAAGCGGCGGGATCTCCAGGCCTATGACGCTGAGAGAGAACGAACGTTATGTCTTCCTCTTTCACACACCCGAATATCTCATCAAGATTCTTGACCTTGAAAAAAGCGAAATCGTCCTAGGCTTCCGGAGGAAGTATGATCGGGTGAGATATGCGCCGGCCGGGAAAATTCCCGAAGGTTATCCCATCCCGAAATATCATAACGATCTCTGCCGGCTTCTCTGGCATAAGGGAAGACTTTGGGCCGTGACCTCAACGTTTGACAAAAACAAAGGGATTCTGGTGGATGTTTTTAATCGGGAAGGACAATACCTTGATAATTTCTATTTGCCGCTTTTTAAAATCCGGAGGAACAATCCCCAATACTACGCCCCCATGGCCATCGCCGGCGATTTCCTTTACGTCCTCGAAGCGGACGAAGAAGACCTCATCTCCTTGATCAAATACGAAATCGTCGGAGAATAATCCAAAGTCTTTTACGGAATTACGACTCCCATTAACCACAATTGAATGCGGCTAGCTATATCTGTCCATCATCCGATATTGGATGGCCTCGGAGAGGCGGGCCGGGCTGATGTTTTTAAAGGATACGAAATTCGTTTTCTGCTGCGCCGGCTGAATGAACGTTCATGAAAAATATTCACCGCTGGCCTCGGCGGCCGTCAAGAACTCCTGATCAGCGATACGAGGAGGCGGAGCGCATCAAAAATTACTTCAGCCGGAAAAAGCTTTCCGGGCAAGAGGAAATCCGGGGTCAAACCTACTCGTTACGCATAATTTGCCAGGGAAAAGTGCGTAAGGAGTAGGTTTGACCCCGTATCTGGGCACAAATTAACCTTTTGGCCGGAGGATCTCCATAAAAGGAGGGTAATCCCACAGGGGTTCCAGGTCGATATTGCGGTGGAGATCGACGTCGTAGCGCCGGCCCTGGCTAAAAGATTCTTCAAGAAGCGCGACAGCCCGCTCTTTTTCGCCGAGCAGCGCGGCGATGCAGGCACGCCAGTATGTGTGATTCCCAAAAAGATAACGTCGGTCGATGTTTGACAGCTCCTCGGATATTTTCATAGCCTGTGACCTGTCTCCTCGCCGGGCGGCCAAGGCTCCTAAGTATCCTTGATAGTCAATATTATCCGGGTGGTCGGCGGCCAGGGTCTCGAAAATCTTCCTCGCTTCTTCCCATTGCCTGCCAGAATAAAAGGCGTTAGCGAGAGAATTTTGAAAGCCTTCGGTCTTCTTCTCGTCTGCTGGCCGGCTTCTATACCATTCGATTGTCCTGGCAAATACTTCCCGAGAAGCATCCTTGTGCCCATGGGCATAGAGTTCCTTGGCCGCCTCCAGCATGACGTCACCCGGAGTTCCGCCGGTTGATTCCTCTCTCAAACATTCTTCAATGACCCTCTTGACCTCGTTCGTTTTCCCGAGAGCGGCCTGGGCGCGGGCTTCTGTGTCCCGGAACCACGCCTTAGGATAGTATTTTCTCCCCGTCTTAATGACCTCCAGCTCTTTTTTATAGTTCCCGAGCATATGATGAGCCTCGGCCAGGCGGAAAAGCCGCCAGGAGAGGGCGGGCCGTCCGTAGAGGATTTTCGGGTCCACAGAATCCATCTTGGCGTAGGTTTCGATTGTCTCTCGAGGATGGTTGGTTCCTATGGCTTCCAGCCCGACAATGTAGTTGATGATATAGTTTTTCGGGGTCAATTTCTCGGCCTCCCGGGCAAATCGAAGGGCCTCGCCGTTTCGGCCTCTGAGCTCCGCATCATACCAATCGAGAGTATGATTATCGAGCGGTGTGAGTTCGTCCCGCTTTTGAAAAATGGGTTGCAGCAAAGCGTTCGCTTTTTCAAACTGACCTTGGTTTCCTAAAGCGACGGCAATATACAATTGTGGCAGCGCAAACGTCGGATCAAATTCGACGGCGCGCGCGAAATGCTTTATCGATTGTTCATAATCGACGCCGAAAAGGCCCAGTCCCTGGAGGAATTCCTGGTAAGCTTCATAGACGGGCGGCTGTCGTGCCTTCAGGGACAGTTCGCGCATAACCGCGCTCGTGAAATGCATGGCCAGAGCGCCCATGATTCTCTGGCGCAGTTCCGTGATCAGGCCCATCTTGTCATCGAGGCGCCCTTTGAGAGGCTCAAGGGACCGGACGAGCTTGCGCTGGACGACATCGGTGATAGTGGCGTGGAATTGAAGCTCATGGTCCATAAGATAATAGGCGCCGGAAACGACTGTGCCGGCGCCTGTTTCCTTGGCCAATGCTCGCAACTCATCCCGGCCCTTGGGGACGCCGGTCTCAGCGTTGATGACCCGGGAAGACTGCAGGACTGACATAGTCGGGACAACCTCCATGATGCCCGTTTGAGATAATCCCTGGGCGATCTCATAGGCGGCCACGCTGCCGAGAGGGTCCAAAGTCTTATCGCCTGTCTGGTTTTCGAAGATGCTGACCAAGATAAGCTTCGGGTCCAAGGATGGGCCTGGTTTTCTGAGCAGGAGAAAAGCGACGATCGCAGCGACCACGGCCACGAAGCTGACCGCCGGGATTAGAATTTTCTTCACGTTGAGCTTGACCGTAATTTCCCGTGAGGACAGGGCCTTGCCCAGGGGAATCGCTTTTTCAGTAGTGGGAATTCCCTTTTCGACCTGGACGAGTTCGGCCAGGATTTCCTCCGCCGCTTGATATCTCTTCCGCTTGTCCTTCTCCAAGCACTTGAGGATCAAGCGGCTCAAGGCCTCCGGAACCTGAGCGTTGAGCTCTCTCGGATTCCTGGGCATCTCAGTCTTTTGTTTTAAGGCGACGCTCAACGCCGTGTGGCCCTCGAAAGGTCTCCGCCCCGTGACCATCTCGTACAGGATAATCCCGAGCGAATAGAGGTCGGATTTCTCGTCGACCTCCTGGCCTTCCACTTGTTCGGGGCTCATGTATTCGGGGGTGCCGACGGTCATGCCGGCGCCTGTGACCCCTTTCTCCTTGAGTGTCCTGGCCACCCCGAAATCCATGATCCGGACATCGCCTTCTCGATCGATCATGATATTGCCCGGTTTGAGATCGCGATGGACGACCCCCAAGCGGTGCGCTTCTGCGAGCCCTTCACATACCTGCCTGGCGATGTTCACGGCAGCCCCGACGCTCATGCTTTTAGACATCCGGATCATGTTCTTGAGGTCTTCTCCGGGCACGTATTCCATCGTAATGAAGTGAGTCCCCTCGGCTTCGCCAAGGTCGAACATCTGGCAGACGTTCTTGTGCCTGATTTTTCGGGCAAATCTGAGCTCGTTGCTAAAACGCTCGATAGTCTCTTTATCCGAGGCGATTTCAGGCTTGATCAGCTTGAGGGCGATTTTTTCTTTGATCTTAGTGTCGAAGACCTTGAAGACCTTGCCCATCCCACCCTTGCCCAGCTCCTCGATGATCTGGTAACGGCCGGCAAAGGTTGAACCCGTGGTTAGTTCTTTGACAGGGGTTTTTAGGGTTTCTGTTTGGGAGACAGGGAATTCTTTAGAAGAGGGAAGGGGCGTCGCGCACTTCCCGCAATAATTCGTATCTTCGGGATTCTCAAAATGACACTGGGGGCATTTCATCGTAGCTACTTTCCCCACATCTGAGTTGTCAAAAGTATATCAACGAGAGCATCAATAGTCAATCGAGCTTTCGGCGGCGACGGAGCGCCGGAATAATAGTCAAGGGAGACTCTAGGACGCAGATAGCAGGAGCTTCAGAAGAAAATCTTCATAGGCGTCCAGGTCTTTCCAGGCCGTGGCCACGGACATTGGCACGCCGGCGGGATCAACGACTGTCATGCCATCGGAGGTAATGTTGATGCCCAGTTGCTCCAAATGGAGGTGTGGTTTCGGCCCCGGCAGAGCCAAGTAGACGGCGACGGTATCGAAAAGGACGCTGCTTTCGGTCAACTCGTCAACGGAGTCTTTTTTTGCCCAGATGCGGGAATTCTCGAGCAGTGCCGCGATGAGCTTGTCGCGGCTTTTTTTCAGAGCCTGGAAGCGCGCTCCCGTGAGGGGGACAAGGCCGCAGGTGTCGAGCGGCGTGATGACGGTATTGATCCAAGAGGCAAGCAGGGCTCTTTTTGCGGCTGGAACGTTTTCCCGGACGTTGTATTCCGGACCAACTGGCCCTCCATCGTATCCTTTCCGCACGGCGCCCTGCATGCCGACGAACGTCGCCCTAGACGCAATGTCCGGTCGGCGCTCCAGGGCTAAGGCCACGGTCGTCGACGGCCCGATGGAGATGATGGTGATAGGCTGCGGCGCATTCATCACGGCATCGACGAGCGCCTGCACTCCGTCATCGTGTATTTTTCCGGGATAGTTCTTCAGGTCATAATCTTCGATCCAAGGCTGCTGACGTCCGGTTCCTTCGTGCCCTCCCGCGCCGAGTCCGATGGGGATATCGGTTCGGCCGGAAACCTCGAACAGGCGGGCGATAAGCCGGGCTCGATAAACAGCCTTGCCGTGGGTGGTCGTAACAAGCTTCAGGTCGAATTCGGGACTCTTCAGGAGCATGACAAGCGCCCACGTGTCGTCGATGTCATCTCCGATATCGGTGTCCAGGATAATGGGAATTCTCGGCGCGGAAAAGCGGACGGGATGCCCGGTTCCGCCGCCTAGCGCAGCCGCGACCAACACTATGAACAAAATAAAAGACTTTTCCATGAGACCGGCCGAGCCAGTGAATTGTATCAAAAAATCCGTCTTGTCGATACAGATTGCGGTCAAAGACTTCCCTTCCCGTCGATTAAGAAGTGGGTGGATAAAGAAACTCCTTTTCTGCTGCGGCGGCTGAACAACCCGGGGTCAAACCTACTCGTTACGCATAATTTGCCAGGGAAAAGTGCGTAATGAGTAGGTTTGACCCCGTCTTCTTATGTGCAGGGATGTCAAGTTGAGCTCAAAATACTCATCGGGCTTGACAATACACATATTTTGTGTATATTATATGAAGCATAAAGCGAGATAAAAAATGCAGACAAGACATAACATCACTCTGGACGAAGAGATTTCTAAAGAGCTCGAAACCGTAGCCCGAGAGCTCGGCGAGAAGAAAAGCAATATCATTGAAAAAGCGCTGACGGTATATTTTGATCTTCTTGATCTCAAAATCGCCCAGAAAAGGCTGAAAGCGCTAAAAGCGGGCCGGGATCGCCTCGTTGACGCCGAAGATGTCTGGAAACGGCTGGGTCTCTGAGCTTGTATAAACTCAAGTTCCTGGAGAAAGCCGTTGATGATCTCAAAAGAATCGATCGCCCCCATCAAAAAATCATTCAAGCGAAGCTCTTGATCCTGGCCGAAAATCCCGGGGTGCTAAAAAACAATATCAAGAGACTTGCCGGAAGCAAAGAAGACCTTTACAGATTAAGAGTTGGGGATTACAGGGTCGTATTTAAAAAAGAAGAGAAACAACTCGTGATTCTTATTATCAGAATCGGCCACCGCAAAGAAATCTATTGGTCGCTCGACTGATCTGAAAAACACCATTAAAGCCCAGCGGGCAAAAAGAAACCTTAACAAGAGTTGACTTCGTCCTATTCCCAGACGATCTTATAGCGCTTCACCCAGAAATTTTCCTCATCGGCATCGGCCTCGATCGTATAGAAATAATCGCCTCTGACAAGCGCCCTGCTTTTTTGGGGAGCTAAAAGGAAATCCCAGTAGTAGTATCGAGGAACGGCAATCGTCGCGACGAGGCGCCCGACGCCGTCGAAAAGATCCCCGGCCAAAGCCATGTCCTGGCCGGCCTTTTCAAAAGTAACGACAAGAAGATAGTTGTCCTTCAGGGGAAATATTCCCGCGATCGAGGGAACATGTTCGGGAATGATGTATTTATAGGGCGATTTGCTCGAAGACGGAGGAATCAGCCGGTCGATGTCTTCCTTGGTCACTTTCCGGGTTTTGACGTCCCTCTTGATCGTCCAGACGGATTCGCCCTCCGGGGAAACGACAAAGACTTCGTATTTATTCGAAAAAGCATAGTACACATTGTCCTGAGGATCGAGGGCGTATTTCAGTTGGATTCGATAGAGGTCGTCCTCGTAAGTCCCGTCCCCGCGCCGCCTCGGGCCCCATTCATAGGAAGCGATTTCTTTGAGGATCTTCCCGCTTGGGTCGCATCTCGTCAAGACGACGCGATTTCGCTCTCTCGTTTTCTCTAGAATTTGATAGGCCAGGAAATACCGCTGGCCCTTGGTGTCCATGAGGAACTGATCTCCGTACAGATTGAGTTTCTCAATCTTTTCGACGCGGAATTCTTTATCGAAAACCGTAAGTCTGCGCTGGGCCCAATCCGCCGCAAACAGCCGGCCGTTCTTATCAAATACGAACTCAAAATCCGAAAATTCCCCCGGTCCCTGTCCTTTTGCGATTTGCCGACGGGAACGCTCGCGGCCCGAGGGATCGAAAACGATGAATGTCTGCTCTTTTCCCGAGAGGACGCAGATGTTTCCCTCGGCGTCAACATTCAAGCGATAGGGAAACCAGTCGGCCTGGGTCAGGCGAAGATCCTCTTTGAATGCGAAGGCCTTGCGGATCTCTTGTTTTTGATCGCCCTTTGGCCAGGCGAAGCCGAGAATGGAGAGGGCAACGATCATCAAGAAACAGAATGTCCTTGGCCTCGTCTGTCCTCCTTGCCGGCTCAAGCTTTTCCTTTTAATTCCCATTTGTTATCACTAATAGAACAAATAAGTCGAAATGGCAAGTGCCGATAAAGAGTTTTTATCCAGCTCCGCACCAACAGGGAATGCATCCACCTTGATCTGCGCCAGCTTGTTCTTAAACGGCGCGACACGCATCGCCCTGAAATGGAGATAGGACGAATGGATCCTTGCATCCGAATCAGATTTCTGATATTCTGATTTCAGATTATTGCAATGAGGAATACAATGCAAAATGCAAAACCTTATGTCGCAGCGATCAAGGCCCGCGGCCAACTGACGATTCCCAAGAAGGTCCGGGAAGCCGGGAATCTTTACGAAGGGGAGGTCATCTCCATCATTCCCGTTGGAGATACGCTCATCATCACTCCGAGAAAGCTCGAACTCGAAGAAGCGAGGCGCGAAATCAGAAAGATCCTCAAATCAAGCGGCATACCGCTTGCTACCTTGCTCGAAGGACTGAAGGAAGAACGCCAAAGCCTCTATGAAGAAACCTATGGCAGGAAAAAAGACTAGGGTCTTCCTTGACTCGAACGTCTTGCTGTCCGGCCTCTTTTCAGATAAGGGCGCGCCTCGACTGCTTCTGGACGTTCTTTGCTTAGACCTTCCGGTGTTGGCGGGCGTGACAGGGCAATTAAACGTCATAGAGATCGAGCGGAATCTGAGAAAAAAAATGCCGGCCGCCATCCCTATTTATCGGGCGTATTTTCCGAAGCTTAAACTGGAAATTATTCCCTTTCCAGCAAAAGGCGACGTCCGTCGATTGGCTGGCGCAGCGACCGCTAAAGACATTCCGGTCTTGGCTTCGGCGATCAGCGGAAACGCGGATTATCTTGTGACTGGAGATAAGAAGCTCTATCTATCGGCCAAAGAAAAACATAAGTTGCCATTCAAAATCGTAAGTCCCCCCGAATTTCTCAGGCGTATTCTCCCCGAAATTCTTAAGAGCTTGGGACAGAAGCACTGATAGACTATCAACACCGTCGAGCGCTATCCGGAACGCAGCAATACCTCCTGCTAGAAATAATCGTAGATCCTGATTTTTAGAACCATCTTCAGGATGGAGTTGGTGAGAGCGATCACTTCCCCGAGCGCCCAGGCGGGCAGCAGGACCCGGTACTGGAATGTTCGAAGTTTGTCGTAGGGCCGGTCCTTCCCCTTGACGACAAGAACCAGAAAAACAAAGATGAAACCGAACATGCCGAGTGTCGCGGACGACATATGAAAGAGAAAAAGAATGCTGCGCCAGGGGGCGCCATGAGAGCCTGGCAAAGTGGTCGTCGGCGTCAGTCTGAAGGAAGCCAGAAGGGCTGTTGCGATATCGAGCACGACCGCAATTCCCAGATATCCCAGGAACGGCTCTTCCCGGCGATAAAAGCGCCGGCTGGCCAGGACATAAAAATATAAAGTGGTGACGGCCATAACGATGTTGATCAAAACCGCCATGCTAGCTCCAGAACGATCATAAGAGAGGTCTCACCGCCTATAATCCTTGAATTGCGAATTGGATAAAATAGCATACATTATTCCTTGACGAAACCAAAGCGCTTGTTTTTGGCCGTCATTTTAATAAAATAAGCCAGGCTTTTTTCATATATTTCTTGCCCGTGCCGGCGCCGGCTTTCGATAAAAGCGATGCGGATGCGTTTGTAGCTTTCAGGAAACATCTTAAAGTTTTTCCAAGCGTCTTTGTTGGCTTTGAGCTGTTTTAGGATATCGGGATTGATGGAAAAATCAGCAGCCTCATCTTTCTTTGGATCAAAAACGTGGGCGATAGCCTTGAGCCCGGCCTGAGTCATCATTTTTTTAGCAATCAATTTGCGGACTCTCTCCTTGTTCATTTGCGAAAGTCCGCTTGTCTTTCTTCTTGGCGTGAAGCGCTGGGCAAATTGTTGCCTATCAATTTTTTTAGTTGTGCTGTCGATCCAGCCAAAGCGAAGGGCCTCTTCAACCGCATCGTTATACGGTATGCGAGGCCTGCCCGAGCCCTTGCGGCAATAGATCAGCCAAATCTCTTTCTCTTTTGTGTGATTTTTGGCAAGCCATGAACGCCATTCTTTTCTGTTCTTCGCGTAAAAAGTTTTGCCCAATTTCATAGACCGGTGCGATCGTTTGAGACCGGCGTATTTTCCCGACCGCCCTTTTTTTGCAAGATAGTCGCGCCGGGATTATTGGCTCAGGGCTTTGATGAATTTATACGTGAAATCGACGCCGTCGTAAAACTCCTTGACTCCCTGGCGCTCATCTCTTCCATGGGCACGCACATCATCCATGTCTCCGAACATGCCGGAGACTCCATAGACGGGTATTCCGGCGCGCCGCAGCATCCGGCCGTCTGTTGCGCCCGTCGACATGACCGGTGTGACAATGACTCCCGGCCACATGGCCGCTGCCAGCCTGTCGATAGTATCCATGAGATCTTTCCGAAGCGGCGACAACGGGCTTAGAAAAGGTTCGTCGATCCGAGTGACGATGATTTCGCTGTCTGACAGGACGCGCTGGAGCGCGGCTAAGACATTCTCCGGAGTATCATCGGGCAGCATCCGGCAGTTGACGATAGCCCGGGCGCTCTGCGGCAAAGCATTCTCGGCATGTCCTCCGCTCAGCATGGTGGCGACGCACGTCGTCCGCATCATTGCGTTGTAGTACGCCGATTCGGCCGCAAGCCGCCCGGCCGCGGCTGTGTCGATCGGAGTCTTCAGGATGGCCAGCATATCCGCCTTCGTCCGCCCGGTCTCCCGGATGGCGCGGCGTTCGAAGTACATGCGCGTGGTTTCGTTCAGCTTGATCGGGAATTCAAATTTGGCCAGGCGGGTCAAGCCCGCGGCCAGCCTGTAAATCGCATTCTCCGGAAGAGGCAGGGAACTGTGGCCGCCCTTGTTTTTCACTTCAAGCTGGTAGCTGAAATATATTTTTTCGCTTGTCTGGACTTCCATGACGACGGGCTTGCCGTTCTTGATGTCTCCCCCGCCCCCATCGGGATTGAGGCAGAACTCCGCCTCAATGAGGTCACGATGATTGGCCAGAAGCCATTGGATGCCGTTGGCGTCTCCTCCCTCTTCACCATCGGTCAAGGCCAGAATGAGATCGCGGTTTGGGACAAATCCTTCTTGCTTGAGGCGGATGAAATTGGCGACAAGGTCTGCGTCCTTGTTTTTCATGTCCGTTGTGCCGCGGCCGTAGAAATAGCCGTCTTTTTCAAGAAAGGTGAAAGGATCAAACGACCAATCTTCCCGACGAGCTTGAACGACGTCGAGATGACCGATAAACAGGATCGGCCGCAGCTTTCCCCGGCCTCGGTAGCGGACGATGAGGTTCTTATTGTTCGGCCGAGGGCCCAGGACCTGGATATCGTTCTCGGGAAACCCTGCTGCTCTCAACCGCCGAGCCATCGCTTCCGACGCCATTGTGCTCCCGATATCCAACGTTGTGTTGATCTCGATCAATTCCTTGAAGATGTCTCGGGCCAGCTTGTGATAAGCAGACTCCGGAGCTGCGTTTTTGGCGATTTGGCTAAGGCCCGCATCCGCTCCAAGCGCCGACGCCATGAAAATAATGAAGCCGTATGTGATGAAGGGACGGAAGGTTTTAATCATTTTTTGCGGCTTTCCTTTCAAGCGAAGATGATAACCGGGAATCTCTTTAAGAAGCATATGACCGGTCGTGGATCGATGTCAAGAACAAGGAAAACGCCCGAGATCCAAAGGCATCCGGTCGGACACTCTTGGAAGGAAACCCTGCGAAGGGGTTTCCTTCCAACGGTCGCTTCGCTCCCTGCCTTCCTTCCAACGGGCCTTTTTCGATGAATTCTCATGGGCGCATAGAGATCTGCGCTGGAACCGAGGCTTGGGCTGGGCATGATACCCCGCCCTGCGACCAAGGGGGCGACTCCCCCTTGGAAGCCTCTCGAGCCGGGTCACCGTTGCAAGCCACTGGGCATATGAGCCGCCGCGCATAAAAACAATTCCTTGTATTCTCATTTTTGATTATAATAAAAAAAGTTTCCTTGTAGGGGAACGACGATGAACGTTCATGTCAAGTCTTATCGGGGATGGGCCTTCATTCTGACGGTGTCTATTGCTGCCTTGTCGGCTGGAACGGGAGCGGCGGCCGACCCTGAAGAAACTCCTAACACCGGCCCGCCACGGTTCAGCCTGAAACTCGGCGGCGGATTCGGCTTCCTCATGGGCCGGGGCGGAGACCTGGATCTCCTGAGAAGTCACATGGAATATGAATACACAAGCCGAAGCTCCGCGGTCAGGGCCGAGTTCGATTGGGACCCGTTGTCATGGGGATACGATGTCCCCGTGGAGCTTATCATCCGCCTCAAGCCGTACCTCGGCATCGGCCTCGGGACGGGAATTTTCACTTCGGCCGTCCAGGCTTCCTACACAAAGGACTACCAATACACCTGGACCGGATCGGATTGGTCCTCGACCGATGACGATCATTACGAAACCGCCCGCGACTTCAAGATCCGACTCATCCCGGTGTGCATAAACCTTTATTTGTTTTATCCCCTCGGTTCTATGACTGTCTATTCCTACGGCGGACTCGGCTATTATTGGGGAAAGCTGACCCACTCGGTGAGTTCCAACACCGAGCTCAAGTACGAATTCCGCGATTCCAGCGGGTATTCCTCGAAAGACGAGGACTATGACGAGCGGACGATCGAAGAGAGCGCCCGCAGGGGCGGATTGGGCTTCCAGGGAGGGGTGGGAGCCGAGTTCAGGCTGATGAGAAATTTGTCGCTTGGGTTGGAAGTTTTCGGTCATCATTTCAATTATCTTGGCTGGCAGGGAAGTTCTACGACCGACTACACGACGACCTCGAAATATTGGACCTCGAGAGAGGGCTGGCGCCCTGATGACACCGCGAGCGGCACTCTGGAAGACACGGGAACCCTGTGGTACCAGCATGACGGCAGCGCGAACCACAATATTTATGTCGGGGATGGGCGGAATCCGCCTCTGTTTAATGCGAAAAGGGAGGCGCGCCTTGACTTGAGCGCGGTCGGGATTCGCCTGACGCTGCGAATCCATTTCGGAGGGCCGATTTGATAACACCGTCAAAGCGGCGGTCCGGATTAAGAAGGGCGATCTAAAAGCGTCGTGAATGACGAGCGGAGAGAAGCGATGGATAAACATTCGGCATATCGGCGGCGATGGATATTCGCTCTGACGGCGTCTCTGGTCATCCTGTCCACTGGGATGGGAACCGCAGCCGATCCCGGGCAAGCGCCGGGCTTTAGCCCGCCCCGGTTCAGTCTGAAAATCGGCGGCGGGGCCGGCTTCCTGCCGGGCCGGGGCGGCGATCTGAATAACCTAAGACTCCACTTGGAAGACCTATATGCCGTCTGGGACGCCGAAACCTACTACGCAACCTCGTTCGATTGGAAGCCGATGACTTATGTCTACGAGTTGCCCGTGGAGCTTGTCATTCTCTTGAAGCCACGGCTGGGCATCGGCCTCGGATCGGGGATTATGACCGCCGCCAGCCAGGGTTCGTACACCTGGGATTACAACCGCGCCGCGTTTCTCTACGGATCGGGGTATGCTGATGACAACCTTGTCGAAACCACCCGCGATTTCAAGATCCGGGTCATCCCGGCGTATCTCAACCTCTACTTGTTTCAGCCCCTCGGCGCGCTGACCGTCTACTCCTACGGAGGCCTCGGCTATTATTGGGGAAAGATGACCCACTCTTCAACCATCGACTACGAGCTCAAGAGGGAGGTGCGCGTGCTCTATTCCGTCCCGCCAACCCACACCAAAAACGAGAAGTATGGAAACCTGGCGATCGAAGAGAATCTCCACAAGGGAAGCCTGGGCGTCCAGGGAGGGGTGGGCGTGGAACTCACATTTTTCCGGCGCCTTGCTCTTGGGCTGGAGATCTTCGGCCGGCATCTGGTCTTCGAAGGATGGCATGGAAGTTCCACGACCGACTCCACCGCCCTCATCAAACGATGGGACCAGGATCACGGCTGGTATCCCGATACGACCGAAACCGGGTCTCTTACGAGAGAGGGGACGCTGTGGTATTCCCGCATCGATGATTCCCTTCTGGATAAGGAGACCGACGCCTTTTATGTCGAGGACGCCGGGGCTTCGGACAGCGCCTTGCTCGGGCCGAACAGAGAAGCGCGGATCGACCTCAGCTCCATCGGCATTCGCCTGACGCTGCGGATCCATCTCGGGCGGTCTCTATAAAGCCTCTGTCCTCTAGAAGGCTGGCCGGCTAGATTCGGACGATCGATCCGACGGCCGGGATCTTCCCCGCTAAATTGACTTACGGGCGCCGCTCGTTTATGCTTTTATTCATAAAGGAGGCATAACTCCAGGCCATGAAATGCCAGAAATGCGGGTTCGCCAATCCTCCGGGACTTCTCTACTGCGGAAATTGCGGAACTCGACTGGCCGCCGCGCCGGACATCCCCGCGTCTCCCACGCTGACCCTCGGGCAGCCAATAGAGCCTCTCGGCCGAGGCAGCCTGCTTGCGGACAGGTTTGAAATCCTCGAAGAGATCGGAAGCGGCGGCATGGGCACGGTCTATCGGGTGCTGGATAAAAAAATCAACGAAGACGTAGCCCTCAAGCTCTTGAGGCCTGAGGTTGCCGCGGACAAAAGCATCATCGAGCGTTTTAAGAATGAGCTGAAAATTGCCCGCCGAATCACCCATAAAAACGTCTGCCGGATGCATGACATCCATGAGGACGCCGGGACGATTTTCATCACCATGGAATACGTGCCCGGCGAGGATCTCAAGAGCTTGATGAGGCGCGCCGGCCGCCTGTCCATAGATAAAGCCCTGGCCGTGGCCAAAGAGGTCGTCGAGGGGCTGTCCGAAGCCCATCGCCTTGGCATCGTCCACCGAGATCTCAAGCCGCAAAACATCATGATCGATCGCCGGGGCAGCGCCAAAATCATGGATTTTGGAATCGCCCGTCAGATCAAAGGGCCGGAACTGACGGCAGCGGGCATGATGATCGGGACCCCGGCCTACATGTCGCCGGAACAGGTGGCGGGCGAGGCGGTCGATCCGCGCACCGATATCTATGCTTTGGGGACGATTCTCTATGAGATGGTCGTCGGGCGGCCGCTGTTTGAAGGGGACAGCGGCCTCAGCGTTGCCTTGAAACACAAAACCGAGCTCCCCAAACCTCCCCGGGAATCCAATCCCCAGGTTCCTGAGGAGCTCGACCGTTTGATACTGAAATGCCTGGCTAAAAGGAAGGACGCGCGCTACCAGAGCGCCGATGAGCTGCTCGCAGGCTTGAACCGCATCGAAGAAGGAATCTCCGGCAAAACGCCGATCCCGCCTCTGAAAGAGGCGGCGAAATTGACGGCGGGCGAAAGGGAATGCATTCGGTCCATCGCCGTGCTGCCGTTCAAAGACATGAGCCCGCAGCACGACCAGGACTACTTTTGCGAAGGGCTGGCCGAAGAGCTGATCAACGCTCTGACCCAGGTCAAAGGTCTCAA
This sequence comes from uncultured Eubacteriales bacterium, assembly GCA_964537875.1. Lineage (GTDB taxonomy): Bacteria > Acidobacteriota > Aminicenantia > Aminicenantales > UBA4085 > JAPKZH01. The sequence continues at coordinate 103,048 of CAZIDN010000003.1, forward strand.
AGTGGCCGCCCGCACCTCCTCGTTTTCGTTCAAAGGGAAAGATGATGACATTCGCGAGATCGGCAGACGATTGGATGTCGCTTCGGTTCTCGAAGGAAGTGTCCAGAAGGCGGGGAATCACCTCCGGGTCACGGCCCAGCTCATCTGCGTTTCAGACGGCTATCATCTCTGGTCGGAGCGATTCGACCGGAGGGCCGAGGACATTTTCGCCGTGCAGGACGAGATCTCCTTAGCGGTTGTTGACAAACTGAGAGTCGAGCTCTTGGAGGGAGAGAAAGAGAAAATCACCAAGCGTCACACCCAGGACAAGGAAGCCCATCAGCTCTATCTCAAGGGACGCTACCACTGGAATAAACGCAGCCCGAAGGATATGATCCAGGCTGTCGATTGCTTCCAGCGGGCCATCGACAAAGACCCTTCCTACGCGTTTCCCTATGTCGGGATGGCCGATGTCTTCAACATGCTGGCCGAATTCGGCTTCATCCCTCCCCGGGAAGGGTATTTGAAATCCAGGGAATTGCTCCAGAAGGCCCGGGAGATCGATGATTCGCTGAGCGATCTCTACTATTCTCTGGGCCTTATTACGTATTGTTATGAATGGGATTTGCCGGCCGCTGAGCGCCTCGTTCGTCGGAGCATCGAACTCAACCCCCAGAGCGCATGGGGCCACGCCTGGCGCGCGGAAATCTTGGGGACCTGGGGACGGGCGGAGGAAGCTTTGGAAGAGGCAAAAATAGCCCTCGAATTGGACCCACTATCGCCTATGAACCACGCCCTTTACGGCATCATCCTGGGGGGATTGGGACGGGAGCAAGAGAGCCGCGATAAAATGCTTATGGCCCTGGCCATGGAGCCCGATAATCCCATGCTCAATGCCTGGCTGGGTATGACCTATCTCGACAAACCGGCTATCCCGGAGAAGGCCATTGAATATCTGCAGAAAGCCGCTGATTTCGGCGCGGGTGCTGCCTATGGGTATATGGGATTAGCCCAAGCCATGGCCGGCCGCAAGGAAGAAGCTCTAAGGTGTCTGGCGAAGCTGGAGAAGATCGAAAAAGAGCCCTTTGTCCCTCTTGTCATGAGGCCTCTTCTCTATCTAAAACCAGGCTTGCGGCATTTCCGGACATTTAAAAAGAAGTACGTCCCCTCCTACCTCAAAGCCTTTATCTACCTCGGGCTGAACATGCAGGAGGAAGCGCTGGCTCAACTCGAAAAATCCAGCCAGGCCAGAGACTATCTCATTCCGGTGTCTTTGGAGCTTTTTAGATTTTGGGACCTGCCGTGGATCGCCGAATTTACGTCCTCGCCGAGATTCCAAGCCCTCAGGGCGAAAATCAAGAGATCCTAAAAAAAATCGCCCGGTGAACCCGGCAGACCTTCACTCGCATCCGCCGCATATGTCCTTAAAATACTCCCATGAATCCCGAATCGTCCTTTCGATGGGGATGTAGGAGTGGAAGAATTCTCGCCGGCTTTTTTCGTTCGAATAATACGCCGTCCAGCCGCTCAGCCGGCCGTAAGAATAGGTCAGGAGAGGCCTTTTTTTCGTCCGCCGGCTCCAAAGCTCCAATAGACCGCCGGCAACAGCCACCAGGAAGGGCGGAAGTGGGATTGGATAAGCTTTCCGGCCGCAACACCGGCTGATGATCCGGACAACGTCTCGATAGCGCAGGTTGGCTCCCACAACCAGATATTTCTCGCCGATTCTTCCGCCGTGGAGGACCTTGAGAATAAGGGCAACAAGGTCCCGGACATCGACAATGGCCAGCCCGCCCACGAAAGATCCGATCAAGCCTTTGCAGCAGATCCGATCATAGAGCTGGTTATGGGGTGTCGCGCAATTATGGTCTCCGGGCCCCATGACAGAGGCCGGATTGAGGATCACGGCCCTCAGCCCGGACCGCTCAACAGCTTCCTCCACGATTTTTTGCCCTTCATATTTTGACGTCATGTAGTAAAAATCGGAAGGCCAGTTAAAAGGGACCGTTTCATCGGCCGGCTTGCCATCTTTGTTGAATCCGATCGCTCCAACCGATGAAACATGGACCATCCGCTCAACGCCGTGACGGAGGCAGGCATCGACAACGCAGCGGACGCCGTCGCGGTTGACCCGTCTCAGTTGAGCGGCATCATTTTTCCAGTAAGAGATCAGTCCGGCCAGGTGGATGACATGGCTGTGGCCGGCCACGGCCGCGGATATGGAAAATCCGTCGGCCACATCCCCATAGAACAGCCGGATCTTTTGCTCTGCCCAGCTCTGGGGGATCTTATCGCCGGGAATCAGGAAGGCCGAAACCGAATCCGTCCCGTAGATATGAATAAGCTCGGGCATAAGAACCGAGCCGACGAATCCAGTCGCACCGGTGACCAGTATCTTCATGGGAACCTTTTCACATAGGGAATATGCCTGAGAACTTCGAGACCATTTTACGGGCCTGGCCGGCGGTAATAGCGATGAAAGATCAAAGCATCATTGCAGATTCCGACCAGGGCATGAATAAACAGGGTATAGAGGAACGAGCCGGTGCTATAGGCGATGAGCCCGAAAATAAAGCCGGATCCTAAAGCGGCGAATATTTCAGAATCGGGATGGCCGATATGGTAAAGTGTGGAGACAATCGTCTGCACAGCCAGGGACATCAACAATCCGCTTGATGAGAGCAGGCTGAAAAACAAAAGGCCCCGGAACACAAATTCCCAGGGCAGATAATAGAGAACAAGATAGGCCATCTCGTAAAGGACGAATTTTTTTAGAGTGGAACAGGCCTGCTTGGAAAGCGGGTACTGCTGCCTCATGACCGGATCTTTGGACGCGACATAGGCGGAGGCAATGGCGATTGGGATGGCGATGACCATCAAAAGGATCCCACGCCGGCTCCGGCCTACCGTCCAGCCAAGACTCAAGAGCAACTGTCCCGGCGCGGCCGAGGCCAGACAGATGATCAGGATGGGGACAACGAGGAGCGCCAAGAAAAAAGAGACAAAATAAAGCAGAACAGCTCTAAAATCGTTGGCCGCCTTGATCCGCCTCTTATAATGAAAAACCGTGACCAACAGCGCAAAAGCGAAGGCTAAATAAACGAAAAGGATCGGTTGGAGAAGCTTCGGATTACTTAATAAACCCATGTTCCCTTTCTCTACGATACCAGGCGATAATCTCCTCGATCTGCCGCTCCGTTTGATTATCAGGTTTATAACCCAGCTCGGCGATCGTCCTGGAAATATCGTAGGTTGTATCGGTCGTGACACGTCGAATCCGGTAGCGCGTCAAGGGCGGATCGTACTTGGGAATAATCTTGTGAACAAACTGCATCAGGCTGGCTGCCGTCAAAGCCCCCCAGACCGGGACATAGAGCCGCTGTTTTTTGCCGAGGGCTTTCTGGAAGGCCTCAAAAAGCGCTTTCCAGGTCGGCAGCTCGCTGTTCGTCACGGTGTAGGCTTTTCCTTCGACTCCCTCCTTGGTCAGGGCAAGATGGACGGCTTGGCAGAGGTTCCCCACATAGCAGTAGCCGAACTGCCAGTGGCCGCGGCCGACGATCAAAGGCGATCCTTTCTCACAGACCCTCAACAGGCGTCCGCAGGTGATCCGGTCGTTGGGTCCGTAGACATCCGCCGGCCGGAGAATCACCATGGGCAAACGGGTCTGTTCCCACTGTTCCCGAAAATATTTTTCCGTTTTGATCTTGTACCGGGTATAGGCGATAGATTCGGCGGAGTGGCCTGGATTCTCTTCGGAGATGTTCCGGCCGTTGATGCCGATCGTCAGGGCCGTCGAAATATAGGCCAGCCTTTTCAGAGGCACCTGAAGCTCCCGGATCCGCTGAACAAGATTCACCGCCAGAAGGTAGATATTTCTGTAACAGGTGTCCTCATCGGCCAGGTCGGACACGATCGAAGCCGAATGGACGACGTGAGAGATGTTCCGGGGGATGTCGATGGCCTCGGGCTTGAGCAGATCGCCGTAAAGTAACTTGACATTCAGTCCCTCCAAAAAATGGAGGTCCGAGGTTGTCCGGACAAGCCCATAGACGTCCCAGTCCTTGTCCAGGAAATATCGGCAGAGGTTGGAGCCGACAAATCCGTTGGCCCCTGTGATAAATATTTTCATGCGTTCTTGAGGGAGCGCCGATCGAGCCACGCGTTCCATCTTTTCATTAGATAGGGGACCATTAGTATAACAAACCAGGCCGCTAAAACGCCAATGATGACATCGGTCCAATAATGATACCGGCCGTAAAAAGCCGAGACATAAAGCGAAAGGATAATGGGAGATAAGAGATAGAACGTCGGCCGGTGGTACCGGTAGGCGGTTACCCACATGACCGTGGCCACGGCGCAGTGCGGGCTCGGAATGGTGCCGCCGATGTCATGGACGTGATTCCGGATAAACTCTCCCCAGAATGTGAAGAAATAGCCTTTGAGGGGAACCGTATATTGATCGGCAATCTTGAAAAGCGGGCCGGCCACGGGAAAGAGGATAAAACCCGCGTCGCAGACGAAATTCGTGACGCCGAGAGTGAAGAGATACTCCTCCATGTGGCGTTCACTACGCTTAAAATAGAGGATGCCGCAGAGGATGGGATAGATCGGCAGATAAATGACATAGGAAAACATCATCCATTCTGTGAGCGCGGGCGAGATGAACTTCTGGAGCCAAACCGTGGGCTGCACGCCGAAGACGGCCTGCTCCAGATTCAGAACGATCTGGTCCTGCCAGTTTCTCCAAATAATCAATTGAAGAGGGTGGACCGAGACAAAGAGGTAGGCAAAGATCAGCTGGACGGAGGCGGTCCGGATCAAGAATTTGAGCCAGCGATGGGAAGCCCGCTGATGGAGATAGGCGGCGCCGAGATAGATGAGGCCGCAGACCGTATTTTTGAGGACCAGCATCCAGGGGCCCTTGATGCTTGAATGGAAAAGGGCTGTGAGGATGCTGAACAGGAGAAGCCAGGCCAGGACGAAAACATCGATCGCCTGCAGACCCAGCCCGAAAACAGACAGCCGCTTTCCCTGGAGAGCGTAGGCCTGCGGTTTCGTTCCTGAAGCTTTCATCCTACTTCCGGATGAACCGCCGAGACTCTTCCATCGCCAGCCTCACAGCAAGCCCTGGTCTTGATACCAAGCGATCGTTTTACGGATGGTCGCCCTCATGTCCATCCCGGCGCGAAAGCCTAGTTCATTTTCAATCTTTGATCCATCATAGAGCCAATAATATTTCCGGGTAGCGACAATATGCTCTCGGCTCACTAAAGGAGCTTTGCCCCGGACCCATCCGGACAATTCCGAGACGAGCGCCACAATATACTGGAGCCCAAAGGGGACCTTGATAAAGAATTTTTTGATCCCCATAAATTCGGCGATCGCATCCGCGATCTCGAGCCAAGCATAGTCTCGGCCGTCTGTCACAAAATACACCTGGCCTTGACTCTTCTCGTTTTCGGCCGCCAAGAGGACGGCCTTGACCACATCCTCCACACTGGCCAGGCTTGTCTGGGGCTCACCGCTGCCGATGAGGGGTTTGATCCGCCTCCGGATGAGCCGAATGGATTCGAAGAGCTCTTTCTGCCTAGGCCCCAAGACGTTGGGAGGCCGGAGGATGGATACGGGCAGGCGGTCTTTATGGCCAAGGACGATCTGTTCGGCCAAAAGCTTGCTGCGGCCGTAATCGGAAATCGGCCGACACGGATCATCCTCTTTGAGGCGCCGGCCGGCAGCGGAAGGGCCGCAGGCGGCGATGCTGGAGATAAAAACAAACCGCTTGATCCCCGGCGCTTTTTCAAAGCAAGCTTCGATCAGGTTCTGGGTTCCCTTCGTGTTCACGTCGCAGTAGGTTTTCCAGTCCGGAGCGCTGATCACCGCGGCGAGGTGAAAAACATAATCCATGCCTCTGACGGCTCTTCTGAGGGACTCCTTGTCTCGGCAGTCCCCGTCCACGAGTTTAACATTCAGCTTTTCGAGCCACCGGGTGTCACTGGTTTTTCGGACCAAGCCATAGATCTCATCCCCTCTCTTGGCAAGCTCTTCGGCCAGGTGTCCGCCAATGAACCCGCTGCTTCCGGTCACAAGGCATTTCACTAGCTCTTGATTCTATCAGAGGTTTCGAAAAAAGGGCAAGGCGGTAATCTATGACGCCCTGGAGTCCGACCCGGCCCGGCTGAAACCCTCGAAGAGGGGAGCGAATTCGGGCACCAAAGCATAGGCGAGCCCGTAGGCGCCGTCGACATGGACCCAGGTCCGTGTTCCCTCACACGCGTCGATGATCGACCCCGCGGGATCCACCGCCCCCGTCGAGGTCGTCCCCGTTGTCGCCACGACCGCAAAGACGTTCTTCCGAACCCGCCTATTCGATAAAATTTCCTTCAGGATTTCGACGTCCATCCGCTGGCGCCCGTCCACCGGGATCCGAAGCAGGCTCTCTTCGCCGAGGCCCAGCATGCGGACGGCGTTGCGGACGGAGAAATGGGCCTGGTCGGAAACCGCCACGGCCAGGCTTTCCGGTTTGCGGAAGCCGCGGATTCCTTTCGCGGCGAGGTCGAATCCGCAGTCTTCGGCCTTACGGTGAAGGGTCATGTACAAGGCCTGCTGGTTGGCGTATGTCCCGGAGTAGAGAAACGTGGTCTCGGCCGTTTCGGGAAAGCCAAAGAGGCGGCAGAGGGCCTGGCCGCAGAGCTCTTCGAGGACGGCCCCGCCGGGCGAGACCTGCCAGTTCGTGACGCCCTGGTTGTGCCGAAGGGCGATCGCGGCCCCAAGCTCAGCTCCGGCTTCTGGAGCCGAATTGAAAAAGGAATGAAAGGAGGGCAGGCCGTAATCCGCGAGATGGGGAACGAGGCGCTCGCCGATGAGACGCTTCAAAACCTCGAGCGGCAATCCTTCCTCGCCGAAATCGAGAAGAGGCTTCAAATCCCGGGCAATCGCGTCCGGCTTCGCTCCGGAATATATCCGCCGATTCATGGGGCGCATCTTCTTCTTATTCCGGATTGTACCGCCGCGCTTTGCTCGTCGAAGCCCCGTATCGGCTCAGCCCGAAGGCGATGATCAGGCCGCAGACGACTCCGTCCAGGACCGGGACACCGAGCCTCTCCTGGAGCCGCTTGTCGAGGCCGGCCAGGCGGGCGGGGGCCGCGGCCGTGACTTCGACCAGTCGCGGCAGGGACATCCGCCCCCGGACCACTCCTTCCGAATAGAGGAGCGGGAGCCTGACTTCGACGCCCGGGATGCCGTTCGGGCAAAGGTCGAACCGGCCGGCGCCCGGGAGAACGAGAAGGCCGGAGGCGTCGACGCACTCGTCGGCGGGGACGCCGTCCAGGCCCCCGGCCACGGCGATCGTCTCGCCTTCGACGAGAAGGTCCCGCACGGAGGCGGAATCCGCCGTGACGACGGTCCCTCCCCGGATCAGAATCCTTCGCGTCCTCGGGCTCATCTCGTCCGTGCCCCGCACCCCGTCAGGCGGATTTCTCGACGGCCCGCACCGCCTCGGCGAAGATCTCGAGCCCTTTGCGGGCCAGCCTTTCGGTCAGGACGAGGGGCGGCAGGAAGCGGGCGACGTTGAAGTAGTGGCCGCCGATCTCGATGAGCAGGCCGTGCCTGTGGCAGGCGGTCCGGACCTTGGCCGCGAGCTCCGGTGCCGGCTCGCGGCTGCCCTTGTCCTTGACGAATTCGACGCCGAGCATCAGGCCCTTGCCCCGGGCCTCGCCTACGATCGGGGAATCCCTCTCCACGCCCTTGAGCATTTCGAGCATCGTCCGCCCCAGCCGCTCCGCGCGGCCGGCCAGGCCGTAATCGATCATGAAGCGCAGGGAGGCGGCGCCCGCCGCATAGGCCACCACGTTCCCCCGGAACGTCCCGATATGCTTGCCCGGAGGGAAAGTATTGAGATGTTCCCTGTAAGCGATGCCGGAGATGGGGAAGCCCAGGCCGCCCAGGGCCTTGCTCATGGTGATAATATCGGGAAGAGTCTCCGAGTGCTCGAAGGCGAACATCCTGCCGGTTCGGCCAAATCCGGCCTGGATTTCGTCGACGACGAGAAGGACGCCGTGCTTGTCGCAGATCCGGCGAAGGGCGGAGAGGTAGCCGTCGGGAGGGACGATGGACCCGCCCTCGCCCTGGACGGCCTCGACGATGACGGCCGCCGGTTTCGAGATCCCGGAATGGGGGTCCTCGAGTTTGTGTCCGAGATAGGCGGCGCAGAAGAGGTCGCAACTTTCCGGCGATTTGTTGAACGCGCACCGGTAGCAGTAGGCGTACGGCAGAAAATGGACTTCGGGGAGAAGCGGCAGGAAATCGGCCCGGAACGGCTCGCCGCTCGTCAGGGACAGGGCGCCCGTCGTCATGCCATGGTAGGAGCCCTCGAAGGCGACGAGGGGGATCCGCCGGCTGTTGTATTTGGCCAGCTTGATGGCGCTCTCGACCGCGTCGGACCCCGTCGGGCCGCCGAAGAACAGGCGGCTCAGCTCGGCGGGGAGAACGCTCCGCAGGATTTCGGCCAGGGCTTGGCGGGGCGGGCTGGGAATGTCCAGCGTATGGGTCAGGTCGGCCATCTGGAGGCGGGCAGCCTCCAGGACCTCCGGGTTTCCGTGACCGACGTTGAGGACTCCGGCGCCGGCGAAAAAGTCGATGTAGACGTTGCCGTCGACATCCTCCACTGTGGCCCCCCGGCCCCGGCGGAGGGCCATGGGCAGACCCAGGGGATATGACACTGCCGAGCCCTCGTGCCGCCGCTGATATTCGAGGTATTCCCGGGACTTCGGCCCCGGGGGCTGTTTCGCGATCAGCGGGGCCCGGGGGTCGGAGAATTGTTCGAAGATTTCGTCAGGGATCGTCGAATTGTCCATCGCCGTTTTACGTCCTTTCTTTCCGCTCGGGCAAATTGTCGTGCCGGCCGCGCGGATTGTCGACCGGATTCTTAGCCGTCCCTCGTCAGGTGTTCCCGAAGTCGACTCTCCCCGGTTCTCTCGCTGCGCTGGACTGGATCATCACGGCCCTGCCGACGAATTGGTAATAGAGAAAAAGAATTCGCTTTTTTGGGCTGCGGGAATTTCCCTTCTGTTAAGCTCGGAACCGGCACCGCCCTTCACGAGAGAATGATATTCGCGGCTGAGGATTTATGTCAAGAGCACAATAATGGCCGCGAAGGAGGCCGTTCGGCCGAATCCAAGCCCAAAATAGATCAGAGATAATCTTTAATGGGCGTAAAAAGCAGCCGTTGGATTTCCGGCTGGTTCATATTTTCAGGGGTCACCAGCGTCTCGCCCGTATCGACCTTGGCCTCGAATGGCTGGCCACGAAGAAAAGCCACGGCCGTCTTCACTCCGAGATACCCCATCTTGAACGGGTCCTGCAGCACCAGCCCGTGGATATAGCCTTTGCGCATTCCGTCCACCAGCTTCTGGGAGCTGTCGAACCCGACGAATTTCACTTTGCCGGCCAGGCCCCGGTCCTCCAGCGCGCGAAGCGTCCCAAAGGTTGTGGACTCGTTGGGACAAAAGATGCCGTCCACCTCGGGAAAGCGGTTGAGCAGGTTTTCCAGGGTTTGATAGGCGGATTCCGTGGTGATTCCCGCATAAACGTCCTTGGAAAGAAATTCGATTCCCGGAAACCTCTTCAGGACGGTGTCATAAAATCCCTTCTCCCGCAGCGCAGAGCTGGCTGCTCCTTCATGGCAGCGGATCAAAAAAATTCTTCCTTTTCCCCCCAGGATCCGGCCCAGGTGTTCACCGGCCAGGACCCCTCCTTTGTAGTTATCCGTGGCGATGTTGCTGATAGGGTCCGGGCCTTCCAGCGGCGAATCGATGATGACGACGGGGATGCCTTCTCTTTTGGCTTCCTGGATAGGACGGACAAGAGCGTGGTCATCGAGCGGTGCGAGCACGATCCCCTGGACGCCGCGGCTGATGAAGTCCTCCACGACCATGACCTGGCCGTCGCGGTCATCTTCTTTTTGAGGTCCTTTCCAGAGGATTTCCACGCCCAGCTCGCGGCCCGCTTTGACCGCCCCGGCATGGATGGATTTCCAGAACTCATGGGTCATGCCCATGGGAATGACGGCAATTTTCAGAGTTTTTTCGGCGGGCGGTTTTTGCGAGGAACACGAGAAGGCGGCCAAGGCAAGGCAAACCGCAAACACCGAGAGCCCGACCAATGTGCGGTTTTGGGAGCGGCGGCTCAAAACATTCTCCTTCACCGTATGGATGACTTTAACAAATGTATTTTTTCCTGTCAAACCGGGAATGACAACAATACAGAAATGCTTTTTCTCCCTTTTCTTTACAAAAAAGGTGCTTTAGGCAAAACGGCAGGCATCAAAAAAGAAAGGGATCTTCGACTTGCGGCAGACGGCGCTCGTCTGGAGACAGGTCCCTCATCCCCTGTCCCCTAGTTTGTCAAAATGATACCAGCCTTTTGAAATGGAGAAAACGTCCCGCGATCTCGCGCTTGGTCAGCGACCGAAACCGGTTAATGCCGAAGTCTTCGATCGTGAAGGAGGCAAGGACGCTGCCGTAGACGGCGGCCCGCCGGATCTCTTTCTTGCCGAAGCATTTCACCCGGTCGAGATACCCCAAAAAACCGCCGGCGAAGCTGTCTCCGGCGCCGGTCGGGTCGACGACGTCTTCACAGGGATGAGCCATAATGCCGAAGACGAGGCTCTCGCCGAATACCAGTGCGCCATGCTCGCCTTTTTTGACGATGACCAAGGTCGGCCCTTGGCCGAGAATCTTTTTACCGGCCTTGATGAGGTTCCGCTCCTCGGTCAGCATCCGGATCTCTTCATCGTTGGCAAATAGGATGTCCACCTGCTTGAGGACGCGCCGGAGCGCCGCAGGCTTGCTCTCGATCCACAGACGCATGGTGTCCATAGCGACAAGCTTCGGTTTTTCGACCTGACGGCAAATATTTTCCTGGAGGTCGGGATCGATGTTGGCCAGGAAAAGGATATCGGCTTTTTTATAGGCCGGCGGGATTTCCGGCCTGAAGTCTTGAAAGACATTGAGCTCGGTCCTGATGGTCGACCTCTGGTTGGGGTCGAAGCCGTAGCGGCCCTCCCAGAAAAAGGTCTTGCCGCCGGGTACGATCTTCAGGCCCTCAAGGTCGATTTTTCGTTTCTTGAAAAGCCGGATCGTTTCCTTCGGAAAATCCTCGCCCACGACCGCCACGATCTTCGGACGGGTGAAATAGCTCGCCGCCAGCGCGCAATACGTGCATGAGCCGCCGACGATCTTTTCCTTCCGCTCCCAAGGTGTTTCGATCGTGTCAAAGGCCACGGAGCCGACGATGACCAAACTCATGGATAATCCTTCAAAATATATATTGTCATCGCGAGCGACCAAAGGAGGCGCGGCGGCCCGGCCCTTGAGTCATTCCGAGCAAAGCGAGGAATCTCCTCTTTTCGAGCGATAGGCACGGGATTGCCGCGCCAAGAGGCTGCAAAGACAGCTTCATTTTATATATTTCTTGATGATGAGATGCAGCTTTTTTTTCGTCGCGGGCGGGATGAGATGGGGATCGGTCACGATGCAGTTCTTAAGGGCCTGGCGGCAGTCGCAGAGGCCCTCCACGTGGGGCGGCAGGTTGGCCACGGCTTTTCTAAGGATAGCCTTGGCATTATGGATATTGAGCCGCAGGTTTTCCAGAATGAGCTCGACCGAAACGGATTTTTCCTCGGCATGCCAGACGTCATAGTCCGTGGCCAGGTTCAGCGTCGAATAGCAGATTTCCGCCTCGCGGCACAGCTTGGCTTCGGTGGCGGCCGTCATGCCGATGACATCGCACCCCCAGGAACGGTAGATTTTGGACTCGGCCATGCTCGAAAAAGCCGGGCCCTCGATACAGATGTAGGTGCCGCCGAGATGGGCGCGGATGTCGAGTTCTTTCGCGGTCGCGTACAAGAATCGGGAAAGCTCGGTGCAGACGGGCTGGGCAAAGCTGATGTGAGCCGCGATCCCCTGGCCGAAAAACGTGCACTCCCGCCGGGTTCTGTCGAAGAACTGGTCGGAGAAAACGATGTCCCGCGGCCCGATCCCTTCTCTCAGAGATCCGCACGAATTGACCGAGATGACCCGCTCGACATCGAGCATCTTGAATCCATAAACGTTGGCCCGGTAATTGATCCCGGAGGGCAAATGCCGGTGGCCCCGGCCGTGCCGGCTGAGAAAAGCGACGCGTTTTCCCTCGAGAGTTCCGATGATGTAAGCGTCTGAGGGATCCCCAAACGGCGTTTTCAGCTTGAATTCTTTGAGGCCTTTGACGCCTTCGATCTCGTAAAGACCCGTCCCGCCCAGGATGCCGATTTCCACCCGAGGCAACTTCAATTGTCTAGTGGCAGCCATAATACCTCCTCAGCCAAGGATATTGATATATAATTTTGATAGGAACAAGTCAAGGCAAAGCGCCAGGTTCTCTTCCATTTCACTTGGGCAGAATAGGGAAATGATCCGGAGACGGCTGAAGCGACCATGGAGGGTTTAGCCTTCCCGAGCCCTCATTCGAGGGCAGCCGGCTCGGAAGAAGCCGGCCGGCGAAGTTGTCTGAGCTTCCCGGCGAACTTCCGTAAGATCGATGCCGGGAAGCGAGTTCTGAGCCGCCGAGAAGGAGGGTTCGGGAACGGCGTTAAAAACCCGGATGGGGAGCTAGGCCGTTTCCGGATCGTACCCCAGGCGATATTTCCCCTCATGAGATGGAAGAGAACCTTTTGATTTTTCCGGCAGAAAACTGTATGCTACAGTTTTTAGAAGAGTTAAGCCATGAATTCCGAAGACATCAAACGAGCGGCCGAAATCTTCCGGAATGCCAAGCGGATCGCTGTCCTAACGGGCGCCGGAATCTCGGCCGAATCCGGCGTTCCGACATTCCGGGGCAAAGATGGTCTGTGGAGACAATTCAGGGCTGAAGATTTGGCCACGCCCGAAGCGTTCAGCCGGGATCCGAAGCTCGTTTGGGAATGGTATAACTGGAGGCGCGGGCTCGTCGGCAAAGTCGAGCCCAATCCCGCCCACCAGACGCTGGCCAAGTGGGAAACGGTCTTTCCCGAGTTCGCCCTCATCACCCAGAACGTGGACGGGCTCCATGCCAGAGCCGGCTCAAAAAATATCCTTGAGCTCCACGGCAACATCTGGAAGCTGCGCTGCACGAAGGAAGAGACCGTCACGGAGAACTATGCTTCTCCGCTCGGGGACCTTCCCCCGATCTGCCCTTCCTGCGGTGAGATGCTCCGGCCGCATGTCGTCTGGTTTGGTGAAGCCCTCGATCCGAACATCCTGCACCGGGCCTTTTCGCTGTGCTCGCTCTGCGAAGTCATGCTGGTCATCGGGACCTCGGCCTTTGTCCAGCCGGCCGCCTCTCTCCCTCTCTATGCATCGGATGCCGGCGCCAAGATCATCGAGATCAACCCCGACCCCACTCTGCTGACGTCCTACGCAAATCTCTTTTTGCAGGGAAAGGCGGGCGAGATCCTGCCGCTGATCGATCAATTTATGAGCTTCTGATGCTAAAACTTATTGACACCGGGCACTGCACGGCGTGGGTGGCGCAGCGCAGGGGCTCCCCGCCCACCCGGAGCTCGAAAATTTGGGATCCTCACCGAAAGATTCCATGGGAGAGCATCCAAATTTCCTCAAATTTTCGAGCGAGGATGGACGGGGATGCGCTGTGACAGGACCCGCGCCGTGCCGTTGGAAGGGAACGAAGGACTATGAAATATATCTATTTTGATGCAAAGGCCGGTTTGAGCGGGGATATGATCCTGGGAGCGCTTCTGGACCTGGGCGTGTCCCGGGCCAAATTCAAAGCCCAAATGGCCGGGCTGAAGCTTCCGGTCGGAATCCGAATCAAAGAAGTGGAACGATCACACCTTCGCGGACTCAAAGTCGATGTTTTGGTCAAGAGCAAGAGATCGCCGGCGCGGAAATGGAAGGATATCGAATCGTTCATTAAAAAAACGCCCTTCTCCAAGGCCGTCAAGGCCGGCGCTCTGTCCATTTTCGAAAATCTTTTCAAGGCCGAGGCCAAGGTTCACGGCCGCAAATTCGCGGAGACGCATCTCCACGAGGCCGGCGCCGATGACGCCCTCATCGACATCCTGGGCTGCGCCCAGCTCTCTGAGGAGCTCCAGGTCAGCGAGTTTTATGCGTCCCCTCTCAACGTCGGCGAAGGTTGGGTCAAGACGTCGCACGGAGTCCTGCCCGTTCCTCCGCCCGCCGTGGCCGAGCTCCTGAAAGGGATTCCCGTTTATTCGGCCGGCCCCAAAGCCGAGCTCGTCACGCCGACGGGAGCGGCCATCGTGGCGACGCTCGTCAAAAAATTCGTCCCCTTCCCCGAGCTGACATACGAAAAAATCGGGGCCGGCGCCGGGAGCAGCGATTTCCATGGATTTCCCAACATCCTCAGGATTTTCTACGGCAGCGCAAGCCGGTTTGCGCCGGATAAAAAGGTCTACCTCATCGAAGCCACGATCGATGATTCCAACCCGCAGGTCCTGGCCGGATTCATGGACCTGGCCCTGGAACGGGGAGCCCTGGATGTCTTTCTGACGCCGGTCGTCATGAAGAAAAACCGGCTGGCGACAAAATTGACCCTGGTGGCCGAGCTTGATAAAATAGACGACCTCATCGCTGCGGTCTTCCGGGAGACAAGCTCGATCGGCGTCAGGTATTTTCCCGTCGAGCGAAGGGCGCTGGAGAGGACGATCAAGACCGTCAGGCTCCTGGGAGAAGACATCGGGATCAAGGTTTCCAGGTTTGAGGGGAAGGACATCAACATCCAGCCCGAATTTTCGGACTGCCTGAAGCTGGCCCGCAAAAAGGGCGTCCCCGTGAAGGAAATCCTCCGGCTGGCGGTCCAGGAATATTCAAGAAAAGGCTGAAACAAGATGGCGGCAACAAAAACACAGGCCATGGACCTCAAAAAGATCGAAAAGGGCGTCCGCCTCATCCTTGAAGGCGTCAGCGAAAACCCCGACCGGGCGGGGCTCAAAACGACTCCCCAGAGAGTGGCCCGCATGTTCTCCGAGATCCTCGGCGGCATCCATGAAAATCCCGAAAAATACCTGCGGGCGATCCACCATGAAAAGCATGATGAAATGGTCCTGATCAAGAACATCCCGCTCTATTCGATGTGCGAGCACCATCTGCTTCCCTTTGCCGGCGTGGCCCACGTGGCCTACATCCCCAAGGGTGGAAGGATCGTCGGGCTGAGCAAGATCGCCAGGGTCGTCGACGGCCTGTCGCGCCGGCTCCAGGTCCAGGAGCGGCTGACCAAGCAGATCGCCGACCTCATCAGCGACCATCTCAGGCCACTGGGCGTCATGGTCGTCATCGAGGCCGAGCACATGTGCATGTCGATGCGGGGGGCCAAGAAGCCGAAGTCCATCACCGTGACCTCCGCCGTCCGCGGCTCTTTCCGCAACAACCCCGTCACGCGCGCCGAGGCGATCGCCTTGATCCGAGGAGGGATGACCGGTGGCAAAGACTTCTAAGCCCACGTTTTTCATAACGACGCCCATCTATTACGTGAACGACGTGCCCCACATCGGCCACGCCTATACGACGATCATCGCCGACGCCCTGGCCAGGTTCAAACGGCTGGCCGGATATGATGTGTTTTTCCTGACCGGCACCGACGAGCACGGCCAAAAGATCGAGAAGGCGGCGGCCGAAAAAGGGCTGACGCCCAAAGAGCTCGCCGATAAGGTCGTTGTCCGGATCAAGGACCTCTGGAAAGCCCTGAACATCTCGAACGACTATTTCATCCGGACCACAGAGCCTTTCCATGAAAAAGGCGTCCAGAAGATCTTCAAGAAACTCCTGGACAAAGGAGACATTTACAAAGGGACCTACCAGGGATGGTATTGCGTCGGAGAAGAAAATTTTCTGGCGGATGATATCCCCCTCGCGGAGGGCGGCCGCAAAATATGCCCCGACTGCGGCCGCCAAGCCACGATCGTCGAGGAGAGCACCTATTTCTTCCGGCTTTCGGCCTACACCAAGCCACTCCTCGATTTTTATGAGAGCCATCCCAGCTTTGTCCGGCCCCAGAGCCGGATGAACGAAGTGGTGAGCTTTGTCCGGATGGGACTCAAAGATTTGAGCATCACCCGGACCACGGTCAAGTGGGGAATTCCCGTTCCCGGCGACCCGGCCCATACGATCTACGTCTGGTTCGACGCCCTCCATAATTATCTGACCGGTATCGGCTACGACTGGGATCTCGAGCTCTATCAAAAGTACTGGCCGGCGACGATTCATCTCATCGGCAAGGACATCCTCAGGTTCCACGCGATCTTTTGGCCCGCTTTCCTCATGGCCGCAGAGTTCCCCCTGCCGAGATGCGTCTTCGGACACGGCTGGTGGCTCAAGGACGAAACCAAGATGTCGAAGTCCAAGGGCAACGTCCTGGACCCGTATGTCATCATCAAGGCGTTCGGACCGGATCCGCTCAGGTATTTCCTGCTCCGCGAGATCCCGATCGGACAGGACGGGAATTTTTCCCACGAGGCCTTCCTCCATCGGGTGAATTCCGACCTGGCCAACGATCTCGGCAATCTCGTCCACCGGACGCTGACCATGATTCAGAGCTACTTCCAGGGGAGGCTCGAAGATATCGATATCGGACAGGAGCAGGCCGAAGATCGAAAGGTCGGCACGGATTTTGACGAGCTGAAGGAAAAAGCGTCCGGCCTCTACGAAGCGGCGGTCATCAACAAAGCCTTGGAAGAGATCTGGGTTTATATCAATTCGGTCAACAAATACCTGGCCGATCATGAGCCCTGGAAGCTGGCTAAAGATCCCGGCCAGCGCCAAAGGCTCGGCCGCGTCCTTTATCAAACAGCGGCCGCGATCCGGGGCATCAGCTACCTGCTGTTCCCTGTCATGCCGGAATCCTCGCAAAAAATCTGGGGACTTCTGGGTGAGGACGGCCCGATCGAAGCCCGGTCCTATCCTGAGTTCAGGTTTAAAGGTTTGAAGACGGGGCAAGCCGCTCGAAAGCCGCAGCCCCTGTTTCCCAGGGTCGACCTCGAAGATTTCCTGGCCGAAGAGGCGCGGCAGGCCATTCAGCCAAAAACGGAGGAAAAAATGGACATCGTCACTTTTGAAGAATTCAAGAAAATGGACCTTCGCGTGGCGAAGATCCTGAAAGCCGAACGGGTGCCGGGAACGACGAAGCTGCTCAAGATGGAAGCCGATATCGGCGGAGAAAAAAGGCAGATGGTCGCCGGTGTCGCCGACACCTATGCCCCGGAGGACCTGGTGGGCAAAGAGTGCATCGTCATCGTCAACCTGAAACCCGCCGTGATCCGGGGAATCGAATCCCAGGCCATGCTGTTGGCCGCCGTGATCGACGACAAAGCCGTCATCCCGTTCTTTGACCGCGAGCTGCCCCCCGGCGCCAAAGTCCGATAACGCCCGGGGTCATTTTGGAGGGGAAGACCCCTTCCAACGGGCGCCGGGAAGACCCGGCCGCCCTGCCTCCCCTTCTCGGGCGGGGCATAAAACCCCGCCCTGCGACCAAGGGGGCGGCTCCCCCTTGGAACCCTCTACAAGCGGCTCTCCGTGGCAAACCGCGGGGCATATTCGCCGCTCGTCAAACCTACTCATTGCGGTCGGGGTCAAAGCTACTTTTTACGCATTTGCGTAAAAAGTAGCTTTGACCCCGTTATAAATAGCGGCGCAGCCGTTCGGAAGGGACCGCTCCTTCTCGCAAAATCCGAGGCTTGTCCGACGTCAAGTCCACGATCGTCGAGGCCAGCCCTCCAGGTGTTTTTCCCCCGTCGACGATCAAATCGACTTTGCCGCTAAAGGCTTCGATCACTTCTTCCCGAGAGTCGATTTCTTTTTCTCCTGAGATGTTGGCGCTTGTGGCCGTGATGGGAACGTCCATCTGCCGGACAAGCTCCAAGAGCCAGGGCACATCCGGAAGCCTGAGCGCCAGGCTTCCTCCCGGGCCGAGCATCGCGGGAGGGAACAACGGTTTTGCCTTTACGACAAGCGTCAAAGGGCCCGGCCAGAACTTCCGACTGAGGTCCGAAAACACCGGCGGCAGAGAGGCCGCCACTTTTTCCGCCATCTCGACTCCGGAAATCACGACGGAAAGAGGCTTTCCCCGTTCCCTCTTCTTCAGGAGATAGATCTTCCGGACCGCCGTCTCCGAATAGGCCCCTGCGCCGAGGCCGTAGAATGTATCGGTCGGATAGGCCATCACTCCGTCCTTCCGGAGGATGTCCGCGATCTTGCCCATTTTCGCGGCATCCAAGGGTCCTGGCTTGATCTCGATGATTTGCGTATGTTTAGCCATGTCCAATTTTTACACAGTCCATGGTAAAAGGGGCCGCAGAAAAAGTCAAACCGGGCTTTTCTTCTTTACAAACGGCCTGGGGAGATTTAGACTACTCGGGAGAGGACAATTGACCCATTTTAGCCACAGTCGGGCCGCCATCGGGAGTCGCAGACGACCTTTAAGGCTCATAACGCAGTTTGGCATAGTTTTTGCATAAGATTTAGGCCTAGGAGGAATGAAATGAAAAAACATTTGGCATTATCGGTGATCGTCTTTTTGACCGCCGCGTCGCTGGCCTTCTCCAACACCCTGACCTTCAAAATCAACTATTTCATGCCCAGGCTGGAGAACAGCAAGCTGGAATACGATTTCATGAAGACAGAATTCTCCCAGATGAACTTCACCAAAACGAACTTCCAGGATACATCCTTCGGAATTTTCTACGAATACTTCCTGGATGGACGGTTCAGCCTGGTGTTTGGAATCGACACCTTCAGCAAAAGCAAGGCCGGGTTCTACATGGATTATGTCGGGATCAATTTCGACGATGGGACTTTTGCCTTCCCCAAAGATTATCAGGGCGACTTTGATCCGGGTCATACCCTGGACTTCTCCGTCACCCCGATCCAGCTTTCTTTCAAGGTCGCGCCGCTCGGGCGAAGGATCAATTTTATCCCTTACATCGGCGCGGGGGTAGGCCTCTATCTCTGGAACCTCAGGATGCGGGGGGATCTCATCGACTTCAGTGATCCTTGGATTTATGAAGATCCCGACTATGGAGATGTCGATATTTATCCGATCTACGGCGTCGATGCTAGGGAAGGAGAAAATTTCCCCAAGGCCACCATCGGATATCAATTATTCGGCGGCGTCATGTTTCCCATCGGCAACCGGCTGACCCTGGATGCGGAATTCAAGTTCAGTCATGCGGCAGGAAAACTCAAGGACGCCTTCCAGGGATTCGAGCCGAATAATCTTTTTGACCTGGGCGGCTATCAGGTATCGATCGGGCTCAACTACTGGTTCTAGCCTCCACGGAATACATCAAAGCTGCGGAGCAATCTCAATCGAATGAAAAGAGGATTGCTCCGTTCCTTGCCGCCGTCCGCAATAGCGAGTGGGACGATTTCCTAGAGGACCGATTCTACAGCTCGTATTTTTCGATGATGGCCAGATACTTCCGTATTTCTTCTTGATTCCCCCGCTTCAAAAAGCCGGCCAGAAGGATGCGGCTTTTCTTGACGATTTCCGCGCGGACCAGCTTTTCCTGCTCGGGCGACAGGCTGAGGCTCAAGGCTTTCTCCAGAGCCCGCACCCTGAACCGGTCCATCCCCCAGGTTTGATGGGAAAGCTGATCCGGATGCCCTCCCCGTTTGATGATCAGCGGCTCCTTGAGAAAATAGATCAGGGTCTTCTGGGCCAGCCGGAGGCCGAGGTCATAGTCTTCGCAAGCGGGCAGGTCTTCGTCGAAATTTCCGATCTCCTCGAACACAGACCGCCGGAACAGGGCCGAGGAAAGGCTCAGCAGGCAAAGCGGCAGGACCTTGTCAAAGATCCAGCCTGAATATTTCTGGTGTTTTTTCATGGGATTGTGCCGGCGGCCGTGCCTAATCCAAATCTCTTCCGTGCAACAGACGTTCGCCTCGGGATGGGCTTCCATGAATTTCATCTGCAAACGCAGTTTTTCTTTTTTCCAGAGGTCGTCCGAGTCGAGGTAGGCGATGAACGTTCCTCGGGCCAGGCTGAGCCCCGTATTTCTGGCCGCGCTCACGCCCCCGTGCTCTCTGCAGAAGTAGTGAACCATGTCCCCGAAGGCGCGGACGGCGTCCCGGGTGCCATCGTCCGATCCGTCATCGATGATCAGAAGCTCCCAATCATGGCCGGGCCTTTTGCCGGAGAAGTAATCCTGAGCCAGGACGGACGAGATGGCTTCTTTGAGAAAGGAAGCCCTGTTGTAGGTGGGGATGATGACGGTGATCAAGAGATTTTCGAAACGGCCACTTTTTCCGTTTTGCTGAATGGGATTTTAAAGCGGCCCCAGACGCTCTCCACGGCGACTTCCCCGGAAAAGCTGACCGGCAATGGAGGCTCCTCCAGCCAGTTAAAGATATCTTTCCCGATCTCGAAGAAATCCAGCAGGAGAGGAATGGAAAAAAGCTGTTCGCCACGCTGAGCGATGCTCACCCCCTCCCCCATCGTTCCCGAAGACACCGTCTTTTCTCCGAAATCCAGCTTATAGCTCAGTGACTCCAGCTTCAAATCGAACCCGTTCGGATTCTTCACGACGGCCTTGAAGACGAGGTCCGCGCCGCCGACGGTCAGGGCTTTCGCCTCGATGGGCCGGAGCTCGACGTCGACGCCCCTAAAAATGGGGAATTCGCCGGCAAAAGCGATCTGGACTCTCTTCTCCCGCCGCCGCTCGTCCTGGAAGGTCATTCCTCCGGCCAGGAAACAGGCCAGCTTGTCCTTGCCCGGAACGCCCGGCACGGCCCGGAGCAGCAGTTCATACGTAATCTTGACCGGCAGGGCTACGACGACGCTCCGCTTGGCCTCGACCTTGATCGGCTCGTCAAGGGTTGTCTCTAGCTTGAGGTACTCGGTCTGTTCGATCACCAGCCGGTAATCGTATCTGGTCAGCCACCGCCCGGAATCCAAAGGATTGGCCACGTTCAGGTAGAAGACGAGCGAAAGGCCGTCCCTGCTCAGGTTCTCGATTTTTTTCTCCCGGACCGTGATCTCGATCTCATCTTTCGCCAGAGCGGCTTTTTGGGAAAGGACGCCCGCAGAGATCAGGATGAAGAACACCGCGGTTTTTCTCGTGACGAACATCTTAAAACGCTTTGGAGCTTTTAAGTCTACACCATTGGCCGCCGTTGGACAAGACGCCGGGCACGAAGCCTGCCAAAAGCAAACATTACCAAATATGTGATTTCAACCAAGTGTTGGCATTGCCCCTGAAGCCCCCATAGCGGAGGGGGGTCCCGTCGATTTTTCGACGGGGGGAACCGACGGGACTGGTTCCCCAAGGGGTTAGGGGGCAATGCCAACACTTGGTTGAAATCACATAAACGGAGATGCTTCGCGGCCAAAAATAAAATTTGAACTAATTCGAAGCAGTTTTTATAATAGGGTATCGAAAAACTAGAGCTCTCATGAAACATATCGGAGCGGAATTCCGGGACAAAAGCCTTTTTGTCCGGATCTTTGGAAAAGACGTCTATGCCGTCGGCGGCTTCGTCCGCGACATCCTCCGCGGCATCCAATCGGAAGACATCGACCTGCTCATTACCCGCCACCCTCTCCGGACCATCGTCGAAAAAATCCGACCCCATGGAAAAGTGGACCTTGTCGGCCGAAGCTTTGGCATCATCAAATTCACGGTCAAGGGCAAATCCTATGATATCGCCCTGCCCCGGAAAGACCGGCCGAAGGGCGAGGGCGTCAGGGGTCACAAAGATATCCTTGTCTCGGCCGACCCCCGGCTGCCCATCGAGGCCGATCTCGAGCGGCGCGACTTCCGCTGCAACAGCATCGCCCTCAGGCTGGCCGACGAAGCGCTGATCGACCCGTTTGAGGGGGCCAAGGACATTCGGGCCAGGCTGATCCAGCTGACCAATCCCCAGGCCTTTCCCGATGATCCGCTCCGCGTCCTGAGGGCCGCCCGCTTTGCCTCGGTCCTGGCCTTTTCCGTCGACCCGTCCATTTACGCCCAAGCCAAGGACATCGATTTGACCCACCTCAGCGTCGAGCGGGTCAACGACGAGCTGTTCAAGATCCTCCTCTTCTCCCCGAGACCGTCGACCGGGCTGGACGAGCTATTCAAGCTCGGCGCGCTTCGCCAGCTCTATCCCGAGCTCTACGCCCTGACGCTCGTCATCCAGGATTCGGTCTTCCATCCCGAAAAAGACGACTTCGGCCATCACACAGTCTGGCACCACACGAAATTGACCGTCGACCAGGCCAAGCGTCTGGCCGAGCTGGCCGGTCTCGAACCGGCAAAAAGGTTGGCCCTGGAGTTAGCAGCCCTCTATCATGATGTCGGGAAAACGGAAACGACCCAGTGGGAATTCAAGCGGGGGCGGATGGTGATCACGAGCGCCGGACATGACGTCGCCAGCGAAAAGGCGACGAAAAGGATCTTCAGCCGGTTCAAGATCTTCGCCTGGAACGGGTATAACCTGAGGAAGATCGTCTTGATGCTGATCAGGAATCATCATCGGGCATCCGAGCTGTGGCAGAACAGGCAGGCCTTGACCCGGAAAGCGTTCAACCGGCTGGCCGCCGATACCAACGGAGAAATCGAGCTCCTGGCCAATCTCGACGCGGCCGACCGGGGCGGACGGAAAGAAAAGATCATGACGGAGCTGGACCGGGAAGGCCGGTGGCTTCTGGATAAGTTCAGGGAGCTCGACGTCAATAAAGAGACGATCAGGCCTCTGATCATGGGCCGGGACCTGCTCAAGCTCGGCGTCGCGCCGGGACCCGGCATGGGGAAGATCCTCAAAGAGCTGTACAGGCGCCAGTTGGACAATGACTTCCAGAAAAAAAGCCAGGGCCTGAAAATCGCCAAAAAACTGATCGGGGGATATGGATGAAAAAAGTGCTGGTGACGGGCGGCGCAGGATATATCGGCTCTCACACCGCCAAGGAGCTCTTAAAGCAAGGATTTGAAGTTGTCGTGATCGACAACCTTTCCAGCGGAAAAAAAGAATTTGTTCGAGGCGGACAACTCGTCATCGGCGACCTTCTGGACAAGGACGCCGTCCGGCGGGTTTTCAGGTCCGGGGATATCGCCGCCGTCCTTCACTTCGCATCACTCATCCAGGTCGGCGAATCCTATCTCGATCCCCGCAAATACTATGGGCAGAACCTGATCTCCAGCCTGAACCTTTTGGAGGCCATGCTCGAAGCCGGCGTCAAAAACCTTATCTTTTCCTCGAGCGCCGCCGTCTATGGAGTCCCCCGGCAAATCCCCATTCCGGAAGACCATCCGCTCCTCCCCATCAATCCCTACGGCCAGACGAAATTCTTCGTCGAAAAGATTCTTCAGGACTATGACCGGGCGTACGGCCTGAAGTTTATCTCCCTCCGCTATTTCAACGCGGCCGGCGCCGACCCGGGCGGAGAGCTTGGCGAAATGCACAACCCCGAAACGCACCTCATCCCGAACATCCTATCGGCCATTCTCGGGAAAAAAGAATATCTGGAGGTCTACGGGACGGACTTCCCGACGCCGGACGGGACGGCCGTCCGGGATTACATTCATGTGACGGACTTGTCTTCAGCCCATGTTCTGGCGCTGCAAAGGCTTCTCGCCTCGTCCCAGAGTGAGTTCATTAACCTGGGGACGAATAAGGGATATTCCGTCCGCGAAGTCATCGTTAAAACCGAAGAAATCACTGGGAAAAAAGTGCCTTCCAGGCATAAATCGAGGCGCGAGGGAGATGTCCCGGTGCTCCTCGCTTCGAAGGAGAAGGCCGAGCGCCTTCTCGGCTGGAAACTCCGCTATTCGGAGATTGAGACGATCATCGCAACAGCCTGGGAATGGCATAAGAATTTGAATTGACGTCAAATTCTTCACGTGGTATAAGTAATTCCCGAAGAGATATGCATAATAAGATATATCGTTGGGCGTTCGTTCTTGCCTGTTCGGTACTCTTATTCTGGAGCTGTTCGTCCGGCCCCAAGCCGGAAAAAGCTCCTCCGCAACCTCCCCCCCAACAGGCTCCGGCGGAAATCCAGAAGCCCCCGGCGGCAACCATCGAAACTGAAAAGCCCGCCGCCCAAAAAACCATCATTCCTGCCGAAGAAAAAAAAGCGACGGACGAACAGGCCGCTCAACAGGAAAAGAACGCGATTTCCGATAAGGATGATGCCGCCTCCCTTTTAGATGAAGCGCTCCTCACTTATCAGGAAGCCAAGCTCGCCCGGGAGCGCGGCGACTTGGATGCCGCCCTCAAAGAGCTCGACAAAGCCTATGGGATCATCCTCAGAGCCAACCTTCCCCCGGATTCTCCGCTGAACCAAGATAAAAATAACCTAAGACTCTTGATCGCCCAGAGAATCCAGGAGATCAGCGCCTCCAGCCGAAACCCGATCAACGGCAACCACAAATCCATTCCGCTGGTTGAAAATAAATATGTCCTCCGAGAAATCGAATCGTTCCGGACACGCGAACGGAAAGAATTCGAGGCCGCCTATCTGCGTTCAGGGCTTTACAGGGAGATGATCGTAGAGGAGCTTAAAAAGGCCGGGCTGCCGGAAGAGCTCAGCTGGCTGCCCGTGATTGAAAGCTGGTATATGGTCAGAGCGCTCTCGAGGTCCAGGGCTTTAGGTCTATGGCAGTTTTTAGCCACGACCGGATACCGGTACGGCCTCATCCGGGATAAATTCATCGATGAGCGGATGGACCCCTACAAGGCCACCCAAGCCGCGGTCAAATACCTGACCGAGCTCCATTCCTTTTTCGGCGAATGGACCACCGCCCTGGCCGCCTATAACTGCGGGGAAATCCGTGTCCAGAATGTCATCAACACCCAGCGTATCAATTACATGGACAACTTCTGGGACCTCTTTGAACGGCTCCCCTATGAGACATCGCGCTTCGTCCCCCGCTTCGTCGCCGCCGTCCTCATCATCAACGATCCCGAAAAATACGGCTTCAACCTGCCGACGCCCTACGCGCCACTCAGGTTTGAGACCGTCGTTATCAACCACCCTACCAAGCTTTCCACAATCTCAGCCGCCCTGGGATTAGAAAGCTCGGAGCTCGAATATCTCAATCCCGAGCTCCGCTATGCCTCAACCCCGGACCGTGAATACCAGCTCCGGGTGCCTGTCGGCTGTGCCGATAAAGCCCTGCAGGCGGTCAACAACCTGCCAAAATTCATGCCGCCTGAATATGCCATCCATACCGTCCGCCCCGGAGAAACCCTGTCCGTGATAGCCCGGAAATATGGGACCTCGGTCCAGGCCATCGCCCAGCTCAACGGGCTCCGATATCCTTATTTACTCAAAGTGGGGATTCGCTTGAGGATTCCGGGCAGGGGCTGAGCGCCGAAATTTACTAATTCCAGAAAATCTTATGCTCGCCGAGCCTGTCTTTCAGGCGGATGAAGAAAAAGACGTTTTTGATGAGAGGACTTGCCAGAATCCTCTTGCCACTTTGACAACGCTCCCCGGCTTTGTTAGAAGCAAATATTGGCGTCAGATCTTTTTAGGCAAATTTCAATACCGATTGATAGCCCGGTATGTCCAGAAATCCATGGCCGCTGATGTTGAAGGCGATCACCTTCTTCTCGCCGGATTCCCGGCATTTTTTCGCTTCTTCTACGGCGCAGCAAACAGAATAGGCCGATTCGGGCGCCGGCAGCCAGCCCTCCGTCTCCATAAATAACTTAGCCTGTTCGAACACATATTTTTCATCATCCGGATAAGCGATTGTGTCAATATAGCCTTTGGCGCGGAGAAGGCTGATGATCGGCGAACAGCCGTGGTAACGCAATCCATCCCCCTTGATCGGCTTCATATCCGTTTTATGTCCCAACGTGTACATTTTCAGCAGCGGAGTTATCTCTGCGTAGTCGGCGAAATCATATTCATATTTGCCTTGAAGGTTAGGCGCAACCTGGCTCTGGGCAGCGATGAATTTAATCTTTTTCCCTTTTTTCAAGACGTCGCCGACAAAGGGCAAAGCAAAGCCGCCGAAGTTGGAGCCGCCGCCGATGCAGGAGATGACGATATCCGGGTAATCATTGAAAATCTCAAACTGCTTTTGTGTCTCAAGCCCGATGATTGTCTGGTGCAACAAGACATGGTTTAAGACGGAGCCCAGGCTGTAGGTCGCCTTTGGGTCTTTCTGAGAATCTTCCAGGCCTTCGGATATGGCAATGCCGAGAGAGCCGACATGCTCGGGGTTTTTTTCATACAAGGATCTGCCGAATTCGGTCATCGGACTCGGCGAAGCAAAAACGTCCGCTCCTAAAAGCTTCATAAAATCCAAACGGTCTTTTTTCCAGTTGTAGACGCTGCGCACCCAGAACACCGTGCACTTCAATCCCGTGACCGCCGCGGCGTAGGAGAGAGCGGTGCCCCATTGTCCGGCCCCTGTTTCAGTCGTGACCCTCTCAAACTGTTGCCGTTTTGCATACCAGCATTGGGCCAGGGCCGTATTGACCTTATGACTTCCGGTCGGGCTAAAAAATTCGCTTTTATAATAAAGCTTGGCAGGCGTATCGAGCCTTTTTTCGAGGTTTGTGGCTCGAAAGAGCGGCCTCGGTCGGCCGGCCTTGGCAAATAAGTCCATGATCCCGCCTGGAATATCAATCCAATTTTCATTCGAGAATTCCTGCTTGAGACATTCTCCGATCATCAGATTGGGGAGGTTTCGGATTCTTGAAGGCCCTTCTTTGGGATCCAGCGGCGGCGGCAGCGGCTCGGGCAGATCCGGCAAAATGTTGTACCACCGATCGGGCATCTCATCGAGTTTTAGGTTGACCACTGTCTTCATATGTTACCCCTCTGTATCATGTAATTTTTTGTAAACTCAAAGAAAAGCAAAATAACTATTTAGTCTTATTTGTCTTACTATTTTGTCATTATATTCAATTTTTAGGCCGTGTCAATGAATCCTTACCGGTCTTCCTGGATGGGATGTCAAGGAAGTCAATTTGGAGGGGGCGATTTCCCTTCGGAATCCTCTCGATCGGTTCTTCGTGGCAAGCTACGGTGCAGATTCGCCGCTCGTCAAAATTCAAAGGAAAACGAAGAATCAGTCGCATGGCCTCCGGATGAAATACTTTTGAGTGAATACACGCTGTCGAACCGACACCAGCCGTTGACGCAGTCCCCCAGGGAGAAAGAACGGGCCGCGAGCCACCAGTGTCTGGGAATTCCGGGGCCGGGATGAGCTCCGGAAGTTACTGAATCGTAAAATCTCTGGAGGCGAGAAGCCGGTCATCCATGAAGACGGCGACCATCCAGGTTCCATTTTCTTTTTCCTCGATCAGGTAGATCTGGTCCCAGGCGATGTAAGCGGAAAACACTAGGCCTTGTTTGCCGATCGTGATCGAGTCAGTCATAGGGGTATACCGCGAAAAAGCCCGTCTTCGGACGGAGCGGGCACGGATAAGAAAAACGACTGCGATTCCCTTGCCGCTATTTCTTTGTCTCTTTTTCTTTCTTCTTCTTTTTTTCTTTCTTCTTGTACTCGGAGCCGATGAGCTCGAACATGGCCATCTGGGCGCCGTCGCCCATCCGGGGCCCGAGCTTGACGATTCGGGTGTAGCCGCCGGGGCGCTCGCTAAACCGGGGGCCGATCTCTTCAAACAGCTTTTTAACGGCTTTTTCCTTGGTCAGGAACCGGAGGGCCTGGCGCTTCGTATGCAGGGTGTTCTTCTTGGCTAGGGTGATCATTTTTTCGGCCAGGGGCCGGGCTTCCTTAGCTTTGGCCAGAGTGGTCTTCAGCCGCTCCTTTTCCATAAACGAAGTGACGAGATTGCGGAGGAGCGCTTTTCGGTGGGAGGTCGTCCGTCTGAGTTTTCTGCCTTTAACGAGGTGCCTCATACATCAAACTCCTTCTCTTTTTCATCCTTCATCTCGCCCTTCATCTTTTCCAGAAGCTTCGGATGGAGGTCCAGGTTCAGGCCCAGGCCCAGGTTGGAGAGCGTCTCTTTGATTTCGCTCAAGGATTTCCGGCCAAAATTCTTGGTCTTGAGCAGCTCTTCCTCGGTCTTCTGGACCAGCTCGTAGATCTTCTCGATGCCCGCCGACCTGAGGCAGTTGTTCGACCGGACCGAAAGCTCCAGGTGCTCGATCGGCTTGGACAGAATATCGACCTGGGTCATATACGGGATTTCCCGCTTGGTGATCACCTGTTCTTTTTCAGCGGGCTCGTCGACGATATTCAGGAAGATGACCATGTGGTCTCTCATGATCTTGGCCGCCTGGGCCATGGCCTCGATAGGCTGGATGGCGCCCGTGGTCCAGATCTCCAGAGTCAGGTTCTCATACTCGATGCGCTTCCCGACGCGGGCCGGCTCGACGCGATAGTTGACCTTTTTGACCGGGGAGTGCGAAGAGTCCAGCGGGATGAAATCGATGCTCAATTTTTCGTCGAAATTTTGGTCGGCCGGGATGTAGCCCCGGTTGTTCTCCACGATCATCTCGATGTCGAGCTTTCCGTCCTTGTCCAGGGAGGCAATGTGAATGTCCTTTTCCAGGATCTCGATATCGGCATCGTGAACGATGTCGGAAGCTTTAGCCTCGGCAGGCCCTTCCTTCTTCAGGGTCATCGTCTTCGGCAGGCTGCCGCTGAGCTTCAAGGGAATGCTCTTCAGGTTGAGCAGGACGTCCGTCACGTCCTCGACGATGCCGGGGACGGTCGAAAACTCATGGAGCACGCCCTGGATCCGGACGGCGGTGATGGCCGCGCCCTTGACCGAAGACAGCAGAATCCTGCGCAGGGCGTTGCCGACCGTGACGCCGAAGCCGCGCTCAAAGGGCTGAGCCGTAAAGCGGCCGTAGGTATTGGTCAATGTCTCATAATCGCACTCGAGATATTTGGGTCTCTGAAAACCTATATCTGTCATCGTTCCTCCTTTTGAGGATCCAAAAATAGTTTACATGCTTTATTTAGAATAGAGCTCGACGACCATATGCTCTTCGACGGGAAGCTGGATATCCTGCCGTGTCGGGAGAGACACGATCCGAGCTTGTATGCCGTCCCAGTCGACTTCCAGCCAGCCCGGCAGGGTCTTGTTCTTATGCGCTTCCAGCAGGGCCTTGAACTCGTCCGACTTGGCCGAACGCTCCCGGAAGCCGACCGCGTCCCCGGCCTTGACTTGAAACGACGGCACGGACACCTTGACCTCATTGACATAAAAATGGCCGTGGTTGATCAGCAGCCGGGCATGGGCCCGTGAATGCGAGAAGCCGGCCAGAAAAACGACATTGTCCAGCCGCCGTTCGAGCATGATCAGCAGCGTTTCGCCCGTGATGCCCTTCTGGCGCTCCGCCCTCTCGAAAAAGAGGTGGAACTGCTTCTCGGACATCCCGTAGTAGCGTTTCAGCTTCTGCTTCTCGCGGAGCTGAATCCCGTAGCCCAGGATCCTTCTCCGGCCCCGGCCGTGCTGGCCCGGCGCATACGCCCTTCGTTCGACAGGGCACTTATCGGTGAGGCATTTGTTGCCCTTGAGAAAGAGCTTGGCTTTTTCCACCCGGCACAGCCGGCAGATGGGTTCTCTGTATCTCGACATCATTCACTCCTTAGACCCGCCGGCGCCGACAGACCCGACATCCGTTATGAGGGATCGGCGTCACGTCTTTGATGGATTTGATTTCCAGGCCGGCCGCCTGGAGGGCCCGGATGGCCGATTCCCGCCCCGCGCCCGGCCCTTTGATCCTAACATCCACATACCGGACTCCGAACTCCCGGGCTTTCGTCGCGGCATCCTTGGCCGCCAGCTGGGCGGCGAACGGCGTGCCCTTGCGGGCGCCTTTAAAGCCGGCCGTGCCGGAACTGGCCCAGACAACGGTGCTCCCCAGATGGTCCGTGATGGTGATGATGGTGTTATTGAACGTGGATTGGATATGGGCCACGCCGAAGCCGATTTCTTTCCTTGCCTTTTTTTTCTTTACTTTCGTCTTGGGCTTTGTTATCGCCATGGAACGCTCCCTTCTTCTGTTTAGGTGGCCTTGATCTTCTTGATCGTATGCCCGCGGGGCCCTTTTCTCGTCCGGGCGTTGGTCTTAGTCCGCTGGCCGCGAACGGGCAGCCGCCGCTTATGACGCAGGCCGCGGTAGCAGCCGATGTCGATCAGCCGCTTGATGTTCTGGCTGACTTCCTTGCGCAAATCGCCTTCGATCTTTTCCCGTTTTTCGATGATCTGGCGGATCTTGTTGATCTCATCCTCGGACAGGGTCTTGACCTTCTTGTTCTTGTCGATCTTGGCCTCTTCAAGAATTTTGTTCGATTTGGACCGGCCGATCCCGTAGATATAGGTCAATCCGACCTCGATTCTCTTTTCCGGGGGAAGAGTGACACCTGCGATTCTTGCCATGTTGACCTCGTTTAGCCTTGTTTTTGTTTATGCCGGGGGTTGGTGCAGATCACCCGAACGATCCCCTTGCGTCTGATGATCTTGCAGTTCCTGCAGATTTTTTTGACCGATGCTCTCACTTTCATGAGTGTCGTCCTTTATTTGAATCGATAGGTGATTCTTCCCTTGGTCAGATCATACGGCGAAATCTCGACGAGAACCTTGTCGCCGGGAAGAATCCGGATAAAATGCTTTCTCATTTTGCCCGAAATGTGGGCCAGGATGACGTGCTTGTTGGCCAATTCCACCCGGAACATGGCATTGGGCAGGGTCTCGAGCACGGTGCCCTCGGCCTCAAACACATCCTCTTTAGGCATAGCGCTGCTCCTTTATCAAATCGGCGCCGGGGGCTTTCCCTCCGGCCTGGCTCAGGATCTCCACGCCGCTTTCGGTCAGGGCGACCGTTTCCTCGAAATGGGCGGCCAGGCTGCGGTCCTTGGTGACGGCCGTCCAGCCGTCCGACTGGACCTCCACATCCCAGTCCCCGGCGGCGATCATCGGCTCGATGGCCAGGACCAGTCCCTTTCGGATCTTCGGCCCGCGGCCGGGGAAACCGAAATTGGGGACCTGGGGCTCCTCATGGAGGGAATGCCCGATGCCGTGGCCGACGAACTGACGGATCACGGAGAATCCCTGGGCTTCCACGTACTGCTGGATCGCGGCGGAGATATCGGAAACCCGTTTTCCCTCCGTCATGTTTTCCGCGCCTTTATAAAACGCCTGTTCCGCGGCGGCGATGAGTCTTTGGGCCAGCGGCGAGACCGTCCCGACGGGAAAGGTCCGGGCGGCATCCCCGTAAAATCCATTGTAAAGAACGCCGAAGTCGAGGCTGACGATGTCCCCTTCCCGAAGCGTCCGCGCCGAAGGAATGCCGTGGATGATTTCTTCGTTGATCGAGATGCACAGCGAGGCCGGATAGCCGCGGTAGCCTTTGAAGGCCGGCTTGGCCCTGAACTCCCGGGCCCTCTGCTCGGCGCACTCATCCAGCTCGCTCGTCCGGAGGCCGGGCTTGATCATGGCCCGGAGCTCGGCCAGGACCTTCGCCACAATCTCTGAGCTCTCTCGCATCGCCCGAATCTCCTCTGCCGTCTTGTAGATGATCATGGACGGACCCGGTTCTCCTCAAGCTTGGCCAATTCCGCGGCTAAAACGCCCGCCATCCTCTGAAAGATCGCCGTCACCGTGCCCTCGCCGTTCAGCGGCCTGTAGACACTTTTCTTTTGATAATATCGGATGAGTTTTTCCGTCTGGTCCTGATAAACCTTGATCCGCTCCCGGATGACCTCAGGCTTGTCGTCATCCCGCTGAATGAGATCGGAACGGCAGGCATCACAGCGGCCTTTGTCCTTGGGCGCCTGGACATTCATGTTGTAGACGGCCTGGCATTCCGGACAGACCCACCTCCGGCTGAGACGTTTGACCAGAATCGGGGTGGGGACTTCGATGCCGATCACGACTTCGGTCCGCTTTCCGTCCATCTTCTCCAGGGCATGGGCCTGGGCAAGATTCCGAGGGAAGCCGTCCAAGATATAGCCGCTGCGGCAGTCGGGGCTCGAAATTCTCTCCCTGACAAGCCCCTCGACGATCTCGTCGCTGACGAGGAGCCCCTGCTTCATCAGGGCCTCGGCCGCTTTCCCGAGCGCCGTCCGCTGCTGAACGGCCAGGCGGAGCAGGTCCCCTGTCGAAATCCTGGGGAAGCCAAATCTCTTCGCGATCAGGTCCCCCTGGGTTCCCTTTCCGCTGCCGGGCGCGCCGAGGAGAATCGTCCTCATCCCCGTCTCCCCTTGATCCGGCCGCGCCGCATGAAGCCGTCGTAGTGCCGCATGACAAGCTGCGCTTCAATCTGCTGCAGGGTGTCCATGGCTACGCCGACGACGATTAGGATCGATGTGCCGCCGAAATAGAATTGGACGTTCATGCCCTGGGTGAACCATTTGGGCATGTTCGCCTCCAGGAAATTGCCGATGAAGGGCAGGGACTGGACCTTGAACCCTGTCGTCAGGAATTCCGGCAGGATGGCGATGGCCGCCAGGTAAACGGCGCCGACCAGGGTGATCCGGGAAAGGATCGAGTCGATATGATCCGAAGTGTTTTTGCCCGGCCGGATGCCCGGGATAAATCCCCCGTATTTCCGGAGGTTGTCCGCCACATCCGTGGGATTGAAGATGATTGACACATAAAAGTAGGTGAAGAAGATGATGGCGGCGACATACAAAAAGTTATAGAGCGGCATGCCGACGCGGAAGGCATTGGCGATGGTCTGGAAGACCGGGATGTTGATCATCTGAGCGATCGTGGCCGGGATGGTGATAATGGAAGCGGCAAAGATGATCGGAATAACGCCGCCGGTGTTAACCCTCAAGGGAAGATGGGTGCTCTGGCCGCCGTAAACCTTGCGGCCGACCACCCTTTTGGCATACGACACCGGGATCCGCCTCTGACCTCGTTCGACGAAGACAATGAAAGCGATGACGACCAGCATCATGACGCCGAGGATGATGAGCTTGATGGGATCCCAGCTCCCCGTCCTCAGACCTTGAACAACGCTGTTCAGACCGGCCGGAAACCGGGCGACGATCCCGGCGAAGATGATCAGAGAGATCCCGTTGCCGATGCCGCGCTCCGAGATTTGTTCACCCAGCCACATGACAAAGATGGTGCCTGTCGTAAGAGTCAAAACCGTGAGCAGTATGAATCCTATCCCCGGATTTGTAACGATTTTTATACCGCCCGGGCTGCTTTTGAGGAAAAGAGCGATGGCCCAAGCCTGGATGAGGCAAATCAGGATCGTCCCATACCGCGTATATTGGGTGATCTTTTTCCGGCCGAGCTCCCCTTCCTTGGAAAGCCGCTCCAGATAAGGCCAGACGACCTGAAGCAGCTGGAGGATGATCGAGGAGCTGATATAAGGCATGATGCCCAGGGCGAAGATCGTCATCTTCGACATGTATTGGCCGGAGAACAGATCGACCATTCCCAGGACCGTGTTTTTAGACCTGGCCCATAGCTCTGCCAGGGCCGTGGCATCGATGCCGGGATTGGGGATCTGGCCGCCGGCCCGGTAGACGGCCAGCAGGAGAAGGGTAAAGATCACCCGTCTTCGAAGCTCAGGGATGCTGAAAATGTTGCGGATGCTGTCTAACATTTTTAACTTCCGACGATCAGGGCTTTCCCGCCGGCTTCCTCAATCTTCGCTTTGGCGGATTGAGAAAACTTGTGGGCATATATGGTTTTGGGCGCGGCCATCGTCCCCCGTCCCAAGATTTTGACCTGTTCCGATTCTTTATTGATCAGGCCGGCCTCGACCATGTCTTTCAGGTTGACCTCGTTTTTTTTGATTTTCTCCAGGCGGTCCAGGTTCACTTCCGCCCAGACTTTTCTGAAGATATTTGTGAACCCGCGCTTGGGGAGCCGCCGGTGAAGGGGCATCTGGCCGCCTTCATATCCCCGTTTCCGAGCAAAGCCGGCGCCTGCCAGCTGGCCTTTGTGGCCGCGGCCGGAGGTCTTTTGACGGCCGGACCCGGGACCCCGTCCGACCCTCTTGTCGTCTTTTCGGGAACCTTTTGCTGGACGCAGATTGCTGAGATTCATTTTTTCTCCAAGACCTCCACCTTGAGCAAGTGAGGGATTTTGTTGATCATCCCCCGGATTTCGGGAGAATCTTTCCGGAGGACTTCGGAATTGAGCTTCCGCAAGCCCAGGCCCTTGACGACTTCCCGCTGGTTCTTCGGGTAGCCGATCACGCTGCGGACGAGCTTGATTCTCAATTCGCCCTTGGCCTTTTTATCTTTCACTGCCATATTGTCCCCTTCGCCTTGCCTCGATCTCTCGACACGTAGCCGGGATCCTTGATCTTCTTCAGGGCATCCAGCGTGGCGTTGGCCACGCTGATCGGGTTGTTGCTCCGGAGCGACTTGGTCAGAATATCCTTGATGCCGGCCAGCTCCATAATGACGCGCACGGCGCCGCCGGCGATGACGCCCGTTCCTTTGGAGGCCGGACGGAGGATGACCGCGCCGGCCCCGGTTTCGCCCTTGACAAAATGGGCGATCGTGGTATCGGTTAAATGAACCCTGATTAGTTTTTTCTTGGCGTTCTCGACGGCCTTGGCGATGGCCGCGGGCACTTCTCGCGCCTTCCCTTTTCCGATGCCGACCATGCCCTTTTTGTTGCCGACCGCGACGAGCGCCGAAAAGCTGAGGTTTTTGCCGCCCTTGACGACCTTGGAAACCCTCCGGATGTTGATCACCTGGTCCTTGAGCTCGGCCAGCTCGTCCGCTGTCAGCGGCTGCTGGGCCGCCTCATCACCCTTATATTTTTCGTCTTCCACACATCCTCCTTAAGACATCCGTCGTCCCGGGCTAAAAAGCCAGCCCGCTTTTCCTCATGGCTTCTGCCAGCGCTTTGATCCGGCCGTGGTAGGGATAGACGCCCCGGTCAAAGACGATCTGCTCGATCTTTTTCTCTTTCAGCCGCTGGGCCAGAAGGGCCCCGAGTTTCTCGCAGCTGCCGATGTTCTTATAATTCTTGTGGTCCGCTTTGAAATCCTTCTCGAGCGTCGAGGCGGCCGCCAGGACCGTTCCGTTCTCGTCATTGACGGCCTGAGTATAGATATAGCGATTGCTCTTGAAGACATACACCCTCGGCCTTTCGGCGCTCCCCCGCAGCTTCCTCCGGATCCTTCGCCGGATCCGGACTTTGGTTTCTTCCTTGGTTTTGACTTTATCTTTAAGCACCAGTGACCCCCGCCTTCCGTTCTTTCTTAATCAAGTGTTCGCCCAGGTAGCGTATCCCCTTGAGCTTATACGGGTCGGGCTTGCGGAAGCGCTTGATCTCGTCCGCCACTTTGCCCACCCGCTGTTTGTCGATGCCCTTGACCGTGATCAGCGTCGGCTTTTCCAGGACGATCTCGATGTCCTTGGGAATCGGAAAAACAACGGGCTTGGAATACCCCAGGCTTAGCTCAAGCTTGTCCTTATCGAGCTTGGCCCGATACCCGACGCCGACGATTTCCAGCTGCTTCGAAAAGCCGGACGAAACGCCGATAGCCGCGTTGAAGGCCAAAGACCGGCACAGCCCGTGAACCGTTTTCTGCTCCTTGGAATCGTCGGCCCGAGTCAGGATGAGGGCACGGCCCTCGGTCCGGGCCTGGATCCCCCGAGACAAGGGGGATTCGAGCTTTCCTTTTTTGCCCTCGAATTCGATTTTGTCGGGCAAGATATTGACCTTGACGCCTTCGGGCAATACGATCGGTCGCTTTCCTACTCTTGACATGGCTTAGGACCTCTCTTGATTTAAACTTACCAGATATAGCATAGGACTTCTCCGCCGACGCGCTCCTCTTCGCACCTCTTCCCGGTGAAAATCCCCTTGGACGTGGAGATGATGGCGATGCCCAGCCCGTCCAGCACCTTGGGGACGGCCGCCTGGGTGCAGAAAATGCGGCAGCCGGGCTTGCTGACGCGCCGCGTGCCCGTGATCACGCTTTGGTTCGCTTCGCTGTATTTCAAGGTCACGTTCAAGATCCCCTGTTTATTGTCGTCGATGACTTTGAAGTTCTTGATGTAGCCTTCTTCCTTCAGGATTTTGGCGATCTCCACCTTCATCTTGGAGGAGGGCATGCTGACCTCCTTCCTCTTGATGAGCGAAGCATTCCGCATCCGGGTTAGCATATCCGCAATGGGATCCGATACACTCATGGTCTCATCCTTTCCCGAACATTACCACGACGCTTTGATGATGCCCGGGATCTCTCCTTTGAGGGCGAGTTCCCGGAAGCACAGGCGGCACATGTCGAATTTCCGGTAGTAGCCCCGGGACCGCCCGCAGATCCGGCAACGACGCCGGGTCCGGATCGCATACTTGGGTTTTCTCAAATATTTGGCAAAAGCTGATGTCGTTGACACGGTATCCTCTCTCTCCTATGACTCTCGGAAAGGCATGCCCAGTTTTTTCAAAAGGGCAAAGGCCTCCTCGTTCGTCCTGGCGGACGTGACGATGGTGATATTCATGCCCCTGGATTTTTCGACCTTGGTATACTCGATCTCCGGGAAGACAAGCTGGTCCTTCAAGCCCAGCGTGTAGTTGCCCCGACCGTCGAAGGCCTTCGGCGATAGGCCGCGGAAGTCGCGGACGCGGGGCAGGACGATGTTGACCAAACGGTCAAAAAATTCGTACATCCGCCGGCCGCGAAGGGTGACGAAGCAGGCAATGGCCTGGCCCTTGCGCAGCTTGAAGGCGGAGATGGACTTCTTAGCCCTGGAGACGACGGGCATCTGGCCCGTGATCTGGCCCAGCTCGGCCTTGGCCGAATCGAGGACCTTCACGTTCTGGATGGCCTCGCCGACACCGACATTGATGATGATCTTTTCCAGGCGGGGCACGGCCATCCTATTGCGGATCTTGAATTCCTTCTGGAGCTCCAAAAGGAACTCTTTTTTATACTTTTCATAGAGTCGGCTCATCGATCACCCCTCACTTCTGCTTCTCCAGGCTTGTCTCGCATTTCGGGCAGGTCCGGATCCGGCTTCCGTCCTCGAGGCGTTTCCTCCGGAGCCGGACGCCCTGTCCGCAATCGTCACAATACAGCATCAGCCGGGAGGCCGGGATGGGGGCCTCTTTTTCCATGATCCCGCCCTGGATGTTCTTGCTGCGGTCCGGCCGGATGAACTCTTTGACGAAATTGATCCGTTCCACGATCACCCGCTGCTTCTCCGGAAAGACCTTGAGGACCTTGCCCGTCTTCCCCTTGTCCTTGCCTTGCTTGACGATGACGATGTCATTTTTTTTGAGCCATATCTTGTTCATCACAGCACCTCCGGCGCCAGCGAGACGATTTTCATGAACTTCTTCTCCCGCAGCTCCCGGCCGACGGGGCCGAAGACGCGCGTTCCCACGGGTTCGCCGGCCTTGTCGATGATCACGGCCGCATTATCGTCAAACCGGATGTAGGAGCCGTCCTTCCGCCGGACTTCCTTCCGCGCCCGGACGACCACGGCCCGGACCACCTTCCCCTTGGGAATCTTGCTTTCGGGGTCGGCTGCCCGGACGTTGGCCGAGACGATATCCCCGATCGAACAGACGAGGCCGACGCCTCCGCCCAGGGGAGTGATGCAGCGGATCCTCCGGGCTCCGGAATTGTCCGCAACCTTGAGCATCGTGTACTGTTGAATCATGGCTTGTTGTCCCCGATCTCATTCTCGATCTCATGCGCCGAGAGGCCCACGATCTCGACCACCCGCCACTTCTTGCGCTTGCTGATGGGCCGCGTCTCGATGATCCTGACCATGTCTCCGACTTTGCATTTTTCGTATTCGTCATGAGCGAGAAATGTCTTTTGTTTTTTGATGGTCTTTTTATACAAAGGATGCCTGACTTGGCGTTCGACTTGGACCGTGACCGTTTTCTTCATCTTCTTGCCGGCCACCGTCCCGACTTTCGCCGTTTTTCGCTTGAGTGCGCTTATCTCGTCCATGTCCGTAACCTACCTTTAGGCCTTAGCCTTCCTGCCCATTTCCCCGAGGATCGTGGCGATCTTGGCCAGATCTTTCTTGATCGTCCTGAGCTTGGCGAAGTTTTCCACCTGTCCCAGCTCATGCTGGAAACGGAGCTTGAACAGCTGGTCCTTGAGCTCCCCCTGTTTGCGGACCAGTTCGTCCGCGTCCATTTCTCTCAATTCTCTTGCTTTCATCGGAGTTCTCTATTCTCTCTTGAGACGAACCGTGTCTTAATCGGCAGCTTATGGGCGGCCAGGCGCATTGCCTCTTTGGCCAGGTCCTCGGGCACGCCCTCCAACTCAAAGATGATCCGGCCCGGCCGGACGACGTCCACCCAGAATTCCGGGTCGCCCTTGCCCTTTCCCATGCGGACTTCCGTGGGTTTTTTCGTGACGGGCTTCCAGGGGAAAGCCCGCAGCCAGAGCTTGCCGCGCCGTTTGACGAACCGGGTAATAGTGATTCGGCCGGCTTCGAGTTGGCGGGCCGTCAGCCAACAGGGCTCAAGGGCCTGCAGCCCGAACTCGCCGAAGGAAAGAGTGCTGCCGCGGCCGGCCTTTCCCCGCATGCGGCCTCTCTGGCTTTTCCTGTACTTGACTTTCTTCGGCATCAACATGGTTAAATCTCCTCGACCTCAGCGGTCTGGGACGTCATCTTGGGCTTCTCTACGTCGCCGCGATATACCCAGACTTTGATGCCGATCTGGCCGTAGGTCGTGAAGGCCTCCGTAAAACCGTAGTCGATATCCGCCCTCAGGGTCTGGAGGGGAAGCCGGCCTCGCAGGTACCATTCCGAGCGGGCGATTTCCACTCCGCCCAAGCGCCCAGAGCACATGACCTTGATGCCCTTCGCTCCCATTTTGAGCGCCAGATCGACGGCCTTTCTCATGGCCCGCCGGTAGGCGATCCGTTTCTCGAGCTGTACGGCGATGCCTTCGCCGACGAGGATAGCACTGAGCTCAGGCTTGTCGACCTCGCGGATATCTACATAAACCTCTCTCTTGGCGATCCGCTCGAGGAAGCCCTTCAGGTTTTCGATCTCCTTGCCGCCGCGGCCGATGATGATTCCCGGCCTGGCGGTGTGGATGATGGCCCGGATCTTCGGCCCGACGCGCTCGATGGCCACTTCCGAGATCCCGGCGTGAAAGTACTTCTCCTTGATCGCCTTCCTCATCCGGAGGTCTTCATGAATGAGGCGGCCGTACTCCGTGCCCTTAGAAAACCAGCGGGAGCTCCACTGTTTATTGAACCCCAATCTAAAACCATGCGGATGTGTTTTTTGTCCCACTGACTATCTCCCTTTTTTCTCTTCAAGATAGATATGGACGTGGCTCGTCCGTTTTAGGATCCTGTGGGCCCTTCCCATGGGAGCCGGACGGATCCGCTTCCAGGCGGGGCCCTGGTTGATCAAGATTTTAGCGATAGAGAGGTTGTCCACGTCGACATTCGGCACCTTCTGTTGGGCATTGGCGATGGCCGAGCGGAGGGTCTTTTCGACGATCAAGCTAGACTTCTTTTTTTCCGAAAAGTGGAGGATGGTCAGGGCTTCTCCCACGAACCGATCTCTGATGAGGTCCGCCACCAGCCGGCATTTACGGGCGGAGACACGGACATGCCGGGTGGCTGCGTGTGAAGCATAATTCTTCGTATCCATGTTACTTGCCCACCTTCAACTGTTTGGCCGTCTTGGACGTATGCCCCCTGAAGGTCCGGGTCGGAGAAAACTCTCCCAATCGGTGGCCGACCATGTTCTCCGTGATGAAGACGGGGATGAACTTTCGTCCGTTATGCACGGCGATGGTCAGGCCGACCATCTCGGGGATAATCGTCGAACGCCTGGACCAGGTCTTGATGACTTTGCGTTTCTCACCCTGCGTTTCCATGCCTTTGATTTTTTCCATAAGATGGATATCGATAAACGGACCTTTGCTCAAAGACCTGCCCATTACTTACTCCTTCTCCTGACGATAAAACCTTTTGTTCGTTTGTTCCTTCTCGTCTTATAGCCCTTCGTCGGGATGCCTTCCGGACTGACGGGATGACGGCCCCCTTTGGAGCGGCCTTCTCCGCCGCCATGCGGATGGTCGATTGGGTTCATGGCCGTGCCGCGGACATGAGGCCTCCAGCCCATCCAGCGCGTTCGACCGGCTTTGCCGACGCTGATATTCTGGTGGTCGAGGTTCCCGACTTGCCCGATGGTAGCTCGGCAGTCCAGGTGAATTTTCCGGATCTCGGACGAGGGGAGCCTGACCTGGGCGTAATCGCCTTCTTTGGCCAGGATCTGGGCGCCGGAGCCGGCGGTCCGGACGATCTGGCCGCCCTTGTTCTTCTGCAACTCGATGTTGTGGATCACCGTGCCGAGGGGGATATTCCGGAGCAGCGTGGAATTGCCGGGCAGGATATCCACGACCTTATCCGAAGAGACGATCACCTGGCCGACCCGGAGGTCGACGGGGGCGAGGATATAGCGGCGTTCTCCATCCTTGTACTTGATCAAGGAGATGAACGAGGAACGGTTCGGGTCGTACTCGATTGTTTCGACGATCCCCCCGATATCCAGCTTGTCCCGCTTGAAGTCGAGGATCCGGTACATTTTCTTGTGCCCGCCGCCCCTGTGGCGCATCGAGAGGTGCCCCCTGTTGTCTCGCCCTCCGGACTTGGGCAGGTACGTCAGCAGCGGCTTGTACGGCCGGGTCGCCGTGAGCTCCTCATACGTCAACGTCGTCCGGTGCCGCAAGCCCGCCGTCTCTGGTCTGTAGGATTTGATACCCATGTTAGACTGCCTCAAAATATTCGATCATTTTTTCGCCTTCCTTGAGCCGGACGAAGGCTTTTTTCCAGTTTTTTGTCATGCCCGTATTGCGGCCCATGCGTCTCTCTTTGCCCACCTTGATCTGCGTCCGGACGCCTTCCACCTTGACCTTGAACAATTGCTCAACAGCCTTCTTGATCTCGGACTTGTTGGCGTCCATGGCCACTTCAAAACAGACGTCCCGGTTTTTCTCCTTGAGCGCCGTGCTCTTTTCCGTGATCACGGGCCGGATGATGATCTGATAGGGGTCCTTGTTCACTTCAATTTCTCCATCAAAGACTCGAAGGCCTGTTGGCTTAAAACAAGCCATTTATATTTCAAAACGTCATGGGTGTTGACGAGGCTCCAGTCGACGGCCTTGACCCTGCGGAGATTCTTGAGGGACATGAAGAGATTGGCGTTGTCCCAGCTGTCGACAACCAGCGCGGAATCGACATGGAGGCCCTTGAGCAGTTCGGCGGCGGCCTTTGTTTTGGCTTCTTTGAGCTTCAGGTCATCCAGGATCAGCAGCTGCTTTTCGGAAAATTTCAGGGCGAGCGCCGATCTCAAAGCGTTCTTCTTGGCCGCTTTGGGGAGCTCGTAGGAATAGTCCCTGGGCTGGGGCCCGAAGGTCGTTCCGCCTTTCCGCCAGAGCGGCGACCGGGTGGCTCCGGCGCGGGCCCGGCCCGTGCCTTTCTGCCGCCAGGGCTTGCGGTTGCTGCCGCTGACCATGGCCCGGGTTTTCGTGGCGGCCGTGCCCTGCCGCTGGTTGGCCTGGTAGTTGACGGCTGCCTCATAGAGAAGATGCGACTTGACCGGATAGGAAAAGACTCCTTCCGGAAGCTTGATCTCCGATTTGACTTTTCCGCTCTTGTCCAATACTTGCGCTTTTTCCATGGTCAACTCTTCTTAAGCCTTATGGATTAAGACATAGCCTCCGTTGGGGCCGGGGATCGCCCCTTTGACCACCAGGAGGTTGTTCTCTTTGTCCGTCTCAAAAACCGTCAGGTTGCGGACCGTCACCCGGTCATAACCCATATGCCCGCCCATCCTGAGGCCGCGGACGACCCGCGATGGATACGAGGAGGCGCCGATAGAACCGGGGGCCCTGTGGAACATGGAGCCGTGGGAGGCCCCTCCCCCCCTGAAATGGTGGCGCTTCACAACGCCGGCAAAGCCTTTTCCCTTGCTCGTCCCGGTGACGTGGACCTTTTCGCCGGCCTTGAAGATATCCACAAAAAATTGATCGCCTTCCTTGACTTCTCCTTGCCCCC
The DNA here is from genome assembly GCA_964537875.1 of uncultured Eubacteriales bacterium. Classification (GTDB taxonomy): domain Bacteria; phylum Acidobacteriota; class Aminicenantia; order Aminicenantales; family UBA4085; genus JAPKZH01. The sequence continues at coordinate 144,967 of CAZIDN010000003.1, forward strand.
CATAGTGGAACTCTCTAAGGACTTTGGTCACGGGAGATTCGGATTTTTTGAAATGTCCCTGAGCGGCCTTTTTCGGTTTCTTGACCGCCTTCTCTTCGACCAAGCCTAACTGGAGGGCCGCATAGCCGTCTTTATCCTTGGCTTTCTTCTGGATGACCGTGCAGGGCCCGGCTTTGATGACGGTGAGAGGGATAGAATTCCCCTCATCGTCAAAGCCCTGGGTCATCCCGATTTTCTTCCCGATCAGGCCTTCCACCATGGCTTATTCTCCTCCCGTTCCGAACGCTTGGATCTCCACATCGATGCCGGCGGGCAAATCGAGCTTCTGGAGCTCTTCGATCGTCTCGTTATTGTATTCGCTGATGTCGATCAATCGTTTGTGGACTCTCATTTCAAAATGTTCTCGGGATTTTTTATCGACATGAGGAGAACGAAGGACACAGAAGCGGTGAATCCGCGTCGGCAACGGTATCGGACCGGAGATACTCGCGCCTGTTCTTTTGGCCTTTACCACGATGTCCTTGACGGACTGGTCCAGCAGTCTGTGGTCAAATGACTTTAATCGAATTCTTATTTTTTCCATGGTCTATCCTTCGTTCTCTACAATCTATCGACTTTTTTTATTCCTGTTCCGTTGCGTGCTTCTTGGCGCGGCAATCTGACCTGAAAGGTCATTCCGAGCAAAGCGAGGAATCTCCTCTTCTGTTGCGAATGGCAGAGGAGATTGCCACGGCACAAAGCGCCTCGCAACGACTTCGTCGGATGGCTTCGTCACGTCGTTCCTCGCCATGACAACGTCCTCTCCTTACTCGATGACTTCCGTGACCGACCCGGCTCCCACCGTC
>CAZIDN010000004.1:0-132457 GCA_964537875.1 uncultured Eubacteriales bacterium
GGGTGGCGTGGTTCGGGGGCCCCCCGCCGCCCCGAGCGTTTGATGCTGCTTACTTTCTGCCTCAGAATAACCAGGATAGTCCGCGAGGGGCGCCGGGGGTGAACCGCGACAGGACCCGTCGGGCGTTTTTATGGCAGTTTTGGATTCGCCCCTCCGAGTTGACTTTTTGGAGTGGTGGAATAAAATAACTTGTTCTATAATAAGCAGATGAACGGGAGTCTGTGGAGAAGAGAATATGCCCGACCAACGTGATGTCAAGGACACGCTCAACCTGCCCCAAACTTCTTTTTCGATGAAGGCGAAACTTGCCCAAAAGGAGCCCGAGATTTTGAGGAAGTGGGAGGCGATCGGGCTCTACCGGAAGGTCCTGGCCAAGCGTCAGGGCCGCCCCACCTTCGTCCTCCATGACGGTCCCCCCTATGCCAACGGCAGCATCCACTTGGGCACGGCCATGAACAAGATTCTCAAGGACTTCATTGTCAAGTCGAGGACCATGCAGGGCTATCTCTCGGCCTATCTTCCCGGCTGGGACTGCCATGGCCTGCCCATCGAGATCCACGTCGATAAGCTTTTAGGCGAGAAAAAGAAAGATATGTCGATCATCGAAATCCGGGAAGAATGCAGAAAGTACGCCCTGAAATATATCGATATCCAGAGAGAAGAATTCAGGAGGCTCGGCGTTTTCGGGGAATGGGACAGGCCATACCTGACGATGGACCCGGAATATGAGGCCGAAGTCCTGCGCTATCTGGCCGCCTTCTTCACCTCCGGGAGTGTTTTTAAGGGCAAACGTCCCGTCCACTGGTGTCCGGTCCATAAGACTGCCCTGGCTGAAGCAGAAATCGTCTACAAGGACCGCACTTCTCCTTCGATCTATGTTAAATTTCCGATGAAGTCCGATTTGTCGGAAAAAGCTCCGGCCTTGAAGAACAAGAAGGTCTCCGTCATCATCTGGACGACGACCCCGTGGACGCTGCCCGCAAACTTGGCCATCGCCTTCCATCCTGATTATGAATACGCGGCTTTTGAAGCCGGAGATGAAGCCTATCTCGTGGCCAAGCGCCTGGTCCCGGTCGTCGCGGATCTGCTTGGCCTCAAGGACCCCAAGATCCTGGCCACCTTCACAGGCCGCGAGATGGAGCATCTCAAGGCCGTCCATCCTTTCATCGATCGCGACTCGCTTTTCGTCTTGGCCGATTATGTCAGCCTTGATGAAGGGACCGGCTGTGTCCACACGGCTCCCGGCCACGGCCACGAAGATTATCTGACGGGGATCGCCTACGGTATCGATATCTACACGCCCGTCGATGATGAAGGCCGGTTTACGGCCGACGTCAAAAAATATGCCGGGATGAACGTCTTCAAGGCCAATAAGCTGATCAACGACGATATGCGAAAAGACGGCACTCTGCTCAAGGAAGGGGAGATCGTCCACTCCTATCCCCACTGCTGGCGCTGCAAAAAACCGGTGATTTTCAGGGCGACGTCCCAGTGGTTCATTTCCATGGATAAGAACGACCTGCGCGAGAAAGCTCTCCAAGAGATCAAGAAGGTTCACTGGGTCCCGCCCTGGGGGGAAGAACGGATCAGCAGCATGATGAGCAACCGCCCGGACTGGTGCATTTCCCGCCAACGCAGCTGGGGCGTACCCATCCCGGCCTTTTACTGCCGCGGCTGCGGAGAGATCCTGGCCGACGAAAAGACCGCCCGGCGCGTGGCCGACATATTCGAGAAGAACGGCTCGAACGCCTGGTTCCTCGAAGAGACCGAGGATCTCCTGCCTTCCGGCGCGGCCTGTCCCAAGTGCGGCTCCCGGCAGTTTGACAAGGAGCATAACATCCTCGACGTCTGGTTTGAGTCGGGGGCCAGCCACAATGTGCTCGGAAAACGGGACGACCTTCCCTGGCCCTCGGATGTCTATATCGAAGGACATGACCAGCACCGCGGCTGGTTCAACAGCTCTTTGCTGGTGGGCCTCGCCGCCAGAGGCCGTTCGCCCTATCGGACCTGCATCACCCACGGTTTCGTCCTGGACGAACAGGGCAAGGCCATGTCCAAATCCGCCGGCAATTTTATCGAGCCGAAGGAGATCATCGCCCAGAGCGGCGCCGAGGTCATTCGACTTTGGGTGGCCATGCTCAACTACAAAGAGGACGCTCCCTTCGGGAACGAAATCCAGCAGCGTCTGGTCGAGGCCTACCGCAAGATCCGGAACACCTGGAGGTTCATTCTGGGCAACCTTTACGATTTCTCGCCCGATACGGATGCCGTCAAGCCGGATGAGATGGAATCGCTCGACCGGTGGGCCCTGGCCAATGCCGCCGACGTCGGGAAGAGGATCCTCAAAGCCTACGATGAATATGAGTATCATATTATCTTCCATGCCGTGTACAATTTCTTCACCGTGGAGCTAAGCGCCCTGTATCTCGACATCCTCAAGGACCGGCTGTATTGTTCGGCCAAGAATTCCCGCCTCCGAAGATCGGCCCAGACCGCGCTCTTTCATATTTTGAAAAACAGCCTGGCCCTCATGGCGCCCATCCTTCCCTTTACGACGGAAGAAGCCTGGGAGGCCATGCCGAAGTTTCAAGGGAAAGAGGAATCCGTCCATCTCGAGCTATTCCCGGAATTCCGGGAACAATGGCTCGAGCCCGGGGTCGCCCAAGAATGGGAGGACCTGATCGGCTTCAGAGAAAAGGTGCTCAAGGAGCTGGAAAAGGCGCGGGAGCAGAAGTTCATCGGAAATTCCCTCGAAGCCCAGGTCATCCTGAAAGTGCCCGCCGCGAAATCCAGGCTTGTCCAGACATATCGAGATGAGCTGTGCGCGCTTTTGATCGTCTCCGATGTCATCCTCGAGTCCGGCCCGGGCGAAGAGTTGGGGATCATGGTCGCCAAGGCGCCCGGGCAAAAATGCCAGAGATGCTGGAATTATTCGACCTATGTCGGGACGAGCGTCTCTCATCCCGATTTCTGCAAGCGCTGCGAAGACGTCGTCAAAGGTAGGCCGTCATGAAACGTAACATTTCTTTCTATGGGCTTGTCCTTTTGTTGCTGGTGATCGACCAGGCGGCGAAGATGTTCATCGTCCGGACCATCCGGCTGTTCGGTTCGATCAAGGTCATTCCGGGCTTTTTCGACCTTTCCCATATCCGCAACAAAGGCGCTATTTTCGGAGCGTTCTCCCGTGTCGACGGGCCGCTGGTCACCATCCTCCTGACCGTGGCCTCCTTTTGTGCCCTGGCCATGGTGGCCTATTACTTTGTCAAAACCCCTCCTTCTGAAAAATGGATGAAAATCGCCCTGGCCTTGATCCTGGGCGGGGCGCTGGGCAATCTGATCGACCGGATCTTCCGGGGGTATGTCATCGATTTCCTCGAGCTCTACGTCAAGGATTTCCGCTGGCCGACATTCAATGTCGCGGATTCCTGCATAACCATCGGGGCGTTTCTGCTGATTATCGTCTTTCTCGTAAGGAGACCTGTCCATGTTTCCCATCCTGATTAAAATCGGGCCGCTGACCATCCATTCCTACGGCTTTATGATGGCTCTCGGCGTCGGAGTGGGCGTATGGTTCATCTATGTTCAAGCAAAAAAGCAGGGCTTGAATGCCGTCAAGATCATGGATGCCGCCTTCTATATCCTGATCGTATCGCTGGTCGGAGCCAAGCTCGTCCTTCTCGCCGGGAATTTTTCTTATTATTGGGAAAATCCGAAAGAACTTTTGTGGATTGCTAAGACGGGAGGCGTTTTTCAAGGAGGGCTGGCCTTCGGGATTATCTTCGGCCTTTGGTATCTGCATAAACATCGCATTCCGACGTGGAAGGTCGGGGATATTGCCGGTGCCGCTCTGGCTCTGGGCCACGGCTTCGGCCGGATCGGTTGTTTCCTGGCAAGCTGCTGCTGGGGCAGGGAATGCGCCCTGCCCTGGGCCGTGAAATTCCGCAGTGACTACGCCCATAACTTAACGGGAATCCCGATCGACCAGGCTCTCCATCCGGTCCAGCTGTATGAGTCGGGCCTCAATTTTTTGAATTTTTTTGTTTTGTTCCTGGTTCTCAGGAAGAAAAAATTCGACGGCCAGGTGTTTTCTCTATACATCATCAATTATTCCGTCATCCGCTACTTTACGGAATTTTTCCGGGGCGATCACGCGGAGAAGACGTTTCTCTTCAGGGGACCATCTCCTTTTCTCAGCCTGTCCTTGCCGCAGCTCTTCTGTATCCTGGGTCTCGCGGCAGGCCTCTTGCTCGCCCGGATCTTCAAAAAACGTCAACGTGCCTAAAATAGATTTCCATATCACGCCGGCTTTCGGAAAGGGCGAACGACTGGATGTCTTTTTGTCCTACCAGATCCGGGCCTTTACACGATCGCAATTCCAGCGGTTCATCGATAAAGAACAAGTCTGGGTGAACGGCTCTTTGAAAAAACCGAGCTATAAGCTGAGAAATGGGGATCGGGTTGAGGCGGACGTGGAAATCCCAGAGCCCGAGGAGATGGAGCCCGAAAATATCCCCCTCCGTATCCTGTATGCCGACAAGCATATCGTCGTCATCGACAAAGCCTCAGGGATGATTGTCCATCCCGGTGTAGGAGCTAGCCACGGGACCCTGGCCCATGCCCTTCTCTTTCATTTCCCCGAGATCCGGAGCATCGGGCCGGAGGACCGGCCCGGCATCGTTCATAGATTGGATAAGGAAACGTCCGGCGTCATGGTCATTGCCAGAAGTCAACAGGCTTATTTTGATCTCAAGTCTCAGTTTAAAAAGCGAGAGGTCAAGAAAGTCTATCTGGGGCTGGCCTGGGGAAAAATGCCCGAGCCTAATGGGATCATGGACTGGCCAATCGGCCGCCATTTCAAGCACGGCCAGCGCATGTCCATCAAGACCAGATCGCCGAGAGTTGCGGAAACCCGGTATAAGGTCCTGAGGGAATTCAAGGACTCGAGTCTCCTCGAAATCCACCCGCTGACGGGCAGGACGCATCAAATCCGGGTTCATCTCTCGGCGTCAGGCCACCCGCTTATCGGGGACGGGCGCTATGGAAGCCGTAAGTCCAGGCGCGCATCCAGCCGGCTTTTTCTCCACGCCCACCGTCTCGGCTTCCGCCATCCAGACACGGCGGCTTGGATCGAATTCTGTTCCCCGCTCCCCGACGACCTAGTTTCCCTGCTGAAATCCACCGAATAATATTTTGCGCGGACCATATTGAGAAAAAACGTGGCTTTGTTGTATGATATCTCTTACTTTTTTTAAAAAAGAGACGATTCACCGATTCATGACACGCGAAATTCTCGGGAGGATGGATTATGAAAGATTATCCTGCGGATAAAATCAGGAACATCGCGCTCATCGGGCACGGCTCATCCGGAAAAACTTCGCTGACCTCGGCCTTTCTGTTCGATGTCGGAGCAACCGGCCGACTGACCAAGGTCGATAAAGGGAATACCGTCACCGACTACGAACCGGAGGAAATCGACCGGAAAATCTCCATCAACTCGGCCATCTGTTTTGTCGAATGGAAAGACCATAAGATCAATTTCGTCGATACGCCGGGATACAGCAATTTCCTCTGGGACACGAAAGCCAGCCTGCGGGCCGTCGATGCCGCGGCGGTCCTGGTCTGTGGAGTCGCCGGCGTGGAAGTCGGAACGGAGAAAGTCTGGGAAATGCTCGAGGAGTTCCATCTTCCCCGGATGATCATTATCAATAAACTGGACCGGGAGAACGCCAATTTTGCCCGCACGCTCGAAGCCATCCAGCAATTCTTCGGCCGCCAGGCGGTTCCTGTTCAGCTTCCGATCGGAGAAGAGAAGAATTTCCGCGGCGTCGTGGATTTAATCCGCCAAAAAGCCTATCTCTTTGAAAAGGACGAGAGCGGGAAATTCAAGGAAGAGGCCGTTCCGGCCGACCTCAAGGCCGAAGCCGAGGGAAAATACCGCGAGTTAGTCGAGATGATCGCCGAAAATGACGAGAAATTGATGGAGAAATATCTGGAAAAGGGCGCTCTCACCAGCCAGGAGATCGCGGACGGTTTTAAAAAGGGCATTCTCAACCACCAGCTTTATCCCGTCTTCATGGCTTCCGCCCTCTTCAACATCGGCGTCCAGAATATCCTCGACGGGATCATGGACATCATGCCATCCGCCCTTGACTGTCAGGAGGTCAAGGTCAAGATCAACGGCAAGGAGGAGGTCCTTAAGGCGACAGCAGACGCGCCGTTTGCCGCACTCGTCTTTAAAACGATCTCAGATCCGTACACCGGACGGATTTCCCTGATGCGTGTCTTTTCGGGAAAAGCCAGCCCGGACTCGACGGTGGCCAACGCCGGCAAAAACATCGATGAAAAGCTGACCGGCCTGTTCTTCCTCCAAGGCAAGGAGCAGACCCCGGCCGGCCAGGCCAAGGCGGGAGATCTGGTCGCGACCGCCAAGCTGAAAGCGACTTCGACCGGCGATACACTGAGCGCCAAGGGCAGCGGAATAGAGATCCCCCCGATCAAATTCCCCGAGCCTTCCATCTCCTTTGCCATTGAGCCCAAGACAAGAGCCGACGAAGACCGGATCTCGCAGGCGTCCCACCGCATCACGGAGGAAGATCCCACCGTTCGGTTCGAACGCGACCCGGATACCAGCCAGCTCCTAATATCCGGCAACGGCGAGCTTCATGTCAGGATCATTACGGATAAGCTGAAGAAGCGCTACAATGTCGATGTCGAGCTCAAACCGCCCAAGATCTCCTACAAGGAGACGATCAAAGGCCGGGCGGATGTTCAAGGCAAACATAAAAAACAGACCGGCGGCCGCGGGCAGTATGGTGATGTCTGGATCAAGATGGAGCCCCTGCCGAGAGGCAAGGATTTCGAGTTCGAGGACAAGATCTTCGGCGGGTCCATCCCCAAGAACTACATCCCTTCCATTGAAAAAGGGCTGATCGAGGCCAAGAAAAAAGGAGTCCTGGCCGGATATCCGGTCGTCAATTTTAAGATCATCCTCTATGACGGCTCTTTCCACGAAGTCGATTCTTCGGATATCGCTTTCAAAATCGCGGCTTCCAAGGCCTTTAAGCTGGCCATGAAGGAAGCCAGGCCCACCATCCTGGAGCCGATCATGAGCGTAGAGGTCTACACGCCCGACGCCTACATGGGCGATATCATGGGCAACCTGAACGGGCGGCGGGGGAAAGTCCAGGGCATGGAGCAAAAAGGAAACATGCGGATTCTCAAGGCGGTGGTACCGATGGCTGAGATGCTCGACTTTGAGCCTACCTTAACCTCGATCACGGGAGGAAGAGGCTCGTTCCTGATGGAATTCTCTCACTACGAAGAAGTGCCTTCCCATCTTCAGCAGAAGATCATCAACGAAGCCATCAAGGAAGGCCGGGTCAGGCCGGAAGAAGAATAAGGGATCGAACCGATCCTATTGGCAGCGCTGCCAGCCTCTCTTTCTCAGGCGGGGTATAAACCCCGCCCCGAGGCCAGCCCAGAGACAAGGACCTGTTTCAGGGCCCCACTTAATTGCATGAGGGAAAGGGGGGATTATCGACCTTCCTTGACGAAGAACAGCAGGCAAAAGGCCGCAGCCGTCAAGCCTAATGAGAAAAAAAACGGAGCAAACATGCCCATCCGTTCCCAGAGGAGACCGGCGATCAAAGAAGCGGGGAGGGCGCAGAGCCCGATGACCATTTGAAACCCGCCGAGGCAGCTGGCCCGGAAGGAAAGGGGCGAGAGCTCGCAGACCAAGGTCCTCTGGACAGGGTCAAGGGCCGCCTTGTGAATTCCGTAGAGAATGAAGAGGCCGACGATGAGGAGGATGCTGCGGCTGACGATGATGCCCAGGCAGACGCCTGCCCAAAAAAGATAGGCCATCATCAACACGGGCTTCCGGCCGATCTTGTCCGAGAGCTTGCCGAAAGGAAGGGAAAATATGGATGCCGAGGCCGTATAGATCAAATAGAGGACCGGAATAAAGCCGACCTTGAACCCGAAATTTTTGGCATAGACCAGCAAGAAGGAATAGCTGAACGCGCCCAGGGCGTAAAGAGCGTTCAGGAACATGTAGAGCCGCAGATTTTTATTAATATCTTTGAATGAAATGCCTTTGTAGATTTTGACCTCGCCGGACTTCTTCTCCTTGATATTCAGGAAAATGAGCAACGCCCCGATTAGGGAAGGAATGGCGGCCAGGGCAAAAAGAAGCTTGAAACCCAAAAGGTTGATAAAAGCGATGCAGATCAGGATGCCCATGACGGCGCCGGCATTGTCCATCGTCCGCAAAAGGCCGAAATTCCTCCCCCGCGTCTCGTTCGTGGAGATATCGGCGACGAGGGCGTCGCGCGGGGCGCTGCGAATCTTGCCCACCCGGTCCAAGATCCGGAAGGGGATGAGATGTTGCCAAATCGAGGACAGGGCATATCCAAACCTCGAAAGCGAACCGCAGAGATAGCCGGTCCAGATAAATATTTTTCGTTTTTTAAAGCGATCCGAGAAATAGCCCGAGGCAGCCTGGGACAGAGAAACGAGGGCATCGCCCAAGCCGTCGAGGAAGCCCAGGGCGGCCATATTGGCCCTGAGGATGTTCGTGACGAAAAGCGGCCAGATAGGATAGATGATGTCCGAGCCCATGTCGTTCAAGAACGATGCCAGGGCGAATGTCCGGATCGCTTTTCTCTGATCTGTGGCGCCTTCTTCCATCGTCCGTTCCTCGATTTTTAAAGACCGATTATACTCTAAACGGAATCCTTAGGAATATATCTTTGCTTCAGGCAGGGAATACGGAAGGCCGATTCCATTCGAGTTGACTTGGCCGAGACTCCGGAGATATCATACATGGGAATTTTTTTTAATGGAGGATCATGAGTATGCTCATCAAGAGGTCGATCGCGTGTTTTGTTTCGCTCCTGTTTTGTCTTTGTGCTGTATTCCCGGCGGCCGGCCAGGACGCCGGTGATAAATCGCTGCAGCTCAAGATCGGCGATCCCCGGTTCAAGGACAAGGTCCTGGATATCGCCCCCGAAGCGCTTTATGCCATGGAAACGGGCACCATCATTCCTTTCGCCAAGATGATCCAGGAGATGAAAGGCGGCCAGCTGGTGTATATCGGAGAGACCCATAACTCTTTGCCCATGCATGACATCCAGTTCAAGATCCTCCAGGCCCTCTCTGAGCAGGACCGGAACATTGCCATCGGCCTGGAAATGTTCCCGGTGACATTCCAGGATGTCTTGAATAAATGGAGTTTGGGCATCCTTTCCGAAGAGGAATTTATCCGGGAAGGGCAGTGGTATGTCAACTGGAATTTCAATTTCGGCTTCTACAAGAGGATTTTTGACTTTGCCAAGGTCAACAAGATTCCGATTTATGGACTCAACGCACCGCGGGAGCTCGTCACAAAAATCAGGATGAGCGGATGGGAGGCCCTGAAGGACGAAGAAAAAGCCATTGTTCCGAAGCCTGAACTGACCCATCCGGAACACAGGCAGCTCATCCGCACGATTTTTGAAAGCGCCGAGATCCCCCATCAAATGAAGGGCGCCGGGCTGGACATGATGTTCGAGGGGCTTTATCGCTCTCAAACGGCCTGGGATTTCGCCATGGGCTATAACGCGCTCGAGGCCTTGAAAAAAGAACGAAAGAAGATGATCGTCTTGGCCGGCTCCGGACACCTGATCTATAACCTGGGGATCAACCTCCGGGCGTACGAAAAAAGCCGCTTGCCCGGCAAAACGGTGATCTCCGTGTTCGTGCCGAAGGGCCAGAAAAACGTCCGGATTTCAAGAAGTCTCGGCGATTATATTTGGGGAATCCCGGAAGAGGAAAAGCCGGCCTATCCCTCGGTCGGGCTGAGCTTCAAGAAATTCAAAGGCCTGGAGAATCTGGTGATTGACAGCAAGCCGATCGACGGCGCGGCCAAGGCAGCGGATTTTGAAAAAGGCGATGTCGTCCTGGCCGTGGACGGAAGGCCTTGGGCTGATGTCAATGAGCTGAGGACCTATCTGGCCAAATTCAAATGGGAGGAAGAGACGAAGTTCAGGATTCTCCGCAGTGGCCAAGAGAAAGATGTCCTGCTCGAACTCAAAGAGTTGCCACCGGAGCCCAAGAAGTAATATAACAATCTATTTTTTTCAGTGATGTCGAGATAGATCACTTCGACCAGGCTCATCCAGCGCCTTCCCGTCGGCGACGGTCGGTCCTCCACGTTGAAGATCTTTTTGATCGCGTCGAGGGTTTTCCCTTCTTTGGCCAGGGCTTTGATCTTTTCCTGCTTTTCTTCGATCGAGGTCATCAGGCCTTCGATGTCTTTTTTGGAGAGGATTTCGCCGTGGCCGAGGATGAAGGTGTCGGCGTCGAGGCCCGAGATCTCTTCGTAGTCAGAGTTTCAAGGTATGCCAGATTCTATCAAAAGTGACGGCCTTCATAAAGGTCCAACCGATCTGAACTAGGGAAAAGGGAGATGTCCGGATTTCCAGGCGGCCCTCTTTGACAGCCTCGATGATCGAAGGAATATCCTTTTTCGCCTCGATCAGGGAATAGGTTTTCCCGATCTGCCAAAGGTTATGGGCATCCGAGTTGGCAACGACCGGCTTGTTGTGGAGCGCCGCCGTGCGCAGGGCTTTTTTGTTGCGGTTGATCAGGGAATGATAATAGCTCGTGAATTCCAAGGCGTCAAAGTAGGGGAGGAGAGGAAACAGCCTGGCTTGGAGCGATCGAGCCAGGAAGAAAAAAGGGTGGGGCGCGATGAACAGGCTCTGATCGGCCCTCAATCGCGGGATCTCAGCCAGGTCGTACCGACGCCTGATGGTTTTGAAGGCGGGATGGATGATGAGGACATGAGCTCCGGAGGCCATGATTTCCGTGCCGGGAATGAGAAGAATGCCTTGGCGTCCGGCGTAGCTCTCGAGCTTCCTGTCAAAGGTCAGAGCTGTGTGATTGGTGACCGATAGAACCTCAAAGCCCAGCTCGGCGGCGGTGTCGATGAGCTTGGTGGCGTTATACGGGATATGGTCGCAAGGATCCTCGGCCGTGTGGATGTGAAGATCGGCCTTCAATTTTTTGACGGATCCAATTTTATTCTCAGGATCAGACCTCATCATTTAGCATCCCCTCGTCTCTTTGATGGTGACTATTGAAAAACGGCATTTAGCGTTTCTTTAAGGCAAGTGAGATCATCGTTTTGTTGATTGTTGAGGTTTGAACCCAATAAAAAAATCCCCTTGCCTTTCCCTTTCCATCAGCAGAGAGAGGAAAGGGGATTGGCCATGGCTATTTCTTTTTTAGGGCTTCTTTGACCTTGAGTCCGATTTCGGCGGGGCTTTTGGCGACATGGACCCCCGCCGCTTCGAGCGCTTCCATCTTCTCCTTGGCCGTGCCTTTTCCGCCAGAGATGATCGCGCCGGCGTGGCCCATCCGACGGCCCGGGGGCGCCGTCTGTCCGGCGATAAAGCCGATGACGGGTTTATTGAATTCTTTCTTGATGTAAGCGGCCGCTTCTTCTTCGGCGGTTCCGCCGATTTCGCCGATCATAATGACGGCATCCGTGTCTTTGTCAGCCTTGAACAGCTTGAGCAGGTCGATATATTTCATACCGACGATCGGGTCGCCGCCGATGCCGATCGCGGTCGACTGGCCGAAGCCGAGCTTGGTGACTTGGTCGACGGCTTCGTAAGTCAGCGTTCCGGAGCGAGAGATGATGCCGATCCGGCCGGGCGCGTGGATAGGTCCGGGCATGATGCCGATTTTGCATTTCCCCGGAGAGATGACTCCGGGCGTGTTGGGGCCGATGAGCGCGCAGGTTTTACCCCGCAGAAAGGCTTTGGCCTTGATCATATCAAAGGTGGGGATGCCTTCCGTGATACAGACGATCACTTCGATGCCCGCTTCGGCCGATTCCATAATCGCGTCGGCGGCAAAGAAGGGTGGAACGAAGATGGCTGCGGCATTGGCGCCGGCCTTCAGCCGGGCTTCGGCCACGGTGTTGAAGACCGGGATTCCCAAATGGGTTGTGCCGCCCTTGCCCGGGGTCATTCCGGCCACCACCTTGGTGCCGTATTCCACCATTTTTTGGGTGTGGAATGTGCCTTCTCCGCCCGTGATGCCCTGGACAACAACTCGTGTTTTTTCATCGATCAGGATGCTCATCGTCAGCTCCTTTTTGCCTGCTGCTGGGCTAGCGGAACAACCTTTTCCGCGGCTTCCTTCATGGTATCGGCGGCATAAAAGGCCAGGCCGGATTCCTCGAGGATCTTTTTGCCCGCATCCATATTCGTGCCTTTGAGCCTGACCACCATCGGGACTTTAAGCCCGATCTCTTTGGCGGCCTTGACGATTCCGCCGGCGACTAGGTCGCATCGGACAATGCCGCCGAAGATGTTGATCAGGGCGGCCTTGACATCCTTGTCGGAGACAAGGATCTTGAAGGCGTTGGTGACGGCCTCCTCGGAGACACCGCCTCCGACATCCAGGAAGTTGGCCGGCATGCCACCCGAGTATTTGATGATGTCCATGGTGGCCATGGCCAGCCCGGCGCCGTTGACCATGCAGCCGACATTGCCGTCCAGCTTGATGTAGTTCAGGTTGAATTTGGAGGCCTCGACCTCGAGCGGTTCTTCTTCGTCCAGGTCGCGCATGGCCTGGATCTCGGGATGGCGGGCGAGCGCGTTATCATCAAAATTCATCTTGGCGTCCAAGGCCAAGACATTTCCCTGTTTTGTGACGAGCAGAGGGTTGATTTCGGCCAGCGATGCGTCCGTTCCTTCAAACGCTCGATAGAGCCCGGCGATGAATTTGCCGGCCTGTTTGTGGGTTTCTCCTACGAGCCCCAGTTGGAAAGCCAGCTTTCGGGACTGGAACCCGGCGAATCCCGACGCCGGATTGACATATTCCTTGAATATCAGCTCGGGCTTCTCGGCGGCGACCTTTTCGATTTCCACCCCGCCTTCGGTTGAAGCCATGATGACGACGGCCTCACGCGCCCTGTCGATAACGATGCCGATATAAAGCTCGCGGGCGATCTCCAGAGCTTCCTCGACCAGCAGCCTTTTGACGATTTTCCCTTCCGGCCCTGTCTGGTGGGTGACGAGCTTCATCCCGATCATGTCCGTGGCTAGCTTTTTTGCCTCCTCAGCTCCGTTGGCCAGTTTGATGCCTCCGCCTTTGCCTCTGCCTCCGGCGTGAATCTGGGCTTTCAGGACGACCCTGGGCCCGATTTTGGCCGCGATTTCGGCGGCTTTTTCGGCCGTCTCAGCGATTTCGCCCTTGGGGATCTGGACGCCATACTTGGCCAGAATCTGTTTAGCTTGGTATTCGTGGATTTTCACTTTTTTTTCTTATACCTCCGTCATGTTAATTCCCCCTTAATTGCCTAAGACGGGAGGGGGATTAATAAATTATAAATCTTAATTCTTCATTCCTTCTCTTAATTCCCCCTTGATCCCAAAGGGAGCAAGAGGAACTAAAAGCTAAAATTGAACTCTATTATCTTGTTTCCTAACTCTGCCCTGATTTTTTTTGAGGGCGGACGAGACCTGCCCAGGCAGATCCTCGCCGCCCTCAGAGTTTTAAGCGATCCGGTACTTCTTTTTTCCCTCTTCGTACAGGTCTCCGCCGTAGATGTCGTTGATCACGATACAGGGAAAGTCTTTGACCTTGACCCGCCGAATGGCTTCGGGTCCCAGTTCGGGGTAGGCCACGATGTCCGAGCTTTCGATACTTTTGGAAATCAGGGCGCCGGCGCCGCCGACCGAAGCCAGGTAGACGGCTTTGTACTTTATCATGGCCTCTTTGACTTCCTTGCTGCGGGAACCCTTGCCGATCGATCCTTTGAGGCCCAACGAGTGAAGGACGGGCGCATAGGAATCCATCCTGTAGCTCGTCGTCGGGCCTGCCGAGCCGATGGCTTTGCCGGGCCGGGCCGGCGTCGGGCCGACATAGTAAATCAGTTGTCCCTTGATATCAATCGGAAGCTCTTTCCCTTCTTTGATCAAATCCACCAGTTTCTTATGGGCAGAATCCCGTCCGCAGAGAAGGTAACCAGTGATGTAGATGCGGTCACCGGCCTTCATCTTGGCGATGACGTCGTCCGTGACCGGAGTCGTGATCCTGTGTTCTGCCATTGTCTCAACCTTTCAAAACGTTTCCGTGTTTTGGCGGCCGGCCGGATGTCTACAGCTTTGTCTCTTCGGTCGTTTTTTTAACGGAAGCGATGGTCTTCTGGAGCAGGGCGTTCTCCTCTTCGGTCAGCTTGATCTCGTAGATTTTTTCAAGACCTTTGGCGGTGATCAAACAGGGCACGCCGATGAAGAGGCCGTTGATCCCGTATTCACCCTGGCAGAGCGCCGCGCAGGCGATGATGCGCTTCTTGTCTTTGAGATAAGATTCGGCCATTGTGGCCGCGCTCCAAGCCGGGCTGAAAAAGGCCGAGCCCTTACCGAAGAATTTCACGATTTCCGTGCCCGCTTCGCGTGTCCGAAGGGCCAGCTTGTCGATCTGCTCTTTGGTGGCGATTTCGGCCAGAGGCACGCCGCCCACCGTGGTCAACCTCGGCAGGGGAACCATATCGGGCCCGTGACCGCCCAGAACCGTGCCGGCCACATCGGCGACCGATACGCCGAGCTCCATGGCGATGAAGGCGCGCCAACGCGCCGTATCCAACGCACCGGCCATGCCGACGACCTGATGTCTGGGGAAACCGGTCAGCTTGTAGAATGCGTAGACCATCGCGTCGAGGGGATTGGTCAGGATGATGCAGAACGCCTTGGGCGCATGCTGTTTCACGCCGTTGGCCACGTCTGTGATGATCTTGAGGTTCACGGCGAGCAGGTCCTCCCGGGTCATGCCCGCTTCGCGGGGCTTGCCGGCCGTGACGATCACGACGTCTGCGCCTTCGATGTCTTTGTAATTCGACGTGCCAGTGATATTGGCGTCGTAGTCGCCGTGGGGCGCCATTTCCATCAGGTCGAGGGCCTTGCCTTTGACTGGATTCTCATAAGCAGGAATATCAAGGATAACGATGTCTCCCAGCTCTTTCTGGGAGGCGATCATGGCCAGGATCTGTCCGATCTGGCCGCCGCCGATAAGTGCGATCTTCTTTCTCTGAAAACCCATAAAGACCTCCTATTCAAACATATTAAAAATTGTCGGAGCCTCGGGCCCCGTCAATTTTATAACAGCCCTTGAAAACCCGGCGTTATATTTTTATGACCCGTCATTCGACTCCGCCGAGCCACGGTCGAAGCCAGAATATAATGGAATTCCTCGAGCGAGTCAAGGCGGCCAGTAGCGGCGAATTATGCTTTAAGGTAAGCGTCCCACCGACCTTTGAGTTTCGGATCTTGGAGGGTTTCCATCAGGTAATCGGTGAAAGCCGTTCCCGTAGCGCCTGTCGATCTTCCGGTGATCACCAGTTTCTTCTCGTACTGGCCGCAGATGTCGAGCGCCATCTCCAGGCTTTTGCCTTTTTCCGGGAATCCGATATGGCTAAGAAGCATGGCCGCGGCCCGGATCATGGAGGCGGGGTCGGCGAATTGGGCGCGTCCTTCTTTGACCATGCGGGGTGCCGAGCCGTGAATGGCTTCGAACATGGCATATTGTTTTCCGATGTTGGCGCTCCCCGCCGTGCCGACGCCGCCTTGGAACTCGGCGGCTTCGTCCGTCAGGATATCCCCGTAAAGGTTGGGCAGCACCATGACCTGAAAGTCGCGGCGCCGTTTTTCGTCAACAAGCTTGGCGGTCATGATATCGATATACCAGTCATCGACTTGAATATTCGGGTAATCTTTGGCGATGCGGTAGAAGTTTTCGAGAAAGCGGCCGTCGGTCGTCTTGACGACGTTGGCCTTCGTTACGCAGGTCACGCGGGTGCGGCCGTTTTTCTTGGCATGCTCAAAGGCCAGCCGGCAGATACGGTCCGCTCCGGGCGCGCTGATCAACCGGAAGTCTATAGCGATATCTTTGTCAACTTCGATGCCGTAGGGGCCGAGGGCATACAGGTCCTCGGTGTTCTCTCTGAAGAAGATCCAGTCGATTCCCTGTTTGGGGATCCGGACCGGCCGGACGTTGGCGAAGAGGTCCAATTCCTTCCGAATGGCCACGTTGCAGCTCTCGATGTTGGGCCAGGGATCGCCTTTCCGCGGAGTCGTCGTGGGGCCCTTGAGAGTGACATGGTATTTTTTGATCTCGGCCAGGACATCGTCCGGGATGGGCTTGTTCAAGACGGCGCGGTTTTCGATCGTCAAGCCTTCGATGTCATTGATCATGACCTTGCCGTTCTTGATTTCATCTTTGAGCAGAAAGTAGAGAACCCGCTTGGCTTCCTTGGCGATCACGGGCCCGATGCCGTCTCCGCCCACGAGGCCGATCTTGAGCGGCTTGATTTTCCCGTAGTCGATCCAGTCCGACGCGGATTTGATGCGCACCATGCGATTCATCTGATTCTCGAGTATCTTGCCAAAATGCTCTTTGGCTCTCTCGATGGCAGCCTTATCCATATTTTGTCCTCCCTTCTAAAAATTCCATGATCGGAAAAAATTGAAAAGTCATTCTATAATGATTGCCGGGGAAAATCAACATGAAGGGAAAGCCCCAAATTTGCCGAAGGAAATGCCCGACGGGTCCTGTCGCGGTTCACCCCCGGCGCCCCTTCGCGGTCTATCTTGTTTATTCTCAGGCAGGAAGCTGAGCGGCACCAAACGCTCGGGTCGGCGGGGGGCCCCCGAACCACGCCACCCTTCGGGCCAGGGCTCTTTATGTTTATTCAATGGAAAACAAAGCACTTTTGGTTAATGATCTGTCCCTATCGGCAAATTTGGGGAAAGCCTGGTTTTTTCGTTCAAGGGGGCGCCGTGGAGGATCCTGCGATCGAGATGGCATTGACAACGGGCCATAAAACATTCTATACACTAATACAAACGTAATAAATAAAGTGACAATGTCTGGGCGGCGCTTAGGCCGTCCTCAAGCCCCCGTAGCGGAGGGGGGCCCCGTCGGCTTTTCCGACGGGGGGAACCGACGGGACTGGTTCCCCGGGGCCCGGGGGCTAGGGGCGGCCGAAGCGCCGCCCGAACGCGGATGTCATTTTAATTATTGCGTTGATATTAGGCGAATCATCGCCATCAGAAATCATGGGGAGAGTGCCATGCTGGAAAGTTATTTTAAACAAGAGAATGAGAGGAAGGGGCAGGGGATTCCGCCGTTGCCCCTGAATCCGGACGAAACGGCCGACGTTTGCAAGCTTCTGGAGAGCCCGCCGAAAGGTCAAGAGGAGCAGCTGGTGAACCTGCTCAAAAACCGGGTGGCGCCGGGCGTGGATCCGGCAGCCAAGGTCAAAGCCGCTTGGCTGGCCAAAGTGGGGAAGGGGGAAATCACTTCGCCCGTCGTCTCTCGGATAGACGCCATTGTCATCCTGGGCACCATGCTCGGCGGATATAACGTCGGACCGCTTGTTGAATTCCTGGAAAATCCCAAACTGGCTAAGAGCGCCGCCGAAGCCCTCACGCCGATCATCCTGGTTTACGGGGCTTTTGATACAATCGTCAAGCTGGCCAAGACGAACCCTCACGCCGGCGAGGTCCTGAAATCGTGGGCCGATGGGGAATGGTTCCTGGCCAAGCCCGCTCTTCCAGAGACGCGGACGTTGAGAGTCTTTAAAGTGGACGGGGAGATCAACACGGATGACTTTTCGCCGGCCAAACATGCCTCCAGCCGTCCCGACATCCCTCTTCATGCCTTGGCCATGGGCGAGACCAGGTTCCCGGGCGGATTAAAAACGATCAGCAAGTTTCGTTCGGAAGGACAGCGGGTTGTTTTCGTCGGCGATGTCGTGGGAACCGGCTCTTCACGCAAATCGGCCTGCAATTCCTTGATGTGGCATATCGGCGAAGATATCCCTTATGTCCCCAATAAACGGCGGGGAGGCGTTGTGGTCGGGGGCCTGATCGCTCCCATTTTTTTCAATACAACAGAGGATTCCGGCGGCCTGCCGATCATGGCCGACGTCGCCAAGCTCAAAACCGGCGACGTTATCGTTTTGGATACCAAGGCCGGAACCGTCAAGAATCCCGCCGGAGAAATTTTGGCTAAGTTTGAGTTCAAGCCGGCGACCATCAAGGACGAATTCCGGGCCGGCGGACGGTTGAACCTGATTATCGGCCGGGCACTGACAAATAGGGCGCGGTCCGCCCTTGGCTTACCCGAAGCGGATTTTTTCACCAAGATCGAAAATCCCAAGGCTAAGCCCGGGCAGGGCTTCAGCCTGGCCCAAAAAGTCGTTGGAAAGGCATGCGACGCCGCCGGGATGCTGCCGGGTTCGGCCTGCGAGCCCAAGATGACCACGGTCGGGTCCCAGGATACGACGGGACCGATGACCGCGGATGAGCTGAAAGAGCTGGCCTGTCTCGAATTCCAGGCGGATCTTTTCATGCAATCGTTCTGCCACACGGCCGCCTATCCCAAGCCGGCCGATGTCAAGATGCACAAGACCTTGCCCAGGTTCATCGTCGAACGCAAAGGCGTTTCCTTGAAGCCCGGCGACGGGGTCATCCATTCCTGGATCAACCGGCTCATTTTGCCGGACACCATGGGGACGGGAGGCGATTCCCATACCCGCTTTCCGATCGGCTTGAGCTTTCCAGCCGGCTCTGGGCTGGTCGCCTTCGCCGGCGCCTTGGGGTTCATGCCGCTCGATATGCCGGAATCAGTGCTCGTCCGTTTCAAAGGCAAGCTCAATCCCGGGATCACGCTTCGCGATGTGGTGAATGCTGTCCCTTACTTTGCTATTCAACAGGGTTTGCTGACGGTCGCCAAGAAAGGGAAAAAGAATGTCTTCAACGGCCGTTTGATCGAAATGGAAGGGCTGCCGGATCTGACCGTGGACGAAGCCTATGAGCTGACGGATGCGACGGCCGAGCGATCGGCGGCGGGCGGAGTCATCGCCTTGAACCCGGACCGGGTGGCCAAATACCTGAAAAGCAATATAGCCCTGATGGAAAAGATGATCGAGCAGGGCTATCAGGATGCCCGAACGCTGCGGCGACGAATCGATGGCTGCAAAGCCTGGCTGGAGAAGCAGGTGCTCGTCCAAAGCGATAAAAACGCCGATTATGCAGCCATTTTGGAAATCAACCTGGCCGAGATCAAGGAGCCCATTCTGGCCTGTCCCAATGACCCGGATGACGTGAAGTGGCTCTCGGAAGTCGCCAACGACAAGATCGATGAGGTGTTCATCGGGTCCTGTATGACGAACATCGGACACTTCCGGGCCGCCGGCAAAATTTTCGACAAGGCCGGCTATTTAAAGACGCGCATCTGGCTCACGCCTCCAACCCGGATGGACGCCAACCAGCTGAAGAAAGAGGGATATTATGCGATTTTTTCCGGCGTCGGGGCGAGGATCGAAATCCCCGGTTGCTCGCTCTGCATGGGAAACCAGGCCAGGGTTCAGCCCGGCGCGACGATCATTTCCACGTCGACGCGCAACTTCGATGACCGCATGGGCGACGGAGCTCGCGTTTACCTCGGATCAGCGGAGTTGGCAGCGATCGCCTCGCTGGAAGGGAAGCTGCCCAATCAGGAAAAATATTTTTCCATCTTCAAGGAGAAGATCGCACCCAACGCCGCCGAGGTCTACCGCTATCTCCAGTTTGATGAAGCGAAAGATTTTTCGCTGGACTATGCCGGCTAAAAGAGGGGCGAGAATTCAATGATTTCTTTAAAAGGCCGGACGGCACTCATCACGGGCGGATCGCGAGGCATCGGCCGGGCTACGGCCCTTTTATTCGCCGAGGCCGGAAGCGACGTGGCTTTGAGCTATCGACGCCGCGAAAAAGCGGCCCTTGAGGTTAAAACTGAAATCGAGAAGAAGGGGAGGAAATGCCTGACCTATCGGGTTGAGATTTCACAAGAGAAGGAGGTCCATGAGCTGGTGGAGGACATCATCCGGTCGTGGGGCCGTATCGATATCCTGGTCAACAACGCCGGGATATGGACCTACGGAGAAATGGGCAACATGGATCAAGAAGTCTGGAAGGAGACGATGGAAGTCAACCTTGACAGCGTCTTCTATTTCACCAATGCCGTTGTTCCGCATATGAAAAAGAAGAAGCAGGGATGGATCATCAACGTCGCTTCGACGGCTGCCGTCAGGGGAGAGGCCTATCATTCTCATTATGCGGCGAGCAAAGGCGCCCTGCTGGCCCTCACCAAATCTTTGGCCGTGGAGCTCGCTCCGTTTCATATCCGGGTGAATTGCGTGGCTCCGGGGTGGGTGGATACGGACATGTGCACGGAGGTCTTCAGCGACCCGGCCTTCAAAGAAAGCGTTCGCCAGTCGATACCGTTGAAACGGATCCCGCCGCCGGAGGATATTGCCGGGCCAATCTTGTTCCTGGCCTCGGACCTGGCCCGCCATATCACCGGTGCCGTCATCAACGTCAATGGCGGCTCGGTGCTCTGTGGGTCTTGAGTGTTGCCGACCCCGGCCGGCTTGATAAACATCTTCAAATATGTGATTTAAAAGAGGTGTTGGAATCGCCCCCGAGGCCCCCTAGCGGAGGGGGGCCCCGTCGGCTTTTCGACGGGGGGAACCGACGGGACTGGTTCCCCAGGGGCCTGGGGGCGATTCCGGCACCGATAGAAAATCACACAAATGGAAATGCTTAAGCCGGCTTGTCAAATTTCGCCAATTCTGCTATTTTGGGTCAGGCCCTTGGCCAAGGGGATATTTTTTTGACGAGAATGCCGGATCGCGATTCATCGGATGAAATAGAACCGTCCCCTTTTACGGAAGGAGGGAGGCCGGATTGAAAAAAGCTCTGGAAACCTGGAAAAAAGAAAAATACGACAGGGCCTTGAAGGAACATGCCTGCGGCGTTCAGGCGTTCACGACGGTCTCGGGCAGAAAAATCAAAGAGCTCTATACACCCCAGGATATATCTGATTTGGATCATGACCGAGACCTGGGTTTTCCCGGCGAATATCCCTACACCAGGGGGGTCCACCCGACGATGTACAGGGGCCGCCTCTGGACGATGAGGCAGTTTTCGGGCTTCGGCACGGCCGAGGATACGAACAACCGATATAAATATCTCCTGGCCCAGGGCCAGACAGGGCTGAGCGTCGCCTTTCATCTGCCGACATTGATGGGCATGGATTCCGATCATCCCATGGCCCGGGGCGAGGTCGGAAAATGCGGTGTCGCCATCGACTCCCTGGCCGACATGGAGGTCCTTTTTAACGGCATCCCTCTCGACAAGATTACGACATCCATGACCATCAACCCGCCCGCCGCCGTTCTTTGGGCGATGTACATCGCCGTCGCGGAAAAACAAGGCGTCTCGCCCAAGGTTATTTCCGGCACGATCCAAAACGACATGCTCAAGGAATTCATCGCCCAAAAGACATTCATCTTTCCGCCGCGGCCGTCGATGAAGCTCATCGTCGACACCTTTGAATTCGGAGCCAAGGAAGTCCCGCGGTGGAACACGATATCGATCTCGGGCTACCATATCCGGGAGGCCGGAGCCACGGCCATCCAGGAGCTGGCCTTCACCCTCCGAGACGGAATCGAGTATGTCGCCTGGGCTCTCGAGCGGGGACTGGACGTGGACGAGTTTGCGCCTCGACTCTCCTTCTTTTTCAACGCGCACAACGACTTTTTTGAAGAGGTCGCTAAGTTCCGAGCGGCCCGCAAGATCTGGGCCGAGGTCATGAGAAAAAGGTTCAAGGCCAAAAATCCCAGGTCGTGGTGGCTGAGGTTCCATACCCAGACCTCCGGCGTATCTCTGATGTCCCAACAGCCCTATAACAACGTCGTCCGCGTCGCCCTCCAGGGGCTGGCGGCCGTTCTCGGCGGGACCCAATCCCTCCATACGAACTCCCTGGATGAGACCTACGCCCTTCCCTCCGAAGCGGCGGTGACGATCGCCCTCCGCACCCAGCAGATCATCGCCCATGAAAGCGGCGTCGTCAACGCCATTGATCCTCTGGGCGGGTCGTATTTCGTCGAAAGGCTGACCAAGGACATGGAGCGAGAGGCCTTGGCCATGATCAAAAAAATCGATGAAATGGGCGGCATGGTCAAAGCCATCGAACTCGGGTTCCCCCAGAAAGAAATCGGGGACAGCGCCTATTGGTACCAGAAGGCGGTCGAACAAAAGGAAAAGATCATCGTCGGCGTTAACGCCTTCGCCATGGAGCACGAACCCCTCTCGACCCTGGAGATCGATGAAAGCGTGGCCAGGCACCAACTGGCGCGGCTGAGGACGATCAAGAAAACAAGAAATTCCGGACGCGTCAGGAACGGCTTGAGGGATCTCAAGCGGGCCGCGGCCGATGAGGAGAACCTCATGCCCCATCTCATCCGCTGTGTCAAGGCGTACGCGACGCTGGGGGAAATCATTGATTCCCTCAAAGAGGTCTACGGCGAGTACCAGGAACCGATCTGGTTTTAGAATGTTTTTGGGGAGGACCTTATGCCGGGGAAAAAAATACGTGTTTTAATCGCCAAGCCGGGCCTGGACGGCCATGATCGTGGGGCCAAAGTGATCTGCCGGGCCTTGAGGGATGCCGGCATGGAAGTCATCTATTCCGGCCTCCGTCGGACTCCCGAAGAGATCGTCCAGGCGGCCATCCAGGAGGACGTCGATGTCATCGGTCTCAGCATCCTGTCCGGCGCCCATACGGTACTCTTCCCGAAAATCATCCGCCTCTTGAAGGACCACGAGGCCGGGGACATCGTCGTCATGGCCGGCGGCATCATTCCTGAGAAGGACATCCCGAAAATGAAAAAGGTCGGAATCGCCGAGATCTTCCTGCCGGGTTCATCCACCCAGGACATTATCCGCTGGATCGAAGCACGAATGGGCTTCGTAAAATCGAGAAGAGAGAAATAGGAGGCATCTCCAAATGTGTAATTTCAAAGAGGTGCCGGAATCGCCCCCGAAGCCCCTTAGTGGAGGGGGGTCCCGTCGGCTTTTCGACGGGGGGAACCGACGGGACTGGTTCCCCAGGGGCTGGGGGCGATTACGGCACCGACAGGAAATTACACAAACGGAGATGGTCGCAAAGAAATAAACTGCTTGACAGCGAAAAATGGAATGTGATAATCAAGAACTGTAAAATCTGAAGACTCCAATCATGGGAAAAAAGTTTCTTTCCCTCATCATCGTTCCCCACAGCAAATCCAACTACCGGTCGATTTCTTTCTCCAAGAAAACGGTCAAGGGCTTTCTGTGGGGATCGCTCGTTGTCGGAATTCTCTTGGCCGCGGTGATGGTCGATTATGTCCGGATCCAGGTCTCGGGAAAGACCTACCGGGCGCTGCTCGGCGAGAACCAGAAACAGAAGGAAAGCCTTGCCCAATACCAAGCTTCGATCGGGACGCTCAATAAAAAAGTCGACAGTTTGGAAAGCTATGTCAAAAAGCTCAATATCATAGCCGGGATCAAATCCCAGGACGTTTTGAAGGAGGTGGGGATCGGCCCGGTCAGCGTCCCGGCCGGCGATGATCAGGTCGTCCCGGCGCCCCCGTCCCAGATCCCGCCCGGGAACCTCAAATCCATCAGCCAAAAGGCCGACGACATCCAAAAAAATTTTGACACGCTTCTGAACCTCTTTGAAAGCAAGCGGGCTGAGCTGGCCACGATGCCGACGATCTCGCCGACCGTCGGCTGGCAAACGGCCTCCTTCGGCTGGCGGACCGATCCGTTCACCCAAATGCAGCAATTTCACAGAGGCATCGATATCGCCGGAAGCATCGGCAATCCGGTCGTGGCGACGGCGGACGGGATCATCGTCAGGCTCAATCAGGACAAAATCTTTGGCCGGTCCATTCTCATCAGCCACGGCGGAGGGCTGACGACGTTTTACGGCCACCTGAATAAATTCTTGGTCAAGGCAGGACAGAAGGTCAAGAGGGGCGATATCATCGGTGAGCTTGGCAATTCCGGAAAAGCGACCGGGCCCCACGTTCACTACGAAGTCCATCTCAACGATAAGGCCATCAACCCCTACTTTTATATTCTCGAAGAAGAATAAGCTTTTCCGTCTCTCCTCAGCCCAGTCTGTCTCCGGTCTTGACGTTTCCCCCCAAGGAAAAGGAATACGCGCCCATCGATTTTTTGTTCTCGGGCTGAAGGGTCTGGATCAAGTAGAGGCTTCTGTCCCGGCAGCAGACGAGGATGCCGTATTTTTCGATCGAGGTGATCCTGCCCGGGGAATCCTGATCGGCCTTTTCGAACGAGGGCTGTCCCTCCTGGATGATGAGCCTTCGCCCGTGGAGAAAGGTATAGGCGGACGGCCAGGGCGTCATCGCCCGGACCTTCCGGTCGACGATCTCGGCGTCCTGGTTCCAATCGATCTGCCCGTCCTCTTTCTTGAGCTTGGGGGCATACGTGGTCAGCGTGTGATCTTGCCCTGTCGGCCGGATGCGGTCGAGGCAAGCCAGCGTTCGATGAAGGAGCTCGGCGCCGATATGGGAGAGACGGGTTTCCAGGTTGAGAGCGTTTTCCCGTGGCAAAATCGGGACGGCTTCAGAGGTCAAGATATCGCCCTCGTCCATTTTTTCGTTCAGCCTGAAGATGGTGACGCCGGTTTTCTCTTCGCCGTTGAGGATCGCCCACTGGACCGGCGAAGCTCCCCGGTATTTGGGGAGAAGGGAAAAATGGACGTTGATGGATTTGTGCTTGGGGAGGTCGATGATCGAGGCCGGGATGATCTGGCCATAGGCGACGACGACGATGATATCCGGACCGACGGCACGAATCTTTTCCAGGGCTGCGGGATCCTTGCGGATCCGTTCCGGCTCATAGCTGGAGAGCCCCTTGTCCAGGGCAAATGACTTGACGGGGCAGGGCTTGAGTTTTTTCCCTCGTCCGAATGGCTTGTCCGGCTGGCAGATGACGAGCTCGACGCCGTGGCCTCCCTTGAGAAGCTTGGCCAGGGAAGGGAGGGCGGTGGCGGGGCTGCCGAAAAAGACGATGCGCATTATTTCTTCGAAGATTCGGCCTTCTTTTTGAATCGCTTTTTGATCAAGTTCCTTTTCAGGGAAGACAATCCATCGATGAACAATCTTCCATTGAGGTGATCGACTTCGTGGCAAAAGACCCTGGCTAACAGATCGGTCGCCTCGATCTCCTTTTCTTTTCCAGCGAGGTCGAGGCCTTTGATGATGATTTTTTGAGGCCTGCCGATTTTTTCGTAGACCTCGGGGACGGACAGACATCCTTCTTCGCGGACGACCTGACCCTCTTGGTAGACGAGTTCGGGATTGATGAGGACGATCAGGTCCTCCTTTTTTTCTCCGATCGAAAGGTCCACGGTGATGAGGCGCCTGCTCACATCCACCTGGGGCGCGGAAAGGCCGAGGCCGGGCGCGGCGTGCATGGTCTCGATCATGTTATGGGCGATTTCGACAATTTCTTCATCGATGTGTTGGATGGGCGCCGCCTTTTTGGACAACGTCGGATGTCCGAGTTTGATGATTTCTAGAACGGCCATCTTAAATCTCCAAGATTCATTTTATCATAAAATAGTCCGGTTCTATACATCCGGCCTTCGTTGATTTGGCGGCCGTCTCGAGGTTTGACGAGCGGTTCCCCATAGCTTGCCACGGGGAACCGCTTGCAGAGGGATCCAAAGGGGAGCGCCCCCTTGGCCGATTAAAATGTCATCAGAGACACATTTAAGAATATAACGGTTGGCGGGCAGTCGCCCTTCCGTTTCTTCGATTAAATGACAGCCGAGGGCGGCGGAGGTTCGTCGGCCGCTCCCTTGTTTTTCAGCGGAACCTTGATCAGGTAGATTGCGATGAGACCGAGCACAACCAGACCGCCGATGTAGCGGTCGATTCCGGCGAAATAGTCGGTGCTGGTGAAGATCTGCGGTATGTCGAAATGGAGGATGTTCTGGAGAAAGAAGAATTTCCAGGCCGCCCGCAAAAG
Source organism: uncultured Eubacteriales bacterium (assembly GCA_964537875.1). GTDB lineage: Bacteria > Acidobacteriota > Aminicenantia > Aminicenantales > UBA4085 > JAPKZH01. The sequence continues at coordinate 25,926 of CAZIDN010000004.1, forward strand.
GCCCGTCAGCCCCTCTCCGGCGATTAGGCCGGCCGCCAGAAGGATGCCAATATTATCCGCCCTGGTCTTTTGGGCGGGATTCAGTTTTCGCCTGGCCGAGAACTTATCCATGATTCCTTTAATCATGCCGCCGCAGAAGATGGCGAATGTTGTTTCAAGCGGCAGATACATCCCGACCGCCACCAGCATCGGAGAGCGGACCTGGATCAGGATGAAGGCGAAGCCCATCAGCATCCCGACGATCACGAGAGGCCAGGCCATTTCACCCCCGACAATGCCTTGAGCGAGGGCGGCCATGAGTCCGGCTTGAGGGGCCGAGAGGTCCTTGCTGCCTAACTTGAAAGCGCCGATCAGGAGCATGAGCGGGAAGTAAAGAACCATCGAGGAGACAAGGATGCCGAAGATATTGCCGACCTGCATCTTCCAGGGCGTGCCCCCGAGGATATGCCCGACCTTGAGGTCCTGGAGCATTTCGCCCGCGACGGCGGAGGAAACGCAGACGACGGACGCGACGCCCAGGACGGCGGTAACTCCCGGCATTCCGGTGGCGCCGATGAGGACCATGAACAGAGCGGCGATGATGAGCGTGGAGAGGGTCAAGCCGGAAATGGGATTATTGGATGAGCCGATCGTTCCGACCAGGTTACCGGAAACAGCGGCGAAAAAGAACCCGGCCAAAGCCATGACCCCGGCGGCCAGGAGGGCCGGCGGGTAGGTACCGATAAAAACTTTGTAGACGAAGATCATGAGAAGAAAGGTGATGGCCAACCCGCCCAGAACAAACTTAATATTCAGGTCCTTTTCCAATCTGGATGTGATTCCAGTCTGTTGGCTGGTGGCCTTCTTAACATCGCTCAAGGATCTTTTCATGCCGGCGGCCAGATTCTTCCTCATCCTGAAAAGCGTATAGCCGGCGCCGACAAGCATGCCGCCGACGGCGATCGGCCGGATGATGAATTTCCAGACGTTGGTCACCATGTCTCCCCATTCGACCTGGGCCATGGCTACGCCGGGCCCATAGAACTTCTCGATGAGCTGCGGGCCGAGGAAGAACATCAAGAGAGGAGCAAAAAGTCCCCAAGCCAAAACGCCGCCGGCAAAATTCAACGAAGCGAGTTTGGGACCGATGATATACCCGACCCCGATGTAGGCGGGATAAATGCCCGGGCCGGCAACGGCGACCGTTCCTCCGGCGTCCACTTTGGGAGCGTCTTTGACTGCGCCCAGCCGGACAATGCTCGAGCCGATGGTCCCGATTTTGATGATGAAATCTTTGGTGGCCGCGAAGATCTGGATCACCCCGAGCGAATAGAAGAAAGCCCCGAGTCCCATCGCTTGAAAGAGGAACTTGGCGCCGGCGCTTCCCTTTTGGCCGGCCTTGTGGATTTCGGAAGCCGCCACCGATTCGGGAAAGACGAGGTCGGGATCGGTGACCATGACTCGGCGCAAAAACGTGACGAAGAGGATTCCGAGCAAACCGCCGATGAACATCAAGGCCGTCGATTTGATATAGGATTCGAGGGTGTTGAAATTCGTCCAGGCGCCGGCGATGAGGAAGGCCGGGATGGTGAAGATGGCGCCCGCGGCGACCGATTCGCCGATCGAGCCGACGGTCCGGGCGAAATTCTCTTCGAGAATGGAGCCTTTCATAATGCGGAGGACGGCCATGCCGATGACCGCCGCCGGATAGGTGGCGGCGATCGTCATCCCGGCCCTGAGCCCGAGGTAGGCGTTGGCCGAGCCCAGGATGACGGTCATCACCAGGCCGAGGAGCAGAGCGCGCAAGGTGAATTCTTTCATGTCCGTCTTTTCAGGCACAAACGGTTTGTAGCTCATCCCACTCTCCTTTGTTGGATTCGATGTCCTCTTTATATTCAAATTCTTCGGACAAAGTCAAGTCGCGACGTCCCTCTCATTATTTTATTTGCGCGAAAACGGAAATTGTGCTAAATAACTTTTATCGACGGAGAAGGACCGATATGAGCGTTATCAGCTGGATCAAGGGCAGGCTGTTTTGCGACCTGGCCATCGACCTGGGCACGGCCAACACCCTGGTCTACCTCAAAGGCAAGGGGATCATCATCCAGGAGCCGTCCATTGTCGTCATCAACAAGCAGACGGGAAAAGTGGAGGCCGTCGGGAACCGGGCCAAGGAGATGCTCGGCAAAACGCCGACTAACTTGATCGCCATCAAGCCGATGCGGGACGGCGTCATCGCCGATTTCGAGATCGCCGAGAAAATGCTGGATTATTTCATCAAAAAAGCCACCAACAACCGCGGCTTCCTGTTGAGGCCGAGAATCGTCATCGGCATTCCCACGGGCATCACCCAGGTCGAACGGCGGGCCGTCAAGGACGTGGCGACGCGGGCCAAGGCGACCGAAGTGTTCCTGGTGGAACAACCCTTGTCGGCCGCCGTCGGGGCCGACCTGCCGATCACCGAACCCACGGGAAACATGGTCGTCGACATCGGCGGGGGGACGACGGATATCGCCGTCATTTCTCTCAACGGCATCGTCTTCAATCATTCCATCCGCGTGGCGGGTAATGAGATGGACGAGGCCATCATCCAGTATTTGAAGAAAAAATATAACCTGCTCATCGGTGAACGGAGCGCCGAACAGGTCAAGCTCCAGATCGGCTCGGCCTATCCTCTGGACGAGCCTCTGACCATGGAAATCAAGGGCCGAGACCTGCGGGAAGGGATCCCCAAGACGATCGTCATCGATGACCAGGAGATCCGAGAGGCCTTGGAGGACGTCGTCGCATCGATCGTGAACGCGGTCCGGATCGCCCTGGAAAAAACCCCGCCGGAGCTCTCGGCCGACATCATCGACCGCGGCATCATCCTCACGGGCGGGGGAGCCCTTCTCAAGAATCTCGACAAACGGATCCGCGAGGAAACCCAGCTGCCCGTGTTCATCACCGAGGACCCTTTGACCACGGTCGTGCTGGGAGCCGGGAAAATGCTGGATGACCTGGAGCTGCTGAAGAAAGTCACAGTGTCATAACCTGATTAGATGGAATGTCTCAAATCCAGAGTGAGAGAAGAAAGCAACTTGTCTTGGCGGGCCTTCTTTTTTTTCAGCTGGTCTTGATCTCTCTTCAGGTACCGCGGGGTGAAGAATCCAGCTATTTCGAAAAAGGCATTTTTTTCATCTTCTCGCCTGTCCAGCGGGGCATTCATGCCCTCTTCGAAAAAATGGGATCGGTCTGGACGCGGTATGTCGATTTGCGCAGCGTGGAGAAGCAGAACCGGGACATGAAGGACGAGCTTTTCCGCCTGCGGCAGGAAAACATCCAGCTGCGTAACGGCCTTGAGAAATTCGCGGACAAGCAGGCGATCGCCCGAATCCTGTCCGACCTTCGCCAGTCGTACCTCTTCGCCGCGGTCATCGGCGCCGATGCCTCCAATTTGTACAAATCCGTCATCATCGACAAGGGCTCACGGGACGGGGTGACCAACAGCATGGCTGTGGTCGATAAATACGGGAGTCTCGTCGGCCGGACCATCAACCCCGTGTCTCTTGGAGAGGCCACCGTTCAGCTTCTGACCGACGACAACAGCGGGATCAGCGTCTATTCTAAAGACCATCGGGTCGTGGGCGTGCTGGCCGGTGACGGGAAAAGCGGGACCTGTTGGTTTAAGTACGTCCAGGCGACGAATACCGACCTGGCCGTGGGGGAGGAGTTGATCACCTCCGCTTTCGACAGGATCTTTCCGGCTGGTATCAAAGTCGGACGGGTTGTTTCGATCGTCACCGACAACTCCCTGTTCAAGAAGATCGCCGTCCGCCCCGAGCTGGATTTGGCTGATTTGAATTTCGTGGCGGTCTTGACCCAGCGGCTGGATACTTTGTTTTAGGACGCTTGACGATGAGAGATGTCATGGAAGCGGCGGCCGGAATCCTGATCGCCTTTTTGTTCTATACGCTTTTTCGCAAGATCTCGGTATCGCTTTCGGAAGGCCTGAATTTTTTTACCCTGGCCGTGATTCTCATCGGTCTGATGAAGGGCGAGATGGCCGGGGCCTCCATGGGGATGGCCTGCGGCCTGATCGTCGACTCGTTTTCGCTCGGGGTTTTCGGCATCGCCGGTCTGGCGAACACGCTGACGGGATACCTGGCGGGATACATCTCGAGAAAGGTCAATGTCATTCCGTTCCTGCGCAACCTGGTCTTCATCGGGATCATGGCCAGCCTCGAGCTTGCGGTCTGGATGGGGATGTCCGCCCTCATTTTTGGCGAGGGCATCCATTTCGGAAAAGGGCTGATCTTTCTTCGGCCGGTCTTCACCGCGATCGTCGGCAGCCTTCTTTTCCTGGGAATCCGAAAGTTCAAGGCCAAGCATGAAAAGTAGCCAGATCTACCAGGATTTTTCTCCCATCCAGAACCGCGTTCAAATCGTCACCATCCTCATCGAGGTCCTCTTCCTGGTCCTGGCGCTCTATTATTGGAAAGTCCAGATCCTGGACTATAAAAAATATTGGAAGATGTCCGAGGCCAACCGGACTCGGGAGGTCATCATCCCGGCGCCCCGGGGCGTCCTGACCGATCGGGGGGGGGCGGTGATCCTGGCTGACAACCAGGGGGCTTTCAACGCCTCGCTGATCCGCGAAAACTGTAAGAACCCCAAGGAGTCCTACCCAAGAATCAGCCGTCTTCTCGGCCTGACCGAGGACGAGCTCGAAAAGAGAATCGAGAAATACGCCGGCCAGCCCCTTTTTAAGCCGATCGTCGTCAAGGATAACCTGATCCTGGACGAAGTGTCCCGGATCGAGGCTCGGAAAGTCGACCTGCCCGAGCTCGTGGTCGAGACGGAACCCAGAAGATTCTATCCGTTTAAAAGCCTTGGAGCTCACGTGATCGGGTATATGCAGGAGCCGTCGCCGGAGGAACTGAGGACCGTCTACAAAGACCGCCGCCTTGGCGATCTGGTGGGGAAGACGGGCATCGAGGCGATATACGACAGCCGGCTGGTCGGCGTGGATGGAAAAGCGGTCGAGGTCGTCGACAGCTTGGGCAGAAGAATGGACGAGCTGAGCAGGGTCGAGCCGAACCCGGCGCCGAAACTGCGACTGACCTTGGATTACGATCTTCAGGCCAAAGCGGAAGAGCTGTTGACGGGTCGGGAGGGTACGATCATTGTCCTTGAGGCCAAAACGGGAGACGTCCTGGCCTTGGCCAGTTATCCCACCTTTGATCCAAACAAATTTATCAACCGGTTCACTCCCGAGGAGTGGCTGGGCCTTTTGAAAAGCCCGGATACACCCCTCGTCAACCGAGCCATTCAGGGGCTGTATTCGCCGGGCTCTATTTTTAAGATCGTGATGGCTTCCGGAGGCCTCGCCTCGGGCGTCATCACAGACCAGACGACCTTTTTTTGCGGGGGGCGCGCGGAATTCTACGGCCATCCTTTTGACTGTTGGCTGGAGGGCGGACACGGAGCGTTGAGCCTCTTCAATGCCATCCGCTATTCTTGCAACGTCTTTTTTTATAACGTCGCCCGGAGGATGGGCATCGAGGAGATCGCTGCCTTTGCCCAGAAATTAGGCCTGGGCGCGAAGACCGGCATCGACCTTCCCGGTGAAAAAGAAGGGCTTGTCCCGACGCCCGAATGGAAGAAGAAGACGCGCAACGCCGCTTGGTATCCCGGGGAAACGATTTCGGTGGGCATCGGCCAGGGGCCTCTTCAAGTCACCCCGCTCCAGATTTCCGTCGTGACGGCCCTGGTCGCAAACCGAGGGATTCGAGTCCGACCCCATCTCCTGTTCGGAGACGCTTCATCGAATGGCCAACAAGAGGAACGCGTCTCGATCGAGAGCGGCGTCTTCGAGAAGGTCATCGAAGGCATGTGGCGATCGGTGAATGAGCAGGGCACAGGCCAGGCCGCCCGCGTCGACAACTTCAATGTCTGCGGCAAGACCGGCTCCTCCCAAACGGTCAGCTCCGAAAAGGCCGAGAAAATGGCCTCCCAGATGAAGCAAAAAAAGACGCATGCCTGGTTCACAGGGTTTGCGCCGCGGGACAATCCTCAGGTCGTTGTCACCGTGCTCGTCGAATTCGGCGGCATGGGCGGGGCCACGGCCGCCCCGCTAGCCCAGCGGATTTTTGCCTTGTATCAAGACAAATATGATCGACAGAAAACAGCTTCGGGAAATTGATTGGATCCTCATCGGGCTCTTGCTCGTGAATTCCCTGGTCGGGGTGGCCCTCATCTACAGCTCGTCTCATTATCTTCCCGGCAACTTCTTTCTGAGGCAGGTCGTCTGGGTCCTGGTCAGCTTGGCCATCCTCTTTTTGACGATTTCCGTCGATTACAAAATGCTCCTGGCGTATTCTCCTTATATTCTGGGTCTTTTTACCCTGGTCCTATTTGGGCTTTTGGCTTTTGGACGGACGATCGCCGGCGCCAAAAGCTGGATCCGGCTGGCTTTTATCGGGGGGCAGCCGTCTGAGCTCGCCAAAATCGCCGTGCTCCTCGTCCTGGCCCGCGTCTTTTCGGAATTCCGCCGACCCTATCTCACGACCGGCTTTGCCGCACTCAGCGCGGCGGTCGTCTTCGTCCCGGTCGGACTGGTCGCCCTCCAGCCGGACCTGGGCACGGCGGTCACGTTTCTGCCCTTGCTCTTCGCCTGCTTCCTGCTGGCCGGGCTGCGGAGAAAAACGTTGATCCTATTCCTCATCCTGACCCTGGCGGTCGGCCTGGCCGGCTGGAATTTTTTGTTGAAGGATTACCAGAAAAAGCGGCTCACCACCCTCATCAACCCCAGCCAGGACCCGCGCGGCTCGGGATATCATGTCCTTCAATCCAAGATCGCCATCGGGTCCGGGGGACTTTTGGGCAAGGGCTATAAGAAGGGCAGCCAAAGCCAGCTCAAATTCCTCCCGGCCCGGCACACCGATTTTATCTTTTCGGTTCTGGGCGAGGAGTTCGGCTTTGCCGGCGTCCTGCTCGTCTTTTTCAGCTATTTCTTGTTCTTGTCCAGGATCTTCAAGACCGTTCCCAAATCCCGGGACCGGCCCGGCATGTATATCGTCTTCATGGCGGCCTGCCTGATCGCCTTCCAGTTCCTGGTCAACGTGATGATGATCGTCGGGCTCTTTCCAATCGCCGGCATCCCCATCCCGCTGCTGAGCTATGGAGGTTCGTCGATCTTGACGACCTTCATCGCTGTCGGATTGGTCCTGAACGTGAAGATGAGAAGATTCGCCAATGTCTGAGGGCCGGACCAAGACGTTTTTGGACAGCGTTTTTTTCGAGGTGGAAAAACCCGGCCGCTATGCCGGTGGAGAATGGAACGAGCGAAGGAAGGACCCCGGCCGTGCGGCCGCCAAGGTCGCCCTGGCTTTTCCCGACGTTTACGAAATCGGCATGTCCTATCTCGGACAAAAAATCCTCTATGGGCTCATCAATGATCGGCCCGAATTCCTGGCCGAACGCGTCTATGCGCCCTGGCCGGATTTTGAGGGCGAACTGCGCCGGCGCGATGTTCCGCTTTTTTCGTTGGAGAATAAAATCCCGCTCGCGGAATTCGACATCGTGGGATTTTCTCTGCTCTATGAGCTCAATTATTCCAACGTCCTGACCATCCTGGATCTGGGGCGGATTCCCCGCCGTTTTTCCCAGAGAACTCTCGGGAACCCCTTGGTGATCGCCGGAGGTCCGGCCGCTTTCAACCCGGAGCCGATCGCGGAGTATTTCGACCTGTTCCTGCTCGGCGATGGGGAAGAGGCTTTCCTTGAGATCATCGAGAAATATATCACTTTCAAAAAACAGGCGGCCCGGAGAGAGGATATTCTGAAAGAGCTGGCCCGGATTCCCGGCGTTTACGTCCCGTCTCTCTACACGCCTTATCTCCCGGCCGGATCCCGGCTCTTGGCCGTGCGGCCAACCGGAGACGCCCCCGCCGAGATCAAAAAAAGAGTGCTTTTCTCGTTTTCCAGTTCCTATTTTCCTGATCAGATCATCGTCCCCAACATCCAGGCCGTCTTCGACCGCGTCGCCGTCGAGGTCGCCCGGGGTTGTCCCCAGAAATGCCGGTTCTGCCAGGCGACGAACCTGTATTCCCCGTACAGGGTCAAAGACCCTTCTTTTGTCATCCCGAAGGTTTTTGAAAGCCTCCGCTCAACGGGGTATGAGGATGCCTCGCTGTTTTCGCTTTCCGTGAGCGATTATCCCTATTTGGAAGGCACCATCCGGACGTTGATGGACAGCCTTGAGAAAGACCACGTCTCATTGTCCCTGTCCTCGCTGCGGCCAAAGGGTTTGTCTGCGGATATCGTCCGGAACATCATCCGCGTGAGGAAGACGGGCTTTACCCTCGTCCCCGAGGCCGGTTCCGAACGGCTGCGCCGCGTCATCAACAAGAATCTGCAGGATGAGGACATCCAAAACGCGGCGACCTACGCCTTCAACGAAGGCTGGAAGCTGCTGAAGCTCTATTTTATGATCGGCCTCCCCACGGAAAGGGAGGAGGATCTTCTGGGGATCGTCGATCTTGTCAAAGGACTGATCGCCAAGGGCCGGGAGATCCTTCACTCGGCGCCCAGGATCAACATGAGCCTGTCCTCGTTCATCCCCAAGCCCCACACCCCTTTTCAGTGGCTGGCCATGGACGATGAGAGAATCCTGCAGGATAAGCAACAATTCTTGAAATCCCATCTGAGAAAAATGCGGTCCGTCGAGATCAAAGAACATCCGGTTCGTCATTCGGTCCTGGAAGCTGTCTTTTCCCGTGGAGACAGACGCCTGGCAGGTGTCTTGGCAAGGGCTTGGGAAGCGGGAGCCCGGTTGGACAGCTGGAGAGACCATTTCCGGTTTCCCGTCTGGGAAGAGGCTTTTGAAAAAGAGGGCGTGGATTATCAGACATATCTTGGACAGCTCGACACACAGGCCGTTCTGCCTTGGGACCATGTTCAAACGGGAATGAAGAAAAGCTTTTTGCTCAAAGAGCTGGAGAAAGCCCTGAGAGAGGAGAATACGCCGTCCTGCCTGGAGCTCAAATGCGGTCAATGCCAGGGGTGCGATTTTTGGCCGGATATCGATAAAGAATTTTCGCAGACGCTGGACGTCCGGACCCAAGAAAAGCCCTTCTTGGGCAGGACGACAGACATCGTCTCCCGGTATCATGCCTTTTACGCGAAGACCGGGCCCGCCCGGTTCATCTCCCACAACGACCTCATGAATGTTCTTCAAAGAGCATTTCGCCGGGCCGGTGTCGTCGCTGTCTTTAGGGAAGGCTTTCATCCGAAGATGCATATGTCTTTCGTCCCCGCTCTGCCCTTGGGTATGGAAGGGAAGGACGAATCGTTCGAATTCAAATCGCCATCGGACATGGCCGAGGCCGACTTCCTGTCCGTCCTGAACCGGAATGTTCCTCCCGGCATCCTGTTCAAGGCGTTAAAAAAGGTCGATCCCGAGGCCCCCTCCTTGACGGACCGCATCCTGTCGCTTGTGTATTCGTTGGACATGACCGATGAAAAAATTCAAGAAGCACTTGGGGGGGCGGCCCGGGAGAAGCATGGTCTTTGGGCGGTCGCCCAGTTGCGCGTCGAAGAATATTGGAAAAACAGGAGTGATTGGGTCGAGGATATCCATCTGGATGACAAGAGCCGGAGGCTGATCATCCGGCTTCGCTTTACGCCGCAGAAGAGCGTCCGGCCCCAGGACATCGTAACCCTCATCTTCGGCCTCAAGGAGGCCGTCTCGATGATGGCCAGAGAGCACATCGTGTTTGCCGAGCCCGGGGCTCAAAATCCCGGCCGGCAGGCCCTTAAGATTGACAGGCCGTCATGAATTCTGTATAACCTAGGACGTAATTCTGTTCGAGGCAGGAAAGGCATCATGATGAAAAGGAGAGAGGCATGATTGATTTCACCCTTACCGACGAACAAAAAGCGTTGCAGTCGATGGCCCGGGAATTTGCCCAAAAGGAAATGCGGCCGAATGCGGCCAAGTATGACAAAGGCGAAGAATTCCCTCAGGAGATCATGCAAAAGGCCTTCGAGGCGGGATTCATCACCTCCAACATTCCTGAACAGTATGGAGGCGGGGGGCTTAGCGATTTCGAGCTCGCTTTGATCAGCGAGGAGCTCGCCGCCGGCTGCGCCGGCATGTTCACGACCATGATGGCCAGCTCCCTGGCCTTCACGCCCATCCTCCTCTTCGGGACGGACGAGCAGAAACAGAAATTCCTGACGCCCTTCTCGAAAAAGATGTCTCTCGCGGCCTTCTGTCTGACCGAGCGAGAGGCCGGTTCCGATGCGGGCGCCCAAAAATCCAGAGCCGTCAAGGTCGGAAACGAATATATCATCAACGGCTCCAAGTGCTTCATCACCAACGGCGGGGTAGCCAGTCTTTATATCGTTTTTGCCAACACGGACCCGGACAAAGGGGCCCGAGGGATCAGCGCCTTTATCGTTCCGCGCGAGACGCCCGGGATCACCGTCGGCAAAGAAGAAGACAAAATGGGGCACAGGGCTTCCAACACCGTCGAGCTCTTCTTCGAGGACGCAAAAGTGCCCGAGGCCAACTTGTTGGCCAAGGAAAAGATGGGCTTCACCATCGCCATGAAGACGCTCGACAAGACCCGGGCGTCCGTCGGTGCGGCCGGAGTCGGCGTAGCCAGGGCGGCGATGGAGTATGCCATCGAATACGCCAAGACAAGAGTCCAGTTCGGCAAGCCGATTGCCCTGTTCCAGAATACGGGATTCAAGATCGCCCAGTTTGCCATGGACATCCAGGCCGCCCGGCATATGGTTTGGCACGCGGCCTGGCTCCTGGACCGGAACCTGCCCTGCGGCAAGGAATCGGCCATGGCCAAGTGTTTCGCCTCGGATGTGGCCATGCGGGTCACCACCGAGGCGCTCCAGATCCTCGGCGGCTACGGCTACATGAAAGACTATCCGATGGAAAAGCTGATGCGGGACGCCAAGCTGCTCCAGATCTATGAAGGGACCAATGAGATTCAGCGGCTGGTGATCTCGCGCGAGGTGATCGGCCCGATCAAAGAATAAAGGCTTATTTGTTGAGGATGGCCAGGAGGTCTTCTTCGACCGATTGAACCGGAGTTTCGATGATCCGGCCCAGCTCTTTTCCATCCTTGTAGACCAGAAAGGTGGGGAGCTTTTCGATGTTCTTGGCCTGGGGAAGATATTTTCGCCGGGCCGCTTTATCACGAGGGATCCCGGTGTAGATTGTCTGGATCAAGGGATTATCCGCCATCTCCAGGACCTTGAAATAAGCGCTGACATGGCTCCGGCTGTCGGAACACCAGGTGCCGAGGTAAATTTCGATCCGGACAGGCTGCTGGACGGCCTTGAGTTTTTGGAGGCAGTCCGGGTTTGGGTTGTAAGCGGCAGCCACTCCTTCCCAATCGGGAACGCCTTTCAAAATGGCTTCTTTAGTCAGAGGTCCGAGCATTTCCGTTTGTCCGGACAAGCCCAAAACCAATAGAAGCATCGCGGAGAAAAAACAGCAACCGCTTCTATTCATGATGGATTCAAGAAGGAAATTTTAATCGTCGATCAATTCTGGAATGAGGCCCAAAGTATCGACGCCGGCGCCTTTGCAGATATCAATGAGTTCCACAACCTTGCTGTAGGGGACTTTCATATCGGCTCTTAAAAAGATGGTCTTGTCGGCGCGAATGGCATAGATCCGGCGGAGTTCATCGCTGGCCGCCTTGAAATCGGCATAATTTTCTTTGTTGATGTCAACGGAGAAGTCTTTTTTCAGGGTGATGACGACCAGGCCCGCCGGTTGACCACCGCCCGTGTCGGTCGCCGTCTCCGGAAGCTTGACATCGATGCCTTTCTGGACAAGGGGAGTAATGACCATAAAAATGATGAGCAACACTAACAAGACGTCGCACAACGGAACGACATTGGGTTCGGCTCTAGCGCTCATGCTTTCCTCCTTCGAGAGTCCTCTCTGGACGAGTATTGTATGACATTTGTTTTTCCTCTGTCAACGAAAAAAAGGACGGGGACAGGCATTTCTTAAAATGATCAAGGTCCTGTCGCCGACCAGTTCGAAATCCTCTCTTAGGGAATTCAGGGGAAAAAAAGACCGCCGATCAATGGATGATAGACTTCCTATGCGGATCTTTGCCGGCCCGGATTGCAATTTTCTTTGGACGGAGATATATTTATTTCGAGAAAGGAGGTCCGATGAAAGAGTTGAAAGTCGAAGTGGTCAAAGTCAAAGAACGCTGCGGGGCCAAACATAAAGTGGGGGATACGTTTTTCATCCGGGGCGCAGGAACGATCGAGATCCCCAAGGGTAAAAAAGTGTGCATTTATGCCCTAAACAGCTTGTTCCCCTTTTTGACGGCCAAGCAAAGGGAAGATGAGCTGCCGGATGACGACTGGGTTGCCGAAACGAAAATCCTCGGCTGCCCGGACCCCAAAGGCGTGTCTTTCAAAATCACGACGCTCTCTTAAGACGGCGGCTCCGGCCGACCGGAAATGTTGCTAGGAAATCAGGAAGGTTCGTCTATCATGAGGCGCCCTTGACGGCCCCGCGTGTCCAAGACGTAAGGAGAAGGCAATGAATGTTCTGGTCATTCTCGCGCTCGCCTCTCTGGCCTTTGTCCTGGCCAGCCGGTTTTATTCGCGTTCCATCGCCAGGGTGCTCGGCGAGGACGCCAAGCATCCGACGCCGGCCGTGACATTTTGCGACGGCCGCGATTATGTCCCGACGAAGACCTATGTCGTCTTTGCCCACCATTTCTCGGCCATCGCCGGCGCCGGCCCCATCCTGGGGCCGACGATGGCCATCCTGTACGGCTTTGTCCCGGCCTGGCTCTGGATCGTCCTGGGCGGGATTTTCATCGGCGCCGTCCATGATTTCACGACGCTGTTCATCAGCATGCGCGAAGGCGGGAAATCCATGGCCGAAGTCGCCCGTAAAACTCTCGGCGCCAAAGGATTCAACCTCTTCATCGGTTTCACCATCGTCATGATTGTGCTCGTGACATCCTCGTTTTTGAGCGCGACCTCCATTTCGCTGACATCGCTCTGGCCTTTGGCCAAGATCGGAGTCAAAGAAGGGGAGACATTTTTAAAGATCGTCCTCAAGGACGGCGTGGCCATGGGCCGCATCGGTGGGATCGCCTCCATGTCCGTGATCGTCATCACCCTGTGCTCACCGTTCCTCGGCTGGCTGATCTACAAGAAAGGGATCAAGACCATCTATGCGTATCTCATCGCCTCCCTGATCTGCGTCGTCTCGGTCCTCCTTGGAATTGCCTATCCGGTCACATTATCTCCCACGGTCTGGATGGTCGTCATTTCGATCTATGTCCTCTTCGCGGCGGGGGCCCCGGTCTGGCTGATCCTGCAGCCGCGTGATTTTATCAATGTCCAGATCCTCTACGGCGGGATCGTCTTGATGATCCTGTCCCTCTTCAGCACCGGATTCGGAGGCCTGTCCGTCTCCATCCCCAGCTTCAACCTGAAAGAAGGGGCTCAGCATCTGGGTCTTATCTGGCCCATGATGTTTTGCACGATCGCCTGCGGAGCGATTTCGGGCTTTCACGCACTGGTCGCGGGGGGGACAACGGGAAAGCAGTTGGGCTGTGAAATCGATGCTCGCCGAGTCGGATATAATGCCATGCTCCTGGAGTCGGTGCTGGCCGTCTGCGTGATTCTGGCCATCGGCGGGGCCCTCAATTTTTCGGACTATAAGTCCATCGTCTGGCCGACCGACCCGGGCATCAAATCCAATCCCATCCTGGGATTTTCCCTGGCGGCCGGGCAGCTGTTCAATCGCGGGCTGGGCATTCCCGTAGCCTTGGGAACAGTCTTCGGCATCCTTCTTGTCGAGGGATTTGTCGTCACGACGCTCGACGCCGCCGTGCGCTTGAATCGATACTTGTTCGAGGAGCTCTGGGGCATCCTCTTCAAAAAGGCGCCGAGGCTTCTCAAGTATTACTGGTTCAATTCCGGAATGTCCGTGGTCTTGATGTGGAGCCTGGCCTCCACGAATGCCTTCAACCTGCTCTGGCCGATTTTCGGAACCGCCAACCAGCTGCTGGCAGCCCTGAGCTTATTGGCTGTCTCGGGCTGGCTTCTTCTCCGCGGGAAGAAAACCGCCTTCACGCTTCTCCCCGCCGTTTTCATGATCGCGACGACCCTGGCCTCGCTGGGAATTTTGCTGCGCGAGTACATTCAAAAGAAGAGCTATGTCCTTGTCGCCGCCGACGGGCTGTTGTTCATCCTGGCCATCGGGGTCGTCGTCCTCGTCTTGAAAACGTTTTTGAAAAAAAGAATGCCCGAGCCGCGAATCACCTGACGATCAGCAATTTTTTGACGGTCTCCTGCCAGGTCAGGCGGGAGATAAATTTGTGCCCTGCCTGTCCCATTTTTTCGGCCAGATTCCTGTTTTCGGCCAGGAGGTCCAGTTTCTCGGCGATCAAGCGCGGGTCGGGGGCAACGATAAAACCGGATTCTCCGTCCTTGACCAGTTCCGTCGGGCCTCCGCTGTCCGTGGCCGTGATGACAGCCTTCCTTGAAGCGAACGCTTCCGTGGTCACGAGGCCGTAATCTTCGTTGAAGGGGCAGAAGAAGACAGCCAGGCAGCGGCCGTAGTGCGACATCAGGTTTTCTTCGTCGGTCGCGCCCAGCAGAAAGACCTTGGCGTCGAGAGCGAGCTCCCGGATCCTGTGGTGCAAATGTTCGCGCTCCGGTCCTTCCCCGATCACGAACGCCTTCAAGTCTTTGTTTTTGACATGCCGGAACGCCTCCACCAAGAGGTGGATTCTCTTAAGCGTCTGGAGCCTGGAGACGGTGAAGATAAAAGATTGATAAGAATCGGTCCGGTAGTCTCTCTGAGGCGGGGGAGGATACAGGATTTCGGAAGGGATATTCCCCCAGCGGCGGAGCCTCTGTTGGATGGTCCCGGATTGGACGAAGAGCTTCCTGACGTTGTGCTTGAGGAGATAGGTGTCGATGCGATGGATCAGGGATCTCCGCAAGCGATGCTTGATTTTCCCTTTCCAGCCCAGTTGCGAAACCAGGCCTTCCCAGAGATCATAATACTCCCGCATCCGATGGTTGAGCCAGCAGACATGATGAGGATGGCGGACGGCATAGCTGGGAAAGCGGAAGGAAATCACCTGATGGACAGGTCGGCCCAGCCCGTCCATCTCCACATCCGTGAATCGGTTGGCCAGATAAGCCCGGAATTGCTGGCCGAAACGGTTCTGGGGAGTGAGGACCAGGTCGGCATCGATCCCCTGTTGGCGGAAAGCCTGGACCGTATTCCGGGCAATCGTCAAGTGTCCCCCCTCGACAAACGTCACATCGGATGTGACGACCAGAACCCTTTTCTTTCTCAACTCACGTTCTTTAAGGATCTATCGCAAGGTTTCGTAGGCTTTTTTGTTGTTGTTCGTGCGAAAGATGAGGAGGGTGGTGCCTTTTCCGGCCGAGCTTCCATAACAGTAATCGATATCGATCACGGCATTCCCAAGGAGGGCCCCGATTTCCGCGCCGGCGCCGATGCGGTCGCTGATTTCCACGATCATCACTTTGTTGGTCTTGACTTTGTAGCCCAGGGAACGGAGTGCGGCCTCGGCTTTTTTATTGTTGGACGTCAGGAGCAGAAAATGTCCTTCATTCTCGCGGGCATAGGCGTTGAGGGCTCGAAGGTTGACCCCGGCGTTGGCCAGAGTCCCCAGGACCCGGCCCAGGATTCCGGGCTCATTCGGGGTTAAGACGTGGAGTTCGGATTCAATCGCCACATTATGCACTTTGCCTTCTCCTTCTTAAGACTAGCTATTATACCAAAAGCCGGATGGGAAAAACAAAAAAAATTCTCGGGCTCGCCCCATCCCCCTTTTAGAGAGGATCGATAAAGTTTAGAGCGAGGACATATCTCTCCTTTATAGTATAATGAGAGGCACGGCCCTGAGGCTGAATGACCATGAGCGCAGTGAGAGGCCCTAAAGTCGCCATCGTCGACAATTCCATCGACCCGACGCTTTATAAACCGGTAGAGCATTGGAGCGCCCATCTCGGCGTGGAATGGGAGGCCTTCCGCGCTCCGGAATTCCTGCTGCCCGACTTGGGCAAAGGGTATACCCACCTGATTTTGACCGGGTCCGAAGCGTCCGTCCTTGAGAGAGAAAAATGGGTGGACGAGGAGGTCGAATTCATCCGGGACGCATTCCGGAAAGGCCTGTCGATCCTGGGAAGTTGCTACGGGCATCAACTCTTGGCGCTGGCCTTGGCCGGCCCGTCCCATGTCCGGAGATGTCGAGAGCCAGAAATCGGCTGGATCCCCGTCGACGTCCAAAAGAACACGCCGCTTTTGGGCCGGCCCGGCCGGGCGTATTCGTTTTCTCTCCATTTTGACGAAGTCACGAACCTGGCCGACCCGTTCGTGACTCTCGCCTCCACGGCGATTTGCCCCATTCAGGCTTTCGGATATAAAGGAAAAAACATCTGGGGACTGCAGATCCATCCCGAAATCGATGTGCCCGCGGCCCGGGCCCTGATGGAGGACCTCCTCCCTGTCAACCCCAAGGTTCGCCCGCTTTATGAAAAAGCGTTGGCCTCTGAACCTCGGGATTCCGGGCTCATCGTCAGGATTGTCAAGACGTTTCTTGCGATTTCCCCTTGACAAAATAGATGATATCGACTTATATAAATAGTGAATTCAGCTTCAACATGCCCTCTGAGGTTGAATCATAAAGGAGGATTCGTGAAAAACAAAAAGATCGTCTTTTTTGTCGTGGTCCTGATGGTCATATTCTGCATGACCTCGTTCGCCGAGACAAAAAAACTGAAGAGAATCGGCGTGAATACCTTTGCCAAGGTCAGAGGAGATATCCCGACGGCGGAGGTCATGAAGTCGATCGCGGAAAGATACGCCGGTGATATCAAGTACGGGTTCGATCAAGTAGGAATGGGCGATGTTTACCTTCCCTTCATCGATCAGCTGAAAACAGCCGCCTTCACGGAGACATCCCTGGCGGTCGGCGAGAGATTTCCCTGGATGCTCTTCCGCATCGGCGGAAAAGTCAAGGTCTGGGAAGATGTCGAATGGGCGGGCCAGAAGCCCCTGGAGGTCTTTACCTTCGTCGTCCACAAGGACAATAAGAATTATGAATTTTTCATCCCCAAGCCGTGCGGGAACATCGCTCTGTACAAAGTGACGGAGACCAAGGTCATCCCGCCCGCCGTCTGCGACTTGAAAGTCAATCCGGCTAAATGCAACATCAATGACCCCGTCACCCTGGATATGAGCGGGACGGCAGGCGCCAAATCCATGGACGTCGAGATCTTTACGGTCCAAGGGACCAAGGTCGGCTCCCACAGCTTCACTCCGGGTTCTCCCAAATGGCAGACGAAATTCGACACGCCGGGCGAATACATCTTTAAAGCCAAGGCCTGGAACGAAGAAGGCAAGGTGTCCGAGAATCTTTGCCAGGCCAAGACATACATCAACTTCCCGCCCGTCTGCAAGCTGTGGACTTCCTGCCTGCCCTGCAAGGACTATGTCGGAAAGCCGATCACCTTTGATGCTTCAGGCTCCCAGGATGCCGACGGCCAGATCGTCAAAGCCAGCTTTGAAATCACGGACGAAGCCGGGAAGGTTCTCGACTCCTTCATGAAAAATGAAAAGCCCTTCACCTGGGAAAAGGTCTTCACCAAGGCCGGCAAATACACGATCTCGGTCGTCGTCTACGATGACATGGGAGCAGCTTCGGGAGGTGCGGATCCCTGCAAGCTCACCTTTGAAGTGACCCAGAAGACGTTTTTCTATCTAGCCGAAGCCGGCGGATTGTTAGCCAGAGGGACTTACACCGGCTATTTCTTCGGCCGGTTGGGCTTCCTTGTGAAGCTCGTGCCCAACACATTGGATTTGATCGTCTGCGCCGGCGGCGCGATGCCCATCCAGGGGGATCCCTGGAAATTCATTTTCATGGGGAATGCGGTCCTCAACCTGGAATTAGGGAAGGCCGCCTATGTCGGAGGAGGTCTCGGCTTCAGCACGAAGGAACAGAAAACCAACCGCTTTGGCGGCATGGACCTCGTCGGACAGTTCGGCGTGAATGTCTTTAATTATTGGACCTCGGCGGGATCCATTTTTGCCGAGATCCGAGTTCCTGTTTTTAACGCAGACCGGACGTTCGATAATCACTACAAGCTCCTACTCGGATTCCGCTACATCTTTTAAGCCTCGAACACAGGACACAAAGGCCAGGGACCTTTCCCTGGCCTTTTTTTTGGCTCTGAGCATTGCCTTCAGGCCGGAAAACGAATACAATTCCTTTCATGAAAATCGCCCTGATCGGCGCCGACGGACAGCTGGGATTTGACCTGCTGAATCTACTGCCCACAGAAAAGTGTCACCCTCTCTTCTATCCGGATTTTGACGTCAGGGAAGCCCAGAAGACCCGCGACATCCTCCAGTCGCTGGCCCCCGATGTCGTGATCAATACGGCGGCGTTCCACCGGGTCGATGAATGCGAGGATCGTCCCGAGGAGGCCTTGATCGTGAACGCCGTCGCCGTGCGGAACCTGGCCCTCATCTGCCTGGAAAGGAATGCCGTTCTCGTTCATTTCAGCACGGATTATGTTTTTGACGGGCGAAAGAGAACGCCCTATGTGGAAGAGGATGAACCAGCCCCCTTGAACGTCTACGGGGTTTCCAAGCTGGCCGGAGAATATTTTGTCCGGTCCCTTTGCCAAAAATATTTTCTGATCCGGACCTGCGGCCTTTACGGCAGCGCCGGCTGCCGCGAAAAGGGCATGAATTTCGTGGAGCTGATGCTCCACCTCGAAAATAGCGGGCGGCCTCTGCGGGTCGTCGATGACCAGTGGGTGACTCCGACCTCGACCGAGGAGCTCGCCGCCCGGATTCTTGAACTCCTCGGCACAGAGCGCTACGGGCTTTACCACATGACCAATGAAGGCCAATGCACATGGTACGAATTTGCCCGGGAGATTTTTTCCGTGGTCGGCCGAGCGGCGAACCTTTCTCCGATTGATTCCCAAGCCTATGGAGCCAAGGCCCGGCGACCGGCCTATTCTGTCCTGGAGAATCAACGGGCGAAAGCCTTGGGCATCACCGATTTTTCGCCCTGGCGGGAGGCCTTGAAGAATTATCTGAAGAAAAAAGGCCTTTCTTTAGTCGGCTAGCGGCCTTTTCATTTTTTCCACCAAGTCTTCCGGTAAAGGACAGACTTCGCCTTTTTTGTTGACGGCGATGTGAGTCGTATATCCGTGGGCGATGAGCGCCCGGTCGTCCTTGGTCCTGAGCTCGTAGCCGAAGACGGCTTTCTTGGAAGTCATTTCTTGAAGGGCCACCCGGATGAGAAACGGCTCGTCATACCGGAGAGCTTTCTTGTATCGGCAAAACGCTTCGACGACAACGAGGGCATGGCCGCGGGCTTCGATGTCCTTATAGGGGATTTGCTTTTTTCGGCAGTATTCCGTCCGGCCGATCTCGAACCATTCAAAATAGCCCTTGTTATGGGCAACGCCCATCTGGTCGGTCTCCGAGTAGCGGACGCGCTCTTCGATTTCCAGGTAGGGAGGGGGCAAGGGACGGTAGGACTCTTTATTCGGACAGCTTGCCGAGCTTGGAGAGTTCTTCATTGTAATACTTGCGATAAAGGATTTCCCATTCGCGGCTGCCTTCTTCGACAGACTTCTTCTGGGACTGGATCTTTTCGATGGCCCGCTTGTCCAGGAGGTCATAGAGCCGCATCTCTTCTTCGATGGAGCGGACGATATTCAGCCGGATTTCGTTGGCGTCGTCCAGAAATTCCACGCGGTCGTTGCTGGAGAGGGCCTCGAGGATCCTTTTGGAAAGGAAATTGATTTTTTCCCTGGACAGACGATTGCTCACAGCACGATGTTCCTTTCTTTGGCGAGCTTCGTCTTGATCATCCTGAACATGGTCTGATATTCGATATTCTCTTTGCGGATTTTTTCGATATGCTTGCTGAGGATTTCCCGGACCTCCTGGTCCAGCTGGTCCTCCTTCAGGAACTCTTCCGTGATGAGGCCGATCGTTTCCTCGAGGATGACGGTTTTTTCTTCGATCAGGACTTTGCCGTCCTTTTGGAGATTGCGGATGATGAGGAAACCCAGGTGCTCGATTTGATTCTTGTTCAACCTCATAACCCGCTTAAAATACAACAGTCCGGCAAAAAATTCAAGAACCAGGGTAAAAAAAACTCAGACCAGGACCAGGAAAGGGGAGAAGCTGAGGGGGGTATCCCGTCGTTTGGCCAGTCCGACAAGCTGTCCTTCCGGGCTGAACAGGCGGAAAACGGCCTCTTTTTGCCCGGACGGCGGCGAAAAAAAGACGTCCTGGGAGTCGGGCTGGACCATGTGCTCCGGAAAGACGGGGCGGCCGTTTTGAACAAGCCTCAGCCCGTCTTGGGTCAGCTCGATTTTGGGAAAAGCGGGAAGGAGAGTTTCCAAGGGTCTCAGGAACTCGCGGACCCGGCCTCTCTCGGCTAAGTCTTTGATCTCTTCGAGAGCAAAACTGTCTTTCACCTGAAACTCGCCTATCTCCGTGCGAACGAGCTCGGCCAGATGGGCTCCACACCCCAGGTGCCGGCCAAGGTCATGGGCCAGCGTGCGGATATATGTCCCCGAAGCGCACTTGACTTCAAAATCCAGATAGGGGGGAAGGTAGTCCTGGAGCAAGAAGGAATGGACTTGGACTCGGAAAGCAGGCAATTTCACGATGTTTTTTCGTCGGGCGAACGTATAGAGCGGCTTTCCCCGGTATTTTTTGGCCGAAAACGGGGGAGCCGTCTGATCGATCTCTCCCTCAAAGGTCTTCATGGCTAGGCGGACGTCCTCGTCGTCGGGATAGGTCAGGCTTTCTTCGGTCAGGGGAACGCCCGACCGGTCATACGAATCCGTCGAGAATCCCAGTCTGATCCTGCCCTGATAGACCTTGTCCAGTTTACTGAAAAAGCGGAAAAATTTTGTCGCCTTTCCGACCGCCGCTATCAACAGCCCTGTGGCCAGCGGGTCCAGAGTGCCAAAGTGCCCGATCTTTGGCAGCGACAAGATCTTCCTGAGTCTTGCCACGACATCATGGGACGTGATGTCCTGTGGCTTGTCGACAAGGATCAGGCCGTCCATAGATCATGTCGAGGCGATGCGGGGCCCTGCCGGCGCCTTTCGCAGGAGCGTTTCGATCGTCTTGGGGATTTCTTTGATCAAACGGCGGTAAGGGCCGTAAACGGTGAATCCTGCGGCATGGGCATGACCGCCCCCGCCGAAGTGTTCGGCGATGGCCGCGGCATGGGCTTGACCTTTGGAGCGGATGCTGACCCGGAACGTCTGCTTGTCCATCTCTTTGAAAAAGAGCACGACGCTGATCCCCTTGATCGACCGGGCCAGGGTCGTGATGTCTTCGGTATCGATTTCGCTGAGGTGGAGCGCCTGGAGGTCTTTTCGAAACATGGTGATGACGGCAATATCGCCGGCCTTGTTCATTTCCAGCGTGGACAGGACTTGCCCTAAGAGCTTGACCTTCTCCGGAAGATTATTGTGAAACAGGGCTTCGCTGATCTGGATCGGATTGGCGCCGGCCTGGACCAGCTGATGACAGACCTCGAAGGCTTTGGCGGTCGTGTTGGAAAATTGAAAGGATCCCGTGTCCGAGACGATGGCGCAATAGAGGTGGTTGGCGATTTGCGGGGTGAGGGTCATCTCCAGCTTTCGGCAGAGGGCGAAGGCCATCTCGCCAACGGCCGAGACCTGGGGTTCGACCCAATCGATGTCCGCGTACCGGTCATTGGAGTAATGGTGGTCGATATTGATCTTGAAATAGCCGTCGAGGTTCTCCTGGCCGGAGCGCGACACGTCGGCGCATTCGAGAAGGATGACCGCATCAAACGCTTTGGGATAGATCTGGCCGATCTGGATTTTCTTGCAGTCCGGGAACATCCGGAACGGATAGGGCGTCTTATCCTTGTTGATGATGGCGGCTTCTTTGTTCAGAAGTTCTGCCGCGAACGCCAATGCCAGGCTCGTGCAGAGAGAGTCTCCGTCCGGCCTGAGGTGGGAGGTGATGGCGATCCGGCGGCTTTCCCGGATTTTTTGGGCGATCTGGTCAAGCGGTTCCGCGGCCACGTTTTTTGGCCGATTCGAGGAGTTCGTCGATCCGCTGTTCATATTCGGGCGTTGGATCCAGGGAAAAAAATAGCATCGGATTATACTTTAGTTTGACCAGGGAGGCAAGAGTTTTCCGGAGGGAGCCCGTTCTTTTTTCCAGACAGGCGATGATCGCTTCGGGAGCATCCGGGCCGTAGACGCTGAGAAATACGCGAGCGGTCATCAGGTCGGCCGTGACTTCCACCCTGGTCACGGTGACCAGGCTCTTGGAGATGTTCTGGATCTCCTCGATGAGAAGCCGGCTGAGGGCCTGATGAAGGAGGCTGCTCACTCGCTGTTGTCTTCGGCCGGCCGTGTTCATTTTTGCTCAGAGATCGGGTCCATCCCTAGTAGAACAGGATGTCCGCTTTCAAGATGTCCCCGTTGACATGGTTCTCGACGTCCCTCAAAATCTTGGCCAGGATGTTCTCTACGACGGCCGGCTGGCTGTTGAGCGTGACGATGCCGAGCTTTGTCCGCTGCCAAGTGTCCTGGTAATCGAGTTCAGCCAGGGCGACATTATATTTTTGTCGGATCCGGTCTTTCAGGCTGTTCAGCTCTTTACGCTTGTCCTTCAAAGATTGAGAATAGGGAAAATGGATTTCCAGCGATAAAAGACCGATGACCATGGACCTGGGCCGGTTTATCCGGCGCTGACTTTCTCCATCAGGAAGGCTTCGATGACGTCGCCTTCCTGGATTTCCTTGAAACCGGCAAGCCCGATGCCGCATTCATAATCTTTTTTCACCTCCGTGACATTCTCTTTGAGATGCTTGAGCGAGGCGATGCGGCCGCGGTGGACGACGTCCTTGTTGCGGATGACTCTGATCTCGGCATTCCGGACGATCTTTCCATCGCTGACATAGCAGCCGGCGATGACCCCCACTTTGGGAATTCGATAGATCCTCCGGACCTGGGCCCGGCCGAGAAAGGTCTCCTTGATGACGGGTTCCAACATTCCGGCCAGGGCCTTTTTGATGTCGTCGGTCAGCTGATAGATGATCCTGTAGGCCCGGATTTCGACGTTCTCTTTTTGGGCGATTTCCTCGATTTTGGCGCCGGGCTTGACGTTATAGCCGATGATGATGGCGTTGGACGTGGAGGCCAGAAGAATGTCGGATTCGTTGATCGTTCCCGTCGCAGCGTGGATGATGTTGATCTTGACCTTTTCCGTGCTTAGAGAAGGCAGAAGTTCCATCAGGACCTCTACCGAACCCTGCACGTCGGCCTTGACGATCACGGCCAATTCTTTGATTTCTCCGTCCTCGAGCTTCTTGAACAAGTCGTCCAGCGTGACATGGGCGGGCTTTTTGACCTCCGCTTTTGTGGCTGTCCGGGCCAGGCGGTAGCTGATGATCGCCCTAGCCTCCCCCTGGTTGTTCACGGCCTGGAAAAAATCGCCGGCCTGGGGGACGTCCGAAAACCCGAGGATCTCGACCGGTACCGAAGGCCCGGCGTTTTTTATCATTTTGCCGTGCTCGTCATTTAAAGCGCGGACTTTTCCATAGCTGGTTCCCGAAACGAAGGTCTCTCCGACGGACAGCGTGCCGTTCTGGATAACGACCGTGGCCAGCGGCCCCTTTTTGGCATCCAAACGGGCTTCGAGCACGACGCCCTGGGCTTTCACCTTGGGATTGGCCTTGATCTCGATGACATCGGCCAGCAACAGGATCATCTCCAGAAGTTCCTGGATGTTCTTTTTTTCCTTGGCCGAGACCTCGACGCTAATGACATCGCCGCCCCATTCTTCTATGAGCAGGCCTTCTTTCTGGAGCTGTTGTTTGACTTTGTCCGGGTTGGCCTCAGGCTTGTCGATTTTATTGATGGCGGCGATGATGGGTACGCCCGCGGCTCTGGCGTGGTTGATCGCCTCTCGGGTCTGGGGCATGATGCCCTCATCGGCGGCCACGACCAGGATGACGATGTCCGTCACCTTGGCCCCCCGGGCGCGAAGCTGGGTGAAAGCCTCATGGCCGGGCGTATCGATAAAGGTGATGGCCCTCTTATTGTGAAAAACCCGATAGGCGCCGATATGCTGGGTGATGCCGCCGGATTCCTTATCGACGAGTTTGGATGACCGGATGGCATCCAGGAGAGTCGTTTTGCCGTGGTCGACGTGGCCCATGATCGTCACCACGGGCGGCCGGGTGACGAGTTCCGCCTTGTTGCTCTCGGCCTGCAGCCGCATTTCTTTTTCGATGGGGACGATCTCAATTCCACAGTTGAGCTCTTTGCCGATTTGGGCGGCGAGGGTTTCGTCGATCATGTCATGAACGCCGAGCCCGAATCCTTTGGCTTCCAGCTTGTCGGCGATGTCCTTAGGCCTCGACTTGAGCTTTTCGGCCAATTCCTTGAGCGTCGCCCCCTCTCTCAGAGTGACGATCGGACGCGGTTTCGGGGCGTCTTTGGCGGCTTTGGCTGCTTTTGTTGTTTTTGTTTCCGTCAATGACCGTTCCTTTATATGGATATTAGGACAATGTCATTCCTGTTTGATGCTGATTTTCCAGCCGACTAGGTTCGAAGCCAGCTTGACGTTAATTCCTTTTTTTCCGATGGCCAGAGACAACTGATCTTTGGCGACCACGGCCTGCATCGTATTCTCCGCCTTGTTGAGGATGAAGACGTTTTCGATCCTGGCCGGGCTGAGGGCGGCCTTGGCATAGGCCTGAGGGTTCGACGACCAAACGATGATATCGATTTTTTCTCCGGCCAACTCCTTGCTGATGGACAGGATCCGGCTGCCCTTGAGTCCGATGCAGGCTCCGACGGGGTCGACGTCCCTTTCCTTGGTCATGACCGCCACTTTGGCCCGTTCGCCCGGCTGCCGGACGATATCCTTGATTTCAATCGTCCCGTTGGCGACTTCCGGGATTTCGAGTTCGAGAAGCTTCTCCAGGAACTTGGGGCTGGTCCGGGATAGGATGACCTGCGGGTCCTGACCTTTGTAGCCTTTTTTCACTTGGACGATGACCGCCTTGATCGCGTCTCCGAGCTTGAACTCGTCGTTAAAGAGCTTTTCCCGGTAAGGCAAGAGGACATCGGTCTTGTTGATTTCGAGGAGGATGGCGTTGTTCTCGGCCCGGCGGTAGATGCCGGTCACGATTTCGCCGATCCTGGGGGCAAATTCGCCGTAGATTTTTTGCTGCTCGGCGTCGCGGACCTTTTGAAAGATGACCTGCTTGGCCGCCTGGGCGGCGATCCGGCCGAGCGTGTCCGAGGGAAGGTCGATCTCAACCGATTCCCCAATCGAGGCCGAAGGGAGAAGATGCCGGGCTTCTTCCAGGGAGATTTCCTGGGCCGGATGGTCGGGGCGCTCGACGACTCGCTTGACGGTATAAACCCGGAGCTCTCCTTTTTCCGGCCGGAAAAAGACATGAATCAGCTCGTTGTGGGTATAATATTTGGAAGCGGCCACTTTCAGGGATTCTTCGATGGCGCTGACGATGACAGAGGGCTCCATGCTGCGCTCCTTGCTCATCTGCAAAATAGTATTCCAGACGTTGATCTTCAT
Organism: uncultured Eubacteriales bacterium; assembly: GCA_964537875.1. Classification (GTDB taxonomy): domain Bacteria; phylum Acidobacteriota; class Aminicenantia; order Aminicenantales; family UBA4085; genus JAPKZH01. The sequence continues at coordinate 51,576 of CAZIDN010000004.1, forward strand.
TTTATTCGGGCCTCTGTTGTAGCTTCGAGGAGAAGCCCAAGATTATAACGGAAACACGCGGGAATATCAATGGCCGTGGAAAGCGGCCCTCCGACGTCCTTGATTTTGGCCCAATTTGTCGCTAAAATGGGGGGTCCTTGAGAGAGAATAGGATGCGATTTTATCGAAAACGAGAGAAGGAGATGGCATGTTAGAAACGACGACCTTTGAGATGATCGCCTTGTGGGTGGTGTTGGGCATCGCCCTCATTGGCCTGGGCTATGCCTTGTTCTTGAGACGCCAGGTCATGGCGCACGACAAAGGGTCGACCAAGATGATCGAAGTCTGGGAGGCCATCAAGCAAGGGGCTAACGCCTATTTGAGCAAACAGCTCAAGACCATCCTGCCTTTTATCATCGTCCTGACAGTGGCCCTGTTCTTCAGCGTCTATATCGTTCCTCCCTCGGCCGAAGCCCTGGAGCGCTTTTCGAACTTGAATCCCGATCAGGTGAAGATGGTCATCGGGTTTGGACGGGCGGCCGCGTTCATCCTGGGCGCGCTCTTCTCCTTGATGGTCGGGCAGTTCGGCATGCGGATGGCCGTCCAGGCCAATGTCCGCGTCGCGGCGGCCTCCCGGGAAAGCTTTGATAAAGCCATGAAAATTTCCTACCGAGCCGGCACGATCACGGGAATGCTGACGGATGGCCTCGGCCTTTTTGGCGGGACGATTATCTTCCTCGTTTTCCAGAAGGCCGCGCCCGACGCGCTGCTGGGTTTTGGCTTCGGCGGGACCTTGCTGGCCCTGTTCATGAGGGTGGGCGGTGGGATCTACACCAAGGCGGCGGACGTGGGCGCCGACCTGGTCGGAAAAGTGGAAGCCTCCATCCCTGAGGACGACCCTCGGAATGCCGCCGTCATCGCCGATTTGGTCGGAGACAACGTCGGCGACTGCGCGGGGATGGCCGCCGACATCTTTGAGAGCTATGAAGTCACCATCGTTTCGGGATTGATCCTGGGGTTGGCTCTCGTTCAGCTCACGGGCCAGATCAAATGGATCATCTTTCCGCTGCTCGTCCGCGCCATCGGGGTTTTCTCTTCCATCATCGGTACCTATCAGGTCCGCGGCAAAAAAGGCCAGAAAGAGGGAAACGCCATGGCCTCGATCAACAAGGGATTTTACACCTCGGCGGCCATATGTTTTGTTTCCTTTGCCGTGCTGGCCCATTTTTATATGAACGAATGGCGGGCCTTCCTGTCTGTCGGAGTGGGAATCATCCTGGCCATCGCCATCGACGAGCTGACCAAGTATTTTACGGGCACACACTACAACCCAGTGAAAGAAATCGCGAAGTCCAGCCAAACCGGGTCTGCGACCGTGATCCTCTCCGGGCTCTCAACCGGTTTTGAATCCACGGTCTGGGCCATCCTGGTCATCGCGGCGACGATTTTTTCCGCAGTCCTCATCTACTGGGGCCAGCCCGTGGCCTATGTCCTTTATGGGGTAGCCATGACGGGCATCGGCATGCTCACTCTGACCGGCAACAACGTGGCCATGGATTCGTTCGGGCCGATCTCCGACAATGCCAACGGGATTGGTGAGATGGCCGGTTTGGACAAACCGGCCCGGAAGATCATGGCCGACCTGGACGCCGTGGGCAACACGACCAAGGCCATCACCAAAGGAGTGGCCATCGGCTCGGCCGTCATTGCCGCGGTCTCTCTGTTCGGATCGTACATGACGGATGTAACTAAGGTCCAAGCCCAGCTGAAGGTTCCCGAAGCGCTCCAGCTCTTGACGACGGGGATCAGAATTTCCACGCCGATGGTCCTGATCGGCATGCTGATCGGCGGGGCGTTGCCTTGGCTTTTTTCGTCTTTGACGATCAATGCCGTTTCCCGAGCGGCCTCTTTGATCGTGATCGAAGTCCGGCGCCAGTTCAAGACTCCAGGACTCATGGAAGGCAAGGTCAAGCCGGACTACAGGCAGGCTGTCAGCATCTGCACCGGAGCCGCCCAGAAGGAACTGGTCGGCCTCGCTTTGCTGGCGGTGTTGACGCCGCTCATCGTCGGCCTCGTTTTTCAGGTTGAGGCCTTGGGAGGATTCCTGGCCGGGGCCATCCTTTCGGGACAATTGCTAGCGGTTTTCATGGCCAATGCCGGCGGCGCTTGGGACAATGCCAAAAAGCTGATCGAGGACGGGCTCTATGGAGGCAAAGGATCAGCCGCTCACAAGGCAGCCGTTTGCGGTGACACGGTCGGCGATCCCCTTAAGGACACTTCCGGGCCAGCCTTGAATCCGATGATCAAGGTCATCAACCTGGTCTCTGTTTTAGCCGCTCCGATCATCATCCAGTATAAAAAAATCTCCCCGGGCGTGATCGTCTTTCTCGTCCTGGCTCTGATCGCCGTGATCATCTCCATTTGGTATTCGAAGAGGACCGGTCTCAAGGAATTCCATCAGGTCGAAGAAACCGTCAAGCAGGACAAGTAATCAAATTCGAATCTCCACCGGATGGCACAAAGTGTGCCGTTTTGTCTCGGATATAAGCCCGTTCCTTGGCCGGCGTCTTTGATAATTTACTAAAAATAAAGACCTTACAAATCTCCAAGAATTGGCCCATTTCTTGCTTAATAACAATGCGTGAATGGCCCGGTGACGGCTTCCCAAGCGCTCAAAATCGCTTTTGAGGACAGAGAAACCATCCATTTCATCCTGACCTGCTTCGCCCGGGCCGACGAACGTCCCCGCGTTTCGAGCTCCAGATGGCGATCGGGTGATGATCGAAACTCCGCCTGGAATATCGTCATTATCGAAAGGCCGCCGGCCGTTCTCGTCAAGACGCGGGATTTGATCAATGCCGCCCTTCTCGAAGTGGATGCGGCCACCGGCATGGTCCTTGGCAGAAGGTTTTTCAAAGGTGTTTACGGCGTGGAACTCCAAGGAGCCGTCAAGCAGGACCTTGAGATTCTCCTCGGAGGCTGTACGGACCCCAGGATGTGACGAGGACATGGACGAACCGGCCGATCAAATCCTGATTGGATGTGAAGTTGACGACCTGGTATCCCTCATTTCGTCCCGAGTAGGCAAGCCCATCTTTCTTGCTTTTGCCGACGCACAAGACTTTCAGGATTTGGCCGACATAGCCCTTGTGGATCTCTGATTGGATCCGTTTCTGAAGGGCTTGGACTTCGAGCAGGCGCCGTTTTTTCACCTCAAGCGGAATATCGTCCTTGATCCTCGAGGCGGTCGTGCGCGGCCGGGGCGAATAGCGGAAAGAAAAAATATTTGCGAAGCGGATCTCTTGGAGCGCCGTCAGCGTTTCTTCAAATTCTTTTTCGGTTTCGCCCGGAAAGCCGACGATGATATCGGTGCTCAGGCTGATCTCCGGCATCAGCCTCCGCAGGTGACGGACTTTGTCCAGGTAATCTTGGCGCGTATATCCCCGGCTCATCCTGTCCAGGATGGTGGAAGCGCCGGACTGAAGCGGGAGGTGGAGCTGGCGGCAGACCTTCTTGGATCGTTCCATAGCTTCGACGATGTCCGGAGTGAAATTTCTTGGGTGCGAGGTGATGAAGCGAATCCACTCAATACCTTCCGTGCCGTCGATCTCCCTTAAGAGCCCGGAAAACGATAGCCCGGTTTCGGGGTCCCGGTAGGAATTCACATTCTGGCCGAGCAGCTGGATTTCTTTGTAGCCCTGTCCCGCCAGGTCTTGGATTTCAGCCATGATATTCTGTAAAGGCCGAAATTTTTCCCGACCCCGAGTGAAGGGGACGACGCAGTAGGCGCAGAAATGGTCACATCCTTCCATGATCGTGACATAGGCGGAGATGGGGCTTTCATGGAAAATGGAGCGGGGAGGAGTTTCTTTCCAGCGGCGGGACCAGCTCGTCGAAACGACCTTTTCCCGAAGGCGGCGTGACAGGATCTCGGGCAGCTCCTGGTAATGGTCCGGTCCGCAGATGAAATCCAGGAATGGCTTTTTGGCCAGAAGCTCCGTCCGGTACAACTGGCCGATGCATCCCGCGACTCCGATGACCGCGCCGTTCGTCTTTTTCAAGGGCAGAAGCCGCCCCAGGTAGGAATAGAGTTTCTCTTCGGATTTTGCCCTGACGGCGCAGGTGTTAATGATAATCACGCCGCTGCCTTCAGCAGAATCGGACTTCCTGGCCCCGGCGGCCGCGAGCAAGCCGGCGATCCTCTCCGAGTCATTCTCGTTCATTTGGCAGCCGAAGGTATGGATGAAGAATTTAATGCCTTTGAGAGTGTCGATTCTGTTGTCCATGCGGCTCCCATCCGAAGGCGGCGGCGTTAATGCGCCGTCAGGATCTAGAGGATGTCCTCGATGATTTCGGCGGCATTCTTGACATATCCGGCGCAAAGCGTCTGAAAAAGATTTTTTTCCTTGGCCAGCCGCATGCCTTCTTCGGTCCCGAGGTCGAGTCCGAGAAGACGCCGGCACTGGATCGAACCGTGGAGGCCCTTGAAGTCTTCGACGAATTTCCGGATAAGGTCATACGTTCGTTCCCGGGCGGCCAAGTCCTCGGCTCGAGTCCGGCCGTATTTCAAGCCGATCAGCATGAAGGCGCCCGTCACGGCTCCACAGGTTTCTCCAAGGTGGGCCATCCCGCCGCCAAAGGCCTGTGATATTTTCAGGGACGTCAGGCGGTCCAGGCCCAAACCCTCGCTGTAGGTCGAGAATATGGCTTGGGAGCAGCTGAATCCTTCCTTGAAGCAGGCTAAGGCTTTCTCCACTTTGCTCATTTCTTTGATACTCCTCGTCTCCCGAATTTCATCCTAAAAAACGCCCTCCTTCTTTCTTTTTTGGACCGGCGGTGAACAGGCCAAGAAGGTCATTTCTTCAGGTTGTGGAGGAGCATCTCGCGGGCATTCTCGAGTGCTAACTCAGAAATCCGGCTGCCGGACATCAGCCGGGCGATCTCCTCGACGCGTTCCTCAAAATCGAGCTTCTTGACCGTGGTGAAGGTCCGATCTTTTCCGACTTTTTTTTCGATCCTGTAATGATGGGAGGCGAACGAGGCGATCTGGGGCAGGTGGGTGATGCAGAGGATCTGGTGATTTTTGGAAAGAGCCTTGAGCTTCTGGGCGATGAATTCGGCCGTCTTCCCGCCGATGCCGGAGTCGATCTCGTCAAAAATGAGGGTCTTCAAACTCCCTTTCTCCTTGCCGACGGCCTTTAAGGCCAGCATGATTCTCGACAGCTCGCCCCCCGAGGCGATCTTGCGCAGCGGTTTGACTTCTTCGCCGGGATTGGGGCTGATCATGAACTCCACGTCATCGATGCCGCTGTCCCTCGCCTTTTCGGTATTTTCGCGGGTCAGTCTGGTCGTCTCGATTTTGATGCGGAAGCGGCCTTTTTTCATGCCCAGCAGAGCGATTTCCGTCTCGATTTGCCTTTCCAGGTCGCGGGCGGCCTTCTGCCGGAGGCCGGAGAGGCGGGCGGCTTGGGAGACATAGGCTACCAAGGTCTTTTCGACATCGGATTCCACATGGGAAAGCTTGTCCTGGATCTGGGCCAGATCCTGGTGCTCCTGTTTGATCTTCCCCAGATAAAAATGAATATCCTCGATCTGGGCGCCGTATTTTCTCTTGAGGTTTTCGATCAGGCTGAGTCGCTCCTCGACCTCCTCCAATTTTTCCGGAATGGCCTCCTGCCTGTCTTTGTATTTGATCAGGACATCGGAGAGATCTTGAAGGATGATGGCCAGCGGGCCCAGGGAATCGTTCATCGCGGAAAACTTTTGATCATACGCCGAAAGCTCGGCAAGGCTGTTTTGAAGCTTGACCAGCAGGCTGGTGATGGACGGCTCGGCGGCATAGGCGGCCTCGAGTGCCTTTTCGACAAGCGCCGTGATTTTTTCGGCATTTTTGAGGAGATGCCTCTGCCCCCGCAGCTCTTCCTCCTCGGCGGGCCGGAGGCCGGCTCTTTCGATTTCCTGGATTTGGAATTCCAGGAAGTCGAGCCGCTGGCTGCGCTCGCGTTCTTTGGCTTTCCATTCATCGCGGAGCCGGATGAGACCGCGCAGCTCCTGGGCGGTCTGGGCGACGTCACCTCTCAGGGCCATCGTGCCGCCCGACTGGTCCAGATAATCCAAGTGGTTTTCCAGATGGAGGAGAAAAATGTGATCATTCTGGCCGTAGATGTCGACCAGGTCGCCCGACATCTCTTTGAGTTTCTTGACGGGGACCAGGACGCCATCCCAATAGGCTTTACCTGATCCTTCTATGGAGATCGTCCTGTGGACAGCCCGTTCCGGCGTGTCTTCGCTCGGAGCCGGCCGGTCTTTGAGCATCGTCTTTTCGGAGAGCAAAAAAATGGCTTCCACCGAAGCTTCTTCCTTTCCTGTCCGGACCAGGTCCGGCGAACCTTTTTCGCCGCAGGCCAGTCGGATGCTGTCGATGATGATGGATTTCCCGGCGCCCGTTTCGCCGGTCAGGATGGAGAAGCCCTCCTCGAAATTCACCTGGAGGTCGTCGATCGTAGCCAGATTTTTAATTCTCAGAAATCTAATCATACCGTCGCGGATTTATTGGATGATCTTGATCGGGACGAGCGCTTTTTCCATGTTGATGCGGCCGTAGCCGATATAATCGTCTCTCCCCTTGAACTGCGCAGCGTTGACATCGTCGGCCGAGTAGCGAATGACGTTCATAATATCCGCAACCTTCAGCCAGGGCTTGAGGCCCTTGATCAAGGCAGCCAAGCCCGCCACATGAGGGGCTGAAAACGAGGTCCCCGTACCGGGCAGATAGGGGAAGAAGCCGGCAGGCGTGAGGGCGACGGGATAGGACCCGAGGACTTTGTCGCCCGGAGCCGCCACATCCACCTGGGGGCCGTAGGACGACCATGACGTCCGATTGTCGTTGTAGTCTGTCGCGGCCACGGCCAGGACATAGTCGTCATAGGCGGCCGGGTAGTTGACCGGGCCATTGTTGTTTCCGGCAGAAGCCACCACGACGACGTTCTTATCATAGGCGTATTTCATGGCATCCCGGATCAAGAAGGTGGGCTCCTCGCTTCCCATGCTGAGATTGATGACGTTGGCTCCGTTGTCGACGGCCCAGCGAATTCCCTCGGCGACTTTGTCCTCCGGGCCGATGCCGTCCTTGCCGGTCACTTTGACGGGAAGAATTTTCGAGTTCCAGGCGACGCCGGCGATGCCTTCATTATTGTTGGTCTCGGCGGCGGCGATGCCTGCGACCACGGTCCCATGGCCGTGGTCATCGGTGGCATCGAAATCGTTATTGAACACGTCCCGGCCGCTACTTTTGATCTTGTTTTTTAAATCCGGATGAAGAAGGTCGACTCCCGTATCAACGATGGCGATGGTGACCGTTTCGATTCCCTTGGTTTCCTCCCAGGCCGAGGGCGCTTTGATGTCGGCGCTGGCCTTGCCCTGAGGGCTTCCCGGAACGACCCAGACCTGCTGGCCTTTGTTGTAAAGAGCATACTGGTATTGAAAAAAAGTATCATTGGGAGTCACGTGGATCGTCAACAGGCGGTTCGGTTCCGCGTATTCCACATCAGGATTATTATTCAAGGCTTGGACGATCTCCTCGACGGTTGTCTGGGCGGGGATCTGGATCAGGTAAGCCCCAAGCTTGGCTATTTTAGACAGAATCCTTGAACTGTAGACATTCAAAGCAGACATCTTCTTAAAAGAGGACAGGCTGGGCTTAAATTTCACGATCACCTGGCCGGGCACATAATGAGATTCCTGGGGTGGATGGAGGAAATCGGATTGGACATAATTCATTCCTGGAAGCAGCCGCGGGGCTTTTTGGAAGCCGAGAAAGAGGTCCAGGGCCAGAACGAGGATCAGGCTGCGGGACAATTTTGGCTTGTTCAGGCTCATCATTCCGTCCTCCTTGTTCAAAAGGAAATGGTGGCCCGCAGGGAGCCGCCGTAATCGAGGCCCCAGCCTTGATTGGCGCCTTTTTTATAGGGCATGAGGGTCGCCTCCGCCTTCAGGCTGAATTTCGGAGAGGCTTCGAACATAGTTCCAAGAGAAATGCCGACGATGCTTTTCGAGGAGACTTTTTTTTCTTCCGAGCCCGTCAAGTCCCCGATGGTCTCGGTCATGGTGAATTTTCCCCAGAGCTTATTGTAAGTGAAAGATAGAAAAGGGGAGAAGTATTCGAAGCCCTTGTAGGAGAAGACAGGGCCGATTTGAGCCCTCATCCAGTCGTCCGGTTTGGCATCCAGCTTGCCCTCGGTATTCAAAGTCGTGACCTGCAGGTTTTTTGTCGAACCTAAAGAGATGACGAACTGGGCTATGGCCTTCATCTCAAAATAGCCTGCGGTGATCAAATTCTGGTCGATGCCGGCACCGACCAGAAATCCTCCGATGTTGCCCGCTTGATAGTCGAAGGAAATCGGGAGCTGGCGGAAGACAAGCCCGTTGAAATCGCTCAGGCTGTAGCCAAAAAGAACTCCGACCAGGGAGCCTTTCTGGATTTCGTAGTCGAGATGCAGCAGGCCGAGCAGGCCGTTCATGGGGGACGAGTATCGGTCTTCATTGGTCGCTGGGTCGGGATCCCAGCTGACTGTCCGCGAAAAGAATTCGAAGCTGAGGCCGGGGGCCATCCGTATCTTAGGGACGGCCTCCTGGGCTGAGGCCGGAGAGACGATGAGAAAGGCCGCGGCCCCCAGGCAAAGCAGTATCGAAGATATGCCTCGGAATCGATTCATCAAGACCTCCTCATTTTTTCACAGAATTCTGGGCCGCCTGGATTTCCTTCAGCCGATCCTGGGTTTTTTCCGCATATTTGCTCTTCGGATAATCTGTGACCAGTTTAGTGAAGAAGGGAAAGCTCTGGTCTGTTTTGACCGGCGAATTGGGCAGAAGGGACCATTGATAATAGGAATCGCCCAGGAAAAAATAGACTTTGTCCATTCCGGTGAACAAGGGGTAATGGGTCAGGATCTCCGAGAGCCGCTCCGTCGAAGCCTTATAGGCCCCGACCCGATAATAGTGATTTCCGATCGTGAACGTATGCTCCGCCAGCCGTTCTTCGCAGTCCTTGATTTTGTCTTGGGCCAGCTTGGACTCCTCACTGAGCGGATACTGGCTCATGACTTTCTTGAATTCGGCCAGGGCCTGGACGGTCTTCTGCTGGTCGCGGCCGGGCTTCAAGGATTTATCGTAGAAACACAAGCCGATCCTGTACTGAGCCAAAGAGGCCGACGGGCTATAGGGATACTGACGGATAAAATCTCCGTATTCCGAAGCGGCCAGGATCAGGTTCCCCTCATCCTTCTGATTATAGTACGAATCGGCGACGGCCAGCTTGGATTTCTGGGCGTAAAAGCTCTTGGGGAAGGAATCGATGACCTGTCGGAGATATAAGCGGGCCCTTTCCGGGTCTTTGGTTAGGTACTTCTCGCCTTCTTTGTACAGGGCTTCATCGGAAGAGGCCACCTCCGGAGAGATCACGGTCTTTTTTGCCCCGCAGGCGGCCGCGGCGATGATTGCCCAAAAAATAAAAATAAGCCCAATCGCTGTGGTCCTTTTCATGAGAATCATCCTTTGCGGGAGAGTGCTTTTTTCGGAGCCAAATAGAGCTTTAGAATCCATTCCCATTCTCGTTGAAGTCCGGTCCGAATATCGGTTCTAGGGCGGAAGCCAAGCTCTTTGCGGGCTTTGTCGATGTCTGCCCAGGTATGAAGAACATCTCCCTTTTGTCGTTCCAGCCAACGGATCCTGACCGGTTTCCCGCAGATGGCCTCGAGGAGGGGAAACAGGCTGGCTAGTTCTTCCCGGTGGCCGCCGCCGACATTGTAGACATGGCCGATCTTGGCTTTCTTCGAAGCGGCTAGATTGGCCTCAACGATATCGTCCACATAGGTGAAGTCCCGCGTCTGACGGCCGTCCCCGTAGACGGCGATCTCTCGGCCATCCAGGATCGCCTTGAAAAATTTGTGGAAGGCCATATCAGGCCGCTGGCCGGGGCCATAGACGGTGAAAAATCTCAAGGTCACGGTGGGAACCCCATAATTCTTGCAATAGAGGAAACACATTTGTTCGGCCGCCAGCTTTGTTACGCCATACGGCGAGAGGGGATAGAGCCGGCTGGTCTCGGTCATGGGCAGGTCCGGCGTTAATCCGTAGACCGAGGAAGAAGAGGCGTAAATCAGCCGGCTGAGCGAAGCGTCCTTGGCCGCTTCCAATAGCTTTTGGGTGGCCTGGACGTTGTTCTTGAGATAAACGGAAAAATGCGTTCCCCAGCTGGCCCGAACGCCGGCTTGGGCGGCTAAATGGAAAACGGTATCGACGGTCTTGAGCAGCTTTCTCAAAGGAAGCTCGGCCAAGTCCCGGGCTATGAACTTGAATTTTTTCGACCGAAGCAGAGGGGCGATATTGCTTTCTTTGATCCAGCGGGGATAGAAATCCGCATAATTGTCGACACCGATGACCTCATGTCCTTCGCCGAGAAGGCGGCGGCAAAGATGAGCTCCGATAAAGCCCGCGGCGCCGGTGACAAGGACGGTCATGAGGCATCGACCCTCCCGGCTATTTCTTTCATGAGGGAAACAGCCTGTCGAGGATTGGGATCGTTGAAGACGGCGTTGCCGGCGACGAAGACTTGGGCCCCATCTCTGGCCAGGACGCCGATATTCTGGACGTTGACGCCGCCGTCGATTTCGACCAGGGTCGTCAAATGTTGCTCTTGGATCCAGCGGCGGAGATGTTGGATTCTCTCGTGCGACCTCTCGATGAATTTTTGGCTGCCTCTCCCCGGATTGACGCACATGAGCAGGACGAAGTCAAGGTCCTTGAGAATATCCTGGAGCCCATGGATCGGCGTCGCCGGATTCAGGGCCACGCCGGCTTTTCGGCCGGAATCCCGGATGAGGGAGATGTCCCGGTGGAGATGGACGGACGTCTCGCCATGGATGGAGATCCAGTCGGCGCCGGCCTCGAGAAACCAGGGAATGACCGCATTCGGGTTGTCTACCATGAGGTGGACGTCCAGCGGCAGCGAAGTCTTCTTCTTGAGCGAAGCGACAAGCTGCGGCCCGAACGTCAGGTTCGGGACATAGTGGCCATCCATGATGTCGACATGGATCAGGTCGGCGCCGGCCTCTTCGACCGTCTTAACGGCTTCGGCGATCCTGGTGAAATCGGCCGATAGAATCGAGGGAGCGATCAGGACCATGTTATTTGCTCACCTCCAGGGAGATTTGGTTCCGCTTCAGAAGCGGAAATCCGCGGAGGGGCGACTGCCGGAGGATAATGCCGGGCCCAAGGCCTTGATAGAGGGTGTCATGGTCGATGCTGACCTTGAATTCCATGGCTCTGAGCCTCTGGATCACGGCGGCGGAATTTTTTTCGATCAGGTCGGGCATGATGTATTTGTCTTCCCACGCACCCTGGCTGACCAGGAAATTGACGGGCGTATTCCGGCTGACGACCTCTGCCGCAGCGGGCTGTTGGGAGATGATGCGTCCGGCGGCATACTGGGGCGTGTGGATCTGGGAGATCCGGCCTTTTCGCAAGCCCGTTTCTCTCAGCGCCTGACTGGCCCATTCCAGGCTTCTGGATTCAAACTTGGGGATGGGGACTTTTTCACTGCCCTGGCTCAGGATGACCCTGACCGTCCGATTGACCTTGAAGCGGGATCCCGCCGACGGCTCCTGGAAGATGATCGTCCCTTTCTCGTAGCTGTTGTCGAATTGGCTGTCCTGGACGATCAGGCCCGTCTTCTTTTTGGCCAATTCGGCCTTGGCCTCGGCCAGGTTTTTTCCGCGAAGTTCGGGAATCGTCACCAATTCGCTTTTGAGGACCATCTGGGAGGACAGGTCTGCGGCTAAGAAGAAGAGGACGAGGTAGAGGAGGATATAGAGAGTGATCTCATAAATCTTCTTGTCGGACATGAAAACTCATTCCCGCAAGTTCCAAATTATCTATACCATAGATTCATAACCAAGTAAACAGGGAAATGGTTACGTTCCCCCATAAGATGGCTCCGGAGCAAGCGGGAGGAGAGGGACGATTTCGATTGTCTATCAATAGGCTTTCCTCTATAATGACGTTGTCTGGATTCGTTTCATTTTGTCCGGGTGAATTCGGGAGTTCATGAAGGTCTGAGGGATCTTCAGCCGCGGATTGGCCTTCTCTCGCCGTCTTCGAGGGGACGGGGAGGGGCCGACGTGATTGGCCTTGGCCGGAGCGAGAGTGTTCCAAGCTCCGTGTGTCATGAACTAGACATAATGGAAGCGCGCTTTTGTGAATAAATCGCTTATTCCTTAAAGGAGAACGATCGACAATGATGAAATACTCGGATTTTCGAAGCGATACCGTGACCAAGCCCACCGAGAAAATGCGTCGGGCCATGGCCGAGGCCGAGGTCGGCGACGATGTCCTCGGAGACGATCCGACCGTTCAGAAATTGGAAGCTCTATCCGCTGAAAAAATGGGGAAAGAGGCCGGGCTTTATGTCCCCTCGGGAACGATGGGCAATTCGATCGCCGTCAAAACCTGGACGCGCGAGCTTGAGGAAGTGATTGTCGAAGCCCGCTCCCATATTTATAACATGGAATCGACCCATATGACGTTTATTTCCAGGGTCACGCCCCGGCCGCTGGCGTCCCGGCGAGGGGCCATGAATCCCGATGACATCGAAAAGAACATCCGAAAGCCGAACGTCCATCTTCCCCGGACGTCCCTGATCTGTGTCGAAAACACTCATAACAACTGGAGCGGCGCGGTGCTGCCTCTTGAGAATCTCCAGGCCGTCCGTGTGATCGCCGATCGGCATGGGCTGAGGGTCCACATGGACGGCGCGAGGATTTTCAATGCCGGCACGGCATCCGGCGTTCCCGTGAAAGAATATGCCCGGCTTGCCGACTCCGTCATGTTTTGCTTGTCCAAAGGCCTCTCGGCGCCTGTCGGCTCGATGCTTGTTGGCCCTCGAGACTTCATCGATTACGGCCGGCGGATCCGCAAGGCTCTCGGCGGCGGGATGCGGCAGGTCGGCATCTTGGCCGCCGCTGGGATCGTGGCTTTGACGGAAATGGTCGATCGCTTAAAAGAGGACCATCAGAGGGCCAAACGGCTGGCCGCGGCTGTGGCCGGGCTTCCGGGAGTGGACCTGGAACCGGCGGCGATCGAGACCAACATCATCATCTTCAACTTCTCCCACCCGCGGCTTTCCGTCGCCGATTTTCTGGCAGAGCTCAAAAATCTGGGGATCCTGGCTTTGGCCTTGACCGGGGGCATCCGCCTGGTCACACACAAAGATGTTGATGATCAAGATGTCGACCGCGCCATTGCGGCATTTCGGGAGATCTTATCAAATTAGGTTTTCAAGCGCTCCGCCAGCAGTTGGGCGATATCCTCGACCTTGATCCCGGCCTTGTCTTTGTCTTTAAGCGCATCCCGGAGCATTGTCAAGCAGAAGGGACAGGCTGTGGCGACTATTTCGGCCCCGGCCTCAATGATTTCTTCGGCCCGCAGGTGATTGATCCTCTTGCCGAGTTTTTCTTCCGTCCACATCAGGCCGCCGCCGGCGCCGCAGCAAAAGCTGTGGTCGCGGTTGTTCTTGAGCTCTAAAAATTTCGCAGGACCGATCCTGGATAAAATGTCGCGGGGGGCATCCAGGATCCCGTTGTGCCGACCCAGATAGCAGGGATCGTGGTAGGTGAGGGATCCGGCCTCGCCGGAAAAGGCCGGCAGCCGACCTTCCCGGATAAGGCTTTGGAGGAATTCCGTATGATGGAAAACTTCGATTTTTTTCAGATTGGATCTATCCTCCTGGCTGAGGGAAGGCACGAGATCGAGCAAAGCCGAATATTCGCGTTTGAAGGTGTTATAGCCATGGGGGCAGATCGTTACGATTTTTCGGACTTTGTATTGAGCGAAGAGCGCCAGGTTCTCGGCGGCGAGAGTCTGGAACAGATATTCATGGCCGAGCCGCCGGGCTGAGTCGCCGCAGCATTTTTCCTCCGTCCCCAGGATGGCGAAATCGACGCCCGCCGCCGTCAACAGCTCGACGAAGGCGCGCGTGATTTTCTTGCCTTCATCATCAAAGGAGCCTGCGCATCCCACCCAAAAAAGGTATTCGGCGCCGGGATCGTCCCGGATGAGCTTGACGGGAAGCCCTTCCCTCCAATCGGCCCGTTTGGAAAACCCGATGCCCCAGGGATTGCCGTTGGTTTCCATGTTGCGGAAAAACGTGTTGAGCTCGGCAGGAAACTTGCTCTCCATGAGGACCTGGCTCTGCCGCATCCCCACGATTTTCCGGATGTGCTCGATCTCCACCGGACAGGCATGCATACAAGCGCCGCATGTCGTGCAAGTCCAGATTTCACCTTCGCTGTGGATGGCCGGGACAAGGCCGGGCAGCTCGTCCCGTTTCCGGGCGATCACCTTCCGTCCATCCTTGAGCAGGTGCTGTTCCATGTTGAAGAGAATCATTTTCGGCGATAGGGGCTTTTCGCTGGCGAAGGCAGGACAGACGTCCTGGCACCGCCCGCACTCCATACAGGCAAAAGCATCCAAATGGTCTTTCCAGGTGTAGTCCAGGGCTTTTTCGATGCCGAAAACCTCCGATTTCTCCAGGTCCAGGGGATTTATGACCCGGCCCGACTTGGGGGAACGGACGAACATGTTGAAGGAGCCCGTGAACATATGCAGATATTTGGAGTGCGGGACATAGGCGATAAAACCGAAGACGAAGAGAATGTGGAGCCACCAGGAGATCCTGAAATGGGCGGCGACGCCGGAGGCCGAGAGGCCGGAGGCATTGATGGTCTGGGCCAAACGGCTGCCCAAGAAGGCCCAGCGGCTCGTCTCGGGATGAAGGGCGATAGCGAAGGCTTCAAAATAGAGGTAGCTCAAAGTGACGAGAACGATCGCAGCATAGATGATCGCCGAGTCTCCGCGGGTCGTGGCATAGGCCTTGGGCCGGACGATGAAACGCCTGACCGCGAAAAAGAGAATGCCGACGACGACCAGAACGGCAAAGACGTCCACAAGCAGGGAGAAAAAGAGCCCGAGGCGGGTTTCGCCGAAAAGGTAAAAATCAGGGAACAATCCTTCCAAGGTGTGATTGACGGTCATCATGTCGAACGTCAACGCGCCGTAAAAAATGAAGACATGGATGAAGCCGGTCAAGACGCGTTCGTTCTTCAGAGTGCATCGCTGGAACAATATTTTCCCGACGGCATGGACGAGCCTGCCGAGGAAACGGTCGAACCTGGCTTCGGGCCTGGCCGCGCGCAAGATCCTGAAGCGATAAACCAAGGGAGACAAAAAAGCGGCCGCGGTTCCGCCGATGACCAGGATCAAGATGATTTTTTCCGCCGCTCCGAGCATGTCCTCTCCTCTGTTTGGACTGGAGAACGATGATTGTGCGGATGTATTTATACTACAGAATGAGGCTTTTTAAAATTCATAATTCAGGCCGATGCGAAAGACCCGCGGCGACTGGATCTCGGTCGCGTAGCGCCGGGGAAATTCCGGCCCGGTCCATTCATTCTCTTCCGTGGCCAGGTTCCTGTTGAAGATGTTGAAGGCGTCGACGAGGATCCTCAGACGGCCGATTTTCAAGGAAATGATTTTTTCCAGCCTGACATCCACGGTCATGTTGTATTCATAGCGGGCCGCGCCCCGGGGATGGGCTTGGATATAGAACGGCCCTTGATTCAGGCCCGTCACGATGATCTTGCGGGCAAACGGCTGGCCGTCATAGTACTTGATGAGGCCGCCGAGGCGCGTCCCGAACGGAGCTTTGACGCTCCATCCGATCCTGGCCGTGTAGGCCCGGTCGAAGCGAAGACGGCCGCGGGCATTGATGGAGGCATTGGGATTATCATAGAGAGCGCCGATGACGCCGTCATCGTTCTCCCATTCCGTGTTGCCCGGGCTGGTCGTTCCGACGGCCTCCATCGCGGTCAGAGATAGGAAAAAGACTCCATTTTCGCCGGCCTTCTTGACCAGGCTCAGATCCAGGCCTTTGTATCTCGAGACCCGGCTCGCGCCGTCGGGATTGGTCAGAAGGTAAAAATCGTGCCCTAAAGATTCAGGATTCTGATTGTAGACCGTGAAGATCAGGTCGTCATGGGAGCCGGGGATTCGATCGTCCCCTTCGTCGTAGAATGGGACGGGCTCATATTCCGAAAAAGGCACGCCGGTATTGGCGGTCTCGATGAGGTTCCTTGTTTCCCTGTAAAAGCCGGCTAAAGAGAAGACCCAGTGCGCTCCGAAATCCTGAGTCCAGGAAACGACGTATTCGTCGGTGGAAGGCTGTCGGATCCCGGGATCGACGGCGGCAAACTTAGGTCCTTCCCGCCGCAGCAGATCGCCTTTTTCGGAAGCCTGGTAGTTCGTGTCCTCATTGGCATCTACCCAGCGATAGGCGAGCCCGCCCGGCGCATCGGGATTCCCATATGACAGATAGTTCAGCGGAAGGTCGAAATAATAGCGGGCGGCGGAAATTCTAAAGAGAGAGGTTCTCCGTTGGGAGAGGGGGAGGATCAGGCCGAACCGAGGCGAGAGGTTGAGCCATCGGATCTCGTATTGGGGATTCCGGCCGCGGTTCCAACCGAGATTCACCCCGGCATACAGAGAGATCAAGTTTGGCAGGGTGATGGTCTCCTGGGCGAAGGCCTGGGCTTGGAGGGCGGATTCCCGGTGATCGAAGGGGCTGTCGTAGAGCACAACCTCCAGTGGTTTGGCGTTGAAAAAATGAAGATGGATGTTCTCCAGGATATTCTGGCGGGAAGCGGCGGAACGGATTTGAAGCTGGAAGCCGTACTGGAGGAGATGCTCGGACCAAAGAAAATTCTTGAACAGGGATTTTGCGTCAAAAAACAAGGAGAAAGATCGGCGACTGTCCTGGCCGGCAAAGGCGGCCGAGCCCGACGGAATTTTTCGAAAGAGTTCCAGCTTGTATGGACCCTGAGCGCCCTTTTGAAAATCCGTCCTGAGGTCGGCCAGGCCGGCGCTCAGCCCTGCCCGGTAAGAATGATCGAGGCCGGACTTGGAGTCCAGGAGGACCTGGAGAATATGATACGTGTCTTTCTGCCGGGATGTCGAAGCGAAGGGCACAGCCCGGCCGGCGCCGAGAGAGGCGTGCGAAACCTCCTGTCCGGTCCAGAGAAACTTCAGCGTGTGTTTGGGCAGAAGAAGGGAGAAATTGACGAGGCCCGAATAAAAAAAGGAGGGGTCTTCGCCTTCGTAGCCGGCCAGGTTTCTGGAAACGGCCAGTGAAGTCAGGGAGGCAAAGAAAAGCAACTTCCGGCCGACCAAGGGCCCGGAGACGTGGAGATTAAAGTCTGTGAGCCGCCGGAAGGTATGGCTGTCCAGGAGTCCCTCGTTCTGCAGGGAATCGGTGATATTGGACGATGTCATATTTTTGCCGATGTAAAAGGCGGATAGGCCGCCGTGAAAATCCGGAGTGCCTTCTTTTGGGACGAGGGAAAAATAGCCTCCCGGCGAGAAGGCCTGGGGAGGATGGGCGGCATTGCTCATCTGAACCCAGCTGAGACTGAAAAAATCGGGAATGAACAAAGGCTGGCCGGTCCAATACGGGTCAGTGACATTCATGCCGTTCAACAAATATGCGTTCTGGGTCCAAGAAATTCCTCCCCGGGCGCTGAAAAGGGCGGGGAGAGTCTCCCAGAGGCCGCCGACATCGATCCGGTTCGTGGTCGCCGACAGGTCCTGGTTTTCGACGAGCGCCCATACGGAATTTCCGGAGGGGAGGTTTTCGATTTGACCGGAAGAAATCGTCGTTTGAGTCGAAAAAGGGGAGAAGTCGATCACCGAAATTTTCGGGCCTGGGCTTACCTCCAAGTCTGGGGACGGCAGCTGGATCTTGATGAAAAGGTCGGCGCCGGGTTCCACGGACAGGCGATCCTTCGTTTCCGAATCAAGACTCGGAGTTTCGACGCGGAGGGCATAACGGCCGGCCGGAACCGCGGCAAAAGCGAAGCGGCCCTTCTCGTCACAGACTGCGGCTGGAATATCGCTCGGGCTCTGCCCGACAAGCTTGATCACGGCCTTGTCGACAGGGCTTTCGCTTTGATCCACAACCCGCCCCCGCAGGGATCCGGTCCCGGCGTTAAGAGCGAAGGCAGGGCCGAAAAGCAAAAGGGGGATGACCAGGCCGGCGACAGCCGCAATCTTCAAAGCATCTTTAAACAACGGATTTCTTCTCCTTGGATTTTAGCGCCCTATTTTCTTATCATTTGCCGGGACTGTCAAGGCGGCGGGCTCAAACGGAAGCGACAAGAGCCTTGGTCGGAGCAAGATCGCTACGGGCTCTGCCGATCATGACTTCTCAATAATAGAGGAGGACCCGAAGGATCAAGGCCTAGAGCGGAGGAAGAAACCATGACCGCTCAGAAAATAAAAATTGAAAAAAGCTCCGGGCTCGGCTATTGTATTTTTGAGTTTTTTCGGAAGTCTTTTGGAGCTCGGCGGTCAAGGAGAGACGGACATGAACATTAAAAAAGATATCGCCGTGATCGGAGCAGGATCGGGCGGATATGTGGCGGCGCTGCGCGGCGCCCAGCTACGGAAAAACGTCGTTCTGTTCGAGGAGGACCGGGTCGGCGGGACCTGTATCAACTATGGCTGCATCCCGACCAAGTATCTCCTCCATCAAACCAAGCTCTTCCAGGAGCTGAAAACGAACAAGACATGGGACGGACCGGTCGACCGGATCCTCTGCAACTGGACCAGAGTCCAGGCAGGAAAGCTCAAGGCCGTCGACCGGCTTGTCCGGGGAATCGAATTCCTGCTCCAGAAAAACGGTGTCGAGTTCGTCCTGGGGAAAGCCGCGCTTCAGGACGAACGACATGTTCTGGCCCAAACCTCCGAGGGGGAAAAAGTCTTTGAAGTTGAGCGGATCATCCTGGCCACGGGCAGCCGTTCCGCCGATCTGCCGTTTCTTCGAGCCGACGGCCAGGCCGTCGTGACGAGCCGGGAGACGCTGGACTTAGCCGACGTCCCGAAAAAACTGCTGGTCGTCGGGGCGGGTGCGATCGGCATTGAGATGGGAACAATCTTCAGACGCCTGGGGACGGATGTGACGATCCTGGAGATCATGCCGACGGTCCTTCCCGGATGCGACAAGGAAATGGGGACTCGGCTGGAGCGGGTCTTGAAAATGCAGGGCCTGAAAATATTCACCCAGATGAGGATCGAACAGGTTCTTCATGGACAGGGCAAAGTCGCGCTGAAAGGAACATGCCTCAGAAATATGACGCCCTTTGAATTCGAGGCTGAACGGGTCTTGCTTGCGGCGGGACGCAAAGCGAATTCCCAAAGCCTTCATACCGGTTCGCCGTTCATCAGGCTTGACACCTCGGGCTGGGTCGAGGTCAATCCAAATCTGGAGACTAACATACCCGGCGTCTATGCCATCGGCGATCTCGTCGGCGGAAAATTGCTGGCTCACAAGGCTTCGCACGAAGGCTTGGTCGCCGCGGAAAATGCGGCCGGGGGGAATGCCCTCATGGATTACCGGGCCCTTCCCATGGCTGTCTTCACCGAGCCCGAGTTTGCCTCGGTCGGGCTGACCGAGGAGGAAGCCCGCCAGCAGACCGGCCAAGTCCGAATCGGCGCGTTTTCCTTTCAGGCCAGCGGCAGAGCCCTGACCATGGAAAGCCCGGAAGGGCAGGTCAAGATCATCGCCGGAAGGGATGACGAGATCCTGGGGGCCCATATCCTCGGCCCTTCGGCCAGTGAGCTGATCGCGGAACTCATCTTGGCCATGCATAAGAAGTTGAAGCTCAGGGACGTCGCCTCCACGATCCATATCCATCCGACTTTGTCAGAATCCGTGATGGAGGCGGCCATGAAGGCCGAAGGCATGGCTATTCATGTCCTCAACTAGGGGTTTCTAAAGACCTTTAGCTCCGCCACCGACCAGTAGGACTGCTTGTCAAGGCCGACCTGAGTGATCTTTAAAGAACGGATTTCTTCGCCGTCGAGATCGATCGTCTGAACGAGCTCCTGAGGCTTTTCCACCATATTTTTGGCAAAGGCACCGGCCGAATAGCCGGGTTCGGCCTGCTTTCGCCAACCTCCTTCGGAATAGACCATGACTTCCAGGTCGATGGCATAATCGCGAGGATATTTTCCCAGATAGAGACGGATCTCGCGAATCCGTTCGGGCTTTTTGAATTCCAGAGTCAAACAATGGCCCGTCTTTTTCAAGGCATCGGTCGTCCAGCCCCTGTCCAGCTTGCCGTCCTTGAGAAAAGGGATGAGATCGGGGCGCAGCTCGGACGCGGCGTCCCATTCTTCTGGAGAAAGCTCGACGAGGGATGGGGCCTCCTCCATTCCGGATTGAGCCGGCAGGACCTCATAGACCGCGTCATCGCCGAGTTCCTGGTCGAGGGCGTTCGGCGTTTTAAATGTATACCGGAATGTCTCGACCTGTCGAAGCATATCCCGGCCCTCTTCGTCGATCCTTTGCAGGACGCGGGTGGCCTTGTCGATCTTCCACCGCTTCAAATGAAGGATCACGTATTTCACGTTCAGCCTCTGCAAAATGTCCAGGCAGGCTTTCGACGGGAAGGCTTGAAAGACCCGGCGAATGTAATCCAGGGAAGGAGGGATAAAACCGCTGTAGCCGTTGACGAGGTTTTTTTTATGAAAAAGAGAAAAATACATGTCGATTGCATCGTCACCGATGAACGGATGAAAGGGCAGTTCGATGACGGCAAAATCTCCCGGCTGGTCCCTCAGCCAGAGATAAGTGGGGGGAAGATCGGCCTTCGTCGGCAGCCTCATCCTCTGCTGGGGGACGGAGAGATATTCCAGGTTCAGCCAGAGGACGATGCCGACGGCCAGATAAGCCTTGATGTTCTTGCTCTTGATCTCTTCCCAGAGAACCTTGATTCCGTAGCCGGCCAGAATCGCTGTGCAGAACAGGACGAAGACGGCATAGCGGGAAGGAACCCGGATGCCTCTGAATCCCGGAACATGTTCATGGAGCCACCTGAAGGGGAGGGGGAGGGTTGTCGTCGTATGTCCGGAGAACGTGAAAAAGCCCCCGAAGGAAAGGAAGAGCGCCCAGACCAAGAGGAGGAGGTAGAGAAAAACGACCCGGTCTTCGATGGGGCCGTCCTTGGTCTTTAAACCATATAAAATGGATGAGAGGAGAAGGGCGAGAAAGATCGCGACAAGGGCGAAATAGACCGGCTTGCCGAGGTTATGCCCGGACAGCCTAAAAAGGCCGAGGTCGAGGGAGAACCCGTCGAAGACGGAAATGAGGACGGCCAGGCCAAGGCAGCCGATGATCACGAGGCCGAAGATCCGTCTGACGACTCTCGGCGTCGCCTGAAACAGCGACCGCTTCTGATAGATATAGAGACCGGCCAGAAAGAGGGCCAGAATTCCCGGGCAAAGGTAAAACTCATAGGAGCCGAGCCGGCTCAGCCGGCCGCCCAAGAAAGCGTTCTGGTAAAAAATGGCCAGGTAGTTGACCAGATCGGCGCCGGCCGTTAGCTCCCTTTTTAGATCGAAATCTTTGAAAAGGGATAAATAGGGGAGGGCGATACACACGAGCGGCACCCCTCCGGCCAGGACGGGGACGGCTAGCTTGATGAGAAGAGAAGGCTTCCAAACCTTCCTGTTCAAAAAGAAAAACAGCGGCAGGCCAAGGATCAAGATGGTCATGAGAAACAAGCCGTAATAGATGCAGGCCAGCGCCAGGAGGACAAAAAACACGGCGAACCAGACGGCGTGCTTTCCTTTCTGGCTTTCAAAAAATTTATGAAGGGAGAGAAAGGCCAGCGGAATGAGCCACGAGCTGAGCAACTGAAGATGCGTGATATGCTGAATCTGGTAAGTGCTGAAAGCGAAAATAAGGCCGGCGACGATGCCCGGAAAAGTTCGGCGGGTCAAGTGACGGACCAGGAGGAACATGGCCAAGGCGTTCAGGACATAGGACACGAACAGGAGGAGGTTATAGGCCAGAAGGGGGTTCTGAGTCAGAGCATAGACCGGAAGTCCGAATATGGACTGGGGCAGCAGGATCTCGGAAAAGCGAAGCGTTCGGGTCGAAGGGAAAAAGATATTGCCTTCGAAAATTTCGGCGGGGTGAGCCAGCAGATTCTGCTGGACACGGGTCATGATCCAGGTGTTGAGGACGCTGTCGATGGTTTCATAGAGAGATCGGCCGGGATCGAGAGGCAACGGCCAGAGCTGGAAAAAGGTGACGACGGCAAAGAGGAGAAGAACGCCTGCCGTGGTCCGCCCATCGTTCTTCATGTTTTTTTCTTCATAGAATCTTATCGTAGGGAATGGGGATTTGTCAAAGCGGCGGCGTCGCCGGATTCATACCGGTAGAGCGGGCGGCCGTTGATGAGAGCGACCTCTCGGAAATTTTTCGGCTCCAGGACGCGCCGGTCGGTCAGATCCAAATATCGGGCGTGGGCCGATTGGCTGTCCAGATAAAAATAGACCGGACGATTTTTGGCTTGAAGGATGGACACCGTCTCGCGGAGGGTCGCATCGTCCGTCCAGGTGAAGCGGAAGGCAGAAAATCCTGCGTAAAGGCGCAGCGGCCCCGACATGTCATCGCACATAATTACGGCCCGTGATCCGGCCTTTTTCTGGACGGCGAGGGCGACCGTTTCTTCCTGGACGACTCCCATTCGGAAATGAGGCAGCGAAAAGACAAGCGGATAGACGGCCAGGATGACAACCGTCAACAGGCGAAGGACTTTGGTTCCGGCCAATCTTTGCCATGCGGCCAGCGCGCCGAATCCGTAAAGCAGGGCCAGGAAGGGAATCGCCGGGACAAGATAGCGTTCATTGCGGATGCCGTGGAACGCGTAAAAAATCAAAAATGAGAGATAGCCCAGGACGCAGAGAAGACCGGCAGGCCTTCGTTTGGGATGGACGAGACAGGTGACAAGGCCGAGGCCGATCACGACAATTCCCAACAATCCGCATAGACGATAAGTCGCTCCCAGATAAAAGGCGGTTCCGGGGCCGAGATGGGAGAGAAGGACCTGGCTCTGCGTCTTTGGCTCGTAGACCAAGCGAAGGAATGTCCCGAAAAGGTGATGGGTATAGAAGGCCAGGGGGAGAAGGCCGAACAGGACCACTCCGCCGGAAAACCTCAGGACGTCAAGAGCGGTCGCTTTCAGGTCCTTCATTTCCTTTCCATGGATCAGGAACATCAAAAGCACAGGAAGGCCTCCCACCAGGTTGGAATAGCGAACAACAAGCGAGATACCGAAAGCGACGCCGGCGGCCGAGGGAAGAGCCCAGTGCCGTTTTCTCATATTCTTGAAAAGGCAGAACAGGCTCAGGGCGAGAAGCCCCATCGAAGGGACATCGCTCATCAGGGCTACCGAGTTTTCAAAGACCTGGATATTGAAAAAAGCCAGGCCGCTCACGCAAATTCCGAAAACGATGTGGACGTATTTCGAGGCAAGATAAAACGACATCAGGAGGCAGGCCAAGTTGAAAAGAGGCAGAACATAAAAAGACGCTCGAAGCCCGCCCAGCTTGACTGCGGGCAGGAGAAGCAGAGAGACGCCGGGTGGGAACACGCTGTAAATCAGCCCCTGCTGGAGGTCGAAGACATAGTGACCGTGGGGGCTCAAAAAAAATATCGTCTGTTGATCGCCATGATCTTCCTTGAAGGCCTGACCGATCTCGGAAACAAGCGGATCTTCGAACTCCGTCCGAAACAACCCCTTCCCGGCCATGTTCAGGGCGCCCTGGAGGTAAGCATAGGTATCGCACCCGGTCACGGCCGTCGATCGTTTTGAGAACAGTTGGAAAGCGTAGACCGCGAACAGCGCCAGGAAAAGGCACAGGCAAAGATGGAAGGCTAGGCCGCGGCGGGCGAAGACCTTTCGGCTCATGATGAAGACCAGGCTGAGGCCCAGGATGGTAAGCGCCCATTTCAGGATGAATTGGAGGGTCGGCCGGACCTGATCAAAACGATAGAGCGCCTGGCTGGCCGGGCGGGGATAAAGAAAGAAACCGGGAAATAGGCGTGGACGCGAGAGCGCTTCCCGCCACGAAAAATCGATTTTGCCGCGTCCCCCCGCGTCAAAATAGCGGATGACGATTTTATGATTGCCTTTGGCCAGGGGGATCTCTTGTTCCTTCTTACGGCCAGGATGTCGCCCGCCGTTATCGATCATGAGGCGGTCATCAAGATAAACCCAGGAGCCGTCGTCGGAAGCAATGGTCAGAACGTAACGAGAATCCTTGGGGGCAAAAATGAAGCCTTCCCAGATGATGCTGTACTGATCGGAATATCCCGCCCTGTTCGACATCTCGAGCTTGTCGAATAGGATCTTCTGATCCACCCGAGTCCGCACGGGCTCCCCGCTCCAGGAATCATTGTCGTAATACCGGGCCAGAAGGCCGTGGGCGGGAGACAAGCCGTGGAGAACACGCCCGGCGATGAAGGCCAAGACAAAGGCCAACCCGAAATAGAAGACTTTATTCTTGAATCCGCCGTGCGTCATGGAGACAGGTTCTTCACGCCCCGCAGGAATCTCATCTCACATAGCCGAGTGTCCGCAGCATTTCCTCGGTTTTTTTATCGATCTTGATCTCTTCCTTGCCTTTCAGGACATCCCGGGCGAAAGCGTCCAACCTCTGCTTGAGCTCCTGGACCTCGGCCGGCAAGCCGACACTCTGGCCGTAAAGATCCTGGCGCTCTCTAGGGTCCTGGCTCCAATCGAAAAATTCGTAACGGCCGTCCTGAGGGGTCAGGATTAAGTGCCAGGGATAATGGAGGAGCCCGAACTTATCCCCTTCCAATGCTTCGGGCCGGTAGGTCTCTTCGAATATTTCCAAAGGCTGGCCTTTTTTCAGACGGAGGAGGTCCCTTCCCCTGAAATGCGAAAGCGGTTTGAAACCCATAAGGCGTGTGATGGTCGGCCCAACGTCCAGAAGCGAGACGAATTCATCCCGTTCGACCCCCGGCTCCTGAAGGGAAGGGGAATAGAGGAGGAGCGGCACCTGGAGATAGAGCTTGTAGAGAAAATGAATGTGCCCGACGTGGGGGAATCCGGCCTTTGCCTTGAACTCAAAAAGGCCCTCGCCGTGATCGCCGACGGCTAGGATGGCCGTCTTTGAGAAAAGGCCCAGGGCCCGCAGCTTATCCCAGAGCTTTCCGATCTCCCGGTCCATATACTCGACTTCTTTTTGGTAGAGAGCGCGAACGTCCGCATCCGGGATATTCAGTTTTCCCCGAAAAGTGATCTTAAGGCGCCGCCGGCCGGCTCGATTGATGATTTCGATGTATCCGTTTTTTTTAAAAAAGAAAACGTGATCTTCTCTCCGGATTTCCCAGCCCCGATACTGATCGATGAGCAGATCAATGGCGTTGGCAGGCGGGTCGAACTCTAAGCGGTCCAGGCGGGCTTGGTAGATATCGGGGTTGGTCAGATATTTATTGATGACCTCCAGCCGGACCTCATTCCTGCCGGGTTCGAGATCGATCTCGACGTCGCAGGCTACATACTTGCTCAGGCAGTACTGGCCGACGAGCTTCTCGTTACAATAGACCTTCAGGTCATCCGGCGTGTCGGGCGGCGCATAGGGATCGTGAGGATCGGAGTAATGAACCCACAGGAAGAACCGTTGGTCCTTGTGCGATTCCAGCCAGGGAAACACCCGGGCGTTCACTTCCTCTGCGGCTAAATACCAGCGGCGCTCGGGAAAGTCATCGACGTAGGTATCGAAACCCTGGGTCAGCCCGAACTGGGATTTCAACACGCCCAGGGACACGAAGGCCGCTGTCAGGAATCCGCTTTTTTTGAAGAGGTTGACGAACGAGGGAATGTTGCGCTTGTTCCTGATGATCTGGCCGTTGTTGTAATTTTTGATGAGTGAAGGGGGCTCGGAAAAAAACATCGAGGCATGGGAGGGAAGGGTGATAGGAATCAGGCTGAAGGCGTTCTTGAACAGGATCCCTTGCCGGGCCAGAATGTCGAGGTTGGGCGTGAGGGAGTTCTTGGGCGAATAGGCGCTGACATGATCCGCCCGGAGGGTGTCCAGGGTGATGAGAATAAAATTCTGAGGTGTCTCCTGTCTCCGGCAGCCGACCGTGAAGCCGACGGCTAAGGCAACAAGGACAACGGCGGACACCCCCGGACGCTTCAAGAATCTAAGACCTTTCATCTGTTTGTCCTCAGCTCATCTTAAAATGAATGCGGATCCCAAGGAGGATGTTCCATTTCTGCGGATGGGTATTATGAAAAAAAATGAAAAAAATGTCAAAAAATTCTCAAACGTTCAGAAAAGCATCTCCGTTTCCGTGAATATTGATCATCTATGATGTGGGTGGCGCCGATCAGGGCGCCCAGATGCCCGAAGCCGACATAAATCATGCTTTGGCTCCATGGGGCATCCCCTGATGAATACATCGCCAAATGCTCCCTGGAAAGGAGGCAGAGAGCAAAGCGATCGTTGGAGGGAAACCCGCTCAAAGGGTTTCCCTCCAAGAGTGTCCGACAGGACCCACGGAATACGAGTTTTTAGCCATCACGGAAACGGAGATGCTTTCAACGTTCAGGGATTGTTTGCAAATTTCTTCGGCTTTTAATAAAATCAATTCCCTTTGCCGAGCATCCTATGATTGAGCTTTTCTTCGTTTTCCTCATCTTCGGGCTGTTGGGCGCCGTCTTGCTGTCCATGAACGCCCTGCTCGGCCCGAAACGGACGAATCCCCATAAAGAAAAGCCGTTCGAATGCGGCAGCCCCTACCTTCAAAACGAGATCAAGCCCTTTTCGGTCAAATTCTACCTAGTAGCTTTTCTCTTCCTGCTGTTCGATATCGAAGTCGTATTTTTCTTCCCCTGGGCTCTCATCTTCAAGCAGATGAAGGAGAGCGCACTTCTCATCATGTTGGCCTATGTCCTGGTGCTCGCCGTCGGATTCGTCTACGCCTGGAAAAAGGGCGCTTTCGAATGGGATTGAAGGATATGACCGGCAACTTTATTTATACCAAATTTAATTATGTGCTGGGCTGGGCTCGGAAATTTTCCCTGTTCCATTATCCTTATGTCACGGCCTGCTGCGGCATGGAGTACATGTCGACGGCCTGCGCCCATTTCGATATCGACAGGTTCGGGGCCGGCTGGACGCGGTTCTCGCCCCGCCAGTCCGACCTTCTCCTGGTTGTCGGGACCATTTGCCAAAAGCAGGCGCCCGTCCTGAAGACCGTCTACGATCAGATGACCGAGCCCAAGTGGGTCATCGCTTTCGGAGCCTGTGCCGTGAGCGGCGGTATCTATGATAATTATGCCGTCGTCCAGGGTGTCGACCAGATCATCCCCGTGGATGTCTATATTCCTGGCTGCCCGCCGCGGCCCGAGACCGTGCTTGACGGGCTACTCAAGCTGCAGGAAAAAATCCAGAAACAAGACCAGGATTGGCGATGGAAGAAAAGACGATCCTAGACGAACTCCGCAAAACGTTTCCTGAAAAGATCCTGGAGACATCTGCGTTTTTTGGAGACACCACGATTGTGATTGTCAAGGATGCGCTGCTGGATATCGTCTATTTTTTGAGAAAGAAGCCCTATGAATTCAACATGCTTCTCGACTTGACCTGCGTGGACTATCGGGGTCGATCCCCCCGTTTCGAAATGGTCTATCACGTGTTTTCGCTGGCTGCCAAGAAGCGCCTGCGGATCAAGTTGTCAGTGCCTGACGACCGTCTGGCCGTGGACACGCTAGCCTCGATCTGGAAGAACGCCAACTGGCTGGAGCGTGAGGTCTATGACATGTTCGGGATCCGTTTCGAAGGCCATCCGGACCTCCGCCGCCTGTTCATGGTTGACGGGTTTGAGGGCCATCCTCTCCGCAAGGACTATCCGCTGCGGAAGCGTCAGCCGTTGATTCCCTTGAGGAAATAGGATGCCGACAAGACTCCAACGTGAAGCGAAGCCGGACAGCCTCCTGGTCAACATGGGGCCGTCCCATCCGGCCATGCACGGCGCGGTCCGGATCATGCTCGAGCTGGACGGCGAGCGAATCCTCAATTCCGAGTTGGAGCTCGGCTATCTGCACCGAGGGTTTGAAAAACTCTGCGAAAACCGGACGTTCTTCAACCTCCTCATCTACACCGACCGATTGAATTACGTCTCTCCGCTGATCAATAACCTCGGCTATGTCATGACCGTTGAGAAGATGCTTGGACTGGATGTGCCCGAGCGGGCCCAGTACATCCGCGTCCTGATGAGCGAGCTGTCCCGCGTCTCGGACCATCTGACCTGCCTGGCCGCCATGGCCATGGAGTGCGGAGCGTTCACGGTCTTTTTGTACAAGATGAAGGCCCGAGAGTTCGTTTGGGATGTCATCGAAGCCACCACGGGCGCACGGATGACGACCTCGTACATCCGCATCGGAGGCGTCCGGGCCGACCTGCATCCGGACTATCGGTCATCCGTCCAAAAGGCGGTCCTGGAAACACGGAAAGTGCTCAAAGATGTCCACGGCCTTCTGGATAAGAACAAAATTTTCTTGAACAGGACGCGGGATATCGGTGTCATGACCTCCGAAAATGCCCTCGGCTGGGGCTGGACGGGGCCGGCCCTGCGGTCCACGGGTATTGCCTATGATGTCCGCAGGGCGTTTCCCTATCTTGTCTATGACCGCTTGAAATTCGACATCCCGACGGGCGAACGGGGGGATAACTACGACCGCTACATGGTCCGGATGAAGGAGATGGAACAGAGCCTGCGCATCGTCGAGCAGTGCCTGGAGCGGCTTCCAAAATCCTCTCGGCCGCTCGCGGCCGGAGAGATCGATCCGGCCGAGGCCATCCAGGCCGGCCGAAGCCAAAAGCCCAAAGAAAAGATCCGCATCTCTCCGAACCTGGAGGGCGCAGAGAAGGACGTCACCAAGGACATCCTAACGGCCAAAGGCGGCTGCATTATTCCTCCCAAAGAGGATACCTACACGACCATCGAAGGCTTGATCAGCCATTTCAAATTCTTCATGAAAGGCCACGGCATCCGGCCGCCCAAGGGCGAAGCTTATTTTTCCGTGGAGGGCGGCAACGGCGAACTGGGCTACTATATCGTTTCCGACGGAAGCGACAAACCCTACCGGCTCCACCTCCGCGCGCCGTGTCTTCATCTCCTGGCCGCCCTGGAAGAGCTGATCAAGGGACGCTATGTGGCCGATGTCATCCCGACCTTCGGCAGTCTGAACATCATTTTAGGAGAGCTGGACAGGTGATCGCAGGCCTTTCCTCCGAGTTGAAGAAGAAGATCGCCGAGGTCGTCGCCCGCTATCCGAAAAAAGAAGCGGCCATCCTGCCGGTGCTGCATCTCATCCAGAGGGAAACAGGCGCAATCGGGGCAGATGAAGAACGGTGGGTGGCCGGCCTCCTCGAGATCAGGCCTATCAAGGTCCGGGAGGTTGTGACCTTTTATACGATGTACCATCAAAAGCCGGTTGGCCGATACCATATCCAGGTCTGTTCCAACCTGCCCTGTTCCCTGATGGGGGGTGAAAAGGTGATCGATCACCTCCAGAAGAGACTGGGGATCAAAATCGGCGAGACGACGCCGGATCAAAGATTCACCCTGTCCGAAGTGGAATGCCTGGGCGCCTGCGAACAAGCCCCCTGCATGATGATCAATTTTGATTACTACGGCGATCTCACCCCGGAAAAGATCGATGGCCTTCTCAAAGGCTTGGACTAGACACGTGGACGAGAAAATCTTGACGGAGCATTTCGGCCTGGCCAATCTTTATGAAATCGAGGCCTACCTGAAACGGGGGGGCTACCGGGCCGTGACGAAGGCGCTCCAAGAGATGACGCCGGCCGGGATCATGGACGAAGTCAAGAAGGCCGGCCTCCGGGGCAGGGGAGGAGCCGGTTTCCCGGCTGGAATGAAATGGAGTTTTGTCCCGAAGACGAGCGACAAGCCCAAGTACCTCTGCGTCAATGCCGATGAAGGAGAGCCCGGGACATTCAAAGATCGATATATCCTCACTCACAATCCCCATCTCGTGATCGAGGGCATCATCATCACCTCGTTCAGCGTCGGCATTCATGCCGCCTACGTTTACATCCGGGGCGAGTATGAGGCCGTCGCCCAGCGCTTGGAGCAGGCCCTTGCTCAAGCTGCCCAGAAAGGCTATTTGGGGAAGGATATTCTCGGCAGCGGTTTTGATCTGGACATCCTCGTCCACCGCGGCGCCGGGGCCTATATCTGCGGCGAAGAAACGGCCCTTCTGGAATCACTCGAAGGAAAGCGCGGCCACCCCAGGCTCAAGCCGCCTTTCCCGGCTACGGTCGGGCTCTTTCAATGTCCCACCGTGATCAACAACGTCGAGACCCTGGCCAACATCCCGGTCATCATTCAAAAGGGGGCCCCATGGTTCTTGGACAAGGGATTGGCCAAGGACGGCGGAACTCGGATTTTCGGAGTGAGCGGACCGGTCGTCCGTCCGGGCATCTACGAGCTTCCGGTCGGCACCAGCCTGAGGGAAATCATCTATACCCATGCCGGCGGTCTGAAACCGGGGAAAAAATTAAAGGCGGTCATCCCCGGCGGCATGTCGGCGCCGATCTTGAAGGCCGATGAAATCGACATCAAGATGGATTTCGATTCTCTGGCCGGAGTCGGCTCTATGCTGGGTTCGGCCGCCGTCATCGTCATCGACGAGGCTACGCCGATCCTGGACGTCCTGACAAAAGTGGCCAAATTCTATGCCCATGAGTCCTGCGGCCAGTGCACGCCCTGCCGCATCGGAACGTCCTGGATTCACAAAATCATCAAGCGGATGAGCGCCGGCCATGGCGAGAAAGGCGATGTGGACGAGCTCGTCCGGCTGGCTTCAAACATCAAAGGAAAAACCCTTTGTCCGATGGGAGATGCAGCGTCCCTGCCGGTTCTTTCTCTCGCCCAGAAATTCAAGAACGAATTGGAGTCCTGTCTGAGGGACGGATCATGATGATGGAAAGCGCGTCGATCAAGATCGTCATTGATGACCGGCCGATCGAGGTCCCGCAAGGGACGACGGTCCTCCAGGCCGCCCAACAGGCCGGCATTCACATCCCCCATCTCTGTTTTCATCCGGCCTTTGTCCCGGAAGGAAGCTGCCGGATCTGCCTGGTCGAAATCGAAGGCTTGCCCAAGCTGGAGCTCGCCTGCGCCACGGCGGTCCGGGACGGCATGAAAATTTCGACGCAGAGCCCGCGGGTTCGGGAAGCCCGGCGCGGCGTGCTCGAATTCTTGCTGGCGGATCATCCCCTGGATTGTCCGATCTGCGACAAAGCCGGCGAATGCAAGCTCCAGGATTATTACCAGGAATACGGTCTGTTCGAGGGCGCCTTCAAGGAAGCCAAGGAAAAAAGGGATAAAATCATCAAGATCGCTGAGAAACTGATCCTGGATCGGGAACGCTGTATCCTCTGCACACGCTGTGTCCGGTTCCTTTCGGAAATCACGAAGACCCAGGAGTTGGGTGTCTTCCGGCGCGGGATCCATTCGGAAATATCGACGTATGAAGGCGCCCCGGTCCAGAACAACTACTCCGGAAATCTGGTTGACCTGTGTCCCGTCGGGGCCATCACGGATACGGAATTCCGGTTCAAAACACGGACCTGGTTTCTGGTCCAGAGCGAATCGATTTGCCCCCTGTGCAGCCGCGGCTGCAACATTTATGTGGATTATCACCCGGGCTTTACCCGAATTCCCGGAACGGCCAAGATCTATAGGATCAGGGCCCGTGAAAACTTAGATGTCAACGGCCGTTGGATCTGTGATTTCGGCCGCTACGGCTTTCCTTCTTTGGAGAAGGACCGAGGGGACAAGATCCTCTGGAAAAAAGTGGGGCGGGATACGATCATGAGTTGGGAGAAAATCCTCAGCCTGCTCGCAGAAAAGCTACGCCCGCGCCATCGCGCTAAAAATACCTCGAGCATCGCGGTCATCGCCAATACCTGGATGACGAATGAAGAGCTGTTCCTTCTCAAAAAGATCTTCATGGATGACTTGGGCTTGAAAAAGATATTTTTTGCCGACCCTAAGCCGGGACCGGAAGACGGCTTTCTTCTTCAGGCCGAACGCTCGCCGAACGCACGGGGAGCTAAAGAAATAGGTTTGGAATTAAACCCCTTGAGCCTCGAGGGCTTATCGCAGAACACGGATATTCTGATCATCTTCGGGCAGTTTCTCGCTGACCTGTACAATCCGGCGAGCCTAAAAAACGCCCTGGATAAGATCGGGACAAAAGCCTTTGTCACATCTCATCCGAGCGGCCTCGAATCCTATGTCGATTTTATCCTCCCCGCCTCAGGGATCTTGGAAAAGAGCGGCTCGCTGACCAATAAGGACGGAAAGATCCAATCCTTATCGGCCGTCCACCCGCCCTGCGGAGACAGCCGGCCGGAATGGTCCGTTCTCGTCGACTTGGCCAAGGAATTAAGGATCAACGCCGGGTTTTACAGCCGGATGACTCGACCGGAAGTGATCCTCAAGGAAATGGGTAAGGAGATTGCTTTTTTTCGATAAAGAGCCATCATGGATATCGTGATTGTTTTGATCAAAGTTGTCCTGGCGCTCGTCTGGTTTCTCGTCCTGACCCTCTACCTGACCTGGCTGGAACGAAAAGAAAGCGCGGTCATCCAGGATCGGGTCGGGGCCAACCGAGCTTCGGTCTTCGGCATCCGCATCCTCGGCCTTTTCCAGCCGTTCGCCGACGCCATCAAGATGATCTTCAAGGAGGATTTTATCCCCGCCTTTTCCAAGAAGTTTCTCCATACTCTGGCCCCGTTTCTTTCCTTTTTCTTTGTCGCCATTTGCATTTCTGCAATGCCTTTTGGAAATGATATCCAGCTCGGCGGACGCACGATCAGCCTCCAGATCTTTGATGCCGACGTCGGCTTGCTGTTCGTCCTAGCCATGCTCTCGCTGGGGATCTACGGCATCCTCCTCAGCGGTTGGGCGTCCAATAACAGGTATTCTCTTCTCGGCGGCATCCGCGGAGCCGCCCAGCTCATCTCCTATGAGGTGGCCTTGGGATTGTCGCTCGTCGGCTTGATCATGGTCTTTCCCAGCCTGAAGCTCTCCGAGATCGTCCAGTCCCAAGGGGGTCTGTTGTTCGGCTTCCTGCCGAAATGGGGAGTCTTTCTTCAGCCGCTGGGATTCATCATTTTCCTGTTCGCGGCTCTGGCCGAGACGAAACGGGTCCCGTTTGACCTTCCCGAGGGCGAATCGGAGATCATCGGGTTCTTCACGGAATACGGCGGGCTAAAGTGGGGGCTGTTCATGATGACGGATTTCATGGAGATCATCATCGTCTCGACCCTGCTCACGACCTTGTTTTTCGGCGGCTGGCAGGTCCCCTGGCTGAGCGCCGACGGCTTTCAATTTCCCTGGGGAGGGCAGTGGCTGATGGCCCGCTGGCTGGTCATTGTCCTTCAAGTCCTGGCCTTCAACATCAAAGTGTTTTTCTTCTGCTGGCTTCAGATCCTGATTCGATGGACGTATCCCCGGTTCCGCTATGACCAGCTTATGGACATGGGCTGGAAACTGCTTGTCCCGCTCAGCCTGGTCAATATCGTCGGGACAGGCCTGCTCTTGATGGTGATCAAATAAGATGATCAGATCACTCGGATATTTTTGGGAGTTGATCAAGGGGAGCCTGATCACGGCCCGCCACTTCGTCGTGAATATGTGGTTCCATACTCTAAAACTCTTCGGGATCAAGACCAAGCGCAGAGGAGCTGTGACCATCCAGTACCCCGAGCAGAAAAAAGCCTTGGCATCCAGGCATCGGAGCCTTCAGCGCCTGTTGAAACGACAGGACCTGAAGCCGAGGTGCGTTTCCTGTATGCTATGCGTCACGGTCTGTCCCTCGGAATGCATCTATATCGAAGCCGCGGAAGACTCCGACCCGGACATCCAGAAATATCCTTCCACCTTCATCATCGACCTCAGCCGCTGCTGCTTCTGCGGCTTTTGTGTAGAAGCCTGCCCCGAAGATGCCATTCGCATGGATACGGGAAAAATCGATCTGGCCCAGTCCACACGGCAGGACCTCATCTACGACCTCGACAAACTCCTGAAATGATGATCGACAAACTCGCTTTGGGGGATTTCCAAGTCTACGGCCTCTGTGATGGATTTTTCTCCTTGGACGGAGGCGCCATGTTCGGCGTCATTCCCAAGGTTCTGTGGGAGAAAAAGGCGCCGGCCGATGCCAAGAATCGGATCCGGCTTGCCCTGAGGTCTCTCCTGGTCCGGACGGGCAAAGCCCTGGTCCTCGTCGAGACCGGCCTGGGGACGAAGACGTCCAAGAAATTATCCGAAATCTACGAGATCTCGCTCGACCCGGGTCTTCTGCCTTCGCTTCAGAGCCTGGGCCTCAAGGCCGAAGACATCGATTACGTCATCAACACCCATCTTCATTTCGACCATTGCGGCGGAAATACGGTCGAACAGGAAGGGAGGACGATCGTCCCCGCTTTCCCGAGGGCAAAGTATGTCATCCAGGAAGGGGAGTGGAACGATGCCCAGCATCCGAACGCACGGGATAGAGCGAGCTATCTCACCGAGAACTTCATGCCCCTTGAAAAAACCGGTCAACTCCTTCTTGTCAAAGGAAATACGGAAATCACAGATGGCCTGGACGTGATCCTGACGCCGGGACATACGGCAGCCCACCAGAGCGTGAAAATCACATCCCAGGGAAATGTCCTGTTCTATCTGGGCGATCTCGTGCCAAGCGCGGCCCACATCGGCCTTTCCTATGTCATGAGCTATGACCTCTATCCTCTGGAGACGATGAAGACGAAAAAGAAGGTCTATGAGCGGGCGCTGGCAGAAAATTGGACCTTGGCCTTCGTCCATGATCCCGACCATTCTTTCGGAAAGGTCGCCCAGGTCGGTTCCAAGTTTGAATTCCGGCCTGCGAGCGTTGATTGACTTTCATGCCTGAAGGACTATAATACAATCTCTTTTTTTAATTGAAGGAGGTCTCATAAATGAAGGAAATTACCGTTGAGGAGTTGTTGGCGAAAGCCGAACAACCGTCCAAAGATGCCATGCGTCTTCATGCCTATTACAAAGGAAAAATCGGCGTCCAGCTCAAGTGCCGGATCCGCGATTTCAACGATTTTGCCATTTGGTACACACCGGGCGTCGCGGCCGTCTGCAAGGAAATCCACCAGGACAGAGAAAAGGCCTACGAATACACCAACAAGTGGAATTTCGTGGCCGTCATCTCGGATGGCTCGAGAGTCCTGGGACTGGGAGACATCGGGCCTGAGGCAGGGCTTCCCGTCATGGAAGGCAAGGGGCTGCTTTATAAATATCTTGGGGGGGTCGATGCTTTCCCGCTCTGCTTGAATGAAAAGGATCCCGATAAATTCATCGCCATTGTCAAAGCCCTCCAGCCCACCTTTGGCGGCGTGAACCTCGAAGACATCTCCCATCCCAAGTGTTTCCATATCCTGGATACGCTCCGTAAGGAATGCGAGATCCCCATCTGGCATGACGACCAGCAGGGGACTGCTTGCGTGACGGTGGCCGGCCTGATCAACGCCCTCAAGATCGTCGGCAAGAAAATCAGCGATGTCAAAGTGACGATCGTCGGCGCCGGCGCCGCGGGGATCGCCATATCCCGCTTGTTGCTGACCGCCGGAGTAACCTCGGGGAACATGCTGAATGTCGACTCCAAAGGCATCCTTCATAGAAACAGGAGCGACCGGGATATCCTCCAGGCCAAATACAAAGAAAAATGGGATATCTGCCTCAAGACCAACGCCAAGCAGATCAAGGGCGACGTTCCGGATGCCATCAAGGGAGCGGACGTTCTCATTTCGGTTTCAACGCCCGGACCCGGCACCCTCAGAAAACAATGGATCAAGACCATGGCCAATGACGCCATCGTCTTTGCCTGCGCCAATCCCGTCCCAGAGATCTGGCCTTGGGAGGCCAAAGAAGCCGGCGCCCGGGTCGTGGCCACGGGCCGGTCCGATTTTCCCAACCAAGTCAACAACTCTCTCGGTTTTCCCGGCATCTTCCGGGGAGCGCTGGACATTCGGGCGACGACCATCACCGACGAAATGTGCATCGCCGCCGCGAATGAGCTGGCCAAGGTCGCCCAAGACCACGGCATCAGCGAAGACTACATCATCCCCACCATGGATGAATGGGAGGTTTTTCCGAGAGAAGCCGTGGCCGTTGGAAGCAAAGGCATCGAGCAGGGGGTAGCCAGGAAAAAGATCCCGGCGGATGAAAGATTCAAAATTGCCGCGGCCATCATCAAAGAAGCCCGTGACCAGGTCCAGATGCTGATGAGGGAGAATTTCATCATCGATCCGGACAAATAGGCGGATAATGGTTTCGGAAAAAAGGGCCTCGATCGATTGACTTTTTTCCATCGATGTGATAGTCTTTTTTCACCCGAGGTTACAGTCCGACTTCAGCAAAATGAATGAGGGTCAAGGTGAATAAAACGAGCATGATAGTGACTTTTGAAAGGAGGTTCTTATCATGAAAGGTCTTACAAAAAACCTTGTTTTGGTCTTGGCGATCGCCCTGGTTCTGGCCGCCTGCAAGCAGCCGACCCAGCAGATCAACGAGGCCCAGGCCGTGATCGACGAAATCGCCAAGGCGGGCGCCGACAAATATGCCGCCGCTGAGTTCAAGACGCTCGGCGATGACATGAAAGCGGCGCAGGACGAAATCGCCGTCCAGGACAAAAAATTCTTCAAGAAATTCGGGACGTCCAAGGAAATGCTGGCCAAGGTGAAGACCGACGCAGAAGCCCTGAAAGCGGCCCTGCCGGGCAAGATTGAGGCGGCCAAGAAAGCCGCAATCGCCGTCCAGACCGAAGCCAAGACGGCCATTGATGAAGCCAAGGCGCTTCTAGAGAAGGCCCCCAAGGGCAAGGGTACCAAGAAGGACATTGAAGCCCTCCAGGCCGACCTGGCCGGCGCTGAAACCGCTTTTGCCGAAATCCAGACGGCCCTTGATGCCAACGACTATCTGGGCGCCGCCGACAAGGCTAAATCCGTCAAGGAAAAGGCTGTCGCCGTGGCCGATCAAGTCAAGGCCGCCATCGAAAAAACGAAAAAGTAGTAGACCGCGCCTAAATTTTATTGTTGGTAGATCGTCGTTTTGAAGAAAGGGACGAGATGGGGTAGAGTTTTACTTCTCGGACTCGTCCTTTTTTCTTGCGTCTGTAAAACACCACCGGCCCCTCCAGAAGCCGCCGAGGCGGAAGCTTTAGAGCAGGCGCTCTGGAGGGCCGGGGCTTCTGTTTTTTCCCCGGAGAATTACGACCTCTACAAAGACGGCCTGAAGACAGCGAAAGAGAATCTGGCCAGGGAAAAGGCCAAATTCGGCTGGTTCAGGAATTACGGGTCCATCCGATCGGAATTTCGAGACCTCCTGAAGAAGGGAACCGACCTTCTCCAAGCGATCCAAAATAAGAAGGCCGCAAAATCGAAAGCCCTCGAAGAACAGTCGCTTTCACTGAAAAGCCGGGTCGAACGGCTGAAAGATATGACCCTCTATTTCAACGAGAGCGGAGCGGTCAGGAAAAACCTGTCTCAGGCTGAGATCAAGCTGGCCCAGGCGGACCTGCTCATCGGGAAGGAACAGTTTGAACCGGTCGGCGACCTCCTTCAAGGCTGCCGTCTTTACGTCAAACAGGCCGAGGAGGCAATCGCCTCGCTTTTGGATCGCTATTTGGATAAAGAACAGTTAGAGAAATGGAAGAGATGGGCCGACGAAACCATTGCCGAATCGCAGAAAAGGGCCGCCGTTGCCATCCTCGTCAATAAGCTCGAACGCAAGTTGATCCTCTACAGAAAA
Organism: uncultured Eubacteriales bacterium; assembly: GCA_964537875.1. GTDB lineage: Bacteria > Acidobacteriota > Aminicenantia > Aminicenantales > UBA4085 > JAPKZH01. The sequence goes on from CAZIDN010000004.1 coordinate 89,365, forward strand.
GGCGATGCCGTTGCTAGCTATGACATCGGCCTGGGAAGGTTCGGGCTATCCGATAAGCTGTATTCCGGCGACGAAGCCACGCCCGAGGGCAGATATCAGGTCATTAAAAAGATCCCCAGCAGCCCTTTCTATAAAGCCCTGCTGATCAACTACCCGAATGAGGAAGACAAAAAAGCCTTCGCCCTGGCTAAGAAGAACGGCCGGGTCCCCTCCCAGGTCGGGATCGGCGGTTCTATTGAAATCCATGGGGGAGGCAAGGACAGCCTGACCAAGGGATGCGTCGGCCTGGAAGACGGAGATATGGACGACGTCTACCGTTTGGCCGAAGTGGGAACGCCGGTGACGATCGTCGGCGCCCTTTCCGTGGAAAACTCCATCCTGGCCGAAATCAAAGCATTCGAGAAGAAATGAACAAGAATAAAGTCCTACGAACAGCCTTGCTCGGGCTGGCCGTCTTTTGGCTCTGTCTGGAGATTGCGGGGACCACGATCGTTCTTTTCCAGCATTCCCAGAAAATCCCGGACGAGCTTGAAAAATTTGTCGCCGAGAAAAATCTCAGAGAGCTGCAGGCGAAAAACCGACAGCTGGCCGGCCGGATTAAAACCTTCTCGCCTCGGGGGACGTTGATCCTGGTGGATACCGCGGAAAACAGGCTCTATCTTAAAGAGGGAACGAAGATGCTCCGTGAAGCCGTCGTCTCCTGCGGCTCAGGCGAGGTCCTGGAAGAGCCGGGAGGGACGCGGAAATGGGTGTTCGATACGCCGCGCGGCGAATATGCGGTCCAGTCCAAGCTCGTCGACCCGACCTGGATCAAACCGGACTGGGCTTTCATCGAGGAAGGGGAGAAGGTCCCGAAGAATTTTAACGATCGGATCGATGAGGACTCCCTGGGGGACTTTGCTTTGGGTTTTGGCAACGGCTACTTCATTCATGGAACCCTCTATACGCGGCTTTTGGGCCGGAATGTGACGCACGGATGCATTCGGGTCGGGGATGCCGATCTCGAAGCGATTTTCCAAAAAACCGGCAGCGGGACGAGGATTTATATCTATTGATCATGCTCAAAAAAGCCTCCGGCGCCTTGGCCCTTTTTTTATGGCTGTCGTCGATCCCGGCGGCCGCGGATGAAAAAACGAAAGCCGCGGAAATGTACCAATTGCTGGAGGCCGAGGCGGCATTGGCCAAGGCTCCTTCTTCTTATTTCATCATGGATTTTAACGAAAAGGCGGTTTTCTTGAAGGCGAGGGGGATCGTCTTGAAAAAATGGGATCTCGGGAAAGCCAAATTTTGGGGAAAGGCCGTTTCCATCAAAGCCTTCAAGCTAATGAAAAAGAGCACCTGGTTCCCGCCCAAGAGGAAGAGTCTCGTGCCGGGAAAAGACGAACAGGGAAACGTCGATTTAGGTGTTTTGGAGCTCAAAGATATGCCCGCCATATACAGCCTGACCTTCCCGGACCGGATTCGGGTCTTGGTCCGGCCGAAATCAAGGAAATTTTTTCTTTTTTTCAGAAACGTGGGCACCGCTTTTCGACGGTATACGTATTTGCCCTTGAAAACGCTCTGGCTTTCTTTGAAAAAGAAAAGTTTTACCGAAGTCGAGCTTGTTATGGCTAATGAGAAGGACTCAAAAGCTCTGTTCTGGGCTTTCTTGGAAGGGCAGAGTTGCATAATTTATCGGCCTAGAAAATAGTTCCAATAGCTCCTAAATAATACAAAATAAAAAAGATAGATAGTATGCTTATTATTTAAAAAATACTTGACAAATATATGCTCATATTTTATATTAATAGTCCACTAAATTAGGAGGACAGTAAAATGGCGAAAACTATAGGTATCGACCTGGGAACGACAAATTCGGTTGTTGCCGTCATGGAAGGAGATAATCCTGTCGTCATCACCAATGAAGAAGGAGGCAGGACGACCCCATCCGTCGTCGCTTTTACCCAGAAAGGCGAACGATTGGTCGGACAAGTCGCAAAAAGACAAAGAGTGACGAACCCGGAAAACACTGTTTATTCGATAAAACGATTCATGGGACGCAGGTATAGCGAGGTTCCCAGCGAAATCAACCAGGTTCCGTTCAAGGTCACCGAAGCGTCCAACGGCGATGTCCGCGTTGAAGTCTTCGGCAAAAAATATTCTCCCCCAGAGATTTCGGCCCTGATCCTTCAGAAGCTGAAAAAAGCCGCCGAGGATTATCTTGGCGAAAAAGTCGAAAAAGCGGTGATCACGGTTCCCGCTTATTTCAACGACAGCCAGAGAAAGGCGACCAAGGATGCCGGGAAGATCGCCGGCCTGGAAGTCGTCCGGATCATCAACGAGCCGACGGCCGCCGCCCTGGCCTATGGAATGGACAAGAAAAAGGATCAGACGATTGCCGTCTACGACTTCGGCGGAGGGACGTTCGATATTTCGATTCTCGAAGTCGGCGAGGGCGTCGTCGAAGTTAAATCGACCAACGGGGACACCCACCTGGGCGGAGACGACATCGACCAGCGTGTCCAAGATTGGATTGTCACGGAGTTCAAAAAGGAGTCGGGGATCGACCTGGCCAAGGATAAAATGGCCTTGCAGCGTCTCAAAGAAGCGGCCGAGAAGGCCAAGATCGAGCTGTCCACAACCATGGAGACCGAGATCAACCTGCCCTTCATCACGGCCGATGCCTCGGGGCCTAAGCACCTGTTGATGAAAATGACGCGAGCCAAGCTGGAACAGTTGGTCGAGGATATTATTCAGAAGTCGGTTGCTCCCTGCCGGCAGGCCCTCTCCGACGCGAACCTGAAGCAAGACGATATCCATGAGGTGGTTCTCGTCGGCGGGCAGACCCGCATGCCGAGAGTCCAGCAGCTCGTTCGCGAGCTGTTCGGCAAAGAGCCTCACAAGGGTGTGAATCCCGACGAAGTCGTCGCGGTCGGCGCCGGCATCCAGGGCGCGGTGCTGGCCGGGGACGTCAAAGACATTCTCCTCCTCGACGTAACGCCCTTAACCTTGGGCATCGAAACTCTGGGTGGCGTGTTCACCAAAATGATCGCCCGGAACACGACGATCCCCACCAAAAAGATGGAGACCTTCTCCACGGCTTCGGATAATCAGCCGAGCGTTGAAATCCACATCCTCCAGGGTGAACGCGAGATGGCTTCGTATAATCGCACCCTTGGCCGGTTCCATCTCGACGGGCTTCCGCCGGCACCGCGCGGCGTGCCCAAAATCGAAGTGACCTTTGACATCGATGCCAACGGCATTCTTCACGTCTCCGCCAAGGATACGGGGACGAACAAGCAGCAGGCAATCACCATCACCGGCCACAGCGGCCTGGATGATAAAGAGATCGACCGCATGGTGAAGGACGCGGATGCCCATTCCGCCGAAGACAAGAAGAGACGGGAAGTCATCGATGCCAAGAATCAGGCCGACCAGCTCGTCTACAGCCTGGAAAAACTGCTCCGCGAGAATAGGGACCGCATTCCAGACAAAGAAGCCGATATCATCCGGGTGGAGATTGAGAACACCAAAAAAGCCGTTGAGAGCGAAAACCTGGACCGGATCAAGAAAGCCGTTGAATCTCTTACCCGCGCCTCCCATAAAATGACCGAGATGATGTATCAGCAGGCCGGCCAGCAGCAAGGTCCGCAGGAAAGCGCCGGCCAGCCCCATTCCCAAGACCAGGCCGGCGGCAGCTCGAAAAGCGCCGACGATGGCGAGGTGATCGACGCTGAAGTCGTCGACGAAGACAAGAAAAATTGAGGCTTTATTTCCGGCCGTCGCCTGCGTATGATAAAGGATGATGGAGAAAGATTACTATCGGATTCTGGGCGTCGACCGCAAGGCCGGCCTGGTTGAAATCAAAAAGGCCTACCGCAAGCTGGCCCGGAAATATCATCCGGACCTCAATCCCGGCGATAAATCGGCGGAAGCCAAGTTCAAGGAGATCCAGGAGGCGTACTCCGTCCTCAGCGATCCAAAGAAGAAAAGCCAGTACGACCAGTTCGGTTTTGCCGGGGATGTGCCTCCGGGCGGCGCCCAAAGGGGTCCGGGCGCGTCCGGCTTCGACGGGTTCAACTTCTCGGATTTCGGCACCTCCTCGTTCCGCGATTTTTTTGAGAATATCTTCGGCGGCGCCGCCCCGCCCTCCCAAGCCCGGGCGGAGCGCGGCGAGGACCTGATTTACACGATGAAGATCGGCTTCGAAGACGCCATCCGCGGCGTCCAGACCAAAATCCGGCTGACGAGGTTGGCGAACTGCGCGAGTTGCCAGGGTGCAGGATCCACGTCGAGCGGAAAGCAAAGGGCTTGTCCCACCTGCGGGGGGAGCGGCCGGGCTTTTATGCAGCGGGGGTATATGAAATTTTCGGCGGCCTGCCCCACCTGCGGCGGCGGCGGGGCTGTGCCCGGAGCGGACTGCCCGGACTGCCGCGGCGAGGGTCTCGTCCAAAAGCCGGAATTGATCAATGTCCGGATTCCCGGCGGAGTAGATACGGGCTCCAAGGTCAGAATCCCCGAAAAAGGGAATGCCGGGAGAAACGGCGGCCCTCCGGGAGATCTCTACATCACCATCGACGTCATGGCCCACCCTCTGTTCAAACGGGAAGGCTCGAATATCTTCGTCAAAGTCCCGGTCACTGTGCCCGAAGCCACTTTGGGGGCCAAGATCGAAGTGCCGACGCTCGAAGGAACGTCGATGATCAAAATCCCTCCGGGAACGAAGTCCGGGCAGAAGTTCCGGCTCCGCGATAAGGGAGTCCCCTTGCCGGGGCGGAAGGTTCGAGGTGATGAATACGTTGAAGTGACGATCGTCCCTCCGCCGTTCTCCGATCAGAGGGTCCGCGAGCTGATGAAGGAACTGGAAAAAATCGCGGGCGATAATCCCAGGTCCGACATGGGAGTCCACTGAGATGCAAAGAAAAAAAGCGGCCCCCGAGGCCAAAAACTATTTTCATATCAGCAGCGTCTCCAAGCGTTATAACATCCATCCCCAGACGCTGCGGCTGTACGAGCGGGAAGGCCTCCTCAGGCCATCGCGGAGCGAGGGAAACACTCGCCTCTATACCGACGAGGACCTCAGACAGCTCGAGCTGATCTTGAACCTGATCCGGGACCTGGGCGTCAATCTGGCCGGCGTAGAAGTCGTCCTGAACATGCGGCAGAAGATGCAACAGATGGAAGCCGGCGTGAATGAGTTTCTCGAATACATCAAGCAGGAATTTTATTCGGGACGGGAGGAAGAGTTCGAGAACAGGCGGCACAGCCTGGTGCCGATCGCCCACAGGAAGATCGTCAAGGTCGAAAAAAAAGACTCCTAGATCGATGCAATATCAGGATTACCTTGAATCCAGGAATCTCCGTCTCTACCTCGAACAGATCTCCAGGTTTCCCAGATATTCGGAGCACGAGGAAAAACAGCTCGGTGAGCGCATTCACCAGGGGGACAAGGAAGCCCTGGAAAATCTCATCCAGGCCAACCTGCGGTTTGTCGTATCCTATGTCAAGAAGTACCAGGGAATGGGACTGAGCCTGCTCGACCTGATCAACGAAGGCAACCTGGGCTTGATCGAAGCCGCCAAACGATTCGATCCTCGCCGCAACGTGAAATTCATTTCATATGCGGTCTGGTGGATCCGGCAGGCGATCATCCACGCTCTCACCCAATCGTCGCGTATTTATCACATCCCCCAAAAACTTTCCGACAGGATCCTGCAGAAGAAAAGGAAAACCGCCCAGCTCAAGGCCGAGTTGAGCAAAGACCCGACGCGGGAAGAGATCGCCAAGAGCATGGGGATCTCGGTCGAAGACGTGGAAGACCTGGAAATGCTCGAAGAGCGGGAAGTCTCCCTGAGCGACCGGTTCAACGAGGACGACATGGAGATGGAGGAAAAGATCAGCGACGAGATCAACCCGTCCGTCGAGTACCAAATCATCAAGAATTCCATCGAACACGAGCTCCGGGAAATGCTGGGGGAGTTGGATGAGAAAGAGGCTCTTGTGCTAAAATTAAGGTTCGGGCTGGATGACGACCAGCCCCAGACGCTGCAGGAGATTGGCGACCGGCTCTACCTGACCCGGGAGAGGATCCGGCAAATCGAGCAGAAGGCGATGAGAAAGCTGTCCCGCTCGCATAAGCTCCAGCAGCTCAGAGGATATTTGAACTGATGGCCAAAGAAGAGTGTCCCGCCTGCCGCGGCACGGGTTGGGTCCTGGAAGAATCCCCGGGCGCGGCGGCCGTCGCTAAGAGATGCCCCTGCCTCCTTGAACAGCAAGGCCAAATTCTCCTAGACAAGGCCCGAATCCCGCGACGGTACCAGGACTGCTCGCTCGACAATTTCGAAACCCACAACGATTCCCACCGCGACGCTCTGAAGATCTCCAGGCAATTTGTGAAAAACTATCCGGCCCAGGACATCGGGCTTCTCTTCATCGGTCCTTGCGGAATCGGCAAGACCCACCTGGCCGTGGCCATCATCCGCGAACTCGTCCAGAAAAAAGGAGTGGCCTGCTCGTTCTATGATTTCCGCGAGCTGATCCGGGAGATCCAGAGCACCTACACACCGGACTCGGCTGTCTCTGAATCGGACGTCCTGGCACCGGTCTTCAAGAACGAAGTCCTGGTGCTGGACGAGCTCGGCGCCAAACGGTCTTCGGCCTGGGTGGAAGAAACGATCTTCTACATCATCAATCATCGCTACAACCATAAAAAATTGACCATCTTCACGTCCAACTACTTGGACAGCGGCGACGAAGAGGACGCCCGGCAGTCGTATTTCAAAAAAAGCGATTTCACCAAAAAAGGCGACGACACCCTCGTCGACCGCATCGGGATTCGGCTGAGGTCCAGGATCTATGAGATGTGCAAGGTGGTCGAGATCTGGGGAGAAGACTACCGGAAAATGGCCAAGCAGGCCGGCTACCGGTTCTGACCTAATCGATCGGCCAGGCTAGCGTAGTTCTGCGAGATCTCATAGGGAAGATGACGGCCGAACTGGTCCAGGAAGTTCTTGATGTCCTTGAGTTCCTCCTGCCACTCGCCGGGTCGGACCTCGAATAATTTCTCGAGCCTGCCCCTCGGGATATTCAGACCTTGAAGGTTGAGATCCTTCACCTCCGGCACATAGCCTAGGGGCGTTTCTCTGGCTTCCGCCCGGCCGCTGACCCGGTCCGCGATCCACTTGATGACCCGCATATTGTCTCCGAAGCCCGGCCAGATAAATTTCCCGTTCTCGTCCACCCGGAACCAGTTGACGGAATAGATTTTCGGGGGCCGGGTGAGAAGCCGTCCGACGTTGATCCAGTGGCGGAAATAATCGCCCATGTTGTAGCCGCAGAAGGGAAGCATGGCGAATGGGTCTCTGCGCAGAACGCCGACCTTGCCGGCCGCCGCCGCCGTCGTTTCCGAGCCGGTCCGCGCGCCCATGAAAACGCCGTGCGGCCAATCAAAGGCTTCCGTCACGAGCGGGATGAGCTGCGAGCGCCGGCCACCCAGAAGGATGGCAGAAATCGGGACGCCTTGCGGATTATCGAACTGCCTGGACAGGGTGGGGCAGTTGTAGAGGGACACGGTAAACCGGGAATTCGGGTGGGCGGCTTTTGTGCCGGACGTGCTGTCCCAGGGTTTCCCCTGCCAATCCAAAAGATTCTTGGGAGGGCCTTCCAGCCCCTCCCACCAAGGCTCATTAGCGTCCTGGTCCAAAGCCACGTTGGTAAAGATCGTCGGGTAAAAATTGGAAACCTTCAGGGTTCGGATCATGTTCGGGTTGGTCTTCAGGGAAGTACCCGGGGCGACCCCGAAAAATCCGGATTCCGGGTTGATGGCATAAAGCCGGCCGTCCGGGCCGATATTCATCCAGGCGATGTCGTCGCCGATCGTATAGACCTTGTATTCGGGGAGGGCGGATTCCATCATGGCCAGGTTGGTTTTGCCGCAGGCTGAAGGCATGGCCGCCGTCACGTAAATCACATGGCCCTTGATGTCTTCGATCCCGATGATCACCATGTGCTCGGCCAGCCAGCCCTGCTTCAGCCCGAGGCAGGAGGCGATCCTGAGCGAAAAGCATTTTTTGCCCAGCAGGGCGTTTCCCCCGTAGCCCGAGCCCACGCTCCAGACCAGGCCTTCGTCGGGGAAATGCATGATATACCGTTTGTTCGGATCAAAATCGCCGACCGAATGAAATCCTTTTACGAAGTTCTCACTGCTTCCGATTTTGTCGACGATCTTTTTTCCCATCCGGGTCATGATCCGCATGCTGACGGCTACGTAGGAAACATCCGTCAGCTGGACGCAGGCTTTGGCATAGGGCGAATCCGGATGGCCCATCATGTAGGGCAGGACGTACATCGTCTTGCCCCGCATACAGCCCTTGGAGAGCTTCGTCATCAGGGCTTTGGCGTCCTTTGGCGACATCCAGTTGTTGTTCGGCCCGGCCGTGTCGCGGTCCCTCTGGCAGACAAAGGTCAGGTGTTCTGTGCGCGCAACGTCGGTCGGATGGCTCCGGTGCAAATAGGATTTGGGCCAGGCTTCCTGGTTCAACTCACGGAAGATGCTGTACTCGCCTATGTTTTCTTCCTTCATCCCCATTTCGATCATCCGGCGGGCTTCCCCCTCCGAGCCGTCGCACCAGTAGATCCGATTAGGCTGGGTCAGGCGGGCTTGCTCTTCCACCCACCGTTCAAGGGGTGTCGTCATCGTCGTTCCTTTTACAAACTCGATACGGGACAAATCATTTTGTGAGGAGTTAACACAAATAGCACAGCAACGATTTTTTGTCAAAACGGGGAACACGCCAAATCTGGATTTAAGGACGGGGATTTTGTATGATGAACTCTTCATCTAAACATGAGGACCCGATTCCAGATTCTACGCTCCTTCATCGCGATCGCGATTGTTGCCTTGGCTTCTTGTGCCCCGAAAAACGATCGGGCGCTGATCCTGGCCCTCCTCGAGCGGATGGGGAGCCTTGTCGAAGATAAGGATACGAGCGGCCTGCTGAGCTTTCTCGACGAGGACTATAAAGATTTTGAAAACCGCGGCAAGAAGGAAACTGAGGCGATGGTCAGGGAATATTTTCGTGAATACCGGGGAATCGTCCTCCATCTCCTCGGGACGCGGATCGATGAGATCAGGGCCGGGGAGGCCTCGGTCCAGACCGAAGTCGTTCTATCCTCGGGCGCGGCCGAGGTCTTCCGCAAGCTGTTTCGAGCCTTTGGGGACTTTTATCGTTTCGATCTCAAATTGCGAAAAGTCGGCGAGGAATGGCGAATCTCCTATGCCCAATGGAAGAATATCGGTTTCAACGAACTTTTCCCCGAATCACTGCCGCTCCTCAAAAAGATTTTTCCTGACATTTAAAGCTTCAAGGCGATCGGAAACATGAGGACGAGCATTTTCTTGAAAACGCCCTGGAATCATGATAAATTAAGTCCGTTCCTCGGTAGCTCAATTGGCAGAGCGGTTGGCTGTTAACCAATAGGTTGCAGGTTCGAGTCCTGCCCGAGGAGCCAATTCTTTTCCCGTCCCGTGATTCCCGGTTTTTACAGATTTTCAGAATCCCCCCGAACGGACCTTTCTGTCCCCTTATTTCAGATTCCGGATTCTGACCTCGATTCCCTTTTCATTCTTCAGCAGACCGACGAGCTTCGACGTATCCGTACCCCCGAAGTGATAGGGGTAGAGGATCTTCGGCTTGATGACTTTGGCCGCATCGGCGACCATCTCGGGCGTCATCGTGTAGGGAAGGTTCATCGGCAGAAAAGCGATATCGATATTTATCAGGCCCTTCATCTCTGGAATGTTCTCTGTGTCGCCTCCCACATAGACTCGCTTGTCTCCGAACGTCAGGACGTACCCATTGCCCTGTCCTTTGGGATGGAAAGGAGCACCCGGGCCGCTCATGTGGACAATATTGTAGGCGGGGACGGCTTCGACTTTGAGGCCTTGGAAGACCTTGCTCTCGCCGTTCTTCATGATGATCATGTTTTGCAGCTTTTCGGCGCACTTTTCCGTTCCCACGACGTCCGTGCCTGATTTTCTCAGGAGGCCAATCGCTCCAGGGTCCAGATGATCGCCGTGTTCATGAGTGACCAGGATGAGGTCCGCCTGGGGCAGTTTGCCGTAATCGGCATAGCTGCCGACGGGGTCGACGTGGATGACCTTCCCGACGAAGGTCATCATCAACGTTCCATGCCCGATGAACGTGATCTTCAACTCGCCCTGAGAGGTCTTGAACGTATCTTCCTCGAAGGCGAAAATCCGAGCGCCGAGGAACATGACCCCCAGGCTGACGAGGCCGAAGAAAACGGCCGACTTGATCATGGGATTCCTCCTTCTTTCCTCTTCTTGTTCCCCCGGCCAAAGAGAAGAAAAAGGGAACGCTTTTTTATACCACAAATATCCCAGCCCATAAAACCGTTTTTTAGGGCGCCGCTCAGGCTGTCAGGATCTCGTGGGAATGGAGAAGACGGTTCCGGACCTGAAGGCCGTAGGGGCAGGCCTTTTCGCAATACCCGGGACAATCGGCGCAGCCCAGCGGCTTCCGCTCCGGCTCCATCTCCGCGTAATAGCCGATCGCTTCTTTTTCTCTGCGGAAATTCTCAAAGTACATCGCATAGCGGAGGATATCGTTCACGGCGACATTGTTGGGACAGGCAGAAAGGCACTCGCGACAGCTGACCCGGCAGTAGAGGTTGTTCGCCTGCTGCTGGTAGCTGGCGATCAATTTCAAATCCGCCCGGTTGAGTCCCTGTCCGGACGCCGCGACATATTCCTCGACGTGGGAATAGCTGCTCAAGGTCGGAATGCAGGTATCGATATCGCTGTTACTCATGACCCAGCGAATGGCCGCCTGCGGGTAGCTGACGTCCTGACTGACCAGGGACTTCAAATTTCCCTGCATCCCGCCGGCAAAAATTTTCATGGCCACGGTCCCGATGCCTTTCTCCCTGAGGGCCTTGATCAAGGGCTCGATCTCTTTACCTTCCATATGGTTGAACATAAAGAGGACGACCTGGGCGAAATCCGTCTCCAGCGCCTGCTTCAGAGTCAGCTTGGGATTATGGGTGGAGAATCCCGTGAACCGGATCTTGCCGTCCTTTTTCAGCTGGTCATAGGCGGCCATGACCTCCTGATTGTCGAGGGCGAGGGAAAGGTCGTCGATGCTGTGGATCATGCAGACATCGATATAATCGGATTGGAGGCGTTTCAGGCTTGCCTCAACGCGCTCGAGGATCGAGGCTTTATCGACATTCTGTCGAAAGTTATAGCCATGTTTTGTCGTGATCACCACCTTGTCCCTGATCCCTTTGAGGCCCTGGCCGACGTAGGTTTCGCCCTTCATGCGCAGATAGCTTTCCGCCGTGTCAAAGTAGGTCACCCCGCATTCATACGCATAGCGGAGGACATTCGGCTCGAACAGCGAGATGGCGCCGTAGCTGATATCGGAAACTTTGAGGCCCGTCTTTCCCAAAGCGTTGTATTTTTTGATTTTGGGGGCTGTTGATTGGCTCTGGGATGGGGCCGGAGTTTTCGCTCCAGCCTTGAGATTATTGGCCAGCCCCAGGCCGACCAGGCCCGAGGTGAATGTCGAGATGAACCTTCTTCTTTTGATGGATGACATGTGTTCCTCCTGATTCCTATTTTTTCTTGACTTCGATGGGCGCCAAGACTTTTAGCTTGGACGCGATCTCGGTTGTATCCGAAGCAATGAATTGAACGACGAACGTTTCGCCTCCGCGCGGCATCGGCGAGAGGATACGGGCGCCCTGGGCCAGGACATTCTGGGGGGGGAGCTCATTGGCAGCCGCATAGAAGACCAGTTCGGCTTCGACGCCCTCGATGGTTAGGCTGAGCCGGTCGTTGGTTTTTAACCCCGCTCGGTCCATGTCCTTTTTCGTCCAATTCGTCACGATGGAAAGCCCGGTCGGCCGCGTGCTAAAATCGAGCATATTTCCTTTGAGAAGGCCGTCTGAGGCCGAAACCGTTCCAACATTGACGTCCAGCTTGCTGAAGAAATCGTTGTCCAGAGGCAGGTTGACCTTAAGATCGGTCAGCTCGATGAGGCTGCCGCGGGTGCCCACCTGGGAGCTGAACCAGGAGAGGGGGATGAGGAAACCTTCGGCCTGTTCAAAAGGCGGATAGTCATAATTCACTTCGTACTTATCACCCTCGGGAGTCAAGCCCTGGAAAACCATTCTCTTGAGCAGAAAATCTTCGGTTCGAAGATAGAAATCGACCGTGAGTCCGTCGGCTTTCGTCGAGAGTTGGTAGAGTTTTTCCGGGCCGAAGCTCTTCAGCCCTTGGAGCTGGAGTTCCTTTTCAAACTTCCCCAAGCTGAATACGCCCGCGTAGAGCTTGGCCAGCGTCTGATAGACAGCTTTCTGGGATCCAGACAGTTCGGTGATATTGTTGAAAGAATTCCGCTGGACCTTGTCCTTACCTACCAGGATGGCTTCGGTGACCACAGGCTCTTTGCCCGTCAGGACTTTCATCCGGCCGTCGGAAGCCGTGACATACCTGGATGAACCGATCTTGAAGGCCAGGTTCTGGACCCGGGCAATTTTCTCCCGCCCCCCGGAGGCTTGAAGGTTTTTTTCAAGAATGTCTTTCAAAGTAAGCGAAGGCTGGGCCTGAGCTAAATAGGGCACGATCATGACAATGATCAAGCCGATGGCAAATCGGCCATAAGCGGTTCGGGACATCCGGACCTCCTTCCAAATTTCGTTCGTCAAAGCGCTATATATTAGCATGTTTGGCAGCCGCCGCAAAGCCGCATTTTCATCAAAATTTCATCCAATCTTCATCATTCCTTAACACACGGGGGGTATCCTGACATCCACTGAAAAAGAAAAAACCCTCGAAAAAGGCAGGGACTGAAGAGGTGCACCGCCCGCCGGAGAGGTGACAGTGGAATAAGACGTAAGGAGACAAACCAATGAACTCAAAAACTCAGAGAAAGGCAGCCCTCCTCGTTGCGCTGACCGTGGCGGCTTCGCTGGGGCTGTGGGCCCAAGCCACGACACCGCCCCCCCAGACATTTACCACCACGATTTATTTCGATTATTCGTTCAACGCGACGAACAACGGCTATCTGACAGGGACCGACGCGGCCAAGTCTCTCAACAACAAGTTCGCCTTCCGCCGGGCTTACTTCACCTATGAAAACAAGATCAACGACAACCTGAAGTTCCGCTTCCGTCTGGATGCGGACAATACGGCCAACATCACTTCGATCGATTTCGCCAAATCCTCGACAAAAAAAGACGACAAGCTTCGCCCCTTTATGAAACATCTCTATCTCGACTGGGCGGGGCTTCTCCCCAATTCCAGTTTGAAGATCGGCATGGTCGAGACACAGGCCTTCAAGATGGCCGAGGACCGCTGGGGCTTCCGGAGCGTGGCCAAGACGATCCTCGACGGCTACAAGGATATCACCGGCGTCGATACCCGCACTTCAAGCGCCGACATCGGCGTGAACCTCACTGGGTCCGTCAATAAGTATCTTCGCTACGGAGCCATGGTCATGAACGGCGAGGGATACTCTCATCCCGAGCTCAATAAATACAAAAAATTCGGCGGCTATCTCCAGTTCGTTCCCGTCGCGGGATTGAATGTCTGGGGATATGCCGAGACCGAGAGACTGAGCGACAGCGCCACGGCCCAGATGTACAAAGTGGATGTGTATTTCGACATGGTTCCCAACCTCAACCTCTCCGGAGAGTGGTTTAATTACGACAGCGACAATAATTTTAATAAGGTCGCCCAGCCGGACGGATCGACGGTTAACAATCATTACAATGTCGGCGGGTTTTCTATCTTCGGCACCTACAAGATTATCATCGATAAGCTCAATGTTTTCGCCCGCTTTGACAGCTACACGCCCGATTCGACAAACGCCAATAAAAATTTTGGTCTCGTAATCGTCGGCTTCGACTGGGCGCCCATCCACAGCAGCTGGAAGATCCAGCCCAATGTCTGGTTCTACAATTACAAAGATTCTGCCAAGAAGAGCGACGTTGTCGCGAACTTGACGTTCTTCCTCTCCTTCTGAGAGAGGACATAACCATAGGGAGATTTAACATGAAAAAAATGAAGATCGGAAAACTCATTGCGGTCATCGAGCTCGGACTGGCCCTCGTTTTCACACCCATCCTGGTGGCCCAGAAAAAAATGATCCAAATCAAGGGCTCGGACACGATGATCAACCTGGTTCAGGTTTTGGCCGAGGAATACATGGCCAAGAATCCTCAATCGCCGATCGCCGTGCTGGGCGGCGGTTCCGGAACCGGCATCTCGGCCTTGATCAACAGCACCTGCGACATCGCCGACTCGTCGCGAGATCTGAAAGAGAAAGAATTCAATCAGGCCTGGGAAAAGGGTGTCAGGCCACGAATTTTCGCCATCGCCGTAGACGGCCTGAGTATTATCGTCAACAGCAAGAATCCTCTGACCAAGCTCACCATGGGCCAGGTCGGCGCCATATACCGCGGCGAGGTCAAGAATTGGAAGGCCGTCGGAGGCCAGGACATGCCGATCTCGCTGTACGGTCGCCAGTCCAATTCCGGAACCTACGTCTTTCTCCAAGAGCACGTCCTCAACAACAAGAATTACTCGCCGGACATGAAAGAAATGAACGGCAACGCCCAGATTATCGAAGGCGTCAGGGCGGACGAAGGCTCCATCGGATATGTCGGCGTCGGATATGTCATCGACAAGGCGACCGGAAAGCCGGGGCCAGGCCTCAAAATCCTGAATATCTCTAAGGACGAGAAGTCCCAGGAATACTCTCCTCTGGACAAACAGGCAGTGGACACCGGCAAGTATCCCATCGCCCGCGCTCTTTACCAGGCAACAAATGGTAAACCGCGTCCCGATGTCGCCGCCTTCATCCGTTGGGAAATCAGTCCTGAAGGACAGAAGATTGTCGAACGGGAAGGCTTTTATGCGCTCGGCGCTGCCTATGTAGAAAAGAACGAGAAAAATTTCAAATAATTCCGCAGCCTTGGGTTGGGGAGGTGCGGCCGCTTCTCCCCAACCCCCCAATTTCAAGGGCTGCGGAATCGGTAAGAAGTGAAAGAAACAGGCTGTCGGAGAAGACCATGACCGAACGAGCGCTGCGGAACCTTAAGGAATCCGCCATCCGGGCGTTTTTCTTTATCTGCGGAATCTTGGCCATATTTGTCCTTGTCGGCATCTTCGTTCTGTTGCTGACATCGGCCTTTCCCGCGTTTCGCGAAATCCGTCTCAAGGAATTTTTCACCAGTCCGACCTGGGATCCGACATCCCCGGTCAAAGCCGAATATGGAATCCTGTCGATGATCATGAGCACGCTGATGGTCACCATCGGCGCCCTTGTCATCGCCGTCCCGATCGGTCTGGGCGTCGCGGCCTATCTCTCCGATGTCGCCCACTGGCGGGTGAGGGAAGTGGTCAAGCCCATCGTCGAGATCCTGGCCGGCATTCCCTCCGTCGTCGTCGGATTCTTGGGGATTGTGCTTTTCGGGCCTGCCATCGCCAGGATTTTCCACCTTCCTCATGGCTTGAATGCCCTCAACGGCAGCCTCCTCTTAGCGATCATGGCTCTGCCTACCATCATCAGCATCTCGGAAGATTCCCTGAACGCCGTGCCCCAGGCTTACAGTGAAGCCTCGCTCGCTCTGGGAGCTTCCCGTTGGCAGACATTAGTCAAGGCCAAGATCCCGGCCGCCCTTTCCGGGATCGTCGCCTCGTTCATGCTTGGCATGGGCCGGGCGATCGGCGAAACCATGACGGTTCTCATGGCCACAGGCAATGCCAGGGCATTTCCCCATTTCTTGGGCTCTGTCAGGACGATGACATCGAACATTGCCATTGAGCTCGGCGAGGTGCCCTACTACACGACACATTATTATGCCCTTTTTGCCATCGGGCTCGTACTCTTTCTTATGACTTTTGGCGTCAACCTCATCGCCGACATTTTCCTCAGAAAATTTCAGGAGCGCGAACAATGAAGCCGCGGTCTATGAAAAGAAAAAAAGTTGTTCAATTTCTCGGATTTTTCTTCTTGAGAGTTTGTCTCTATTTGGTCCTGGCCGTACTCCTTCTCTTCCTCTTCGATATCGGCAAGAAAGGGGGAGGAACGATTAGCTGGGAGTTCTTGACCAAGGCCCCGCGCCGAGGAATGACCGAGGGGGGAATTTTCCCTGCCATCTTCGGGACGTTCCTAGTCACATTGGTAACGGCCATCCTGGCCATTCCATTGGGAATGTTCTCGGCCATTTATCTCAACGAATACGCCACCCAGAGTCGAATGACTCGTATCATCCGATTGTCTATCCGAAATCTCTCGGGAGTGCCGTCGATAGTCTATGGGCTGTTTGGCGTCGTCCTTTTTGTCAACATACTCAAATTCGGAACATCCGTCCTATCCGCGGGATTAACTCTTGGTTTGATGACGCTTCCCTGGACCATTACGGCCAGCGAAGAAGCCCTGAAAACCGTGCCCAATTCATACAGGGAGGGCGCCCTAGCCCTCGGGGCGACAAAGTGGCAATCCATCCGGACGAACGTGCTTCCCTACGCGATTCCTGGAATGCTAACCGGAACGATCCTTGGCTTGGCGCGCGCCGCCGGAGAGACGGCCCCCATCATGTTCACCGGAGCTGCCTTTTCCCTGCCGGTTTTGCCAAAATCCCTAAGCGATCAATTCATGGCGCTCCCCTATCATCTCTATATTATGGCCACGCAACACCACGATCTCGTCAAGGCCCGGCCGCTGGCCTACGGAACAGCCCTGGTTCTCATTGTTTTCGTCCTGGGAATGAATATGGCTGCGATCATCCTCCGGACAAAGCTGCGCCGGAGAGGCAGATAGCCATGACCAACGGCAAAACGAAAATCGAAGCCCGGAATTTGAGCTTTTATTACGGCTCGAAGCGCGCTCTGACCGGCCTGAATATCGCCTGCTATGAAAACCGGGTCACAGCCATCATCGGCCCCTCAGGCTGCGGCAAATCCACCTTTATCCGGACTCTGAACAGGATGAACGATGTCATCCCCGGCACACGCCTCGAAGGGCAGATCCTGCTCGACGGTGAAGACATCTATTCGTCTAAGATCGACGCTGTCGAACTGAGAAAACGGGTGGGAATGGTGTTCCAGAAGCCCAATCCCTTCCCGAAATCCATTTTTGATAATGTCGCCTACGGCCTCCGGATTAACGAGCACAGAAATCGTGATCTCCTAGAGGAGATCGTCGAACGCAGTCTCCGTGAGGCGGCGCTCTGGGAAGAAGTCAAAGATCGGCTCGATGAAAATGCCTTCTGTTTGTCGGGCGGCCAGCAGCAGCGCCTGTGCATCGCCCGGGCCCTGGCCGTCGAGCCCGAAGTCATACTTTTCGACGAACCCTGTTCGGCCATCGACCCCATCGCCACGGCCAAGATCGAAGACTTGATCCAACGGCTGAAGCAGAGCTATACCGTCATTATCGTCACCCACAATATGCAGCAGGCTGCCCGCGTATCGGGTTATACGGCTTTCTTGATGATGGGCGAGCTTATCGAATTTGATGAAACCGATAAGATTTTTACCTCTCCGGCTAACAAACTGACCGAAGAATACATCACCGGGAGATTTGGATAAGAAACCGGCTGATCTTCGAGAGAAAAGCAAATTGGGGTTGGACTCATTCGAGCTAAAGGAGTAAGCCATGGAAAGACCGTTTGACGATGAATTGAATGCTCTCAAACAAAAGCTTCTAGAAATGGCGGGGCATGTCGAAGAGGCCGTCGCTCTCTCGATTCAGAGCTTGAAGGACAGGAACAAAGAGCTAGCCGCTGAGGTCATCCGCGAAGAAAACACCACGAATTCCTATGATATTGCCATCGATGAAATTTGCATGAGACTCCTGGCCCTCCGCCAGCCCGTGGCCGCCGACCTGAGGTTCATCGCCTCGGCCATGAAGATCGGCACGGACTTGGAGCGGATCGGGGATCTGACCGTCAATATTGCGGAGCGGACGCTGCATTTGCTCCCCCTTCCCCCGTTGAAGCCTCTCCTCGATATCCCGGTCATGGCCCGTTTGGTACAGGGTATGGTCAAGGATGCCATCGATGCCTTTATCCAAGGGGATGCCAGGCTGGCTCGGAGCGTTTGTGAACGCGACGACGAAGTGGATCGGCTTAACGAACAGCTTTTCCGAGAGCTGCTGACGTTTACGATCGCGGATCCGGGGGCCATTCCCCGAGCAATCGAGCTCATTTTGATCGGCCGGAACCTGGAAAGAATCGCCGACCATGCCACGAACATCAGTGAAGATGTGATCTACATACTCAAGGGACAAATCATCAAGCATCATTTCGACAAGAAACAAGACGGAGGGAAGGACGGTCCGCGAAAATGCTGAAGCTTGTTATCTTCTCTCTGTTCTATCGCTGGGGCTTGATTTTGTTTATAATATGGCTGTTATGGACGCGCCAAAAATAAAGATCCCGATGAAATATCGAATTGCCCTGGTCGAAGATGAACCAGACATCGGAAAGCTCCTCTCCGCCCATCTCCAAAAAGAAGGCTTTAAGGTTGAACACTATTTAAGGGCAGAAAGCTTCCTCAGATCCCTCCAAAAACAACGACCGGATCTGATCCTGCTCGATCTTATGCTGCCGGATGCTAATGGGCTGGAAATCTGCAAAACGCTTCGAAGGGATGAGGGCTCGAAAGCCATCCCCATAATCATCGTAACGGCCAAGGGTGAGGAGACCGATAAGATCGTCGGGCTGGAGCTGGGAGCCGACGATTACATGACCAAGCCCTTTTCTCTCAAAGAACTGACTGCCCGGATCAAAGCCGTCTTGCGGCGGCAGACTGCCGATCTAGTCTCTAAAAAGATTGAAATCGGGAGAGCGTTGATGATAGATTTGACAAAACATTACGTGAGCTATCAAGGAAACCCGATCGACTTGACATCCACGGAATTCAATATATTGTCGCTCCTGGCGTCCAAAAAAGGCTGGGTTTTTACTCGAGATCAGATTCTCGATGACCTGTGGGGGCATGACAAGATTGTCCTGGACAGGACGATCGATGTCCATATCAAGAATCTGCGGGAAAAATTGGGAGAGGCATCCCATTACATAAAGAATATCCGGGGAGTCGGTTATAAACTCGAAGAATGAGAAAAATATTTTTTAAGATTTTCGGCGGCTACGTCATTCTCATCCTGGCCATCAGCGTTTTGATTCTAATCTTTTCTCTATCGACCATCCGGAACCATTACCAGGAGACGCTGGCCCAAGAGCTGGAAAACCTGGGCCGCGCCCTGAGCCACGATGTCAGCCTGTATCTCGAAAAAAGTCAGATCCAGGAACTGGATGCATTCCTAAAGGGAGTGGGAAAAAATATTCACGCCCGGGTGACGGTCATTGATCCCCAGGGAGTTGTTTTGGCAGATACGGAAAAGGACCCGGCCATCATGGAAAATCATCGATATCGGCCCGAAGTGACGCAGGCTCTAGAAGGGAAGGTCGGTCGGTCGCTCCGTTTCAGCGATACGGTGGAAGAACAGATGCTTTATGTCGGGCTGCCCATGGAAAAGGATGGCAAAATCCAAGCTGTCCTGCGTTTGAGTTTGTTCATGAAAAACATCCAGGTCCTTCTCCATAGCCTGCGCATGACGGTCGGCCGGTCGATTCTAGTCATGGCCGCTCTGGCCTTGATCGCGGCTCTGCTGTTTTCTCTTCATCTCACAAAGCCAATTCGCAAGCTGACGGCCGCCTCTCGTCAGGTGGCCGCGGGCAATTTCCAGGCTCGGGTTCGGATTCGGAATAAAGACGAATTTCGTGAGCTCGGAGAAGGTTTCAATTTTATGATCAGCCGGATCGCCGGTCTGATTTCGGACCTTTCCCTACAAAAGGAGGAACTCTCAAATATTTTGGCGTCGATTGAAGAAGGGCTCGTAGTCTTGGACAAAGGGGCAAGAGTGGTCCTGGCCAATGAAGGCTTCAAAAAGTTCATCCCAACCATCTCGCCCGAAGGAAAATTCATCTGGGAAGTATTGAGAAACCCCCAAGTCCAGGAGCTGGTCAATTGTGCCAGGGCCGAGAGGCGCAACCAGAGCCGGGAAATCCGGCTCAACGATAAGTTCTTTTTTTGCACGGCGAGCTATCTCCGTCTCCAGGAGGGGATGGTGCTGACCTTTTTTGATTTGTCAGAAATCAGAAAGGTCGAGGAGATGAAAAAAGATTTTATTGTCAATGCCTCCCATGAACTGCGGACGCCCCTGTCGGCAATCCTGGGGGCGGCTGAGATGCTCGAGGATGAGAAGGCCGGCTTCAACAGGATGGCCATGGATATTCTGAAGAGACATGCTGAAAGATTGAATCTCCTCGTGGCCGACCTCTTGAAGTTGTCCGAGCTCGAGGATAAGGGGCTCAGGCTGGATATTCAGGATGTCGACGTTCGGCGCCTCGCCGGAGGCGTCCTTCAAATCTATGAACCCAAAATCGAAGCCAAAGGATTGAAATCCCGGCTTTTTGCCGAGCCGGGCCTCCCGACCGTAAAAGCCGATCCTTTTCAAATCGAGCAACTGCTGATTAATCTCGTTGACAATGCTGTCCGATATACAGAGCAAGGAGAAATCACGATAACCTTGAAAGCGGAGGCCCAGGTTTTTGTCATCGAAATCCGGGATACGGGAATCGGCATCTCTGAGGAGCATCTTCCTCGTGTTTTTGAAAGATTTTATGTCGCAGACAAGTCACGATCCAGGCAGCTGGGGGGAACCGGGCTCGGGCTGTCCATCGCCAAACATATTGCCCAACTTCATGGCGGAAAAATCGAAGTCGAAAGCACTCCCGGGAAGGGAACTGCATTCAGGGTCTTCCTTCCTCTTGCCCAATCCCAACTATAGCCTTTTCCCCAAGGGCAGGGATGATGTCAACGTCCTCTGGAGACCTTAAGGAGTTGAGCCGATGAAAGCGAAAATCTTGTTCATCTGTACTCATAATTCCGCCCGCTCACAAATGGCCGAGGGATGGCTTCGCCATCTCTATAGAGATTATTATGAAGCCTTCAGCGGGGGAATAGTGCCCGGCGCCTTGGATCCTCTGGCAGTCCGAGTGATGGCTGAGGTTGGGATCGATATTTCTGGTCAACGCTCCAAAATGGCGGATGTCTTTCTCAATGAAAATTTTGATTATGTCATGACCGTCTGCGACCACGCCCGCGAGGTCTGCCCTTTTTTTCCAGGCGGCAGGGCCCGCTTGCATCAAAGCTTTGAAGATCCGTCGCAGTTCGAAGGGACGGAAGAAGAAAAACTGGCCGCCTTTAGAAAAGTCAGGGACAAAATCAAAGAATGGGTCGAAGACACCTTTCGCCCAGTCTGATAATCGGATCGGCGGCTGAGAGATCAGCGCACGACCGCCGAGGCGCTCGGATTGAAGGGATTGATTCGTGCCGCCAGCGAAAACAAAAACGGATAGCTCTCCTTAAGATGCATCGTGTAGGCCAGCCATTCGCTGGCGATCTGCGAATAGGCCCGTTTAATGTCGCCGGCGATATGCAGGTAGTCGGACTCGGGAAGGTTCTCCAGGCTTTCTCCTCGCATCTCCAATTCTTCGACTAGATGGAACACGGCCCAGAGCAGATCCGTGAACCGGTCGTGCTCGAGCAGATTGGGGTTCTCCAAGAGACGGAGAAGGAACGATCGCCGGCAGACGAGCAACGTCCGGAGTTCCCTGAGGTCGGCGGGCGTCACTCGGATCTTGTAAGAGAAATCTAGGGCGGTCTGGGCGCTTTTGAGAAAGTCTTTTTTCTGCCAGCGGGGCTGGATTTCCAGACTGGGAGACAGGCTGGAGGCGTTCTCCACAAATACAGGGAATCTTTTCAAGAGCTCCAGCCCGGCTTCGCTGAAGAACGTCCCGATAACCATGTTCATTTTCTTCAACATCGCCGATTTTTCCCGCCGGCTGAGAAGTTGTTCGATCAACAGAGTGACGACCAGGACATTGATGAAGAGAAAACCGATATCTCCGATGAGATAGAGAAAGATATGGTGAAGGTCGCGAAAAACGAGATAGTGAAACGCATAGACAATGAATGATGCCCCGATGAGGACCAGGGACATCGTTAGGCGCCAGCTCCATTTCTTATTCATGGCCTGCCGTCCTCCTCTCCCTATCATCATACAAAAATTTTGTCCAACGGTGTAAGAAAATTTATTTTTTCCTCGTCTGCCCGGCGAATTGACAGGTTTATCTACTTGTCATAAAATAAAATACGACCTGCCCATGCCGTCCGATCAACCCAGTCTGCACAAGGCCATTGAATTGCTCCTGTCCAGGGGCAATCTTCCGATTTTGTTCTGGCTGAAGAAGGACATCCTTGAAGTCCCCGTGGACAGGGAATTCAAGAATCTCTCGAAGCTGGGCGCGCGGCTCAGGATCCTGGCGGCCCAGCGGGAGGACGGCAGCTGGCCCAAGGATAGGGCCAATGTTCCCAACCTGGAAAACAAGCCGGAGTTTCTGATCGAGACGCTCAAAAACGCTTATAAGCTTCACGATTATGGATGTCGGCTGGATAACGACGAGGTCCGGAATTTGATCCACTACCTGTTTTCATCCCAGACGGCCGAGGGGGATTTCCGGGCGACGGCCACCAACGAGTATTCCCCCGGTTTTCATGCGCTGACTCTCGAAATCCTTTGCCGATATGCCCTGGACAAAGACGCCAGGATCCAAAAAGGCTTTCATTGGATCCTGAAGACCCGGCAGAAGGACGGCGGCTGGGCCATCCCGTGCCGGACGATCAGCAAAGACCAGGTCGAGCGACGCTACCAACGGCTTTCCGGGAGCAAGAAGAGTCCTTTCAAGCCCGATAAATCCAAGCCTTTTTCCCATTTCATCACCGGCATAGTCCTTCGGGCCTTGGCCGAATCAACGACCTGGAAGGGAAGCAAAGAATGCCGAAAAGCCGGGGAGCTTGTTCTCAGCCGTTTTTTTAAGGAGGATCAATATGAAGACAGGAGGGCGGCCTCCCACTGGGAAGAGCTGACCTATCCGTTCTGGACGACCAACATCTTGAGCAGCCTCGATTCTTTGTCCAAAATCGGATTTCCGGCTGACCAACCCATGATCTCCCAGTCCCTGGACTGGCTGCTCTCGAAACAAAATCACCTCGGATATTGGGAGTCGGATGCCAAGAAAGCGAGCTTGGAGGACCATCTCTGGATAACATTCGCCGTGCTCCGCGTTTTCAGAAGATTCGGGCTTCTCCACATCTGACCGCATCCTTCATGACATATTTTCTCAGCCTTGGCAGCAATCTCGGAGATAAGAGGAGGAACCTGAAGCGGGCCATCGGCCATCTAAGAAACGCTTCTGTCAGAATTCTCCGAGCTTCATCTCTCTACCAAACCCAGCCGGTCGGAAAGGCCGATCAGCCCTGGTTTGTCAACCAGGCGGTGGAGGTTGAGACAGATCGTACGCCTTGGGCTTTCCTGGTCCTTCTTCAATCCATCGAAAAAAAAAAGGGGCGGACGAAGACGATCCGGAACGGTCCCCGGCTGATCGACCTGGACATCCTTTTAGCGGCAGATACCATTATGGACACTCCCGATCTGGTCATTCCCCATCCGCGAATGACGGCCAGGAATTTTGTCCTTGTTCCCCTTTGCGAAATCGCCCCGGATGTCCTTCATCCCGTCCTGGGCAAGCCGGTAGCGGCTCTTTTGGCGGAATCCTGCGACCGCTCGGCCGTCCATAAGATCGGACGTTGGTCAAGCCGAAGCCGACCATCCGAACCCAGGCAAGAAATAGGATCCTTCTCTAAAACGCATTCTCGAAATGGCGGATCATGACCTGCCGATCGTTCCCGATCATCACGGAAAGCACGTCGAAGCGGCAGGGGACGTTTTCCAGGCGGTGTTTGGCCAGATAGCCCTGAGCGATCTTGCGGATTTGGGCCTGTTTGGCCGGCGTCACGGATTCCTCCGGAAAACCGAAAGCCCGGCTCGTCCGCGTCTTGACCTCGGCAAAGACCAGCGTTGTCCGATCGTAGGCGAGGATATCGATCTCACCCCGGAGAAGACGAAAGCCGCGTCCGACGATTTTATAGCCCTTTTTTTTAAGATAGCGGACGGCCGCTTCTTCACCCGTTTTGCCCAGGCTCAGCCTATCTTTTTGAGGGCTTTCCATCGAACCCCGTCTTTGGTGTCTTCGAGGGCGATGCCCGCCTGGAGGAGTTCTTTGCGGATTTGGTCGGCCAACCCGTATTGTTTTGCCCGGCGTGCCTCTTCCCGCCGCTCGATTTTCTTGACGACGTCCTCCGGCAGCGATGCCTTCTGTTTAGCAGGCAGAACGGCCAGGACGCCGTCAAGACGATAGACGAAGGCCGATAGGGCTTCTGCATCACCCGCCCGGATTTTTTCTTCCATGATCAGGATGTTCGCTTTTTTGATGAGCTCGAAAAGGGCCGTCAGAGCCACGGAAATGTTGAGGTCGTCGCCGAGGCCTCCGATGAATTTCTCTTGGGTTTCTTGGATTAATTTTGTGATGGAAGGGCTGTCTCCGGCGGGAAAGCTTCGGGTTTCCATCTCGTAGAGAAAGTCCTTGATCCTCTGAACCGAAGCCTTGGCCTGGTCCAGGGCCTCGAACGTGAAATTCAGCACTTTGCGGTAATGCGTGGAGAGGAGAAGAAAGCGAATGTCCAGAGGATCGGCCTGCTTTTGCCTCAAATCCCGGAGGGTGAAATGGTTTCCCTTGGACTTGGACATTTTTTCGCCGTTGACGATGAGATGATGGCAGTGGAGCCAGTAGTTTACAAAGGGGTGCCCGGAATAGGCTTCGGACTGGGCGATCTCGTTTTCGTGGTGAGGAAAGATGTTGTCCACGCCGCCGCAGTGGATATCGAAGGTTTCCCCCAGGTACTTGGAGCTCATCGCCGAGCATTCGATGTGCCAGCCGGGCCGGCCGGGGCCGATGGCGGTATCCCAGAATGGCTCTCCTTCTTTTCTGGCCTTCCAGAGGGCAAAATCCTGGGCGCTCTCCTTTTCATATTCATCGTCCTCGACCCGCTCCGTCGATTGGAGCTCGTCCGTGCGGATCTTGGACAGCTTTCCGTACTCCGGGAATTTGGCGATGCTGAAATAGACCGAGCCGTCTTTGACATAGGCATAGCCCTTGTCCAGGAGCCCCCTGATAAGCCTGACCATGTCGGGAATGTGTTCCGTGGCCCGCGGATAATGATCGGCAGGGGCGACCCGAAGGAGACGGGTATCCTCAAAAAAGGCTTGGATAAATTTCGCCGTGTATTGCTCCAGGCTGACGCCCTGGGCCTCGGCCCCTTTGATGGTCTTGTCGTCCACATCGGTAATGTTCATGACATGGCTGACCCTGTAACCGGCGAATTGGAGGAATCGCTTCAAAAGATCCTCGAAGAGGTAGGCCCGGAAGTTTCCGATATGGGCGTAATCATAAACTGTAGGCCCGCACGTATAGAGTTTGACTTCGCCCGGAACGATGGACCGGAAGGTTTCTTTGCCTCCGCTGAGCGTATTGAAGAATTGGATCACGAGGGCTTATTATAATGCCTAAAAAGACCAAAATAAAGGGCTTCTTCTCGGCCTCCGTTCGATTGACCGGTTCGTTCGTTTATGCCATAATTATCCGTTCATTCTTTCGTGTTTATCCATATCAGACGCCGTCATGACGAATATCATCGGAATCCGAGCCGAAGACAAAAACCCCTGGGAACGCCGGTCCCCGTTGATCCCGAGCCACGTTGGAGAGCTCATCCGGGCCAACGCCTTGGATATTCTGGAGATGCGTATGCTGGAAAAACTCCGCTATCAGCCGGGTGAGAGGGACATGATCGTTCTTCGGCACGATTTTTTGGCGACAGGTCCCGGTCCAAAAAAACAGAAGATTGTATCGACGCTCGTTGACTATGGAATCCCCAACGGCGATTCTTCCATGGCCCGAACGGTCGGGCTTCCCGCCGCGATCGGAACGCGCCTCATCCTTGAAGGTAAGGTCCAGGCCAAAGGCGTTCTGATCCCTGTCCTGCCGGAGATCTACGAGCCCATTCTCGATGAACTCCGCGAGCATGGGCTCATCTTTAAGCAAGAGCGAAGGCCTACAGAGCCTTGAGAAAGGAGGGGGCATGAGAAGAAAAGCAGCGGTGGCGGGGTATTTTTATCCGGCCCGCGCCGGCGAGCTGCGCCGGATGCTGGCCCAGATGGTCTTGCCCAAAGAAAAAAAAGAGACGGCCAAGGCCGTCGTGTCGCCCCACGCCGGTTTTATCTATTCCGGACCGGTCGCCGGCGCCGTCTATTCCTCTGTGAAAATCACCGACACGGTGGTCCTTCTGGCGCCCAGTCACAGGCCGATCCGCCCGACATTTGCTCTTATGACAGAGGGAGACTGGGAGACTCCGCTCGGGACGCTGCCGGTGGCCGGAGACCTGGCCGGCCTGATCATGGAATATTCCAAATACGTGCGGGATGACCCGTCGGCCCACCTTCAGGAGCACTCACTCGAGGTCCAGCTTCCGTTTCTCCAGTTTTTCAAGCCGGAATTTTCCATCGTTCCCATCTCGATCTCCTATCTGGCTTCGTATGACGAGTTGGAAAATTTGGGCGGGGCCGTAGCCCGGGGAATCCGGGAGCTCGACAAGGACACGCTCATCGTCGCCAGCACGGATATGAGCCACTATATCAGCGCCGAGGAAGCTCGGGAAAAGGATTTCTTGGCCATCCAAAAGGTCCTGGACCTTGATCCCCGGGGGCTCTTCGACGTCGTGAAACGGGAAGATATCAGCATGTGCGGCTTTCAGCCGACGGCGGCCGCTCTGGTCGCGGCCAACGACCTCGGGGCGGACAAGGCCGAACTCATCAAATACGCGACGTCGGGCGATCAAACCGGCGATTATCGGGAAGTCGTCGGATACGCCGGAATCCGAATCCGGTAGCAGAACAAATGAGACGACTTCTCTAATTCATATCAGGCAGACCATCATTGCCCTGCCGGGATGGATTGTCCACAGGCTTTTGGGGAGGAGCTTTGGAATCCGCCGAAAAATCCCGTTGGAGAGAGAATCCTTTTCAAGGCTCCGCCGTTGACACCCGGTCAGGAGTCCTGTAAAATTCGGTGAGAACGCCGTGAAAAACCTCATTTTGAGAGAAAAAGACAAGCTCGTCCTGAGCGCGATTGCCGAGAACTATCTCAAGATCGGGAAAGCCATCAGTTCGGGCTTCATCTACCAAAAGAGGATCCTCGCGGATTCCCCGGCGACCATCCGGAACATCATGTCCAAGCTGGAGGACCTGGGATTCCTGTCCCAGCCCCACGCCTCCTCGGGCCGCGTTCCGACGGACAAAGGCTTGAGGTTTTACGTCAACAGCCTCCTCGAAGAGGCCCCGCTCTCGCTCGACCAGATGAACCTCTTCTCCCGGGAGCTTTCGGTGAAAAAGGGGGACTTGAAATCGCTTCTCCATCAGGCTTCGCGCGTCCTGGCCGAACATTCCGACAGCCTGGGATTCGTCCTTTCCCCGCGGATCTCGAAGATCAACCTGCATCACGTCCGGTTCATCAAGATCGCCGAGAACAAGGTCATGATCATCCTTCTGACATCGTTCAACATGGTCTTGACCGAGGTCGTCGCCTCGGACGCCTATTTTGACCAGCTCGAGCTCGACCAGGCTTCCCACTACATCAACCAGAACTTCCATGGGAAAAACCTTCTTTTGGTCAGGGATTATCTTCTGGGCGAGCTCCCCAAGTACCAATCCAGGTTCGAAAGCGCCTTCAAAAAGCTGATAACCCTGCTTCGGGCGTCCATCTTCCAGGAGGAGGAGGAGAGTCAGATCATTCTTCAGGGAACGGCCCAGTTGATCGACAAGTTCGGAATGTCTCATATCGACCAGCTCAAATCCCTTTTCCAGAACTTCGAGGAGAAGGCTAACCTGGCTAAGCTTCTCTCGGATTTCATTGCCCTGGACCGGGTCAAAGTCCTGATCGGGTCGGAGTCCAACGTGCCGCTCATCTCCGACTGCTCGCTCGTCCTGTCCCATTATGGGGACAAGCTCCAGGTGCTCGGCTCCTTGGGGATCATCGGCCCCAAGCGCATCCCCTACAAGAAGATCATTCCGCTGGTCGATAATGTGGCCAGGAAACTGAGCCAGACCATCAGCCAAAATCAGTGACAAGGTGAATTGCCATGAATTTTGAAGATTCCAAGGTCAAAGACGATATCTACGAGATTTCCGAAATCCCCGATGAGGACGATACCGCCCTGAGAGAAGCGATGCTCCCCAAGAAGCCGGAATCCAAGGAGCCTGCCAAAGACCACAAGAAAGCGGAAAAGCCCGAGCATGATGAGGCGAAATCCTTCAAGAACAGGCTGAAGAAACGGGATGGCGAGATCAAGAATCTCAAGAAGGAGAACGAAGCCCTCCTGGATAAATACATGAGAGCCGTCGCCGAAATGGAAAATCTCCGCAAACGGCTGGAGCGCGAAAAACAGGAGTTTTATCAATTCGCCCTGGGCGAGTTCCTGCGGGAGATCTTGACCGTCCTGGACAATTTCGAGCGGGCCCTCAAGAACAAGGACCAGACCGATGGAAAGAGTTTTCAGGAAGGGATCGAATTGATCGCCAAGCAATTCACCGACCTCATCCGGAAACGCGGCGTGGAGGCGATCGAGGCGGTCCAAAAGAAATTCGATCCCAATTTTCACCAAGCCGTCCTGACCGAAGAATCCGACCAGGTTGAGGAACCGCTCGTCGGGGAAGAGCTGCAGAAGGGTTACACTCTCAGCGGCAGACTCCTCCGCCCGTCCCTGGTCAAGGTGATCATTCCGAAAAAGGATTAACATGGGCCACGTCATCGGCATCGACCTGGGTACAACGTATTCCTGCATGGCTTATCTCATCGGGGAATCGGCCAAGGTGATCCCCAACCTCGAAGGCGCTCCGACCACGCCATCCATGGTCAGCTTCACGTCCTCGGGCGAGACGTTGATCGGAAACCTGGCCATGCGGCAGGCCGTGACGAATCCCGAGAACACCTTGTTTGCCATCAAACGTCTGATCGGCCGGAAATACAATTCGCCGGAGGTGAGCGAAGCGCGCCAGCGGATGCCCTATAAAATCGCCGAGGCGCCCAACGGAGACATCTTGATCGAGGTCGGGTCCCAGCTCATCACGCCCCAGGAAATATCGGCCAAAATCCTGGGATACCTCAAATCCTGTGCCGCGTCCTACTTCGGCGAGGAGGTCAAGGATGCCGTCGTCACCGTGCCCGCTCATTTCGATGACCATCAGAGACAGGCGACCAAAGACGCCGGCACGATCGCCGGCCTCAATGTTCTACGGGTCATCAACGAACCGACGGCGGCCAGCCTCGCCTACGGCCTCAACCTGAAGAAGGCCGGAGCTGTGGCCGTGTTTGACCTGGGAGGAGGTACGTTCGACATCACCATCCTTGAAATCAACAACGGCGTCTTTCACGTCCTGGCCACGAACGGCGATTCCTATCTCGGCGGCGAAGATTTCGACCGGCGCATCGTCGACTGGCTGCTGGAAGAATTCAGGAAAGACCACAAGATCGATATCTCCCCGGACAAATACGCCCTTCAAAGAATCAAAGAGGCCGCCGAGCGGGCCAAGCGCGAGCTGTCCTTTACCCTGGAAACGGAAATCAACCTGCCTTTTATCGGCTCCGATGCCGTCGGCTCGAAACACCTGCGCAAATCGCTGAGCCGATCGCTCCTGGAAGAGCTGACAAAAGACCTCGTCGAAAAATCCATACCCCTGATGCAGCTGGCGATCGAGGAAAGCGGGCTCAAGCCCGAGGCGATCGAGGATGTCATCCTCGTCGG
The DNA here is from genome assembly GCA_964537875.1 of uncultured Eubacteriales bacterium. Taxonomy (GTDB): domain Bacteria; phylum Acidobacteriota; class Aminicenantia; order Aminicenantales; family UBA4085; genus JAPKZH01. The sequence continues at coordinate 119,195 of CAZIDN010000004.1, forward strand.
CGGCCAAACGCGGATGCCCTTGGTCAAGAAACGGGTCGCCGAGTTCTTTCAAAAAGAGCCCAATGACAAGCTCAACCCGGATGAGAGCGTGGCCATGGGGGCGGCCATTCAATCGGGAATCCTTCGCGGCGAGCTCAATGAGTTGGTCCTTCTCTTGGACGTCACATCGCTCTCCCTGGGGATCGAGACGGAAAACGACGGTTTTGAAAAAATCATCGATAAAAATACCACCATTCCCACAAAAAGGACAAAGCCCTTCACGACGGTAGAGCATGACCAGCGGCGGGTGAGGATCCACGTCCTGCAGGGGGAAAGCCACCATGCGTCCGAAAACACATCGCTGGCCATGTTCGACCTGGTCGGGATCTCCCCGGCTCCGGCCGGAGTTCCCCAGATCGATGTGTCGTTCGAGATTGATGCGGACGGCATCGTCAAGGTCTCGGCCCGCGATATTTCCTCGGCCAGAGAACAGAAAATTCTGATCCAGCCGTCGTCCGGGCTCAGCCGGGAAGAGCTGAACAACATCGTGGTGAGAGAACGGGAAAAGGAAGCCAAGGAAACGACATCGAATGGAAAAAAAGGATTATTATGACATCCTCGGCGTCTCGCGGGGCGCCTCCGCCGAAGAGATAAAAAAAGCTTACCGTCAGCTGGCCCTCAAGTATCATCCCGATCGGAATCAGGGTGACAAAGAGGCTGAGGAAAAATTCAAGGAAGGCGCCGAAGCCTACAGCGTCCTCGGCGATCCCCAGAAACGGGCGACGTACGACCGGTTCGGCCATGATGGCCTCCGGGGCGAGGGCTTCACCGGGTTCTCGGGCTACGATTCGTCCGTCTTCGAGGATTTTGAGGATATCCTGGGCAACTTCTTCGGATTCAGTTTCGGCTTCGGGGATTTCTTCGGGACCGGGGCCGGGCAGCGGCGGCGCTCTCCCCAGAGAGGCCGGGACTTGGTGCTCGAAATCGATATCAGCCTGGAAGAGGCGGCCGTGGGTATCGAAAAGGAGATCTCGCTCAACCGGGCCGAATTCTGTCCCTCCTGCCAAGGGACAAGACTCCGCCCGGGTGCCAGGAAAGCCGCATGTCCGGCCTGCGGAGGCAGGGGCCAGATCCGCCACCAGCAGGGCTTTTTCACGGTGGCCAGGACATGCTCGCACTGCGGCGGCGAAGGCGAGGTGATCACGGCGCCTTGCGAAGAGTGCAAGGGCTCCGGCCATATCCGCCAGAAACGGACGCTGAAGGTCCAAATCCCGTCCGGCATAGAAGACGGCTCGCGACTGCGAGTTTCCGGTGAAGGCGAGGCGGGTGAGCGAGGGGTTCCTCGCGGCGACCTCTATGTCGCGGTCAGGGTCAAGAAGCATCCCTTCTTCGAACGCCAAAACCAGCATCTATCCTGCGAGATCTTGATTTCCTTCGCCCAGGCCGCCCTGGGCATCACCGCGGAAATCCCGACCCTCGACGGAAACGAAAGCCTGAAGATACCGGCGGGGACGCAGTCCGGGGAAGTCTTTCGCCTGCGGGGAAAGGGGATGAGGGACCTGGAGAGCCGACGAACCGGAGATTTGTTCGTCAAGGTCCTTGTCCAAACGCCGGCCGACATCAGTAAAGAACAGAGGAATCTTCTCCGGCAGCTGGCCGAGCTGCGCGGAGAAAAACTGGAGCGGCTCGACAAGATCGATATCCAGAAAAACAAAAATCTCGTCCATTAGAGCGGCGCTTGACATCGAACCATTTCTTCATCCAAAAAAGCCTGGCCGGCGGGCCTTGGCTGTGCCTTGAAGGCCGCGAGCATCATCATCTGAGCAAAGTCGCCCGGCTCCGGCCCCGAGACGAGATCTGGCTTTGTGATGAAGAGGGGGCCCGATACCGGGCGATGGCGATCCGCTCACATTTTTAGGATTCTTGACATGTTTCTTCAAGGGCAGAAAGTCGGCAAATACGAAATCATCCGTTCCTTGGGAAGCGGAGGGTTCGGCTCGGTCTTTCTGGCCAAGGATACCTGGCTCGACATCAAGGTGGCGATCAAGGTTCCCCACAAGCAGTCCACCGAGCTCTACAAGCTCCTGAAAGAGCCCAGGCTCCAAGCCGCCCTGAACCACCCCAACATCGTCCGGATGATCGCGGCCGAGAAAGAGGACCACACCTTTTTCATGGTCATGGAGTATGTCCGGGGAAAAACGCTTGAGAAAATCCTTCAGAAAGAAAAGATCCTGGAAATCGACCAGGCCATGGATTATATCAAACAAATCGCTGCGGGGGTGGATCATGCCCATAAAAGCAAGATCATCCACCGCGACTTGAGGCCCTCCAACATCATGGTTTCGGAGGAGGGGACGTTGAAAATCACCGATTTCGGGACATCTGCCTGGCTCAGCAATGTCCCCTATGCCACCACGCGCATCGGCTCTCCGCCCTACATGGCCCCAGAGCAGTTTCAGGGCAAGGCCACATATGCCTCCGACATCTACTCCATCGGCTGCATCCTTTACGAAATGATCGTCGGGCGGCCGCCGATTTTTGACCCGGATCCTTTCAAGATCTTGGAGAAGGCCCAAGAAGGGAAAATCACGCCGCCCCGGTTAAGGAACAACAAGATCCCTAAAGAGCTCGATGAGATCATCATGAAATGCCTGGCGGCCAAGCTCGAAGACCGCTACCAGAGGCCTTTCGAGATCATCAGGCACATCTCCGAGATCAAAGGCGATAAACCCAGGAAGGCCGAGATCGACGATATTTTGGGGAGAATCAGAGCCCGGGAGAGAGCCGTCTCAGGGCAGTGCTGGAACTGCCGACGGCCGCTGCCTCTGCGGGCGAAGAATTGCCCGTATTGCGGAGAATCGGTTTAAGCTAGAATGTTTGACTCGAACAATGGATTATGGGTAAGATAGCATCTTGGCCTCATTCATATTTTTCAAAAGGAGTCCTCGATGAGCCCTTTTAGAGAAGATGGAATTGTCTGGATGAACGGCAAGCTGGTCCCTTGGAAAGAGGCGAACATCCACCTGGCCTCGCACGTCATCCACTACGGAAGCTCGATTTTTGAGGGATTCCGCGCTTATAAAAATGCCAAGGGAACGGCCATCTTTCGCCTGGAAGCTCATACCAAGAGGCTCTATAATTCGTCCAAGATTTACCGGATGGAGATTCCCTACCTGCCCGAGCAGTTCAAACAGGCCATCATCCAGACCATCCAAGCCAACCGGCTCAAAGAATGCTACATCCGGCCTCTCGTCTACCGAGGCTACGGGGCTCTTGGCGTCGATCCCTTTCCCAACCCCGTCGATTGCGCCGTCCTGGTCTGGGAATGGGGCAAGTATCTCGGCGAAGAAGCTCTGGAGAAAGGCGTCGACGTCAAGGTCTCGACATGGCAGAGAATGGCGCCGAACTCTTTCCCGGCCTTGGCCAAGACGGGCGCCAATTACATGAACTCCCAGCTGATCAAAATGGAGGCCAAGCTGGATGGATACGCCGAAGGGATCGCCCTGAACATCCGCGGCCACATCAGCGAAGGCAGCGGCGAAAACATTTTCCTGGTGATGAATGGCCACATCTACACGCCGCCTCTTTCCTCTTCGGTCCTGCCGGGAATCACCCGCGACTCTGTCATCAGCCTGGGCAGGGATGTAGGGTTTAAAGTCATCGAAGAGACCCTCCCGCGCGAGATGTTATATATCGCCGACGAAGTCTTTTTTACGGGATCGGCGGCCGAAATCACGCCGATCCGGTCGATCGATAAGATCCAAATCGGCGGCGGCCGCCGCGGTCCTGTCGTCAAAAGGCTCCAGGAAGAATTTTTCGGGATTCTCAAGGCTGAAAGGCCCGATAAATTTGAATGGTTAACGTATATTACCGTTTAACCAAAAAGGACAATCCATGATTATTGATGACCTTTTAAAAGTCGCCATCGAGATGGACGCCTCCGACGTCCATCTGAAAGTCGGGAATTATCCGCAATTCCGCATCCACGGCACCCTCGTCCCTCTCCGGCAGTTGCCGCGTTCGACCTCCAAGGACCTTGAAGAGATGGCCAAACAGATGATGAACGAGTACCAAGTGAAAAAGCTCAAAGACGACCTCGACCTCGACCTGGCCTACAGCCTGCCCGGTTTCGGGCGGTTCCGCGGCAGTATCTTTTATCAGAGGGGTTCGCTGGCCATTTCGCTCCGGCTCATTCCTTTCGAAGTCAAGACGATCCGCGAGCTGCTGCTTCCGGAGGTCTTGGAGAAGATCGCCAACTACGAACGCGGCCTCATCCTGGTGACCGGCACGACGGGAAGCGGCAAGACCACGAGCCTCGCCGCCATGATCGATTTCATCAACACCAACCGCCGGCAGCACATCATCACCATCGAGGACCCCATCGAATACCTCCATAAAGACAAGAAAAGCACGATCTGCCAGCGGGAAGTCGGCAGCGATGTGAAGGGCTTCTCGAGAGGTCTTCGGGCAGCCCTGCGCGAAGATCCGGATTGCATCCTCGTCGGCGAAATGCGCGATTTGGACACCATCGAAACCGCCATGCTGGCCGCAGAGACAGGCCATCTGGTCCTCAGCACCCTCCACACCTTGGACGCGCCCGAAACCATCAACCGGATCATTTCCGTCTTCCCGCCCCACCAGCAGCGCCAGATCCGGATCCAGCTGGCGAGCATCCTGGTGGCGGTCATATCCATGAGGCTGATCCCCAGAAAAGACGGCCAAGGGCGCGTCCCCGCCGTCGAGGTCATGATCACGACCCCCTACATCGCGGATTGCATCCTGGACCGGGAAAAGAACTTTCTGATCCGGGATGCCATCGCCCAAGGCGTTTCGCAATACGGCATGCAGACATTCGACCAGTCCATCTACCAGCTCTATACCCAGGGCTATATTTCCTTCGAGCAAGGGCTGCGCTATTCGTCCAGCCCCGACAATTTCCAGCTGCGCGTCCAAGGCATCCAGTCCACCCTAGACCTGGCTTTGGAGGATATGGAAAAGAAAATGAGCCCCCTCGATCGGAAGAAAAAGGCCTCCGAAGAAGAGAGGTAAATGAAGGCGCAGAATATCCGTGAGGTCTTTTTAGACTTCTTCGCCAAAAAGAACCACAAGATCCTTCCGAGCTCTTCTCTCCTGCCCAAGGACGACCCGACCATCCTATTCGCCAATGCGGGGATGAACCAGTTCAAAAACATCTTCCTGGGCTTGGAGAGGCGAAGCTATAAGCGAGCGGCCACGGTCCAGAAATGCATGCGGGTCAGCGGCAAGCATAATGACCTGGAACAGGTCGGAAAAACCAACAAACACCACACGTTTTTCGAGATGCTGGGGAATTTCTCTTTCGGCGATTATTTCAAGAAAGAGGCCATCGCTTTCGCCTGGGAGCTCATGACCGACGTTTTCAAACTCTCCCAGGATCGGCTTTTTGTGACGATTTATGAAGAGGATGACGAGGCCTTTGACATTTGGACAAAACAAGCCGGAGTCCCTCCAGAAAAGATCTTCCGCCTAGGGAAGAAGGATAATTTCTGGGCCATGGGAGAAACCGGGCCCTGCGGCCCCTGCTCGGAAATCCACTATGACTTGGACCCTGCCTATGAAGAAGGCGAGCCGCGCCTCCTGATCGAGAAGGGGAGCGACCGGTATATCGAGCTGTGGAACCTGGTCTTCATGCAATATTTCCAGGACGAAAAGGGGGTCATGCATCCGCTGCCGGCGCCCTCGATCGACACCGGCATGGGCTTGGAGCGGATGGCCGCCTCTCTTCAGGGCAGGACGAGCAATTTCGACACGGACCTTTTCCGGCCGATTATCGAAGAGATCTGCCGTTTCTCTTCCCGGGAATACCCCGGCCAGGATGAGGGCGATATTTCGGTCCGGTTGATCGCCGACCATGCCCGGGCGATCGCTTTTCTCATCGGCGACGGGATCATGCCGGCCAACGACGGCCGCGGCTATGTCCTGAGGCGCTTGATCCGGAGGGCTTTCCGGCACGGCAATCTGATAGGCATCGATCAGCCGTTTGTCTTCAAACTGGCCGGGGTGGTCAGCGATGTCATGAAGGACGCCTACCCCGAGATCCTCGCCTCTCTGAATTTTATCTCGAAAATCTGTTTTGCCGAGGAAGAACGGTTTTCTCAGACTCTTTCCTCCGGCCTACGGACCTTCGGGCTCTATGTCCAGGAAGCCAAGCAGGCCGGATCGAATAGGCTTGCCGGCGAAGCCCTTTTCAAGCTGTACGACACGTTCGGTTTTCCCCTCGACCTTTCCGCCGAGCTCGCCCTGGAAGAAGGGCTGTCGATCGATGAACCGGGTTTTCGACAGGCGTTGGAAAAACAGAAAGCCAGGGCCCGGCAATCCTGGAAAGGGGATTTCCTGCAGAAAGAACGGAAAGCCTATGAAAGCCTGAAAGGCATGAGCGTTCATTATGTCGGATACGACCAGGGCCGGGTTGCGGAAGCTACGGTGATAGCCGTCTTTGAAGACGGCGCCCGGGTCCCCGAGCTTCGTCAAGGGGCTTCAGGCGAGGCCGTCCTGGATGTGACGCCGTTCTATGCGGAAGCCGGCGGACAGGTGGGAGACTCGGGGTTGTGGAAAAATCCCCATTTCTCCGGGCTCGTGGAAAATACGTTTTTTCCGATCCCTGAGATCATCAGCCATAAGATTAAGGTCCTTTCGGGAGTCCTGAGAGAAGGCGACCGAGTGGAAGCAGCCGTTGACTTGCCCAGGCGGAAAGCGATCCGCAGCAACCATACGGCCACCCATCTTCTCCATGCGTCTTTGCGACAGGTTTTAGGAGACCACGTTAAGCAGTCCGGCTCGCTTGTTTCTCACGTCCGGCTGCGGTTTGATTTTACCCATTTTGCCCAGCTTTCCGCCCAGGAAATCCGGACGATCGAAACCCTCGTCAATGAGAAAATCCAGGCCAACATTTCCGTCATGATAAAGGAAACGACTTTAGAGGCCGGCGTCCAGGAAGGGGCGATGGCCATTTTTGATGAAAAGTACGGAGAAAAGGTCCGGATGGTGACGGTCGGCGATTTCAGCAAGGAGCTTTGCGGCGGCGTCCATGCGCCTTCGACCGGGGAGATCGGGCTGTTCAAAATCGTCTCGGAAACGAGCGTCGCGGCCGGGATGAGAAGGATCGAAGCCTTGACCGGAGAAGAAGCCATAAGATATATCCAAGAAACGGATGCCCTTCTCCAGGAAGCCCAGCTCTCTCTAAACACTTCAAGGAAGGACCTCTTAACCCAGATCGATAAGCTCAAAGAGCTTCTTAAAGAAAAAGAGCACGAAATCAAGGCCTTGAAGCAGAAAGCTCTCCATCAGAAATCCGAAAAGCCCGAAGACCATATCCAATGGATCAAAGGGACCTCCGTCTGGGTCCAGAAAATGGAAGACCTGGACCCTGGGGAAACCAGGGATTTGACGGACAAGCTCAAGCAGAAAATCAAATCCGGGATCGTCCTCTTGGGCTCCGTCAAGGGGGACAAGGTCTTTCTCGTCGCCGGTGTGACAAAGGATTTGACGGGCCGGATATCAGCGGCCGACATCATCAAGCAGGCGGCGCCGCTCATCGGAGGCGGGGGAGGGGGACGCCCCGATTTTGCCCAAGCTGGCGGGACCAAGGCCGACGGGCTCGATCGAGCCCTCGAGGAAAGCCTGTCTGTCATTGAGAGAAAACTTTAGTTAACAGCCTTGGCCATGACCGCTGGGGGGGAGAAAAGAGCGCGAAAAAATCACCCCTAAGGGGTATTGAAGATTACAGAGACTTTGCTCATGATATAAGCGTTCATGAAGAGCCATAAGGTATCTTGCCGTCTGCTAGTCATCTTTGCCTTGGCCTGTATCCCTCTGGAAACAAGGGCCGCGGGCACGGCCGGCCTCTCGAAAAACCTGCCGTTCGACAAACACGTCAAAGAGATTGCCAAAAGGCACGACATCGAGCCTTCGCTCGTCCATTCCATCATTCTTCATGAATCCAATTACAACATCTTCGCTGTTTCTTCCAAAGGGGCTCTTGGGCTCATGCAGCTCATGCCGGAGACGGCCAAGCAATACGGCGTCCTGAACGTGTTTGATCCTGTCCAGAATATTGAAGGGGGAGTCCGATATTTAAAAGACCTGACCAAGCTCTACGCGAAAGAGAAGAGCAGGGACAGGCTCATCGTGGCCGCATATAACGCCGGCCAGCAGGCGGTCAAGAAGTACAATGGGATTCCTCCCTATCCCGAGACCAGGACTTATATCAACCATGTCATGGCGACGTATGCGTTGCTTCCCAAGACAAGAAAAATCATTTCTTTTATTGACAGCGACGGCAAGGTCCGGGTGACGAATGATATTCGCTATGCGTCTCTGAAGGGAGCGGGAAAAGACTAGAGATAGCCTTTAATCAAAAGGCTCCGGGGAAGGATTTCGAATCTCGCCGGCAGCGTTCCCAACTGCTCTCCATCCAACTCTATCAAAACGGTCTCGTTCTCGTCCGGAACGGCCTCTATTTTTCGGCCTCGCATCAGGAATATCTTGGGGTGGGTGAGGTGTGTCCCCAAGAAAATCTTCCAGCCGTGCCGACAGAATTCCAGGAATTTCATTCCTTTGACGCAGACAAAATCGAACAGGCCGTCATCCAGTTTGGCTTCGGGGGCGATCTTCATCCCCTTGCCGAAGATCCGCCCGTTGGCGACGGCGCCGATAAGATATTCTTCTCTCGGCAGATCCCGGCCGTCCACCCGGATCCGGATGTGCTTGTTCTTATACTGGACCATGGTCGAGATCAGGCATTTCACGTAGGACGAGGCTTTCCGTTCCAGCCGCTTCTCGTTGACTTTTCGAACGACTTCGCCGCCGACGCCGAAATCGGAGACGTTGAGAAAAAAACGCTCCACCATCTCGCCCGAATAGGATCTGAAAGTCACTCTTCCGACGTCCATCGGGCTGGAAGGGGCAAGGGTGATGACTTCCATGGCATTTTTGAGCTTGGAAGGAATATTCAGGCTTCGGGTCAGGTCGCAGCCGGTTCCGGACGGGACGATCCCCAGGGCAACTTCCGGGTTGATGATCTTTTTTTCTTCATAGAATCCGTTGGCGATCTCGTTCATAGTCCCGTCGCCCCCGACGCCGATGACGAGCTCCGTTCCGTCTTTGATCGCGGCCCGGGCCAGCTCGATGGCATGAAAGGGCTTTTCGGTGAACTCATACTTGAATTCCTTGATAAAACTGCGGATCCCTTCCTTAATCAGAAGCCAACGCTTCCGCGTTTGTCCTTTGGCCGACTCAGGATTGACGATGACCTGCGTCTTGAGGAGTTTCATTTTTTGTTCCTTGGCCGGGAGGCGCGGTCTTCTTGCCGAAGAGGGCCATGCCGATGATTCCTCCCAATGCCCCGAGGACGGCAAAGAGGGCTGCCGATAATACGAGCCCCAGCAAAAGCCCGGCCATAGAAATGGGACCTGCACCCAGGCTAAAAATATCCTTCCACTCGGAAGTCGTTTCTGGGACAAATTCGCTTAACCGTTCCATGATTTTTCGGAAAAGCGCGAATTCGACAGACCGAAATGGTATGCTTAAGAATAATCGAATGAAGGCCGCGAAGATCCCGGTAAACGCTCCAACCACGGCACCGTCACCTGCTTTTAAAGAGACCGAAGAATCCTTGACCGCGAGGTAGGAAGCCAGCATGGCTCCACCGATAATCCACAGGCAGCACAGGCAGTTGACGAGCGGAATCCCTGAGAGAATCCCTGCGACCGCTCCTCCGACAAGCGCAGGCATGAAGACATTGGGCTTTTGACCGTTCATTCTCGCCTCCTCATTCTCTTCTTATTCTATGCATTTTTTACCGCGTGATGCAAGCTCGGCCAAACCGGTCACAAAATAGAAAGGCAGGATGGTCCCCCATAGAATGCCCGTGGCCAGGCGGAAAACATTGGCTGTCGCCCAGAGGCCCAAGAGATTGCCGGCCGTATCCGCAACGATGGGCAACGAGGCGGCCAGGAATATTTTCATTTTAGGCAGCTGAATCTTAGAAAATCCCCTCAGCAACGGATAAACACCCATTCCGGCGAGGAACCCGAAATAGATGCCCAGGCACCGAGCGCAGACCGCCATCGGATAGCCGAACACAGAGAAGGACCGCCCTGGAATCTGATGGCAGACCGGCGAGAAACAAAAGTATATGAACCTCCCCAGCGGGACCCCGCGGCTTCTGAGATAGGGCGCAAGGACGATGGCTCCCAGCCAGGCCAGGATTCCGATGAGCGTCGCTAGATAAACCGAGAGAATCCTGTTCCTCGTCATCGGCGCCGCTCAAACCTCAAATAAAAGAGCCCGGCCACGAGAACCAAGAAATTGATAGTCAGCACGGACCAGGACATAAACACAGCATAAAATGTCCGGCCGAGGAGGTCGTAGATGGACAGGGCGATGACGAGGAAATTACAGACGAGGACGATCCTTGCCGCTTTTGGAAAAAAATGGAAGTCTTTGATGATGACTGCGACGGCCAGGATCGAAGATAGAAATGTATAATCCCAGCCCAGCGGTGAAATAAGCGGAATCAGGACGAGAAGCAGGGCCCCCTCGCAGAGGAGAGGGGAGGCCACCTGTTTCCCTTTCCGGATGAAGATTAAGACCAAGAAGGCCAGGCACCCCAGCCCGGCGGCAAAAATCAGCGTGGAGAGGCGTTGATCTCCTGTCGACTTGACAAGAAAGGCCAGCAGGGACACATTGTCCTGAGAATTCAACAGGGCCGGCGTCGAGCGGGAAAGGCTCGTCGTCCATTCCCGGAGAACGGCCATGTTTCCCGGCAAGCCATAAAAGGGCGTGGGCACGAAAAGGGAGAGGGCTAGGAAGAGAAAACCCGGCCACAGCGAGTGCCATTTCTTCTTCAGCAGAAAATAGGGGAAAAAAATCAGGGCGTACGGCTTCAAGGCCGTCGCCAGGCCCCAGAGAATCCCGGCCGCGATCTGCCGAGGCGGAGAAAGGCTCTGTTCATCCCGGACGAGAATCCAGACCATCAGGATAAGAATGGCCGAAATCAGGGCGTTGATCTGGCCGAGCTCAAGCTCCCGGAGTAAAAATTTGGCCAACACGGCGCCGGAGAGAACGATAAGAACAGGCCTTTTTTCGCCTCCGGGATCGGCTAGCCTTGAAGAAAGAACGATCAACAATCCCATGCAGAGCAGAATCAGGACGTACCAGATCGCCTTGGCGGCCGAAAGGGGAAGAAAAGAAAGAGGAAGGTAGAGCAGAGCGCTCGCGGGAGGATACTTGAACTGGTAATGTTCATCGGCGGTCCTGTACAGCGTTTCACCCAGCCACAGCCGCTTTCCCGCGTTGTAGTTGACCTCGAAATCCGCCATCTCGAACCTGGCCTTGAAGACAAAGACGGCGAGAAACAGAAGTCCGCCGGCCAGGATCAAAAGACGCGAGGCTTTCTTGGAAAGTCTCATTGTGTCCCAGGCTACCCGAGCCGGTTCCTTTTGTCAATCCGGATCAAAGATAGGATTTGACAGAATATTTTTCAAGGTGTAAATATTGAATACAGGGAATGGTTATTCGATGATTTTGTTACGGATCAGGAGGAATCATGGCGCATAAGACAAGACAAGCGATCATCGCCTGTATCGGCCTCTTTCTTTCCGGTTCTCTTCTATTCGGCCAGAGCGAAGAATTGGCCAAGCTTCTTACCCAGTGCAGCCCGGGGGTCATCAACCTGGTGGTCTACGGGAAAGAGAAGCAGGAGATCGGCAAAGGTTCGGCCATCGTCCTGACGGAGAAAATCGCGGCGACGAGCTATCATCTCGTCAGCCAGGCTGCGAGCTGCGTCGCCTTCAATTATCGAAAAAAAGAAGTGGATGTCGAAGGCGTCATCGCCGTCGATAAGAACCTGGACCTGGCCCTCATCAGGATCGATGGCAAAGTTCAAATCATGCCCCTGGCCACGCCGGATGATTCCGCCGAAAACAAAAAGGTGTTCGCCGTCGGGGCCAACGAAGCGGGTGAGATCATCATCGCCGACGGCGCCTTGAGGAAATCCTTCGAAACGGCGGCCAATCAAAAAGTCTGGGAATCATCGCTGGCTGTACCGGATACGTTCTCGGGAGGAGCTGTTGTCGATGCCGGCGGAAAAGTCGTCGGGATGATGATCATCATGGACAAGAGGTTGCGCTTCATCGTCCCGGCCGATGCCATCGAAGCGCTGCCCAAGACGGCCAAAATGACGCCTTTTAAGAGCTGGCAGCCGGAGGACTATCTGGGAGGCCTGGAGGCCGCCTGGCTGGCGGGCCGGCTTTATGCGTGGATGGGAGATGCCTTCAACGCCCAGAAGAACCTGGAAAAATATGCCAAGGCCAATCCCAATTCGCTGGAAGCCTGGACGATCCTGGCGACCGTCTATAACACCCAGCGGGATTATCAGAATGCGGTCACGGCCTACAAAAAAGTGATCGAGCTCGATCCCAAGAAGGCCGCCGCTTACGCCAGCCTAGGACAGATCTATGTCAGAATGCAGCGCTCGGCCGAGGCGGCCCCCGCCTTGGAAAAGGCGATCGAACTGGATCCGACCGACAAAGAGGCGACTCTTGCTCTCGGCGATGCGTATAAGGACGCCCGCGATTTTGTCAAAGCGGCCGAAGCCTATGAGAAGTACTTGAGCCTCAAACCGGACAATCCCGGGCCGGCCTACCGGCGGCTCGGCGAAAGCCGGATGCAGGCCAACGAGTTCGACGCCGCGATCACCGCCTTCTTGGAGGCTTTGAAGCCTGATCCGCGCAGCCTGAACATCAACCTCAACCTGGCCCAGTCTTATGAGAAAGCCGGCCAACTCGATAAAGCCGAGGAAACGTTTAAATTCCTGGCTGAGGTCGATCCCAAGAGCGCCGGCTCGTATTACGGCTATATTCTCAACATGTATGACAAGGCCGGGCAGCCCATCAAAGCGATCGAGGCCGCCAATAAGCTCGTCGAGCTCAACCCGAAAAGTGAGCAGGCGATCTACAACCTGGGCTACGAATATCAAAAAGCCCAGAAATACCAGGAAGCGATCGATGTCTTTAAGCGGGTCCTGGCCATCAACCCGAACTATGATTTATCCTATCTCCAGATCGGCTTCTGCTATTACACCCTGAAGAAATACAAAGAAGCCATCGAGCCGTTCAAGAAGAATGTCGAACTCGTGCCGGAAAACGCCATGGGCTGGTTCTACATCGGCATTTGCTATATGTATCTCAAGGATTTCAACGCCGCGCTGGACCCGATCAAAAAAACCACGGATTTGCAGCCCGA